>NZ_PYVV01000001.1:0-832808 GCF_003056325.1 Halomonas sp. BN3-1 | reverse complement strand
TCGACGCCTTCACCGCGGGCAAACGCCTGTATGCCTTCGCGGATCCCCGCACGTGCAGGTCGGGAGGCGTTGCCAAAGGCGGGCACCAGACCGATGGCGTCGATCACCAGCACCGCCCAGAGCCAGACGTTCTGGTAGTTCGGCGTGCCGTCTGCGTCGTTGCCATCGAGGTCTACCACGTCGCGGGCGACGTCGCCGATGGCCATGACGTTACCGACCACCGGCAGCATGTAGGCGGCCTGGACGACCACGTCGAGTACCGTGACGGAACCTTCCTCCACGTCCATCATTATCACGGCTTCCGGGGTCTCGCCTTCGCTGTAGGGCTCGGCGGTGATCACCCGGCGGTGATTGAGTGCCTCTTTCAGAGGATCGTGGTCCAAACCTGGAATGACGTGGTTGCCCCAGCTTGTTCTCGCGGCCATGCTAAGTTTCCTTCCTTATGTCCCCACAAGAGGGCGCCATCCCTGATGCATTCAGTGAGGTATTGACCGCTACCCACCGCGCCCCTTGGCGATATTGGCCTGTCGACTCAGGAGCGTTTCTTCGGTGATCCACCAGGCCAGCCTGGCGACGTCAGATCGGGGTCCTGAGCATGGGGGCGCTCCTTGAGGTCGCCGAATGTCGGCCTGGTGGGGACGTCACCCTTCCAGCCGGGTGATGACAGCTCGGTATTGCCAAGCCCTGGGAGCTGCTCCTGAAGCTTCTCCTGCGCGATTTTTTCGAGTTGTGTCCTGGCTTGCTGACCGACACGCCCCGGAAGATCGCTCGGGATGTCACCTGGGATGGTTGGCAGCGGAGGCCCCTTGGGCCAACCTGGCGACGATAGACCCGCGCCGGAAGTGCTTGGCATTCTTCCGGACGTTCCGCCGGCCCAGCCAGGAGACTGGAGGAGGCTGGGCGCTGGTTGGCTGGTCGACCCCAGGCCACCGGCGCTGCCCGATACGGCGGCCTGGGTATCGCCGGACGTCGTGGCATACGTTGGCTTGATCGGTACCTTGCTGGGCCATGCCTGGGGCCGCTTGTCGATTTCTCGCGGGTCCTGGAAGTACTCGACCTGGACACCCCCCAGAGGCAGCCCAGACAGCGTTGCCTTGCCGGCGGCGTCCAGCACCCCTTGGCGTACCGAGCCATCGGCGAGGAAAGCGCGATAGCGGGCGCCGGGCACCGGCCGACCGTTGCCATAGAGGTGTTCAAGATCCAGGTTGGAGGGTTCGGTTTCAGGAAGGTTGTCCAGCGGATAACTCAGACTCGTGGGCCCGCCAAACAGGTGCTGGCTGCCCTTGACGTCGATAGTGCCGGGGGCGTGAATTTCGATGTCGCCGCCCTTGAGTCGGATATAGCCGCCACCGCAGGTCAGCAGCACTTCCTCGGCAGCGGCAATGTGCACGGCGTCTTCGGTGGAGGTGATGCTGAGCTTTTTCTCTGCAGTCAGTGCCATCTCGTCGCTCTGGGCCTGCACTTCGACCTTGCCCTGGGCGGCGAACAGCTTGATCCCGGCGCGTTGGACGAACAGCGACAGCCGGTCGGCGATGCTGGCGACCAGGCGTTTGCCGGCGGCCAGGTTGATGTCCTCGCTTGCGGTGACGCTCAGTGACTTGCCTTGGGCCAGGTGAGTGGACTGGGGGGTGCTGATGGCGATGCCCGCCGGGGAGGCCAATTGCAGCCAGGGCTCCTTGAGTCGCGCGGCCTCGCCACGCCCACCTTTGCTTGCCGTTGTCGCACTGCTGCCGTCGAAGGCTGTGGCAGAGTCGGCACTACCGTGGCGCTCCTGGGCGTCGTCGCTGGCCTTGTGCAGGTCGGTGCGGCTGGCAAGCGCCTCGGCGTCGTGGTCGACAGCGCTGTCGCTGAGGCTGTCGGCAAGCTGCCAGGCGCTTTGTAGCTCGCGCCAGGCGGGGCGCATGTCGAGCTGCTCACCGTTGGCACCAAGCTGTCCCCAGCTGCTGACCAACAGGCCCTGGTTGGCGCGCACGGCGCCGTAGGCGTCGGTGCGCAGCTCGAAGCCGGTGCCGCGAAAGTCGCCGCGGGTATTGCCGTGCTGGTGGATCAGATAGCCGAGGTTCAACTGGCTCTTGGCGTGCTCGGAGTTGAGCCGCACCCGCTCCTGGTCGGTGGCGTCATCGAACACCAGCTCGTTGTACTTGCCACCGCGATAGGTCTTCGACTTGAAGCCCGACAGCAGGCCGTTGGAGTGCCATTCCGGACGTTCATCGCCGTTGTAGACCCGACCGGTGATCAAAGGGCGATCCGGGTCGCCCTCGAGGAAGTCAACGATCACCTCCTGGCCGATGCGCGGGACAAAGACCGCGCCCCAGCCGGCGCTGGCGTTGGGCTCGCTGACCCTCAGCCAGCAGCTCGAGCCAGCGTCGTGGTGACCCAGCCGGTCCCAGTGAAACTGCACCTTGACCCGGTTGAGCCCGTCGGTATGGATTTCCTCGCCTTCCGGCCCCACCACGGTGGCGGTCTGGGGGCCACCCATCACCGGGCGCGGATGGTCGAGGCTCGAGCGATAGGGCAGGCACAGGCGCTGGGTCTCGATGTCGACCAGATAGTGGCCGGTGCCGGTGCGCTGGTAATCGTCACGGTGGAGGCTGGAGCCTTTATCCGAGAGACCCAGCCCGTGGGCGCGACGCGCCTGATCGAGCTGTTCCTGCAAGCTTCCGGGCAGGGTCGACAGATGCGCCGATACCGGCAGGGCATTCTCGGCATGCACGCTGAGGCCCAGCACCAGGAACTCGCGCTCGCTGTCGTCGCCGCGCTCATGTTGGCCATGCTGGGTCAGGGTGAAGTGGCCGCCTACCTGAAGCTGGCGGGCGCCACCGGCGCCATGGAAGCGCTTGGCGCAGGATTCCAGGGCTTCCAGACGATTGACCCCCAGTCGTTCACCGCGACGGTGGTCCGGGTAGTAGTACTCGCCTGGATAATCGTAGACCTCGGTGTCCGGCAGGTGACCCTGGTCACGGATGGTGTCCTGGGCGATGTCGCTGGGGTGGCGAGGCTGCTTGTAGTTGAAGGTGGCGAGGCTTACGCGGGTGGGCTGCTGCTGACGGCGCCCACCCCACTGGGTCAGTGCGTCCTCGGCCTCGGTGGCGGCCTGGCGATGGAAGCGGATGGCCTGGGGGGTGACCGCTGGGCAGGTATCTACGCTGTCGGTGATCACCAGGCAGTGATCGCCTCCGCCATGGCTGAAATAGAAAAACAGTCCTTCTTGTTCCATCAGCCGGTTGACGAAGTGGAAGTTGCTCTCTCGGTACTGCACGCAGTAGCTGCGCGTGGGGTAGTCGCGACGAAGATCAAAGCGGTAGCGCCCCTTGGCGATCTCGTGGCCCTGGAACACCGCCTCGATCACCTCTATGACCGTCTTGTCCTGGAAGATGCGGCTGTCACGACCGAGGCTCAACATGGATAGCCAGGGCACCAGCACCAGTTGGTAGTAGTAGACGCCGCCGTCTTCGCCGAGCAGGGCGGCGGTGTCGACCAGGCCAGAGAGCGGACGGTAGCCGCCGTCGGCCTGGCGGATCTCGATCAATGCCGGCTGGGCGATCAGCGACTTGAGCTCGATGTCGCCGCGCTGGGAGATCACGTCGAGGGTGTAGCAGAAGGGGCGCGAAATGGCCTCTTCACCGACCAGGCGATGAGGGATCAGCGATTGCCCGGCCAGATGAAACTTGAGCAGGCGCTGATCCTGACTCAGTGTGACGTCAAAGGGACCCAGCAGGTCGCTTGGGCGATACGAGGACCAGGAGGGGTCGTCCATGCTCAGCACCCTCCTGCCAAACGTGCCCACTCGGTGGGCGCCGATGGAAGACGCAGCGATGAGCACAAATGATGGGGAGCAGATGGCATGGCGGTTCCTCCCTGAACGATTCCGTCAGTCCGAATCTGGAGGATCTTACCGGCGGGACGGGGCCCGGGCAGCAGGGGAAAGGCGTTTTCAGAAAGGGCTTACGCAGGAAAACGACATGTCGAGCAAGCTGTGCCTTGGCAACGCCGCAAATCGGGCATTGAAGGAGGCGGTGCACGTCGCTTGGGCCATGAATGGCGACTTCTGGTTTGCAGTGCCGCTGCGCTGGATCCCGGGCTTGCCGTGTGAACGCCACCCTATGCAATCACACGGCAAGGCCGCTGCCTGAATCCTGGAGGCGCTGCCCTAGGGCGAAGAGGTCTGTTGTTTGGCGTTTCCGCTGGATGTGCCTTCGTTGTCATCGGGGCGTTCGCGCTGCTGTCTGGCCAGCGCCCAGATCTTCTCGTCAAGCTTGGCCTCGAGCGCCTTGAGTCGCTCTGACTGATTCGCCAGCAGCCGCCTCTGCTCTTCGATACGCTCGTTGAGCAGGTCTACCTCGTGGCCTCGAGCGCGCAGGTTCTCCTCGGCTCGCGAGCGCTCCATCTGCGTCTCGCGGTGGCGCTTTTCCTCTTCTGACAGTTCGCCCCGCAGTGCCTGAAGCTGCTGCTGCAACACCTCCTGGCGCTGATCGGCCTGCTTGAGCCGCTGGGCATGGGCCTTTTCCGCACTTTGTCGTTCCTGGCGTGCCTCGTCCAGCATGGCCATCAGCCGCGCCTCGGCGGCCTCGTGGCGCTGTTCTTCCTGGGCCAGGCGCTCGCGATGCTGCTTCTGCTGGTCATCCAGTGCCTGCTGGTACTCCCTGCCTTCACGCTCCTTGTCCTGCTGCAGACGATCAAGCTGAGCTTCGAGCTGGGTGGCGCGCTCGCCTTCCTTGATGAGCTGCTGCTCCAGCGACTGATTGGCGCTCGCCAGCCTTGCCGATTCCGAGGCCGCCTCCTGCAGGCGCTGCTCCATGGATGACAGATGGGCCGACAGGGCGCTTTCGCGCTGTTCGGCGTCTTCGGCGCGACGATCGGCGGCGGCCACCTTTTCAAGCGCGCCTTCCACGTTGCGATCGGCCTCCTGGCGATAGTGGGCCAGGTTTTCCGCCGCCGCCTCCTGGGCCTTGCTCCAGAGCTCTTCGGCCAGTCCCTGAAGCTCCACGGGCATCCCCTGGGGTGGCGGAACGTCTCGTCGCTCTTCCCGGCGTGAACGCCATTCGCGCAGATGTTCGCTGATGGTGGTGAAGCTGCCGGTGCCGAGTATCTCTCGGACCTTCTGAACGCTGGGGGCTTCCTGCTGCTTGAGCAGAGTATCCACCGCTCGTTGAACGTCGTCGTAGGTGATCCCGGTACGGGCCATGAAGCTCTCCTTGTGCGGTGGTCGATTCCGCCAGCGGCTGATCATGCCTGAATGCCCCCTCGCTCGCCATGCTCCGGTTCGCTTTCTGTGACACCCGTTGGCACTGCCTTGCGGTGTCGTCACGTGAGCGGTGCTCACATTCCTGCGAACCCCTGCCTGCTCCGTGAGGGGGCGGCTGATGCCGCCAGCCATCATTTCCATTTAGCAAAGGCGATAGTACGTGTAATTACATAAAGCGTAAATACGTAGGAATATTTATGATAAGCGACATTAAATCAAGATTACGCGCCTTATCTTGAATTTATGGGCCTACAGGGGCAGACTAAAGCGATCAGCGCTCGTTGCGGATGCATGGGAGAAGTTGGCGTCGTATAGCGCGGGAAGGGCTGCTGCGAGTTGGTTGCAGCGGTAGAAGCGGCGTGAATTCTCGTTGACGGCGAAGAACGGCGCGTAGAGAGCGTCTATGGGAGAAGTTCTTCTTCGGATAATAGCTAGTTTAAAATCAATGCGTTACAAGATTTTCATGCTCGCACGACGAGGCAGCCTTAGGCTGGGTTAAAGCAGGGAAAAACGAGACCAGGAAAGAGCGCGGGCATGGCAGCGCCAGACCGGGGAAAGCGAGAGCGGAGAATGGCTAGAGAAGAGCTAGAGCAGCAGGGAAAGGCCAGAATAGAGAGCGGCAAAAGTAGAGAAGCACGAGGGCGGGAGAGGGCGGCTGGCAGGTGAGTAGCGGTCAAGCCACCCTGACAGCAGGGCATCAAGGGTTATGCCCACGCCACTTGGCATAAGCTGCCGTTCCAAGCGCCAGAATGATCAGCGGCGAAGCCACGAACAGGAACGTCTTCAGGGATTCGAGAATATCTGGTGTCATACGTCCTCCTCAGAGGAAAACCTCTTCTTAGTAGTGATTCCGAGAGCTGCACAGCCAATCCCCAGCAGCACCCCCGCGAGCGAAAGGAGTGCGGGCATCTGAGACGTGAACAGGCCGCCCATGACACTGAGTGCCGCGATGGTGGCACCAACCCGGTCAACGAAGTCCCCGAAGCCACGGGCAACGAAATGCTGGTTGTGACTCATGATCGATCTCGACGGCTCCCTGTCGTTCATACGTCAGCATACCCGAGACCCCCAGATACCGGCGCAACCAGGCTGCGCGCTATCGCGTTCTTGCACATTGGCCGCGCGCAACCGGATGTGGCCATCTGTGTCTTGAGCGGCCAGCTGGTCAGCAGGACTTTTTATCTATTCAGCCGCGCCAAGCGACGACACGCAATGGCGCAAGCCAATGGGCAGGTCATATGAGCAAGACACCTCCGATACAGGCACAGGACGGCAGGGCGGTCTTCGACAGCACGCCGGGAGGCACCCTGGTCGAGGGCGAATTACCGTCTTCGTCGTCCCCGCAGGCCCTGATCGAGGCGGAAGATGACTGGCAGGCGGTGGCCCACTGGCTTGCCGAATACGGCGGCAGTGCGCAGACCCAGCGCGCCTACCGCCGCGAGGCCGAGCGGCTGCTGCTGTGGCTTGAAGAGCGCCGCCTTTCGCTGGCCCAGATGACCCGGGCTCACCTGGATGAGTTCGAGGCCTTTCTCGCCGACCCGCGCCCCCGTGACCAGTGGGTAGGCCCGGTCAGGCCGCGTCAGGATCCTCGCTGGCGGCCGTTTCGCGGCCCCCTGTCGCCGGCAAGTCGACGCCAGAGCCTGGTGATCCTGCAAGGCATGATGGCCTGGCTGGTCGAGGCGGGCTGGCTGTCGCGCAACCCGTTTCGATTGATGCGCGACAAGCGTAGGCGACTCAACAATGGTCAGCGGCGTGTCGAGCGCTATCTGGAGCGTCCGCTGTGGGACTGGTTGTGGGCCTGGCTCAATGAGCCACTGGAGCAAGGTGCCGACCGACGAGCCAGATTTCTCTGGACCAGGCGGCGGCTGGTGTTCGGCTTTGCCTACCTGCTGGCCCCGCGGATCAACGAGATGAGCCAGGCGCGCATGGAGGATCTGGTGAGGCGGGAAGGGCGCTGGTGGTGGCAGGTGGTTGGCAAGGGCGGCAAGTTTGCCGAGATTCCGGTGCCGCCCGACATGATCGAGCTGGTCCGGGAGGCACGGACGCTCTACGGCGAGCCGGCCGATCCCGCCGGGGATCCAGCGCCACTGTTGAGACGCCTGGATGGTAAGACCGCGCTGGGGGACAACCAGTTGTACCGACTGATACGCACGACCTTCAGCCAGGCCGCGGACTGCCTGGAAGAGCAGGGCGGAGATCCCCAGGCGGTGGCACGGCTACGACAGGCTACGCCGCACTGGCTCAGGCATACCGCTCTGACCCATCAGGCCCAGGCGGGCGTGGAGCTTCGATATCTGGCGCAGTCGGCACGTCACTCACGCCTGGAGACGACGTCACGCTACCTTCACACCGAAGACGAGGAGTGGCATCGCCAGCAGTCGCTGCACGGCCTTGGCCAGGCAGAAGGACCAAGATGGGGTCAAGGGAAGGGGGGAGAATAAGGAATGAAGAAACAGCCCCCCCCCCCTGGACAGGTTTCTGGCTGAGGGCGGCTAGCAGAGCCCGCCAATGGAGCCAACCAGGCAATCCTAGTGCTCGAGGGGGCCGCGCTTTCGGGCGATATAACGATTGGCGTGCTCGGTGAGCGCCTTGACGTCGGACTTGTAGCCACGGTCGAGTCGGTAGGCGGCCACCGCCAGCGCCAAGGTGGCGCCCAGCATGATCAGCATGGCGATATGGAATGTCATCACTTGTCCCTCCAGGTGAGCAGGGCCTTGGCATAGGATGCCACGAGTGCCAGCCCAAAGCCAACGAAGGCGCCCCAAAGCGGTTTGGCCGTGCTGGCCACCACCAGCGTCGCCCCCGAGCTATCCTTGTCGGCGAAGAACAGCGCAATCAGCGAAAGTGCGCCGACGGTTGTGCCCGCGCGATCGGCCAGATCCAGCAAATTGGTAAGGATGGCCGCTCGCTTGGCCCGCCGCTGGGCAGCTAGGTGAGCGATGATTTCTTCCAGCTGCTGCTGCGTCAGGCCTCGCTCGGAGGCCGGCGTGCCGGTCTTGTCGGCCCGTGACGAGCCCAGATACTGGTCGAGCTCCTTTTCCAGTGCATCGAGTCGTCTATCACGTGAGCGATGCGGGCCCTGTCCTTGGGGGGCTGGCGCTTGCATGTCGATCTCTTTATGTAGCTTAGGCGGCGAGCGACAGCGAGTGCTCCGTTGTCACCCGCTCAGGGCGAATTCTAGCATGACGCCTGGCCGGGTTCTCCGAACCGGGGCTGACCGGGGGAGGACGACGGCGGGGCCTGGCAGGTATAATCCTGGCAGCATTCTAGGGAGTCACCATGACCACGACGAGTACCGCAGAACAGGCCCAGCAGGAACTGCTGGAAGAGTTTGAACTGTTCGACAACTGGATGGACCGCTATCAGTACATCATCGACATGGGCAAGGCACTGCCGGCCTTCCCCGATGAGCACAAGCGTGACGAGCTGAAGATTCAGGGCTGTCAGTCCAATGTGTGGATGCACCACGAGCGCCAGGGCGACACCCTGCACTTTGCCGCCATCTCGGACGCCGCCATCGTGTCAGGGCTGATCGCCGTGCTGATGCGCATCTACAACGATCGAAAGCCCAGCGACATCCTCGCCACCAGTCCGCATTTTCTCAAGGACCTGGGCCTCGACAAGCACCTGTCGCCGACCCGCAGTAATGGCCTCAACGCCATGCTCGAGCGCATCTATCGCGTCGCTGAGCAGGAAGCCGCCTGACCCTTGAACCCTGGGCGTCGACGAGGCGCCCGCGTCAGTCCGCGGACTTCGATTCGCTGTCGCCGCGCACCTGAAACCGCTCGTCGAGCTCCGGATCCTGGCGGCAAAGCCTCTCGCTGGGCCCGCCAGGCACGGGATCGATGCCGCCCTTGGCGCCAGGATGGCAGCGCAGAATACGCTTGAGCGCTAGCCAACCGCCCCGTATCGGACCGTGAACCGTTATGGCTTCGTGACTGTAGTGCGAGCAGCTTGGCCAGTAGCGACAGCGTGGGCCCAGCAATGGGCTGATGACACCCTGGTAGAGGCGAATCAGCGCCAGTAACGGCCATGCCAGCCAGCGCTTCGGTCCGCGCGCCCGGGGTGATGGCTCCTGCGCGGGGGGCGATCGATCATCGCGACCACGGCCGCTGTCAGCCCCGGCCGTCGCGGGTGACTCAGGATCCCTTGGTGTAGAGCTCATCGGGATCGATCAGCGCAGCGCTGTTGATGCGGGCGCTGTCAGCTTCCAGGGACAGATAGAAACAGCTACGCCGGCCGGTATGGCAGGCAGGACCGGTCTGCTCGACCTGCAGCAGCAGCGTATCGCCGTCACAGTCCAGCGACGCACTCCTGAGATGCTGCTGCTGGCCGGAAGACTCGCCCTTGCGCCACAGCTTGGCGCGGGAGCGGGAGTAGTAGCATACCCGGCCAGTGCGCAGTGTTTCCTCCAGCGCCTCCCGGTTCATCCACGCCATCATCAGCACTTCGCCGCTATCGTGCTGCTGGGCGATCGCCGGCAGCAGGCCATCGCCGTTGAATCGCACATTGGCCAGCACCTCTTCGAGAGAATGACGGCTATCGCAGGGTTCGCGCTCGAGGCGTTTGAGCAGATCGGTCATGGGGCTCAGGTGGCGTCCTTGGGGGTGGAAGAGGCTGTATTGACTGGATCAGCGGTGGCGTCGGCACGCTCCTCGGCACCATCGTTGTTGCCGCCTTGGCAGGCCTGGCACAGGCCAAGCAGTTCGATGGTCTGGCGCTGTACCTGGAAGCCCAGCGTTCTGGCACGGCTTGCCAGTTGCTCGTTGATCTCGTCGAGGTGCAATTCCTCGACGCGCCCGCAGTCCCGGCAGATCAGCAACTGGAAGCGATGGGCATGCTCGGGGCAGGGACAGGCGACGTAGGCATTGAGCGACTCGATGCGATGTACCAGCCCCTGTTCGATCAGGAACTCCAGCGCACGGTACACCGTCGGGGGGCGCGCGGCGGCGTGATCCTTGGCTAGCCGATCCAGCAGATCGTAAGCCTTGAGGCCGCCACTGGCCTCACCGATCAGTTCCAGTACACGTCGCCGGATGGGGGTGAAGCGCACGCCACGATGTGCGCAGTGAGCTTCAGCCTGTTGTAGCAGGGCGGTTTCGGTCATGGGGTCCAATATTCACGAAGCGGCAACCTAGTCTACGCGCTGGCCCGCCGGCGGGCCAGACACGCGAAACTGTCAAATGGCTTCTGCCGGGGCTTCCTGCAGCTCGCCCTGGCGGGCGAAGTGGTGCTGGGCGAAGGCCACCCGCTCGGCAGCGCTGCGCTCCTCGGTCTGCGCCTCGATCAGATCGAGGCGTCGCCGCAAGCCTTCGCCATTGGCCATCTGGATCGCCAGGCCAGGGCGGGCGTTCAGCTCGAGCAACATGGGGCCGCGGTCACGATCGAGCACCATATCGGTGCCGAGATAGCCAAGCCCGGTCATCTCGTAGCAGCCGGAAGCGAGCTCGAGAAGGGTGGTCCAGCCAGTGATCTGCAGGCTGGCCAGTTCGTGGCCGGTATCGGGATGATCGGTGCGCGAACGATCGAACTGGACGCCTCGGACGGCGCGCCCGCTGGCGATATCGATGCCGACGCCCACCGCGCCCTGGTGCAGGTTGGCCTTGCCGTCGGAGGCGGCGGTGGACAGCCGCATCATCGCCATCACCGGGTAGCCCTTGAACACGATGACACGGATATCCGGGACGCCTTCGTAGGTATAGGCAGCGAAGGTGGTATCGAAGTTGATCAGCCCCTCGACCAGGGCAACGTCCGGGGAGCCCCCAAGCGAATAGAGCCCCGAAAGGATATTGGAGACGTGGCGTTCGACATCCTCGATATCCAGCTCAGCGCCGCTGGGCTTGATGAAGTGCTTGCCCTCGACGCGCTCGATGACCAGGATGCCCTTGCCGCCGCTGCCCTTGGCCGGCTTGATCACAAAACCGTTGTGGCCCGCCAGCATCTCGCTGATGTGCTTGACACTAAACTGGGTCGACACCGTGCCGATATGCTCCGGCGTGGTGATGCCGTATTCCTGTGCCAGCAGCTTGGTCTTGAGCTTGTCATCCACCAGCGGATACAGCTTGCGACTGTTGTAGCGACCGATGTAACGGATGTTACGCCGGTTCATGCCGATGATGCCCTTGGCCTTGAGCTTGCCGGGACTGGTCCAGTTGAGCATGGCTCAGTCCTCCGTGACCGGCTTGAAACGACGCAGTTCGAGCAGCCGGTAACCGGTGTAGTTGCCCAGCAGCAGGATCAGCGCCATCAGGATGAGCTGCAGGCCGAGGAAGTTGAAGGTGATGTGGCGAATCCACGGATTGTTCATCGCCAGATAGGCCAGTACCGCGGTCAGCAGGCTGCCGCCGCCCTGGATCAGCACCTCCTTGGGGCCTTCTTCTTCCCACAGGATCGACATCCGTTCGATGGTCCAGGACAGGATGATCATCGGGAAGAAGGTGATCGTCAGGCCCGCATTGAGGCCAAAGCGATAGGACAGCACGGTGAAGATCGAGATGATCGCTATCACCGTTATTATCACCGCCGTCACCCTGGCCACCAGCAATAGATTCAAGTGTGACAGATAGCTGCGGATGACCAGACCGACGGCCACCACCAGCAGAAACCCGACCAGGCCGGTGAGCAGGGTGGTCTGGATGAAGGCCAGGGCAATCAGTACCGGCATGAAGGTACCGGACGTCTTGATGCCGATCAGCACCCGCAGCAGCACCACCACCAGCGCACCGATCGGGATCAGCAGGATGGTCTGGAACAGCGCCTGCTCCTCGAGCGGCAAGCTGTGGATCGAGAAGTTGAGCAGGGTATCGCTGTCCTCGGCGAGCTGGCTGCGCACTGCCGCCGCGGCGGGCTGGTTGCGTACCAGCATGGAGAAGGAAATACGTGAATCGCGACCGCCTTCCACCTCGAGCACGGCATTGCCAGCGCTTTCCCACATCAACAGGTTGTCGGGCTTGCCCTGTTCGCCGGTGGCCGGATTGAACAGTGCGCGCTTGTCGCCGTCATAGACCTGTATCCACGAGGTCAGGCTCTGACGCCGACGGCCGCTGTCGAGCATCAGGCCACTGACCTCACGTGCGGCAACGCCGGCCTGGTTCAACAGGCGCACGGCCAGCGGCACACGATCGAACTGGGTCAGCAGTAGCCTGGCATTTTCCCCCTGGCGGTCATCGGCGAATTCGCTCAGCAATTCACGGGCGAAGGTAAAGGCGTCGGACGAGCGTGCCCAGGCGCGGTCGATCACCTGCTGGGCGGCGGTGTCGTAGGGACGCTCCCAGGCGACATCGGTCACCGGCGGCGGCGGGGGCGGAGCAGTTGCCTTGCGGGCACCTTCGGTCACCAGTACCTGGGCGGTGTAGTAGAGGCGCTGATCGCCCACCGCCTCGCGGGTGGACCACTCGGCGCGACGTGCGCCGTTTTCCTGCAGGAACGCCAGGCCGTAACCCGGTGAGGCGGTGTGCTCGGTCAGCACCCGAAAACCGGCCTGAGAGGAGGGCAGGGCCATGTCCACCTTGGCCGGCTCGCCCTGGCCATCGAAGGTGACCTGAGCCTCGATTTCCCAGACCTGGCGCTGTTCACCCGGCGTCCAGGGGACCTCGAATTCCACGTGGCGGTGAATGCTCATCGCGATGCCAACCACCATCAGCAGGGCGACGATCAGATAAAAGGGCAGTCTGGACATGGGTCTTCCTTAATCGGGAGCGAAAGGCCGACGCCCCGGGGCGTCGGCACACTGCGTTATCTCAGGGCTGTTCCTGATCATCACGATCGGCCGCTTCCTCGTCGGCGGCTTCGCTGGCCGATTCCCCTCCTGGGAATTCGGGACGGTCGTGCAGGTAGTGGCGGGCCACGTCGATGACGGCGATATCCAACAGGAAACGACGGCCAAGCAGGACGGGATAGCTCAGGTGGGTGCGGTCGTTCAGGGTGAATTCGACCTGTTCACGCAGCGGGCCGAGGGTCATCAGCAGACTGACCACGGGGCGGCTTTCTTCACCATTGGCCTGGACGATGGTCACCTTGCGTTCTACCGGTGCCTCGATCCATTCATCGCGCACGGCCTCGACCACCGAATCCTCTTCATTGAGGCCCAGCTTGAAGCGCACCCATTCGTCGCCATCCCGTTCGAAGGTGGTGACATCGGTAGCGGACAGCGATGAGGTATTGGCCCCGGAGTCGATCCGCGCCTTCAGATAGGTGCCCACATCGGGCAAGCCAACCCACTCGCTGCGACCCAGCAGTTCCTTGTTGTCGATACCGGACTCGGAACTGACCTCACACTGCGTCATCTGAGGGCCTGGGTCCGAGCTGCCGCGCTCGAGCCCGGCCAGATCCTGGCGTACGCCACGCAGCAGGCTGCCTACCTCACGGATATCGGCGGTCATGCGGCGATCCTGCGCTGCCTGCTCACTTAGCATGTCATGGGTCAGGTCGCAGCGTCCCGCCAGGCGCGTCTCGAGCCCTCGGATCTCGGCGTGGAATTCCGAAGGCGTGAGAGGTTCGGGGGGAGGCGGAGCGTCGACCGGTGCCAGTGCACAGCCACCGAGCATCGCGGCGGCGGCCAAGGAAAGAAAACAAGTCGGTCGGAGGGGCATGACGCTAGCGTCCTTGTATCGGCATCGACAAAAATGGTGAGACTCGCAAAGATCGCTCCCGAAGAAGCCCATCGAACGAGACAAATTGAAGCGATGATAAGGAGCGACGCCAGCGCTGTCCATGCTGGGGCCGGGTTGATCACGCCTCAGGTGCTCCGCTGTACTGCTCAGAACCGCCCACAATCCCGAGCCCGCACCCCTGAAAAAGCGCAAGGGTGTCTACTGGGCAGGGCCCGTGTCTACCTCATCAGAAATCGGGACAATAGACCCAAGGGGTTGCCTGAGTATTGGCGGCTACACAAGTCCCTATACACGCCCTTGGGCATTCCGCTTCTACTATGCAGAACCTTTCGTGCTTTGCTGAAGCTAGCACGAGGCTGACTACAATAACGCAACAAGATAGCGACAGAGTCGACTAAAAGGTTCAACGTTCTCGTCGGAGCCCTCGCCATGGATAACAAGATTCTTGTGGTAGTGACCAGTCACGCCAAGTATCCCAATCATGATCGAGCCACGGGTCTGTGGCTAGGTGAAGCCGTGCATTTCATCGATCATGTCGAACAGGCTGGCTGGACCTGCGACATCGCAAGCCCCAAGGGGGGCTATACGCCCATCGATCCCCACAGTCTGGCGGCCGCCGAGGCGATTGACTGGGACTACTATCAGAACAAGGACTTCATGAACCGCCTGGGTACGACGCTGGCCCTGGACGAGGTCAACGCAGCGGACTATCGGGCAATCTATCTGGCGGGCGGGCATGGGGTCATCTGGGACTTTCCGGGCAACGAGACGCTCCAACGCCTGTGTCGGGACATCTACGAGGCAGGCGGTATTGTATCCTCTGTGTGTCACGGTGCCGTGGGCTTGCTCAATGTGACCCGGGATGATGGGGAATACCTGATCAAGGGCATGAAGGTGACCGGCTTTTCCAATCACGAGGAGCACCTGGCCAAGCTCGACGACATCGTGCCGTTTCTTACCGAAACGGAGCTTGTCGAGCGTGGCGGGCTCTATTTGAAGGCGGATCGCGCCTGGGAGCCATTCGCCGTAGTCGATGAGCGGCTGGTCACCGGGCAAAATCCAGCCTCGGGCCGACGCGTGGCCGAACTGGTGCTGGAAGCGTTGGGCGACTGATCACCGTCGGTCAGCAAGATCTTTTCTATCCGGACATCACCATGGCAGCCAGACATCGTCAGGGAAGACGCACGATAGCGATTATCGTCACCACGGCGCTGGTCGCCGGACTCGTCATGGGGTTCTACGCAGGAAGCCGCTACCAGCTCTGGCATCTCCAGGACGCCTGCCTGGATGCCGGAGGACGGGTTTCAGACGACGGTGTGGCACGATGTGAAATCGAACGTGAGGTTCCTGCCAGCTAGCCAGCGGAGAGGAAGCGTCGCTGGGTTGGGCAGGATGGAAAAGCAGCCAGACGAGCGACATGGAGACCGCAAGCGCCAAAGGGGAGGCAGCAGAGCATCAGAGGCTTGTCCGGGAGAACCGGCAAATACCTCATTTAACATAATATAGATTATGCGAACCATGGGTCATGAAAGCTTGTGAAGGCTGATAACAGCCTCTTGTCACCAGAACCCCGCGTCAATCGCTGTCCTTATCTACCTCGAACTTACCTCGAACTCGGCGGTAGCTTCCCACCGAGCCCAACGGATTTAGATCATCGAACTGGCAGTCCTGTCGAGCGGACTGCGTCAACCGATGACAACTGACGTACTGGCGGCCGGCACTGACTCAACCCTTCTCCTTGAACTGCTGGTAAGTCTCCCGGGCGCGTTCCAGGTGGCGCGCCATGGCGGCTCTGGCGGCGTCGGGGTCGCGTGACAGGATCGCGTCGAGAACGTCCTGGTGCTCGGCTTCCACGCGCTTGAGATAGGTGCTGGTGGAGTCGGTATTGACCTCGCTGGTCGCGAGCTTCGAGCGTGGAATCGCGCTCAGGTTGAGCTGCTCCAGCGCCTGAGGGAAGAACGGATTGTGGGTGGCCCTGGCAATCGCGTGGTGGAACTCGAAGTCCTCGTTGCGAGCCTGACTACGCTGCTGACGGGCCTTGACGAAGGCCGCATGGGTATCACGCAGGCGAGTCTCGTCGTCGACCTCGAAGCGCTCGGCGGCCAACGCCGCCGCCGCAGGCTCCAGATTAAGCCGCAGCTCGATGACATGCAGAATATCTTCGACGGTGGTCGGACGAATCCGCTTGGCGGGCATGGCCTCGGCCGGTGCGGCGCGGATCACCGTGGTGCCGACGCCACGCCGTGCCTCGACCAGGCCCAGCGACTTGAGATGAGCCACCGCCTCGCGGATCACCGTCCTGCTGACACCGAAGGAATCACACAGGCCGCTTTCTGTCGGCAGCTTCTCGCCGACGGCGATGGTTCCGGCGGTGATCAGACCTTCCAGCTGGTCGGCCACGTTCATCGACAGACTGCCTTCACGCGTCAGCTTCTTGACGTTTAGCGGTGCCGGTTCCGTGCGGGGTGCTGGCTTGGCTGCCATGGTCGATTCCTCTTCAGTTCGCGTGGCGATGACGCGACGTGCCGCAAAGCGCTATCACTGGGCTACTTTTCAGGGCTATTTATCAGGGCTGTATATCAGCACTGACTATCAGGACGCCAGTGTATCAAGGCGATGGCGTCAGGTCCCCGGTGTACGGATGCCTGGTGGCTTTCCGCGACGATTCAGTGGCTATTCATCGTCAGGATGGCCCTGGCCTGCAAACTTGCCGCCCTGGAAGCGCACCGAAGGGTCATCGGGAGCCAACCGCCCTCCCCTGGCCTCGATCTCGGCACGCCAGGGTTCGGAGCTGTCCCTTGGCACCCAGCCCAGAAAGCCTGCTTCGCGATTGTCCCACCATTGTTCGGCGTTGTTGGAGGCGCCGTAGACCACGGTGTAGCCCAGTTCAGGGACGCAGAAGGCGCGCTCGAGCAACGCCATGAAATCCTCGACGCTCATCCAGGTGGCCAGCATGCGGGCATCGGCGGGCTCGGGAAAGCAGGAGCCAATACGCACCGCCAGGGTCTCGACCCCGAACTTGTCGAAGTACAGGCTGGCGAGGTCCTCGCCGAAGCCTTTCGACACGCCATAGAGCGAATCCGGGCGTTTCGGCACCTTGGCGTCCAGCCGCTGATGCTGTGGGTAGAAGCCGATGACGTGGTTGGAACTGGCGAATACCACCCGCGGCTTGTCATGACGGCGCACCGCCTCATAGAGGTGATAGGTGCCCATGATGTTGGCCGGCAGGATCTGTTGCCAGGAGCGCTCCACGGATACACCGCCGAGGTGGATAACACCATCGCAGCCTTCCACCAGGCGAGCGACAGCATCGACGTTGGTCAGGTCTGCCGTGACGATCTCTTCATGGCGCGTATCGTGGGTCACGTCCTGGTCGACGGCGACCATGTCGGACAGGCGGACCTCCTTCGCCAGGCGACTCAAATGAGGTCTCAGAGCGGTGCCCAGGCCCCCGGCGGCGCCGGTGACCAGCAGTCGATTCAACATGTCAGAATTCCTTCTCGCGTGTCGTGTCTCGTGTCTCGTGATACGCGCCTCAGCGACCGAATCCGTACAGTTCGGCGGGATTGTCGACCAGGATGCGTTGGCGCTGCTGCTCATTGGCCCAGGCCAGCAGTACGTCAAGCTGGTCAGGGTCGTCGGGATACTGATCTCGCGAGACACCGACATGGGGCCAGTTGCTGCCCCAGAGGATGCGCTCCGGTGCGTGGTTGATGACCCGTCGGGCGATGGCGCCGACGTCGTCGTAGTCGGGCCCTCCGCTCAGGCTGGTTTCATAACCGGCGCAGATCTTGAACCAGGCATTGCCGCGATCGAGCAACCTGAGGATGGCGTCGACGCGAGGATCATCGGCCGGCACCGGATCGATGAACTTGCCGATATGATCGATGATGTACGGGCACTGGATACGTTCCAGCATCGGCAGGTGCTGGTCGAGCTCGCGGCCATTGAACTGCACCATCAGGTGCCACCCCAGGGGCGCGATCAACGGCTCGACCTCGGGCAGGCGAGCCAACGGCATGGCGCCTCCGCCCAGGTTCATGATGCGTGCGCCGCGAACACCTCGGCCATGCCAGTCTTCGAGGGTTTCCACTGGGGTGTCAGGACTGACGACGGCGACCCCGCGGGCCTTGTCCAGCCCCAATTGGTCGAGCGATTCAAGCAGGGCGCCATTGTCGAACTGATAGGCGTTGGACTGGGTCACGACCACCCTGTCGAGCCCCATCCAGCGCTGATAGCGCCTGAAGTCCTCGAGGGTCGCGAGCTCCTTGATCGGCGCGGCCTGCGGGTGTCCCTCGAAGCCTTCCAGAAACAGGTGGGCATGGCAATCGGTGGCGCCGGCGGGCGCCTTCAGCCTGGGCGCGCGCCCTTCCAGCGGACGGGTATTGGCCGGTATCACTGTCTTGTCTCCTTGAGGGCGAAACGTGTCAGGGCGTCGCGATCGATCTCGATGCCAAGTCCAGGGCCGTCGGGGATATCCACCCAGCCCTGATGATGCTCCAGCGGCTGGGTAACAATGGCCTGACGGAAGGGATTGTGGGTCCGATCAAACTCCATGATGGGTTCGATCGGCTCACGTCTGGGCGGATTGGGCGGTAGCGCCGCCATGGCCTGAAGGCTGGCGGCGATGCACACGGCGGTGCCCCACACATGGGGAATCAGACGCACGCCATGAAGCGCCGCCATATCCACGACGCGCCGCATCTCGGTGAAGCCGCCGACGCCGCATATGTCGGGCTGGCAGATATCGATCGCGCGGCTGGCCAGCGGCTCCTGCATGGCGTAGCGGCCATGCCAGTTCTCGCCACTGGCGACCGGTAGAGGCTGGCCATCGCGCACCGCGCGATAGGTATGAATCTGCTCCGGCAGTACCGGTTCCTCGAACCAGTCGACGTCGTAAGCCGCCGCCCGCTTGCCGACCTCGAGGGCCTCCAGCAGGTCATAGCCGTGGTTGGCATCGATCATCAGACGCCGATCGGGACCGATGGCCTCGCGCACGGCGGCGATGACCCGAAGATCTTCCTCGACGTTGAAGCCGATCTTGATCTTGACCCCGTGAAAGCCTTCCTCGGCGTAGCCCGCCACCTCCGCGGCGATATCACTGACCCGGTCCACGCCATCGCGACGAAAGGAGCCGGTGGCGTAGGCCTGGACGCGTTCGCGAAAACGCCCTCCCAAGAGCTCCGACACGCTGGCACCGTAGTGCTTGCCCTTGATGTCCCACAGCGCGATGTCGATGCCGCTGAGGGCCGTCATGGTCAGCCCCCGCTGGCCCTGGTCACGCAGCCGGTTGTAGAGCACGAGCCACAGTTTTTCATGCTCCAGCGGGTTGGCGCCGATCAGGGTGTCGGCGTAGGTGGCCACCACCGCGGCGTTGGCCTGGGCCGGACCGAGGCACTCCCCCCAGCCGACGGTGCCGTCTTCGCAGGTGATCTCCACCAGGCAGTGCTGGCGGCGTTCGAAGCGCATGGAAGCACTTTCGAAGGCCTGTTCAAGGGGATGATCCAGCAGATGGGTCTCGACCCTGGCGATCTTCATCGGTGTGCCTCTTTTCCTGTAGGTGGTCAGCGGCGTGTGACGCCTCGTCGAAGGGGGCTTGGCATGGTCGCCATCACTCCAGCATGTTGGGCAGCGCCATGGACAGTGCCGGAACGTAGGTCACCAGCATCAGGGCGGCGAACAACGCCAGGTAAAACGGCCAGATGGTGCGAACGGTCTGTTCGATCTTGATCTTGCCGACCACGCTGCCGACAAACAGGCAGGCACCCACCGGCGGCGTGCACAGCCCGAGCCCCAGATTCATCATCATCATGATGCCGAACTGGATCGGATCCATGCCGAACTGGGCGGCAATCGGCAGGAAGATCGGCGTGCAGATCAGGATCAGCGCCGCCATGTCCATGATCATGCCGAGTGCCAGCAGGATCAGGTTCAGCATCAGCAGGATGGCGAGCGGATTGTCGGTGATCCCGAGCAGCGTGTTGGACAGCAACTCCGGCACGCTATAGAGGGCGAGCAGATAGGAGAACGCCGAGGCGCAGCCGACCAGGATCATCACCAGCGCGGTGGTGCGCACCGACTGGTAGACCGCCTGCTTGAACGATGCCCAGCGCAGCTCGCGATAGACCAGAGCGGTGACGACGATGGCGTAGATGGCCCCGAAGGCGCCTGACTCGGTCACCGTCAGCACGCCAGACAGCACGCCGCCCACGATGATGACCGCGGTCAGCAACCCTGGCAGTGCGGCGGCAAAGCTGATCGCCAGCGCCTGCCAGCCCGGAAAGCGCTCGCCCTGGTAACCACGCTTGACCGCTACCAGATAGGCGGCCAGGGCCAGCAGGCCACACATCAGGATGCCCGGCACGATGCCCGCCATGAACAGCTTGGTGATGGACAGGCCACCGCCGGCCGCCACGGCGTAGAGGATCATGTTGTGGCTGGGCGGAATCACCACCCCGGCCACCGACGAGGTCACCGTCACGTTGACCGCGTAGTCCGCGTCGTAGCCCTTCTCCTTCATCACCGGAATCAGGATGGAGCCGAGCGCTGAGGTGTCGGCCACCGCGGAACCGGAAATTCCGCCGAACAGCATCGAAGAGGTCACATTGACCACCCCGAGCCCTCCGCGCACCCGGCCCACTGCGGCAGAGGCCAGACGCACCAGGCGCTGGGAAATACCACCGTGCAGCATCAGCTCGCCGGCGAAGATAAAGAACGGAATGGCCAGCAGGGAAAACACCGAAATGCCCGAGAGGATGCGCTGGAATGCCACGAACAGCGGCAGTCCCTCATAGAGAAAGCCCCCTACTGCTGCCAGTCCTACCGCAAAGGCCACCGGAGCGCCGACCGCCAGTCCCAGGGCAAAGAGTCCAAAAACGATAGCGAGTCCCATGCTCAGTCCTCCTGGGTCGGGTTGTGCCGGCCGCCAAGCCGCTTGACGATGTTGGCCACAGCGAACAGCACCATCAGCGCGCCACAGATCGCCAGCGGCGCGGCACGCCAGCTTTCGGAGAGTCCGAGCATCGGGATAGGTCGTGCCAGGTTGGTCATCATCAACTGCCAGCCCTGCCAGGCCATGAAGCCGCCAAAGGCCACCACGAACAGATCCGCCAGATGGTGCATCAGACCCTTGATCGGCGCCGGCATGTTGTCGCGCAGCAGGTCGATGGACAGGTGGCTGTTGTGACGAACGCCGGCAGCGGCGCCGAGAAAGGTGATGTAGGCCACGCTCAGAAGCGCCGTCTGCTCGACCCAGGTGGGGGTGTCATTGAGCACGTAGCGGCCAAATACCAGCCAGCCAAAGGTGATGATCAGCAACACCAGCAGCACCCCGGCCACCATGATGCAACCATGGGCGATACTGTCGAGGATGCGCTCCAGTCGGCTGGGTGTTTCTCGCTTGTAGCGTATGCTTCGTGACTCCGGCGATGCCGGAGGAAAGGCACCACGGCGTACCGTGGCGCCCTCTTGCTCTGACTCGGTTTGCTCGGACCCGACGTCAGAGGTGTCGGTGGGTGCGTTCACGCATCAGCCTCCCCGCCCGCCCCCGGCACCGGGGACGGGGCTCTCGTATCAATGGGATCAGTCGGCCTGAGCCGCGCGAATATCGTCGACCAGCGAGGCCAGGTCCGGGTTCTCGGCAAGAAAACCCTCATAGACCGGTTGCATCAGCGCCTGGAATTCTGACTTGTCCGGAACCTCATTGATCTCGACGCCTGCGTCCAGCGCCGTTTGCCGACTGGCCGCGGTACGCTCTTCCCACAGTTCACGCTGCTGCTCGGTGGCGACCTGCCCGGCCTCCCGGACCGCCGCCTGGTCTTCTTCGGACAGCTCGTCCCAGGTACTGCGGGCCATGCACAGGCACTCGGGAATGACCAGGTGGTTGGTCAGCGAGTAGTAGCCGGCAACCTCGTAGTGGCCGCTGGATTCGTAGGACGGGAAGTTGTTCTCGGCGCCGTCGATCACTCCGGTCGTCAGCGATTGGTAGACCTCACCGTAGGCCATGGGGGTGGCGTTGCCACCCAGCGCATCGATCATGTCGACGTAGAGGTCGTTGTTCATGACCCGGACCTTCATGCCCTCGACATCTTTCGGAGTCTCGACCGGATGGTCGGTGTTGTAGAGGCTGCGCGAGCCTGCCCCGAACCAACCCAGCGCGACCAGGCCCTGCTCCTCCATCGCTGCGGCGAAGCGTTCGCCGATCTCGCCATCCATCAGTTCGTACATGCGCTCTTCACTTTCAAAGATGAAGGGCAGCGAGAGCACGTTGGCAGCCGGCACCATCGGACCCATGGGGCCCATGTTGAAGTTGCCGAAATCCAGAGCACCGTTGCGGGTCTGCTCGATGGCATCGGGCTGATCCCCCAGCACGGCGTTGTGATAGACCTTTGGCGTGATGCGCCCTTCCGTTCGCTCGTCCACCTCCTTGGCGAAGGTCTCCAGTGCAATGCTGTTGGGGTACTCGGGAGGATGAATGTTCCAGCCGCGCCACTGTTCGGCCAGGGCTGGCGTTGCCAGCAAGGCGGTGGTCGCGGCCAGGCCGGCAAGATGGATGGCGCGGGTGAGCTTGCGTGAAGCGGCGGGATTCATGGCGAGTCCTCTGGTTGACCTTGTTGGCGTTGTTGTCATACCCGGTTGGGCAAGTGTCCGGCCCTCTCGTACTGCCATCACATGGCGATGGCCTGAGCCGTTTTCTGGAAACCATGGCATACTATGTATGACAAAGTAGAAGAGAGGACTTCCTGGCTGCAACCCCTTCCTGACACTTTTTGACTAAAGTGCAATGCCACTGTCGAGGTGTGTTAGCCAAGGCGGCCAACATGATCGACATTTTTCGGAAAAGCTCTTTATTCGCAGGCAATAACGACCTATCCGAAACCTGTTCCTGGTGCAAAGACGCCCCGCTGCAGCGGCAGTTTATTTGTAAAATGCTGTCAATTTCAGGCGTGACGCGTGGCCCGCTGTGTCCCTGTGCCGCCTGAGCTGCATAGGCGGCAGGAAGTCTCGTGGGACGTGCAAGGCCTCGGCTGTTAAAGACATTCAGCGCAGACAATATCGATGCAGAATAACGGGAGAATCGGGCGCCGCTGAGCGCCCGAGAACATGGCGGAGATTCGTTCAGGGGAAGGATCGAGGCGGCGCGCCCGAATCATCGGATCGGGCGCTGGTCGGGAGGTGGCTAGAAGGCCCAGGCCGCCGACAGCGACACCGTATCGCCATCGAAGCGATTTTCGGATGACACATCGTGAAGCCACTTGCCGATCAAGGTGACCGGCGCCTGGCCCAGTGAGACGCTCTTCATGAAGGCCGGCCCTACTCCTGCCCCGCTACTGCGAAAACCATCTTCCAGGCGATCCGGTACCGGGCCCGAGTCCGACTCGAGCTGCTCGTAAACGTACCCGGCCAGACCCAGTCCGAAGCTTGGCGTCAGGTACTTCGCCGCCAGCACGTCCAGGTGAAACTCGTCGCCGGTGGTGTAGTCGGTGGCATCGTTCTTGAAGTTGAACAGGATGCCCGCGGTCATCGACAGGTCCCATCCGCTTTCGGGCAGCCAACTGTAGGTAATGGTGGGATCGATCGACCAGTAGTGCCGCCCCAGGTTGATCCGATCATCCTCGTCGTAGCGCCCCACCGGAATATTGATACCCACCGCCGCCGTGGTGTGGTGAGTCCCGTTGGCCCAGTTGAGGGCGACAGGCACCAGGTACGGATCACCGAAGCCGCTGTTGCTTCCGGTGTTGAAGCGTTCCTGGCCCGGGATGCTGGCCTCGAGATCGACGCTGACGTCAAACACGTAGGGAAGATTGATCCCGGCGATGTAGGTGGCACCGAGCCACTCGACGTCGGTCACCCAGGTCAGCTTGAGCAGGTTGAACCACAGCGTCTGGTCGAGACCCGCCGACAGCCGCCCGCCCAGGGGGCGCGCGCCGATATCGCCCTCGTAGCGCACCAGGTCGTTGCGTGCATAGACCCCGGGTGGCGGAGCCAAGCCTGCGGCAAAGTCGTTATAGGCGCCCGGTACATAGATGCTGCTGCCGCCTTCCGAGGCATGAGCCGTCGCTGGGGCCAGCAGTGCTGCACCAAGGATCGGCGCTGCCAGCAGGTAGTGATACATACCGGAGGTCAGGAGTCGGGGGCGACAAATGGCCATGGGGACGGTTCCATTGAGGAGTTTGCTGCAAAGTATAGGTAGCGCTCCAGACTTTTGGGCACAATTTTGACGTGCCTGCCTCCTATGCCCCCACGTCCCCTGCTGCTCTTCCCGTGACGTCTACCTCCAGCGTCCTGCGACTACTTCGGTCGATTGGCCAGATACGACAACGGCGCCCCAAGGGGCGCCGTTGTCGGGTGCGGGAAGCGAGTTCCTGTTCAATCCTGGCGGTACACCCTTACTCGCCGGCGGGCGCGTAGGAGCCATCTTCGCGGTGCACTTCCTTGCCGGTCAGGCCCGGAGTGAACACGCAGGCCAGGTGCATGGTCTTGGAAGCACGCAGCAGGTGCTCGTCATGCTGATCCAGGATGTAGATGTCGCCCGGCTTGATCGGCCAGATCTTGCCGTCGGCCAGGGTCTCCACCTCGCCTTCGCCCTCGATGCAGAACACCGCCTCGAAGTGATGCTTGTAGTGGATGTGGGTCTCGGTACCCTCGAAGATACGGGTGATGTGGAAGGAACACTGACCGCCGTCATCGGCGAGCATCAGGCGGGTGCTGTCCCAGTTACCGTTCTCGGCCTTTACCAGGCGGTCGGTCTGACGGGCTTCTTCCAGGTTGCGAACGATCATCGAATTCTCCGTTGTCGGGTGTCGGGGGCGTCGGCGGTGCCGGGCATCGAAAGGCCCTGTGCGAGGCTTCGAGCGCTGGTGGCGTCCGCAGAAAAAGCGAGGGCGGGCCCTCGCTTTACATATTGCTCAGGGCAGGATCAGCGGCACCTTGCTGCTGGCGCCTGCCCGCAGATAGCCTGCGGGCGTATCCTGTTTCAGCTCAGCGCCTCGTGGGTGCTGCGCTCGAGGATATCGAGACCTTCGATCAGATCCTCGTCGGTGATGGTCAGCGGACACAGGCACTTGACCACCTCACCGTCCTGGCCACTGGTCTCGATCACCAGGCCGTTCTCGAAGGCCTTGGCGGTGATCTTGTCGGCGATATCGCCGCTTTCCACGTCGATGCCACGCATCAGGCCGCGGCCACGCTCGGAAGCCGGATACCCCTTGTCGCTGAGCCAGGCTGCGATCTTCTGAAAGCGCTCTTCCACGATCCGCGCCTTGCGCTGGATGTCACGCTCGAAGGTATCGTCGCTCCAGTACTTGCGCATGGCAGCGGTAGCGGTGACGAAGGCCAGGTTGAAACCACGGAAGGTACCGTTGTACTGACCCGGCTTCCACTTGTCGAGCTCCGGACGCATCAGCACGTGGGCGAACGGCAGGCCGAGTGCGGACAGCGACTTGGAGTTGGTGACGATGTCCGGTGTGATGCCGGCATGCTCGAAGCTGAAGAACTTACCGGTACGACCGCAGCCCGCCTGGATATCATCGATGATCAGCAGGATGTCATTATCGCGGCAGATGCCCTCGAGACGCTTGAGCCAATCCAGGCCGGCCACGTTGATGCCGCCCTCGCCCTGGACCGTTTCGACGATGACCGCGGCGGGCACGTCGAGACCGCCGGACTTGTCGCCAAGCAGCTTCTCGAAGTAGTCCAGGGTATCGGTCTCGCTACCCATGTAGCCATCGAAGGGCATGAAGGCTGCACCCTGGGTCGGAATACCGCCGGTCGCCTCGCGGAACTTGCGGTTGCCGGTGGTGGCCAGCGCTCCCATGGTCACGCCGTGGAAGCCATTGGTGAAGGTCACGATGTTGTGACGACCCTTGGCCACACGAGCGAGGCGAATGGCAGCCTCGACGGCATTGGTGCCGGTCGGCCCCGGGAGGTGGACCTTGTAGTCGAGACCACGCGGCTTGAGGATCACCTCTTCCAGGGTCTCCAGATAGTCGCGCTTGGCGGCGGTCCAGAAATCAAGACCGTGGATGATGCCGTCGGTGGCCAGGTAGTCGACCAGCGCCTGCTTCAGGTGCGGGTTGTTATGGCCGTAGTTCAAGGTGCCGGCACCGGCCAGAAAGTCGATGTACTCGCGGCCTTCCTCGTCGGTCAGGCGAGCGTTCTGCGCCTTGGTGAAGACCACCGGAAAGGAACGGGAATAGGTACGAACTTCGGATTCCATGCGTTCGAGGATCTGGGTCTGCATTGCGACCTCCTGTCGGGTTCGTAGGGGAAGTTATCGGGTATCGGTGGCGACGGACGCTGGCGCCCTGTCACCACCCTGGAAGCCGTTAGATACGCGTCGTGTCGAAGGGACCGATGCGCACCAGGTTTTCCGGATCGTGCTCTCCACCCAATTGGTCGGTAGAGAAGTACTCGCGGCTGTTCAACGGCGCCTGCCAGCGATCGGCCAGGCGGCGGAACAAGCCCCAGGAGGCCTGGTTATCCGGTGTGATGGTGGTCTCGAGGTGGTGGACCTCGGCAAATTCAGGGCGGGTCAGGATGGCTTCGACCAGTCTGCGGGCCAGACCGGTACCGCGGGCCTTCTCGCCCACCGCGACCTGCCACAGAAAGTAGGTGTCCGGAGCATTGGACTTCACGTAGCCGGAGACAAAGCCGACGATCTCGCCTTCCTCGTTGGTGGCAACGGCACAACTGTCACGGAACTGGGTGGCCAGCAACAGGTAGGCGTAGGCGGAGTTGACGTCCAGGGGCGGGCAGGACTTGACCAGCTCGTAGATGCCCCAGCCATCCTCGGGAGTGGACTTGCGAATAAACAGCGGCGCCGCTTCGTGACCCACCACCGCGTCGGCCACCGTAGGCTTGGCGAGGTCGGCTGATGGTGTGAAGGGCTCAGTGCTTGCGGTCATGTTCGTTATGCTTCGCTGTAGCGAATTTGGACAACCATTATAACAGTCGAGTATGACATTTCAAAATCTGGATTATTCTTAACCCCTGGAAGCATAAAAAAAAATTATGCGAACGGCGCCAGGCCACGTCTCATGGCGGCTCGGAGCGATCGCTGCCGCTCACCTCCCCTATCCCTTTGGCGTAATCGATTGCCTCTCCAACGAGACGATTTCGTCCGCCTGAAGCAGTATAGTCGGACCTTTCGGATCGGCGAGAAAAGGCCACAAAAAAGGGCACCCACAGGTGCCCTTGTCGTATCGTGACGCAGGTCTCAGGTACGGGTCGGCGTGCGCATGGTGACAAACTCTTCGGCGCCGGTCGGGTGGATGCCCACGGTGGCGTCGAAATCTGCCTTGGTCAGGCCCGCACGCACCGCGATGGCGATGCCCTGGATCACCTCACCGGCTTCCTCGCCGACCATGTGCGCCCCTACCACCACGTCGCTTTCGTCGTCGACGATCAGCTTCATCAGGCAGCGTTCATCACTGCCGGACAGGGTGTGCTTCATGGGACGGAAGTCGGCGCTGTAGACGCGGACCGCCTTGCACACCTCGCGGGCCTTCTCTTCGGACAGGCCAACGGTGCCGATGTTGGGATGGCAGAACACCGCAGTGGCGATGTTGTCGTAGTTCATCGGCGCCTTGGGCGCGTCACCGTAGTGGTGTGCGACCAGATGCATGGCCTCGGCCAGGGCCACCGGCGTCAGCTCAGGACCGCCGGTCACGTCGCCCAGCGCCAGGATCGAGGGCACCGAGGTCTCGAAGCGATCGTTGACCTGGATGGAGCCGTTCTCGTTGAGCGCGATGTCGAGCTGGTCCAGACCCAGGCCTTCCAGATGGGGCTTGCGGCCGGTGGCGGACAGCACCGCATCCACCTCAAGGGTCTCGCCATTGGTCAGGGTGGCCTTGATCCCGCCTTCGACCTTCTCGAGGGACTCGATGTTGGTGTTGAAGTGCAGGTTGACGCCCTTCTTGGCCATCTCGTCGCGGGTGAACTCGCGCACCTCCTGGTCGAAGCCGCGCAGGAACAGGTCGCCGCGATACAGCAGGTGGGCGTCGGCGCCCAGGCCGTTGAAGATGCTGGCGAACTCCACGGCGATATAGCCGCCGCCAAGCACCAGAAAGCGCTTGGGAAACTCGTCCAGGTCGAAGATCTGGTTGGAGTTCATGGCCAGTTCGCTGCCGGGGAACGGCGGCACCCAGGGCCAGCCACCCACCGCCACCAGGATCTTCTCGGCGCTGATGGTCTCGCCGCCAACCTCGACACGGTGTTCGTCCACCACCTTGGCGCGACCGTTTATCAGGCGCACCCCGGCGTTGTCCAGCAGCTTGCCGTAGATGCCGTTGAGTCGCTTGATCTCACCGATCTTGTTGTCGCGCAGGGTCGCCCAGTCGAAGCTCGGCGCCTGGTCGAGCTGCCAGCCGAAGCCGCGAGCGTCGTCGAAGGCCTCGTGGAAGTGTGCGGCGTAGGAGTAGAGCTTCTTGGGCACGCAGCCCACGTTGACGCAGGTACCGCCGAGGTAGCGATCCTCGGCGACGGCCACCCTGGCCCCGGTTGCCGCCGCGGTACGGGCAGCGCGGACACCACCGGAGCCGGCACCGATGACAAAGAGGTCATAGTCGAATTGTGACACTTGCGTCTCCTGATTCTGTTGCTGGGGCCCTTGTTGTCGGGACCGCTTTCGGATCATTAGGGGCCTGGCCTACCAGGGACCTGCCTCGAGGCCCACCAGGATGGGAAACCTTCCCATAATACCAGCGGGCTGGCTAACACGGGAGGGTGCTTGACCACCTTGACCGAGGGGGGTAAAAACATGCACCACTTTAGCCATCCACTGCTTGCACGGGGAAAGTTCATGAGTGATATCGACAATCTGCTCGCCAATAATCGGGCCTGGGCCGACAGAATCTGCCAGGAAGACCCTGATTTCTTCACCCGTCTTGCGCAGCAGCAGAGCCCGGAGTATCTGTGGATCGGTTGTTCCGACAGCCGCGTGCCGGCCAACCAGATCATCGACCTTCCCCCGGGTGAGGTGTTCGTCCACCGCAACGTCGCCAACCTGCTCTACCACAATGACATGAACGCCCTGTCGGTGGTGCAGTTCGCGGTGGACGTGCTCAAGGTACGTCACATCATGATCGTCGGCCACTACAACTGCGGTGGCGTGCGCGCTGCGGTCACCGGCGGCGAAAACGGTATGGTGGACAACTGGTTGCACAGCGTGCGCGAGCTTTACAGCATGCATCGCTCGGAACTCGAGCATCTGCCGCTGGACGAACAGGTGGATCGCATGTGCGAGCTCAACGTCAAGTCACAGGTCAAGACGCTGTGTCGTACCAAGATCGTCCAGCGTGCCTGGCAGCGCGGCCAGGCGCTGTCGGTGCATGGCTGGGTCTATGGCCTCAGTGACGGTCGCGTCACCGACCTGGAATGCAGCGTCCACGGCCTGGATCAGGTCGCCCAGCTCTATCGTATCGATCGCGTCTGCCCGCCCCAGGGCCAATAGCCGATCTGAACAGCGCCGCACATCCAGGAAGGCGACGAGCCGCGTTGCCCAGTGTTGGCGCTCTTTTCGTGCATCTCCTGGTGCCATGTCTTCACGCCCCCGAACCTCGTTCGGGGGCGTGCTGGTGTCAGGGTCTCTATCTCCACCCTACTTCTTCTGATTCACTGCCGGCAGAGATTACTCGTTGTGCTATCGCTGCATGACTTTCTCTCACACGCTGTGCCGCGTGGTATCTCGCCCCATATTCGTTCCTCGCATGGGTGCTGTCACAATTTCGATTGTGTTTAAACGCGACACCTCACTATGTTGATGCAGGACATTGACTAGCCGGCGCTTACAACATTGACCAAGGCGTCCGACTAGCAATTACAACAACCTCAACAAGCAGGAACTCCTTCCATGTTCAAGAAGACCCTTCTGGCCGGTGCCCTCGGTGCCGCCATGCTGACGGCTGCCCTGCCCCAGACCGCACTGGCCGAAAACACCCTGCGCATGGCCTACGACGCCGATCCGGTGTCGCTGGACATCCATGAGCAGCTCTCCGGCGGTATCCTGCAACTGTCGCACATGGCCTTCGATCCGCTGGTGCGCTGGACCAAGGACTTCGAGTTCGAGCCCAGACTCGCCACCGAGTGGGAGCAGGTCGACGACACCACCATGCGCATCAGCCTGCGCGAAGGGGTCACCTTCCATTCCGGCAACCCCTTCACCGCCGAGGACGTCGCCTGGACCGTCGAGCGCCTCAAGCGCAGCCCGGACTTCAAAGCGATCTTCGAGCCTATCGAGACGGTCAACGTGGTCGATGAGCACATCGTGGAGATCATCTCCAAGCGGCCCAACCCGCTGCTGCTGAACATGGCCACCTACATTTTCCCGATGGACAGCCAGTTCTATTCCGGCGAGACCGACGGCGGCAAGGCCAAGGACGAGATCGTCAAGAACGGCAACTCCTACGCCTCGCGCAACATCTCCGGTACCGGCCCCTTCCAGGTGACCAACCGCCAGCAGGGCGTTCGGGTCGACTTCGAACGCTTCGATGACTACTGGGACAGCGAGTCCCCGGGCAACGTCGACGCCATCACCCTGACTCCGATCGGCGAGAACGCCACCCGCGTCGCCGCCCTGCTGTCCGGTGACGTCGACTTCATCGCGCCGGTACCGCCCAACGATCTGGAGCGTATCGAGAGCGACGAGGACACCAATCTGGTGACCATGTCGGGCACCCGCATCATCCTGTTCCACATGAACCAGGAGCGGGTCGAGGCCTTCCAGGACCCGCGTGTTCGCCAGGCCTTCAACTACGCGATCAACCAGCAAGGCATCGCCGATCGTCTGATGAAGGGCTTCGCCACCCCGGCCGCCCAGTTCTCGCCGGAGGGTTACTCCGGCCACAACCCGGATCTCGAGCCGCGCTTCGATCTCGACCGGGCCAAGGAACTGATGGCCGAAGCGGGCTATGAGGACGGCTTCTCGGTCAGCATGATGGCGCCCAACAACCGCTACGTGAACGACGCCAAGATCGCCCAGGCGGTAGCCGCCATGCTGGCGCGGATCAACGTCACGGTGGACCTGAAGACCCTGCCCAAGGCCCAGTACTGGGGCGAGTACGATGATCGCGCTGCCGACATGATGATGATCGGCTGGCACTCCGACACCGAAGACTCCGCCAACTTCCACCAGTACCTGACCGAGTGTCCGGACGCCGACAGCGGTGGCGGCCAGTACAACGCCGGCAACTACTGCAACGAGGAGCTCGACCAGCTGATGGTCGACGCCAACCTCGAGGTGGATCTGGAGAAGCGTGGCGAGATGCTGCGTGAGCTCGAGCAGGGCCTCTACGACGATGCCGCCTTCATTCCGCTGCACTGGCAGAACCTGGCCTGGGCCTCGGCGGCCAACGTCGACATCGAGCCGGTGGTCAACGTGATGAACTTCCCCTACCTCGGGGATCTGGTCATCGAAGAAGAGTAAGACGACAGGCACCGCCACGCGGTGCCTGCAAGCTCCCATTCAGCAGCTGCCTCGGCTCCGTGACATGGTCGCGGAGTCGAGCGCCTGTACCCTGGACAATCCCCATGATCGCATTTCTGATCAAGCGCCTCTTTCATGCGCTGCTGGTGATGTTTGTCATCAGCGTGATCGCCTTCGCCATCCAGGACAACCTGGGTGATCCCATCCAGCAGATGGTGGGTCAGTCGGTGCCCGAGAGCGAGCGCGAGGTGCTGCGCGAGGAACTGGGGCTCAACGATCCCTTCCTGGTGCAGTACTTCCGTTTCGCCGTCAACGCCGCCCAGTTCGACTTCGGCTATTCGTACATCTACAACGAGCCGACTACCGAGGTGGTCCTGCGACACCTGCCGGCGACCCTCGAGCTGGTATTCGCCTCGACCCTCCTGATCATCTTCCTGTCGGTGCCGATCGGCGTCTACAGCGCGATCAAGCCCCGCGCCTGGCTGTCCCGTTTCTTCATGGGGGTGTCGATCATCGGCATCTCCATCCCGGTGTTTCTCACCGCTATCGTGTTGATCCAGCTGTTCGCCATCGGCGTGAGCTTCACGCCCTTCCCCGCCGATACCGGCTGGGGCGCCTGGCTCAACGGCCTGCTGTCCACCGAGGGCGGCATGCCGGCCTACGGTCGCGGCGACCCGATCCACGTGTTCGGCACCTGGACCACCAACTTCGCCTCGCTGGAAGGGCTGACCTACCTGGTGCTGCCGGCCATCTCGCTGGCCTCGATCATGCTGCCGCTGTTCATTCGCCTGATCCGCGCCGAGATGCTCGAGGTGATGCAGTCGGAGTACGTCAAGTTCGCCCGGGCCAAGGGCATCTCGATGCGTCGCATCTACTTCCTGCACGCGCTGAAGAACACCATGTTGCCGGTCATCACCGTCGGCGGCGTGCAGATCGGCACCCTGGTGGCCTACACCATCCTCACCGAGACGGTGTTCCAGTGGCCCGGCATGGGCCTGATGTTCCTCGACGCCATCGAGCGCTCGGACATCCCCCTGATCGTGACCTACCTGATGATCGTCGGCCTGATCTTCGTGATCACCAACACCCTGGTCGACCTGATTTACGGCCTGGTCAATCCCACCGTCAAGCTGACAGGTAAGCCCGCATGAGCACCCAGAGCACTGCGACGAGCAGCCGGTGGGAGCGGTTTCGCGACTCCTACCTCTTGTACAGTTTCAAACGCGACCTGATCGCCCAGACCAGTCTTCTGATCTTCGTGGTGATGGTCCTGGCCGCGCTGCTGGCGCCTTGGCTTGCGCCGGCCGACCCCTATGACCTGGCCCAGATCGACATCCTTGCATCCGAGCTGCCGCCGTTCTGGATCGACGGCGCCGACCCCCAGTACCTGATGGGTACCGATTCCCAGGGGCGCGACCTGCTCTCGACCATCCTCTACGGCATGCGGGTGTCGCTGGTCATCGGCTTCGGCGCCGTGGCGCTGCAGGCCACCCTGGGGGTGTGCTTCGGTCTGCTGGCGGGCTATCTGGGAGGGCGCGTCGACGCCTTTCTGATGCGTCTGGCGGATATCCAGCTGTCGTTCTCGACGCTGATGGTGGCCATCGTGGTGGGCGCCCTGTTCAAGGCGATCTTCGGCGGCGCCACCTACTCCGACTATGCCATGTGGCTGCTGGTGCTGATCATCGGCCTGGCCGAATGGCCCCAGTACGCCCGTACCGTGCGTGCCTCGGTGCTGGCAGAGCGCTCCAAGGAGTACGTCGACGCCGCCCGGGTGATGGGCCTGCGCAGCCGGCGGATCATGTTCCGTCACATCCTGCCCAACACCCTGTCGCCGATCTTCGTCATCTCCACCGTGCAGGTGGCCAATGCCATCATTTCCGAGGCAGCGCTGTCGTTTCTCGGCCTCGGCATGCCCGAGACCCAGCCGTCGCTGGGCTCGTTGATCAAGTCCGGCTTCGACTATATCCAGTCCGGTTCCTGGTGGATCACCCTGATTCCGGGCCTGGTGCTGGTGGTGCTGGTGCTGGTGATCAACCTGCTCGGCGACTGGCTGCGCGACGTGCTCAATCCACGACTGTACAAGGGCTGAGGTAGACATCATGGCACTACTCGACGTCAATCACCTCGACGTGCGCTTCGCCCTGCGACAGGGCGACGTGAAGGCACTGCGCGATGTGTCGTTCAGCCTAGATCGTGGCGAGCGTCTGGGCATCGTGGGCGAATCCGGCGCAGGCAAGTCGGTCGCCGCCTTCAGCCTGCTGAATCTGATCGCCAAGCCGGGCTATATCGCCGGTGGCAGCATCACCTTCGATGGCCAGGAACTGACCGGCCTCGGTGAGCGCGCCCTGCGCAAGGTGCGCGGCCACCGCATCTCGATGATCTTCCAGGATCCGATGATGACGCTCAATCCGGTGCTGTCCATCGGTGAGCAGATGGTGGAATGCCTCAAGGCTCACCGCCGTATCTCCAGCAAGGAAGCCCGCGCGATCTCGCTGCGCAAGCTCGAGCAGGTGCAGATCCCGTCGCCGGAAAAGCGCCTGGACCAGTATCCCCATGAGCTGTCCGGCGGCATGCGTCAGCGCATCATCATCGCCATCGCGCTGCTGCTCGACCCGGATATCATCATCGCCGACGAGCCCACCACCGCCCTGGATGTGACCATTCAGGCGGAGATCATGGCGCTGTTGCTGGAGCTGTGCGAGAAGCACAACGTCGGCCTGATCCTGATCACCCACGATCTCGGCGTGGTCAGCCAGGTGACCCAGCGCATGCTGGTGATGTACGCCGGCCGGGTGATCGAACAGGGCCCGACCCGAGAGATCATCAATGATCCGCAGCATCCCTACACCCAGGGACTGATCAACGCCCTGCCCCAGATGGCGACCCCGGGCGAGCGGCTCAACCAGATACGCGGCAGCATGCCGTCGTTGAGCCAGCTCCCCAGCGGCTGTCCGTTTCATCCGCGCTGCGACTTTACCCAGCGCCACGACGGCAGCGAACGGACACCCTGCAAGACCGAGGTACCGGCCTTCGTGCGCTCCGGCAACTGTGAGGTGGCCTGCCATATGGTTGCCGAGATGCAGGATGCCGAACGCATCGTGGCCAGGGAGGACAACTCATGAGCCAGACCACTCAGGCAGCCGTCAAACCGCCGACCGAGCCGATTCAGCAGGGCGGCCCCGCCGACATGAACCCTGCCGCTGGAGGCGACAGCCTGCTCGAGATCCGCGGGCTGGAAAAGCGCTTTTCGCTGTCCGGGGATTTCCTCGAGCAGCTCAAGTTCCGGCGTGGTCGTATCGTGCGCGAGCAACAGCACGTGCACGCGATCAACGGGGTCGACCTGGACATCCGCCGCGGGGAGTCGCTGTGCGTGGTGGGCGAGTCCGGCTGCGGCAAGTCGACGGTAGCGCGTACCGTGATGGGCCTGCTGCGGCCCAGCGCCGGCGAGATCCATTACGACGGCGAGCGTATCGATCATCTCGATTCGAAAGCATTGCTGCCTTTCCGTCAGCGCATGCAGATGATCTTCCAGAACCCCTACGCCTCGCTCAATCCGCGCATGACCATCCAGCAGACGCTGGAAGAGCCGATCCGCCTTCACCACCCCGACTGGAAGCCACAGCAGGTCGTCGACAAGGTCCACGAGGTGATGAGCTCGGTAGGCATCGCCCCGGACTGGGGCTCGCGCTATGGCCACGAGTTCTCCGGTGGCCAACGACAGCGTATCGCCATCGCCCGGGCGCTGGCGGTGGATCCGGAATTCATCGTCGCCGACGAGCCAATTTCGGCGCTGGACGTGTCGATCCAGGCACAGGTGCTGAACCTGTTGATGGAAGCCCAGCGCGAGCACCATCTGACCTACCTGTTCATCACCCACGACCTGGCGGTGGTGGAGCACTTTGGTACCCGGGTGGCGGTGATGTACCTGGGCCGCGTGTGCGAGGTGGCGCCCACGGCGACGCTGTTCGCCCGCCCGCGTCACCCTTACACCCAGGCGCTGATGTCGGCGATTCCACGCCTGGAGGACGACCGTCCCCAGCACCTGCGCCTGCAGGGCGAGGTGCCGACCCCGGTGAACCTGCCCTCGGGCTGCGTGTTCCACGGGCGCTGCCCCCACGCCAACGAGCGCTGCCGCCGGGAGATTCCCCGTCTGATCGCCACCGACGAGGGCGGCCAGGTCGCCTGTCATGGTGTCGAGGAAGGTCGTCTGTCTTGACCGCTGCCTTGACCTCCATCGCCTTCACCTGCAACACGCCGACGCCGGGTACGCCCGGCGTCGGGTTATCTGGCACAATCGACGTTTCGCAGGACAGGTGACACTTCCATGGAAATACGTTGGCTGGAAGACTTTCTCGCCTTGGCCCGCACGCGTCATTTTTCCCGTGCCGCCGAAGAACAGAACGTGACTCAGCCCACCTTCTCCCGGCGCATCAAGCTGCTCGAAGAGGAGATGGGCACCACCCTGATCAACCGTCAGACCCTGCCGCTGTCGCTGACGCCGGCCGGCGAGGCCTTCCTCGCCATGTGTCACGACGTCACCCGGCGGGTCGACCTGACCCGCCAGCGACTGGCGCAGATGGCCGAGGAACAGGCCGGACAGCTACGCCTGGGGGCACCCCAGAGCCTGCTGGCGCAGTTCCTGCCCCAGTGGCTCAGCGGCTGGCAGTCGCCACCGCCGCTGCAGCCCTACCTGCGTGCCACGGCCTGGCTGGTGGGCGACTATTTCCAGGGACTTGCCTCCGGCGAGATCGATCTTGCCCTGTGCTACTGGCCGACCAGCGGCAATCCGCTGGAGCTGGCCAACGAGGACACCGATTATTGCGTCATCGGCCGCGAGCGCTTTATGCCGGTGTGCCTGCCGGATGCCAGCGGCCAGCCTCGCTTTGCGCTGGAAGGCGGCAAGGGGCGCGCCCTGCCATTGATCGCCTATCATCCCCGGGGCATGATCGATGCCGCCATCCGCTCCCACCTGGACCGACTCGGCGACGCCCCTACCCTTACGGTGCTCAACGAGAGCGTACAGAGCGGCAATATCCGAGAACTCGTCGCGCTGGGCTATGGGCTGGGCTGGTTGCCCGAGCGCAGCCTGGGCGAGGCGCTGGCCTCCGGCGCGCTGGTGGCGGCAGGACCGCCACGCTGGACGGTGTCCTTCGATATTCGCCTGTATCGCCACCTCTCGACCCGTCGCGCGGCGGTCGACGCCGCCTGGCAGGAGCTGTGTGCTCACGCCCTCGAGACCGAGGCTCAACCATGATGCCCCCGACCACCCAGCGGAGACCTAGCCTTGCCCCAGCCTGACGCCCGTTCAAGCTTGTCCCCTGCCACCTCGGGCCTTCGCGCGGATGCAGCGACACCGGGCGGCTTTCGTGCCGCCCGCTGGCTGTCCAATCCGCATGTCCAGACCCTGCTGCCGCGGGTGCTTCGCCCCGCCGAGGTGGACTGGCGACAGGAATTTCTCGCGCTGCCCGACGGTGACGAGGTAGAGCTTAGCTGGGTGCTGCCGGAACCCGAGGATCCCCATGCCCCTGTCTTTGTGCTTTTCCACGGCCTAGAGGGGGGAATCACCTCGCCCTACGCCCACGATCTGCTGGCGGCCGCCAGAGACCAGGGCTATCGGGCGTTGCTGATGCACTTCCGAGGCTGCGGCTCTCGCCCCAACCGTCTGCCGCGCGCCTACCACAGCGGCGATACCGGGGACGCCAGGGTGTTGCTGGAGGTACTTGGCGATCGCTATCCCGAGGCAGCCAAGGTCGCCGGTGGCGTGTCGCTGGGGGGCAATATGCTGCTTCGGCTGGTCGCCGAAGAGGACGCGAACTCGTTGGGACTCGACGCCGCGGTGGTGATCAGCGCGCCGCTGGATCTGGCGGCTTGCGCCCAGCGCCTGGGCGAGGGTTTTTCGCGGGTCTACGAACGCCACCTGCTGGCCTCGCTCAAGCGCAAGGTGATACCTCGGCTCGAACGCGGCGAGCTTTCCCTCAAGGTCAGCGTCGAGCAGGTGCGCCGGCTGAAGCGCCTGCGCGACTACGACGACGTCATCACGGCGCCGATGCACGGCTTCCGGGACGCCGATGACTACTATGCCCGTGCCTCCAGCGGCCCGGTGCTCGATCGGGTGGCCGTTCCCACCCTGATGCTGCATGCCCGTGACGATCCTTTCATGCCGGCGGATCTGATCGAGCGCTTTCCGGCTCGCTCGCCGCTGGTGACCCTCGAAGTCGCCGAACGCGGCGGCCATGTCGGATTCATGGAGCCAGGCCCTCGCCGCCCTCGCCCCTGGCTTGGCCGACGGCTGGCGCGCTACCTGCAGGAGCTGTCGCTGGACAAGCAATGACATGGCTCCTGCTCCTGCAAGGGCAGGTCAGATCAAGCAATGTCACGCAACATCACACAAGAGCCCCGGCCATGGCCGGGGCTCTTGTGGTTTAGGCGGTGTGTTGCGTGCTGTGCTACGCGCTTGGTCACTGCAGTTCCGGTGGATCTCCCGGCAGGCTCCAGGTGTAGATCAGGTCCACCGCCTGGGCGGCGCCGGAGACCGCTTCCAGGTAGAGGCTCCGCCACAGCTGGTAGGTCAGGGTCAGCTCGGCGATGGGCGAGAAGATGCCGACGCCGTAGCCCACCTCCAGACGGTCGGTGAGACGGCCGCTGACCACCACCTGACTGCTCTCGCCACTGCCGGAGGTATCCAGCGACAGGTCCTGGATGCCGAAAGCCTCACCCATGGCGCCTACCGCCCCCCCGGTCTTGCCCAGGGTCAGGCCGATCAACGCCGAGGTCAGGGCGCCGCTGGAGTCGCCGCTGTCATCCGGCGCCCGGCCGCGCAGCACGTAGGACAGCGCCCGAGACTCGTCCATCGACGGCTCGGAGAAGATCTCCAGATCGGGCTGGCTGGCGGTACCGGTGACCTTGAGACCGGCGATCACTCCGTCTTCGGTGCTGGCCGGGTTACGGATGGCTTCGAAGTCCAGCGTCGGCAGACTCGGCGGGCCGGCGAAGATCAGCTTGCCCTGGCGAATCTGCAGATCCTGGCCGTAGGCGCGGAAGCGGCCATCGACCAGGCTGACGTCGCCGAACAACTGCAGCGGCCCGTTGTTCTGGCGCACCTCCAGATCCCCTTCCAGCTCGGTCTGCAGACCGTAGGCGCTCAGGCGCATGTCGGGTCCCAGCAGCAGCCGTACGCGGATGTCGATGGCCATGCCCGCCTCGGCCATGGCCTCGGCGGTGGATTCTCCTACCGGGTCTTCCTGGGCCCGCCGTTCGGCCTCCTTGGCCTCCTCGTCCATCTCGCGGGTGATGATGATCTCGTCACCGCTCGGGGTGACCGCGGACGCCGGAACGTCACCGACCTTGAGCCTGGCCCAGGGGATCCGCACTTCGCCACGCACCCGCAGTCGCGAGGGGTTGGCGGTGATGGTCAGGTCCGGGGCCAGCTTCAGCTTGCCGAAGGCCGGCATGGCGGCGAGCAGTGGATCCTGCACCGCGGACAGCGCCATGTTGGCCTCCCAGCTACCGTCAGGCCAGGCGGCATCACCGGTGATATTCAGGCGCCCTTCCTCGGCGTCCACATGGCCGGAAATCCGCGCGCTGTCTCCGGACAGCGCGATATCCAGCCGACCGTCGGTGACCGCCAGGGGAATATCACCACCGTGGACCCTGAGCCCGGTCAGACTGATGTCGCCACTGAGGTCGGGGGCCTCGCGGCTGCCGGCGATACGGATGGTGCCGCCAAGACTGCCCTCGAGTTCATCGAGGCCGGCCGCCAATGGCTGATACGGTGCCAGGCGCACGTCGGTAATGGTCAGGGTGCCGTCCAGGCCGCCGCGTCCCATGGGATCGTCGATGGCCAGGGCCAGGTCGATATCGCCGCTCTGGGCCAGTGACAGCGCCAGGTCCATGTCGATGCGGGCCTCGCTGGCGTCTGCACTGAGCGACATGCTGGTGGCAGGCACCGACCAAGGCTGGCCATAGGCGTCCTCGCCGGTCACGCTGACCTCGCTGTCGACCTGGACGTCGGCCTGCCAGCGACTGCCGCCGGCCGACCAGCCAGCGACGACACGAGCGCCGGTGTCGCCGTCGATGGCCCAGCCCTGAGGCAAGGCCTCGTTGACCAGGTCCATGGGCAGCTCATTGATCTCGAGGGTCAGCGAGCCAGCGTCCGCCGAGGCGCTCAGCGGCTCGCTGATGCACACGGCGCCGCCCTGGCGACGTGCCAGGCAGAAGGGCTCGGTCTGGACCGACCCCGCGGCCAGGTCGGCCTCGAAGCTCAGCGGATCATCGAGGGCGATATCGCCCTGGGGCAGCGTAACTTCCAGCGGCGACAAGGTGCCCTGATAGCGGTCGCGGGCCTCGTTCATGGCCCCGTCAAGGGCCAGCACCAGACGGTTGAGTGGCCCGTCCTCGCTGCCCTCCACGGTGAGCTCAAGGCGGTGATCCGACAGCCGCCCATCGAGATCCAGGGCGATATCGGAGAATCGCTGACCACCCGCTTCGACCTGTCTTGCTTCAAGACCGATATCGAGCTCGGGGTCGTCGATACCGGCCACACGGCCGGACAGCGAGAGCTCGCCGACACGATTTTCCTCAAACGCTACCCCGCTGCCGTTCAGAGCCAGGTCTAGCTGAGGCGTCTGGAGGCTGCCGCTGGCCGTGATGTCACCGGATAGCTGGCCGGCAAGCCCCGGATACAGGCTCGCCATGTCCGGCAGTGATATCTCGGCGTCGACGTCGAGGTTGGACTCGCTGACCTGGCCGACGGCCTGGATGCGATTGTCGCCCTGGCGGAAATCGAGGCTGTCGATGTCCCACTGCATGTTGCTGTTGCCGGCGAGCTGGGCCTCCAGCGACAGCGGTCGGCCATCGAGGGTACCCTCGATATCCAGCGCCGGCACCTCCACCCGCCAACCCTCATCGGTCTGGGCGAAAGCCACCTGCAGGGTGCCGTCGATATCCCCCGCGAGGCCTTCGACGAAGGGTTCCGGATTAAGGCCCGTGAGGGTCGCTGCCGCCTCCACCGAGACGCCGTCAGACCAGTCGACCCGTCCCTCGGTGCTGAGCGCGCCGGCGCCCTCCGGTGCGACCTCAAGAGGCGCCCAGGCAAACTGTGAAAGATCCCCCTGCCCCTGAAGGGCCAGGGTGGTTGGCGGTACATCCGGTCCCTCGGCGGCCAGGGCCAATTTCAGCGTATAGCCGGTCAGGGACCCCTCGATGGCGAGATCCAGATCGCGGGCGATCCACGGCTCCACCTCGGCCGTGGCAGCGGTGGCATTGCCAGCTTCAGCATTGTCTGGCGCGTTTGTCTCGGCGTCGCTCACCTCGCCAGCCTCTTCGATACCTTCAGGCAGGGGGCTGTCCATGCCAGGCAGCGGCCATTGCAGTCTGGGGCTCTGGAAGGTGGCGCTGAAGGGCAACGTGGGGTCGAGGGCGTCGAGCCGGGCGACCAGGTGGGTGTCCACCGGGCCCGAGGTCTTCAGGTCGATTTCCAGGTCGGCCAGACTGCCGGCTGCACTCAGCTCGACCCGCTCGCCGGACAGCGCCGGGAAGATTTCCGGCAGGTACAGATCGGCGGCAAAATTGAGCTCCAGCGGGTAGTCGCCGCTCAACGTGGCGCGGGCCTGGAGCTCGGCGTCGGCATCGGCGGAGGCCACCGCCAGGGGCTCGATGGTAACGGTCTGGCCGCGGGCATCGAGACTCAGGTCCAGACGCTCGACGTGGTAGTCGAAGGCACCGTCGACGGTGGTGTCCTCGACCACCAGCTCGGGTACTTCAATGGCCAGTGGCAAGGTGACCTCGGGCAGCACCAGACGCTCACGCTCATCCAGCGGGATGTCATCGGCCTTGGCTGCGGCCCCTTCCATCTCGGCGGCGGCCTCGCTCGGCAACGGCGAGCGCACCGCGATGGCGGCGTCGATGGCCTCGGCGCTGACGATGGGCCCTTCATGTTCGGCGTCGCTCAGGGCCAGCATGGCGCCGGGCGTCAACGGCAGGGTCAGATGAAGGCCCGCCAGGCGCGTGGGTCGAACGCTGAGGGTATCGCCCTCGGCCACCGCCGCGGTGGTGAAGCTGTCCCAGGCCAGTCGGGTGCCGTCGGCCAGTTGCACGGCGACGTCCTCGACCGCCAGTTCACGGATCTCGACGGGAAACGGCAGCGCCAGGGGCCCCGGCTCGCCACTGGTCGGTTCGGCTTCGACGGGTGGCTCCTCCGCGGCTTCGCTCTCGCCCAGGCGTACGTCGGTACCCGACACCCTCAGGTAATCAAGACACAGCCGGCCATCAAGAACGCAGTCCTCTGCCCAGGACAGCGACAACGCGTCCACCGACAGCCGCAGGCTGCCCATCTCCATGCGAAAGCCATCCAGCGCAAAGGTGTCGAGCAGCGCGCCTTCGACCGCCTCGTACTCGAGAAAGCCCATGCGCTGGCCCTGATCCAGCGCCATTCGGGTGCCCCAGGGACTCAGCACCAGGCCGCCAATCAGCAGCACCAGGCCAACCAGGGTCAACGGCAGCCAGATCAGCAGACGTGTCAGGGCCCACAGGGCGCGTCCTTTTCTCATTGAAGCCTCGTGTCAGGGGCCAGCGGCATCGGGTTCAAAACTCGGGCCCGATGGCGAAGTGCAGCCGGAAATTGTCGTCTTCGTCATCGAAGGGATGGGCGACATCGAAGCGGATCGGGCCGACCGGAGAAATCCAGCGCACGCCCAGACCCGCGCCCTTGTTCAGGTCGCCAGGCCACCACTCGGAGAAGGCGTCACCGACATCGAAGAAGGCCGCGCCCCACCACTTGCCGGTGATCCGGCGCTGGGCCTCGACGCTGGCGGTAAACTCGTGCTGACCGCCTTCCAGGTCGCCGTTCTCGTCTTCCGGCGACAGCGACTCGTAGCTGTAGCCACGCACGCTGGAGTCACCACCGGTAAAGAAGCGAAGCGAAGGGGGAATCTTCTCGAAATCTTCGGTATTGATCGCGCCGACACCCAGTCGGCCGATAAAGCGGTTGTCATCACCCAGTTTGCGGATCCAGGCGGTATCGCCGGTCATGCGGAAGAACTCGGCGTCAGAGCCCCAGGCGTCGCTGGAGTACTGCAGTTCGAGATTCTGGCGATCGCCCCAGGTGGGAAACTGAGGGTTGCGCGTGCGGGTACGCGACCAGCTTACCCCGGGATACAGCAGCAGCACCTGATCGGACTGCTCCCCCTGAGTAAAGTCCTCGTAGGTGGCGCGCAGATAGACCGTCTGCTCCCAGTCATTCTCGAACACCCAGTGCCGACCAAAATCGACGGTACTCTCGAAGCTTTCGGTGTCCTCGATGTCCTGCTTGCGCAGCCCGTACTGCAGTCGGTAGCTATCGTTGAGCGGATCCTCCAGCGGGATCTTGTAGGTGCCGCTGAACTGCTGATCCGGTGCCGACAGGTATAGCTGATTGGTCCAGCTATGGCCGTAGCGGTTGACCCAGGGCTGCTCCCAGGAGAACTGCAGGCGCGGCCCCACATCGGTGGCGAAGCCGATACCCGCCTCGAACTGGTGACGATCCGCCGGCGTCACGCTGACATCGATCGGCATGGTCGGGAATTCCGGCGGATACAGCCCAAGCGCCACCGCCAGAGCGTCGCGGCTGATCCGCGGCCCCTGGTACGGCGTCGGGATCTCCGCGACGTCCACCGAGTACCACCAGTTGTCGTTCTCGGGCAGCGCCAGGGAGCCCTTCTGGCGTTCCAGGCGAGGGCGTACCGTCAGCGAGCCGAACCATTCGGTCTCGCTCAACTGGTTGTTGAGCTCGGCGACGTCGCTTGCCAGGTAAGGATCGCCGTAGTCGAAGGGCACCAGATTGCGCAGGCGTTCCTCGACGATGTGATGGCCCTTGAAATTGACCCTGCCGAAGCGATAGCGCGGCCCGCTGTCCATGCCCAGGTACAGCCGAGCGCTGTTGGCCCAGGGGCGAATTTCCATGCGCTCATCGGTGAACTGCCAATCGAAGTAGCCTCGCTCCACGGTCAGGCCCTGCAGCCTGCCCTTGAGACTCTCGTAGGGGGCGTGTTTGAGGATGTCGCCTTCCTCTTGCGGATAGGCGTCGATCGCCAACTGAAAGGGGGCGTCATCGCGGGCGTCGCCCTCCAGGGTGAAATCGATCACTTCCAGCTTGACCGGCTCCCCCTTGTCGATGGTGAGGAAGACCTCCTGGGGCTCGTCATCGCGGTCGAAACGCATCTCGATCTGCGGTTCATAGTAGCCGTAGACCCGCATCGCCTCCTGGGTCAGTCGAACCACCTCGTTGCGCAGCCGCTCCACACTATACTGGCTGCCGTCGAGCCCCTGCAGGTAGACCTCGACATTGTTGGCCATATCCCCTTCGATACCGACGATCTCGGCATCCATGCCCAGGGCCGGCACCGACACCGAGACCAGGCAAAGGGCGGCCCCTGATCGACGGACGAACGGACCCAGACCCGAACGAGCGGGAACGCGATTTTCCATAATAGACTGGCTTTCCTGACGTGGGTGCTGGATCAACGCAGCGCCTCCAGTTGGGCGCTGAACGCGAGCTGGGACTGACGCAGTTCGCGAAGATCGGCGCCAAGCGACCGGGCGCTGTCATCCAGCGCATCCAGGCGCTGCTCGAGCCTGGCTTCCATTGCGCGACGTTCCTCCGCACCATCTTGGCGCGATTGGCGCAGGCCTTCAACGTCCTCGTCCAGGGAGGCAAGCCGCTGCTCCAGGGTGTCGAACCGCGGCAACAGCTGTCCCAAGCGAGTATCCAGGCGCGTTACCACCTCATCGACCCTGGTAGTCAGCGACCCCAACCGGCCGGCAAAGGACTCGCGGGCATCATCGAAGCGGTCCATGCGAGCCTCCAGGGCACCTCGGGCATTGTCGCCGGCTCGTTCAACGGCACCCAGCGATGTGCGTGTCGCCGCCAGCGTATCGGCGATGGAGGCGATACGCTCTTCGACATCCTGCAGAGTGTCGGCGTTGTTGCTGTGTTGGTCCAGCGTTGTCTGTGCCTGTTCGGAAACAGTGTTTCTTATATTCTCGGCGGTCGACTCGAGTCGCTGGGCCAGGGCATCGTCCCGCTGTTCGAGTTCGGCCACTCGACGCTGGATGTCCGCCACCAGGTCCCCTTCTCCCTGCTCGGCGTCGAACCGCGCATGAATGTTGGACAACTCCCCTCTCAAGCGGGTCAGCTCACCCTCGAGCCGCTGACGTTCCTGCCAGGCCAGCCAGCCAGCGGTCCCCACTGCACAGATAATCAACAGCACCAGTAGCCATAACGGCCAAAGTCTAGGCGCCGGGGGCCGGCGATAGCGAGCGGCGGATACACTCTCTCCTGGATCGGGTACGATAGCGCCCGGACGGCCGACTTCCGGTGGATGCCCCATGAAACTCTCCTTGCGGTTCAGCGTGTGGCACTGTGGCACCGGATGGCATCGCTAGCTCAGAGCCGATCACGTGCCACGGGCCTTGGCGGCCAGAGTTGGCTGATAGTGTAAGGTTTTTTACCATATTTACGCACGGCAGACGGATAACGCGTTAGCGCTATCCCTATCAACGCCTTGCTGTGGGGCACCTGCCATACCTCGCTTCACCATGACGTTCACGACCCCGGAGTCCCCATGATCCTTGAATTGCCCGCGCTGCCCTTCGATAGCCACCAACTGGAACCCTACCTCTCGAAGGCCTGGGTCGAGGATCGTTATCAGGGGGACCATCAACGTCATCTGACAGCGCTCAATCATTGGGCGAGCGGCTCAGGCACGGCTACGAGGTCCCTCGAAGACGTAATGTCAAAGGCCCAAGGTGAGGTGCTCGAACACGCGGTCGAAGCCTGGAACCTTACCCTGTTCTGGCACTGCCTGTTACCGCGCCCGACAGCACCGGAGGGTCGACTGAACGAGGAACTGACACAGACGTTCGGTTCCTTTACAGGATTGAGAGAGGCGATGCACGGGCGGGTCGAAGACGAACAGGAGCAAGGGAACCGGCGGCCAGGCTGGCTGTGGCTGCTGCACTCCAACCGTGGCATGAGCCTGACGATCAGTGCCCGTGGCCAGCGGCTTGATGCCGCATCGGGCAGGCCGCTGCTGGTCATGGATCTTGGCTGTGGAAAGTCTCCGGTGGAGCAACTCTGGCCGCTGATTCACTGGGACTTTGTCGCCCAGAATCTCGGCGACTGTCATTGACCGATGACACCTCGAGCAGCTCAGTTCGGGCCAGGCCTGGCCTGGCCAAGACAGAACAAGACACCAAAGCAAAGAGCGCAGTAAATACTGCGCTCTTTACGGGACAGACCCGGTGCCGGGCCGATGGTTCGGCTGTCAGGCCCTGATCGATATATCAGGTTGACGGATCGGCGCGTCGGCCGATGCCGCGATAGTGAAAGCCCTGGGCGGCGACGTACTGGGGGTCATAGATATTGCGACCATCGAGGATCAGGGCGCCCTCCAGCTGTCGTTTCAGCGCCATCCAGTCAGGATTCCAGTAGGCCTTCCACTCGGTGACCAGCATCAGCGCATCGGCGCCACGGCAGGCGTCGAGTGGGTCGTCCTGATGCAGGCTCAACAGCGGGTGGTCACCGACCACCGCACGTACGGCAGGGAGCGCAGCGGGGTCATGCAATCTGACGTGCACACCCTGGGCCCACAGGGCGCGCAGCAGGGTCAGCACGGGCGCATGATCGATGCGTGCGGTGCCAGGCTTGAAGGCAGCCCCCCAGATGGCCACGGTACGGCCTTCCAGACGCCCCTGATAGTGAGCCCACAGCTTGCGGAACAGCGTCTCCTTCTTGTGCTCGTTGATCTCGAGCACCTGGTCGAGCAACTCGGAGTGGCGGCCGCTGGCCGACTGGACATCCACCAGGCCCACCAGATCGCGACTGAAATTGGGCCCGCCAAAGCCACAGCCAGGGTAAAGATACTCATAGCCGATGCGCTGATCTGCCCCCATGCCCTGACGCACGTACTCCACGTCCACGCCCAGGGTGTCGGCTAGCCCGGCCATCTCGTTCATGTAGCTGATACGGGTCGCCAGCATGCCATTGATGGCCAGCTTGGTCAGCTCCGCGGCACGTCGAGGCATCCGCTTGAACACCTCGTGACGCCGATTGAAGGCACGCATCAATTCGCGCACCTGGCGCTCGGCGTGGTCATCGTCGCAGCCCAGCAGCCAGCTGCGGGCGCGGGTAAAGGTCTCCCAGGCGCGCCCTTCCTCGAGGGTGTCAGGCAGTGCCACCGAGGTCACATTCTGGCCCTCGAGCACAGACTCGAGCCGCTCGGTGTCGCCCACCGGAAAGGTCGCGTTGTTGACGATGATGGCACCGTCAGCAAGGCGCGAGGCGTTCTCCTCCACCAGACGGCTGGCATCGTCGCGCTGGGTCGGTGACAAGGCCAGCCACAGCACGTCGATATCCGGGCCGTCGACCTCGCTGTTCCGCTCCAGGGTCAGGTGCCCGGCCTCCATGGCCTCCGTCAGGCGTTGCAGTACCGAAGGCTCACGGATCAGCCAGTCACTATCCTTGAGCTCGCTCCAGCGGCGATCCAGCGGTTGCCAGCAGACATCATGTCCAACCCAGGAGAGCGCGGCGGCAGCGGTGGCTGCCGAAAGCTCACTTCCATGTATCACGACCTTCATGGCTTCAGTCCTCGGCGGCGTAGCGTTTCAGCAGCTCGGTGAAGCCCTTGCCGTAGCGGGAGTGGCGCCGACCATAGGCCAGGATCGCCTCCAGGTAGCCGAGCTGGTGGCCGCAGTCGTAGGTGGTGCCCTGCATGCGGTAGGCGTCCACCCCTTCGGCGACGCGCAGCTCCTCGATGGCATCGGTCAGCTGGATCTCGTTGCCGGCGCCGGGCGGGGTCTTGGCCAGCAGCGGGAAGATACGACCCGGCAACATGTAGCGTCCGATCACCGACAGGTTGGAGGGCGCTTCCTCGACCTTGGGTTTCTCGACCAGGCCGGAAAGCTCACAGGACTCACCGGGCTCGGGGGACTCGCCCTTGGGTGCGACGATGCCGTACTTGTAGACCAGCTCGCGTGGAACTTCTTCCACCATCAGCTGGGAGCGTCCGGTGCGCTCGAAGGCGTCGATCATGCCGGCAAGGTCATTGCGCTCAAGGCCATCATCGTCGACCAGGACATCGGGCAACAGCACGGCAAAGGGCTCGTCGTCACCGATCACCGGACGGGCGCACAGCACCGCGTGGCCAAGGCCCAGAGGTTCAGGCTGACGTACGCTGATGATGTTGACGTCGGCAGGAACGATGGCACGCAGCTCCTCGAGCAGCTCGGTCTTGCCCTTGGCCTCGAGCCCGGCCTCCAGTTCAAAATGCTTGTCGAAGTGGTTCTCGATGGCGCTCTTGGTGCCGTGGGTCACCAGCACGATGTCACGAATGCCCGCCGCGACGGCCTCCTGCACCACGTACTGGATCACCGGGCGATCGACGATGGTGATCATTTCCTTGGGTATGGCCTTGGACGCCGGCAGACACCGTGTGCCAAAACCTGCGACGGGGAGAACGGCCTTGCGGATCATGAGACTTCCTTCTTCTCGAAATTGGGTTCGGCTGTCGTCCATGGCGATCTGGGCCATGGGACTCGGAACAGGGAATGCGTAGAATAGCGTACCAGACGAACTCGGTCCGCTGACATCGGCGGCATGGAACGCCCTGGAGATACAGATGAGTACATCCGATACCCCTTCCGCCAACGTGGACCACAACGAGATCGACAAGTTCTCCGCGCTGGCCGAACGCTGGTGGGATCCCGAAGGCGAATTCAAACCGCTGCACGCCATCAACCCGCTGAGACTCGATTTCATCGACGCCAGAGTGGGACTGGCCGGGCGCGAAGTGCTGGACGTCGGTTGCGGCGGTGGCATCCTCTCCGAGGCCATGGCACGCCGCGGCGCTCGGGTGACCGGTATTGATCTGGCCGAGGCGTCACTGGCGGTTGCGCGTCAGCACGCCGATGAGCAGGGGGTCGCTCTCGAATATCGCTACATCAGCGTCGAAGACATGGCCGAGGAAGCGCCGGAGCGCTTCGAAGTGGTGACCTGCTTGGAAATGCTCGAGCACGTGCCCGATCCCGAAGCCATCGTGCGCGCCTGCGCTCGCCTGCTCAAGCCCGGCGGACAACTCGCGCTGTCGACCATCAATCGCAACCCCAAGTCCTACGCCCTGGCCATTCTCGGCGCGGAGTACGTGCTCGGCATGGTACCTCGTGGTACCCATGACTACGCCCGTTTCATCCGCCCAGCCGAACTGGCCCGCTGGTGCCGTGACGCTGGACTCGAGATCGAGGAGCAAAGCGGTCTGGTTTACCACCCGATCACTCGTCGCTTCTCTCTGTCTGCCAACGACGTCTCGGTCAACTACCTGATGATCTGTCGCAAGGAGACCGCGTGAACGATTCGCTACCTCACGCCCTGCTGTTCGACCTTGACGGCACCCTGGTGGATACCGCTCCTGACCTGGCCCAGGCCACCAATCGATTGCGCCGGCTGCATGGTCTGGACGAGCTGCCCTACCCTGCCATTCGCGCCCAGGTGTCCAATGGTGGCAGCGCCCTGGTCACCCTGGCGCTGGGGCTCGAAAGCGAGCATCCCGACCACGCTGCGGCGCGTCAGCAGCTGCTCGACCTCTACGCCGAAGCGGTGGCCGAACACAGCCAGGTGTTCCCGCCGCTCGACCGTCTGCTGCTCCACTGGGATGGCCTCGACCGGCCCTGGGGGATCGTCACCAACAAGCCACGTCTGTATGCCGAGCCCCTGGTCGAGGCGCTGGGACTCGCGCCGGGCGTCATGCTCTGCGCGGATGACCTGCCAGTGAAGAAACCTCATCCAGAGCCACTGCTGGAGGCGGCCAGGCGCCTCGACGTAGCGCCCGAGGCGTGCTGGTATCTGGGCGACCACATGCGCGACATGCAGGCGGCAAAAGCCGCGGGCATGCCGGCCATCGCCGTGGGCTATGGCTACATTGCCGAGGAAGAAGATTACCGGGACTGGCCGGCCGACCGCTGGTTCGACACCGCGGAGGCGGTTCTCGAGGCGCTGAAAAGGCACTGAGAGTCTAATGAGAGGACGCTGAGAGGCCATTGAGAGGCCATTGAGAGGCCACTGAGACGTTGCTGGATGCCAGAGGTCGACGAGGCCCTGCACGACGACGCGAGGCGCGACCTGAGCTTCGCTGGCGCTGGGGGCGGGATCGGCAGTTTCGGCGGTGAGACGCAAGGAACGGCGGGCCGATCGGCTCGCCGTTCCTTTTGCAACGCTCGTTGCTCGCTTCGCTTGCCTGTGACGTCAGCTTCTCGGCGGCTGGGCGTCGAAGGCTTCCCCGTTGCGGCCCTTGCTGTCAGGGCCCATCAGCCACAGATAGGTCGGCATGATGTCCTCTGCGGTCCGCAGGCTCATGGGGTCCTCGCCCGGGTAGGCGCTCTTGCGCATGGCGGTGCGGGTCGCCCCGGGGTTGAGGGTGTTGATCCTCAGGGTCCCCAGATGATCGATCTCCTCGGCCAGTACCTGGGCAAAGCCTTCGGTGGCGAACTTGGAGACCGAATAGGCGCCCCAGTAGGCCCGCCCCTTGCGGCCAACGCTCGACGAGGTAAAGATCACCGAGGCGTCGGCAGACTTGGTCAGCAGTGGCAACAGCGCCTGGGTCATCCAGATGGGCCCGTTGATGTTGACCTGCATGACCTGATCCCACAGTTCCGGATTGTACTGCTCGAACGGAGTGATCCGCCCTAGCTGCCCGGCGTTGTGCAGGATACCGTCGAGCCGGCCGAACTCCTTGTCCAGCGCTTCGGCCATATCGTGGTAATCCTTGAGCGTCGCCCCTTCGAAGTTCAACGGAAAGATCGCCGGTTGCGGGCCTCCGGCGGCCTCGATCTCGTCATACACCTTCTCGAGCTTGGCGGTGGTGCGGCCCAGCAGAATCACGGTGGCCCCGCGACGTGCGTATTCGATCGCCGCGGTGCGCCCGATGCCGTCTCCGGCACCGGTCACCAGCAGAATGCGATCCTTGAGCAGGTCTTCAGGTGCCTGGTAGTCAATCTTGCACTCGGTCATGGCGCTTCCTTGATCAGGCCCCGGCCTGACGCAAATAGTCATCGGCAAGAGACGCCGCATTGCTGTCAGGATAGTCCTGCTGGACGGATTCCAGAAGTGCGTGGCCGCCTTCGGTATCTCCCTGCCGCGCTTTCAGCAGTCCCAGCTTGTACATGGCATCGGGAACCTTGCTGCTGTCGGGAAAACGGTCCAGTACGGTCTCGAAGGCAACGGCGGCATCGCCAAAGGACGACTGTGCCGAATGCAATTCACCGAGCCAGTAGTAGGCGTTGGCGGTCAGGCTGGAGTCGGGATAACGATCGACGAAGGTATCGAAGTCGCTGATCGCCTGATCGAAGTCTCGCGACTGCACCTTGGAGAACGCCGACTGATAGGCCTCCCTGGCATCATCGCTGGCCTGGCCAGAGGACGATGAGGATGCTCCGCTGCCGCTGCTGTCTGCGGATTCGCTCGGCGGCTCCGTTGCTTCACTCGGGGCGCTTGGCGGCGCTGCCTGGCGTGGCAACTCGGACATGCGCTGATCGAGGTCCATGTACTGCTGGCGACTCTGCTGCTTGAGCTGATCGAGCTGGTAGCGCAGTTCTTCGATCTGCCCGCGCAATTCTCGCAGCTCGCGCTGGTGCTGCTCGACCTGGTTGAACAGTGCGAGATTGCCGCTGGCCTGGGCCTGGGTGGCCGTCTGATCGTAAAAGCTGTTGCCACCGCTGAGGTCTCTGACGACCGGCTGCTGAGCCAGTGCAGGTGACAGGATGGCGGGTACCATGACGGACAACGGGAGCACCAGGGCTCCCGCGCCGCACAGTCCCTTAAGACTGTGTCTCATTGACTTCTCCCACGTCCGACGTCAGTGGCTTTCAGTAAGCAAAGACCACACGGCGGTTCTGTGCAAAGGCATCCTCGTTGCTGCCGCGAGCTGCGGGGCGCTCTTCGCCGTAGCTCACCACTTCCATCTGCGAGGGATTGACGCCCTGCAGGCGCAGGTAGCGCTCGACGGACCCGGCACGACGCTCGCCAAGCGCGAGGTTGTACTCGCGGGTACCGCGCTCGTCGGTGTGGCCCTGCAGCACGACGGAGGCGTTGGGGTTGCTGCTCAGGTACTGGGCGTGGGCGTTGACCACCGATTCGAACTCGGGACGGATGGCGTCGCTGTCGTAGTTGAAGTAGATGGTGCGCACTTCCGGGATGCGGCCGTCGGCCATCTGGCCGGCACCGTCGGTGCCATAGCCGGAGCCGCTGACCTGGCCGCTGCCGGCGGTGCCGGTACCGACGCCGGTGCCACCCATGGTACCGCCGGTACCGGTGCCTGCGGCGCTGCCGTCCTGGGTGCCGCCGGTGCTGGAACAGCCAGCCAGAACGGCCAGGGAAGCGGCGATGGCCAGCGAACGGGCGTAGGGCTTGAGAAACATCGTGTCACTCTCCTTGCGTGATGCATCAAAGTCGATTCATCGGCATATGGCCGTCGAATCAGTTCAGAAACGGGGACCAGGCCGGCTCACGGACATCGCCCTGGGCGGCGGGCAGACGGAACTGCGCACGTCCATCGGCGGTGACCGCTCCCAGCACCCCGGTGCTACCCTGCTGGGTGGCGAAGATTACCATGGTGCCATTGGGCGCGATACTGGGAGATTCGGCCTGCTGGGCATCACTGATTTCCACCAGACGCCCGCTCTCGAGGTCCTGCTTGGCCACCTGATAGCCATTGTTGCCGCGGTGGATCAAGAACAGCGTTTCGCCATCCGGCGACAGGCGACCACGAGCATTGTAGTTGCCGGTGTAGGTCAGACGCTCGGCCTCACCACCGGACACGCTCTGGCGATAGATCTGGGGGCCGCCCGAGCGGTCCGAGGTGAAGATCAGGGAGCGGCCGTCCGGCGCCCAGGCCGGCTCGGTTTCGATGCTCGAGGAGTTGGTGACACGCTGAACGTTGCGCGAGCCGATATCCATCACGTAGATCTCGGGCTGGCCGTCCCGGGACAGCGCCATCGCCAGGCGACGACCATCCGGCGACCAGCTCGGTGCGCTGTTGAGCCCCTCGAAGTCGGTCAGCTTGACGCGCTGACCGGTGGCCAGATTCTGCACGTAGATGGCCGGCCGTTCGGTCTCGAAGGACACATAGGCCAGCTTGCCGCCATCCGGCGACCAGGCCGGTGACATGATCGGTTCATCGGACGTCAGGACCTGCTGGCTGTTGCGCCCATCGGCGTCGGCCACATAGAGCCCGTACTGGGTGTTGTCGCCCACCCCCTGCGAGGTGACATAGGCGATGCGGGTCGAGAAGGCGCCACGAATTCCGGTGATCTCCTCGAAGATCTGGTCACTGATATAGTGCGCCGCGCCGCGCAGATCGGAACTCGATGCCGTGACCGTCTCGCCCAGCAGCCGGGTCTCGCCACTGACGTCGAGAAGCTCGAAGCGCACCTTGACCTGGCCACCCTCCTGACTGGTGCTGCCGACCACCAGGTAGCGCGAGTCGAGACTGCGCCAGTCACCGTAGGTGACCTCTTCGCTGCTCGAGGGCTGGTTGAACATTTCTGAGCGCGGCAACGGTTCGAAGTAGCCGCTGCGCTCCAGGTCATCGGAGACGACCTGGGCGATATCCTCCGGTAGCCCACCCGCCTGGTCGGCGAAGGGCACCACCGCGATCGGTGTGGCCCTTTCGTTGCCGCGGGTGATATCGATGGTCAGATCGGCCTGGGCCGCTGGCCCGGCCAGCCATACCAGCATGCCTGCCACAACAGCAAGCAGACGCTTGGCAAGGCTCGTGTGAGCGACGGTCATGCTGACCCTCCTGGTCCACCAACTCGCATTCAAGGCTCTCATCAGCGAATGTCTCCCGGTCTGAATCGCAGATTGAATTGACGATAGTCGCGTTGCACGCCGCTGGGAAGGTCTCGCAGTTCGGTGAACGGAGCAGCAGACTCCACCGCCTGGATGGCGGAGTTGTCGAAGGCGGCGTTTCCGCTCGAACGTGTGACCGTTGCAGCAAATACTTCACCCGAGGGCCCCAACCTGACCTGTACCTCGGCGGTGGTGCCGTCGCCCACATTGGGCGGGATGACCCAGGCCTGCTCCACCGCTCGTCGTACCAGCTGGATAAAGCCATTGGCGGCCTCGTTCCCCTGCTCGGCGTTGGAGACGGCACTGGAATCACCCTCGATGATCCGCTGAAGCTGCCGCTCGGCCTCTTCTCTGGCCTTCTGTTCGGCGGCCTCACGGGCCTGGCGCTCGGCTTCTTCCTGTGCCTTGCGTTCCGCTTCCTGGCGGGCCTGACGTTCGGCTTCCTCTCTTGCCTTCTGCTCGGCTGCCTCGCGGGCCTGACGTTCGGCCTCTTCCAGTGCCTTGCGCTCGGCTTCCTCTCTTGCCTGCTGCTCGGCTTCCTCTCTTGCTTTCTGCTCGGCTGCCTCGCGGGCCTGACGTTCGGCTTCTTCCTGTGCCTTGCGCTCAGCCTCCTCTCTTGCCTGCTGCTCGGCTGCCTCGCGGGCCTGTCGTTCGGCCTCCTGCTGTCGCGCCGCCTCTTCCTGACGACGTCGCTCGGCTTCGGCCTGGCGCTCTTGCTCGGCCTGTTGGCGAGCGGCTTCACGCTCGGCTTCCTCTTCGGCCTTGCGTTGGGCGGCGGCTTCGGCCTCGGCGGCCCGCCGTTCGGCTTCCGCCTGGGCTTGTTCGGCAGCTTCTTCCCTTGCCTGCTGCTCGGCTTCCTGCTGAGCCTGTTGTTCTGCCGCCTGGCGCTCGGCCTCTTCGGCGGCCTGCTGCTCTGCGGCCTCGCGGGCCTGACGTTCGGCCTCCTCCTGGGCCTGGCGCTCGGCTTCTTCCTGAGCCTGACGTTCGGCCGCGCGGGTGCGTGCCTCGGCCGCCTGCTGGGCCTGATCGGTACGTGTCTCGGTGCTGATCAGGGTAGCCTGCACGATGGCGTTGTTGGGCGCCTCGGGTTCACTGCTCGGCCACTTGATCACACTGATGACCAGGATACCCAGGTGCAGGGCAACGGCCAGCACCGTCGGCAGACCATAGCCAACTTGCCCGGCGGAACGCTTAAGTGTATTTCGCCGCTGTGGTTTCGCCATGAGCGCTCCTAACCGTCCTGGGGCGGGGGTTCGGAGATCAACCCGACGTTGGCGACGCCGGCCACCTGCAGCGTGCTCATCAAGGTCACCACCTGGCCGTAGGAGACGTTGCGATCACCCCGCACCATCACCGGCGTGCCGGGATTGCGCTCGAGCAGAATGACCACCCGGTCACTCAACTCGTCCAGGCTGACCTGGGTCTCGTCGCCACCGAGGCTGATGAAGTACTGCCCTTCCTTGTCCACCGAGACGATGATCGGGTCGGTGTCTTCGGTGTCCTCGATCGGCTCCGAGGTCGCCTGAGGCAGGTCGACCTTGACCCCCTGGGTCAGCATCGGCGCGGTGATCATGAAGATCACCAGCAGCACCAGCATGACGTCGATAAAGGGGACCACATTGATTTCCCCCATGGGCTTGCTGCGCCCACGGCGATTGAAGGGTCCAAGCATGCGGCGTCTCCTTGATCAGGCGGCGCCGGCGTCGGGCCGGCCCTGCAGGTTGCGGTGCAGGATGGAGTGGAACTCCTCGGCAAAGTCTTCGTACTTACCCAGCAGGCGCGACGATTCGGCCGACAGGCGGTTATAGAAGATGACCGCGGGGATCGCTGCAAACAGGCCCATGGCGGTCGCGACAAGCGCCTCCGCGATCCATGGTGCCACCGTGGCCAGGGTCGCCTGCTGGGCCATCGACAGCGACTGGAAGGAGCCCATGATGCCCCAGACGGTGCCGAACAGGCCGATATAGGGGCTGGCCGAGGCCACCGTGGCGAGGAACACCAGGTGCAGGTTCAGGCGCTCTTCTTCACGTGACCAGGCCACCCGCATGCTGCGTTGGACGCCGTCGAGGATCGCCTGGGGGCTGCGGGTCTTCGGCATCAACCGATTGAACTCGCGAAAGCCGGCGCGAAAGATGTGCTCGGCGCCCTGGGTCTCGCCTTCGGCCGGGGCGTCTCGATACAGCTCGTTGAGGTCGACGCCGGACCAGAAGCGGTCCTCGAAGGCGCGATGCGCCTTGCGTGCACGGCGCATCACAAAGCTGCGCTGGAACACCACAATCCAGGAAAGCACGGAACCGATCATCAGCAGCAGCATGACAAATTGCACCACGCCGCTGGCGTTCATGATCAGATGGGGAATAGACATGGAGTCGTTCACGGAAATCCTCGTCTCGGGTCAGTCGTTGGAAGCGTCGAAGGCCTGGTCGTCAGGGGCCATGCCGAAATGGGTCCAGGCCTGGCGCGTCACCACCCGGCCTCGTGCGGTGCGCATCATCAGACCTTGCTGAATCAGGTAGGGTTCGATCACGTCCTCGATGGTGTCGCGCTCCTCGCCGATGGCCGCCGACAGTGAATCCACCCCCACCGGGCCACCGTCGAACTTCTCGAGCATCGCCAGCAGCAGGCGACGGTCCATATGGTCGAGGCCATGGTGGTCAACGTGGAGCATGTTAAGCGCCTGGTCGGCCACCTCGGCGGTGATGCGCCCTGCCGCCTTGACCTCGGCGAAATCGCGAACCCGCCGCAGCAGCCGGTTGGCGATACGTGGCGTGCCACGGGAGCGCCTGGCCACCTCACGGGCGCCGTCCGTGTCGGTGTGTACCTCGAGCAGGCGCGCCGAGCGTGCCACGATCTCGGTCAGCTCGTCGATGGCATAGAACTCGAGGCGCTGCACGATACCGAAACGATCACGCAGCGGTGACGTCAGACGCCCGGCTCGGGTGGTCGCCCCGACCAGGGTAAAGGGGGGCAGGTCGAGCTTGATCGAGCGTGCGGCCGGGCCCTCACCGATGACGATATCCAGCTGGAAGTCTTCCATGGCGGGATAGAGGATCTCTTCCACCACCGGCGAAAGTCGATGGATCTCGTCGATGAACAGGACGTCACCGGCCTTGAGATTGGTAAGCATGGCGGCCAGGTCGCCGGCACGCTCGAGCACCGGCCCGGAGGTCGAGGTCAGGCCCACGCCCATCTCGGTGGCGATGATATTGGCCAGGGTGGTCTTGCCGAGTCCAGGCGGGCCGAATACCAGGGTGTGGTCGAGACTCTCGTCCCGGGCCCGGGCGGCATGGATGAAGATCTCGAGCTGTTCCCTGACCCGGGGCTGGCCGATATAGTCGGCCAGGCGCCTGGGGCGGATGGCGTGGTCCACCCGCCCTTCTCCTTCCTGCGGATCGGCAGCAATCAGTCGGTCGGTATCGATCATGGTCAACCCGCCATGCGGCGCGCCAACGCCGCCTTGATCATGGCTTCGGTGCTGCCCTCATCCTCGAGACCGGACAACATGCGGCTTGCCTCGGTGGGCTTGTAGCCCAGACTGACCAGCGCCGCCTCGGCGTCAGCCAATGCCGTCTTGCCGGATACCGGTGTGGACGGCTGAGCGTTCCCTTCGAGCGGCAGGCTATCGGGATGCTGCCAGTGGGGAAAGCGATCACGCATCTCGATCACCAGACGTTCGGCCGTCTTCTTGCCGACGCCAGGCAGACGTGTCAGCGCCTTGACGTCGTCTTCCATCACGCAGCGGATGAAGGCGTCCTCGTCCATGCCGGAGAGTATCGCCAGGGCCAGCTTGGGGCCGATACCGTTGACCTTGATCAGCGCGCGAAATAGCGCGCGCTCCTGCTCGCGGGCAAAGGCATACAGCAGATGGGCATCGTCGCGCACGGTCAGATGGGTGTACAGCGACACCCGCTCCCCGGCGCCCGGCAGGGCGACCAGGGTGGTCATGGAGGCTTCCATCTCATAGCCGACGCCATTGACGTCGACCACCAGCCAGGGTGGTTGGGTTTCGAGCAGTGTGCCCGTGATGCGTCCAATCATGGCGCGAATACTTCCTTGATCTCGGCGGTAAAAGTGATCGCCAGTGTACCTGAGACGGCGGTCACGAATCGCGGGAGCGGCTACCCTGCAAGCGTACCTTGCATCCCACTATACGGTGGCAGCCTGGGCCCCGCCAGCACAAACAAACGCTGTTCGATAATGCTTCCGTCGCCACTTTGCGACAGCCTGAACGTCAGCCGATGCAGCAACAACAACCCGACGCATCAGCGTAAAAAAACCTAGGGCTTGTCTGAAAAGTGCCTGCGCTCGGTAATACGGCGTTAAAAATCGTCTGGTGCGCCAGCCCGGTCAAAATGCTCATTTACACCCCGTAAACTGCGCTTTCTCACCGATTTTTGCCTTGTCTAACCTTCGCTCGTCGACTTTTCGGACAGCGCCTAGGGACGATACTGGCGCCAGGACGTCCCCTTGCCGCCCCCCCTGGAGCCGCTGGAGCGCCCACCGAAGGAGCCCTGGGTGATCAAGCCACGTGACGCGTAGCAGTGCGTCAGGGCGATTCCCAGAGCATCGGCGGCGTCCGCCTGGGGCGTGCCGGACAGTCCCAGCGTCGCCGTGATCATGTGCTGCACCTGGGTCTTGTCGGCACCACCGCTGCCGGTGACCGCCTGCTTGATCTGGCGCGGCCCATACTCGTGCACATCCAGGCCGTGATTGGCGGCGCAGACGATGGCGGCACCCCGCGCCTGGCCCAGTTTCAGTGCAGAGTCGGCATTTTTCGACATGAACACCTGCTCGATCGCGAAGGCCGCGGGACGGTGGATCCCGATCAACTCGCTGATCCCGGCATAGACCTGCGCCAGACGCTGGGCCAGGGACTCATCCTTGAGGCGGATGCAGCCACTGGCGATGTAGCGCGGCTGCCGCTCGCTGGCGTCGAGTACCCCGTAGCCGGTGATACGCGAGCCAGGATCGATCCCCAGCACGATCATGCCGAGTTCCCCGGCAGGTCAGCGCTCCAGTTCGGCAAGAATGGCATCATTGAAGTCCGCATTGGTGAAAACATTTTGCACGTCATCGAGGTCTTCGAGGTGATCGATCAGGGCGAGCACACGGCGCGCGAGATCGGCATCCTCGATGGGCGTGGTGGTATCGGCGAAGAGTCCGACGTCGCTGTAGACGGGCTCAAGCTCCGCGGCCAGCAGGGCATCCTTGACGGCACCGAAGCGCTCCGGTGATGTCACCACCTCAAGGCTGCCGTCTTCGTCGGTCAGGATATCCTCGGGCTCTGCCTCCAGGGTGGCCGCCATGGCTGCCTCCTCGGAGGTTCCCGGTGCCAGGGTCAGTCGCCCCTGGTGATGGAACATGAAGGCGACCGATCCGCTGGTGCCCAGGTTACCGCCATGCTTGGAAAACGCGTGTCGCACATCTGAGACAGTTCGATTGCGGTTGTCGCTCATACACTGCACCAGGATGGCGACGCCTTCCGGACCATAGCCCTCGTAGGTGATCTCCTCCATGTCATCGCCATCATTCTGCCCTGCCCCGCGATCCACCGCCCGCTGGATCGTGTCCTTGGTCATGTTGTTGGACAGGGCCTTGTCGATGGCGGCCCGCAGACGCGGATTGTCAGCGGGTTCGGGCCCGCCCTGACGAGCGGCCACGCCCAGCTCGCGGATCAGCTTGGAGAATATCTTGCCGCGCTTGGCATCCTGGGCGGCCTTGCGATGCTTGATGTTCGACCACTTGCTATGTCCTGCCATGGTGCATCCCGTTGGTTGCTGGAAGCCGACGCTTCGCACGTCGCCGGGCGATATTGGAAGACAAGGCCCTGAAGGAGCCTGCCAAAAGCACCTGAACCCGGCGCTGGATCAAAGGCGCGCCACATAGCCCGCCACCTGATCACCCGTTGTGCTAGCGTCGGGCGCTTGATTTATCGCGCATTCTACCGCGCGTGCAGCTCACCAGCGAATCCAGCTCAGGAGTGACGAATGAAGGATGTGGCCATCATTGGTGCAGGGCCAGTGGGCCTATGCCTGGCGCGAGCACTGGCCGGTGCCGGCTTGAGTGTGGCACTGATCGATCGAATCGATCGCCCTCGACTGGCCGAACCCAGGCCCGATGGGCGCGAGATCGCCATGACCCAGGCATCCTGCGACCTGCTTGCCGACATTGGTGTGTGGCAGCGGATCCCCCAGCACGAGGTGGCGCCGCTGACACATGCCAAGGTGTTCAACGGACAGTCGTCCTTTGCCATGGACTTCGACTCCGGCGACGATCGACCACTGGGCTTCATGGTGCCGAACCAACTGATACGCCGCGCCGCCTTCGAGGAAGCCGAACGCATGGACGGCATCGACTGGCACTTCTCGGCGCTGCAAAGCATCACCAGCGACCCCGGTGCGGCGCGTCTGGCACTGGAAGACGGTGCTCGACTGTCGGCACGTCTGGCGGTGGCCGCGGACAGTCGCTTCTCCGAATCCCGCCGTCAGATGGGCATCGCTGCGCGCATGCGCGATAACGGCCGCAGCATGCTGGTGTGTCGGGTTCGCCACCAACGCGCCCATGACCAGTCTGCCTGGGAGTGGTTCGACCACGGCCAGACCCTGGCGTTGTTGCCCTTGCACGAACACCTGTCGTCGGCGGTGGTGACCCTGCCCAGCCAGCAGATGTCGGAGCTTACCGCGCTGCCGCCCGAGGCACTGTCGCAGGCGTTGACCCATCGCTACGGACGCAGGCTCGGCGCCATGACCCTGGAGGGAGAGACCCACGTCTATCCCCTGGTAAGCGCCTACGCAGAGCGCTTCGTGGCCGAACGCTTTGCCCTGGTCGGTGACGCCGCGGTGGGCATGCATCCGGTGACGGCACACGGCTTCAACTTTGGCGCCCAGAGTCAGCACCGCCTGGCCCGCCGGCTGATCCGTGCCCACCAACTCGGACAGGACATCGCCGACCCGCAACTGCTGAAGCGCTACGAGCGCGAGCATCGGCTGGCCACCTGGCCGCTGTATCAAGCCACCCAGGCCATCGTTGGCCTCTACACCGATGACGGAGTGCCGGCACGAATGGTCCGTCACCTGGGGCTGCGCCTTGGTGACCGACTGGCACCGGCGCGTAGAATGATCGGACAGCATCTGACCGAGCCTCATGGTGGCTCACCGCTCACGCCTCTATCGCCTCTATCGCCTCTATCGCCTCTCACCACCCTTCCGTCGCTGGCCCGTCGCGCGGCGTCTTCCTTGCCGTCACCACTGTCCAGGCTGCTGGGCTGATCTCCCATCAACGACAAACCCCCGCCGATGGGCGGGGGTTTTTCGGTACAGCGCGATAGCCTAGCGTTATTCGCCGGCTTCGGGCTTGGCCTTCTGACGCAGGCGGATACTCAGATCCTTGAGCTGGTCGTTGCTGACCTCGCCAGGGGCGTCGGTCATCAGACAGGCCGCACTCTGGGTCTTGGGGAAGGCGATGACCTCACGGATGGTACGAGCGCCGGTCATCAGCATGACCAGACGATCGAGACCGAAAGCCAGACCACCGTGGGGCGGCGCACCGTAGTGCAGCGCGTCCAGCAGGAAGCCGAACTTCTCGCGGGCTTCTTCTTCACCGATACCCAGGATCTCGAATACCACGCTCTGCATGGCCTGATCGTGGATACGGATCGAACCGCCACCCAGCTCCGTCCCGTTGAGCACCATGTCATAGGCACGCGACAGGGCCTCGGCCGGGTTGGCCTTGAGCTCCTCGGGGCTGCACGCCGGCGAGGTGAAGGGGTGATGCAGCGGGCTCAGGCGACCGTTGTCGTCGGCCTCGAACATCGGGAAGTCGACGACCCACAGCGGCGCCCAGGGCTGGGTGTAGAGATCGAGATCCTCACCCAGCTTGACCCGCAGAGCCCCCAGCGCCTCGTTGACGATGCGCGCCTTGTCGGCACCAAAGAAGATGATGTCACCGTCTTCGGCACCCACACGATCCAGCAGGGTCTCGATCACCCCTTCCATGAACTTGACGATCGGCGACTGCAGGCCCTCGATGCCCTTGGCACGCTCGTTGACCTTGATCCAGGCAAGGCCCCGCGCGCCGTAGATACCGACGAACTTGGTGTACTCGTCGATTTCCTTGCGCGACAGCTTGGCGCCACCGCTGACCTTGAGTGCGGCGACACGGCCGTCATCGGCGTTGGCCGGACCGGAGAAGACCTTGAAGTCCACCTCCTTCATCAGGTCATCGACATCGGTCAGCTCCAGCGGGATGCGCAGGTCCGGCTTGTCGGAGCCGAAACGATGCATCGCCTCATGCCAGGTCATGCGCGGGAACTCGCCGAGATCCACGTCGAGCACGTCCTTGAACAGGCCCTGCACCATGGACTCGGTGATGCGCATGATGTCGGCCTCTTCGACGAAGGAGGCCTCGAGGTCGATCTGGGTAAATTCCGGCTGACGGTCGGCGCGCAGGTCCTCGTCACGGAAGCACTTGGCGATCTGGTAGTAGCGATCGAAGCCCGCCACCATCAGCAGCTGCTTGAACAGCTGAGGCGACTGCGGCAGTGCAAAGAAGCTGCCGGCGTGGGTCCGGCTCGGCACCAGATAGTCACGTGCACCTTCCGGGGTCGCCCGGGTCAGCACCGGCGTCTCGATGTCGAGGAAGCCCTCGCCTTCGAGGAAGGCCCGCACGCTATGGGAGATGCGAGAGCGCAGACGCAGCTTCTCGATCATCTCCGGGCGACGCAGGTCGATGTAGCGGTGCTTGAGGCGAATTTCCTCACCCACCTTGCCGTGCTCGTCGAGCTGGAACGGCGGCGTGGCGGCGGTGTTGAGCACCTCCACTTCCTTGGCCAGCACCTCGATCAGGCCGGTCGGCATGTTCGGGTTCTGGGTTCCCTCGGGACGCATGCGCACTCGGCCCTGGATGCGCAGCACGTACTCGCTGCGGGCGCGGTCGGCATTGGCGAAGGCCTCGGCGGTATCGGGGTCGACCACGACCTGGGCGATACCGTCACGATCGCGAAGGTCGAGGAAGATCACCCCACCGTGGTCACGGCGGCGGTGTACCCAGCCGCACAGGCTGACCGTCTGGTCCACCAGGGTTTCGTTGAGCTGGCCGCAATAATGGCTGCGCATGTTGGTTCCTGTCATGTTGCGTGAAGGTAAAGGCAATTCGTTGGATCAGGCAGCGGCGCCGTCACCGGAAGCGGAGCCACCACCGGAGGAGGCACCGCCTCCGCCACTGTCACCCGCCAGATTCTTCTTGGTGCCACCGGTCTTGAAGTCGGTCTCGTACCAGCCGCCACCCGCAAGACGGAAGCCAGCCGCCGAGACCAGGCGGTTCAGTTCGGGAGCTTCGCAGGCCGGGCAGTCGGTCAAGGGAGCGGCGCTCATGCGCTGCAGCTTCTCCAGCCGATGGCCACAGGCCTTGCACTGATATTCGTAGATGGGCATGGTTCTAGGTCTCCGTTCGCATTGGTCCTGCGGGGCGGGAAGCCGGCGTCTGATCTGCCTGACACACCCTCGATCACGCCGCTTCCGATCCCGACATGCGATATAGGGCCGGCCAACAGCAATTCCAAGCCCAAATCAAAGGGGCGCATTATAGCGTGCTGAGCGCCTCAAGGCCCAGCCCTGTGCACCGATCTTCGCCACCAGACTCACCACACCCACCAAACACAACAGGAGAAGCGATGAAAGCTGTATTACTGGACGCCGACAGCCTGGGCACCGATATCGACCTGGCACCGCTGCGCGAGCAGCTCGAGAGCCTCGAGGTTCACCCCACCAGCACTCCCGCCGAGGCGCGTGAACGGCTGGCCGGCGCCGACGTCGCCATCGTCAACAAGGTGGTGCTGGATGCCGATACGTTGAACGCCCTGCCCTCCTTGCGGCATATCTGCGTACTGGCCACCGGCACCAACAATATCGACATGGAGGTGGCGAAAGAGCGTGGCATCCGCGTCGACAACGTCAACGCCTACGGAACCGCCAGTGTCGCCCAGCATACCCTGATGCTGATCCTCGCCCTGGCCACTCGCCTGCCGCAGTACCAGCGCGACGTGGCCGAGGGCCGCTGGGGTGAGAGCCCTTTCTTCTGTCTGATGGACCACCCGACCCTGCAACTCGAAGGCAAGCATCTGGTGCTGGTGGGACAGGGTGAACTGGGCTCCAAGGTGGCCGGCCTGGCCGAGGCGTTCGGCATGCGGGTGAGCTTCAGCGCGCGTCCAGGCAACGAGGCCAATGACCGGCGCCCGGCACTGGCCGAGCTGCTGCCCGAGGCCGACGTGGTCAGCCTGCATTGCCCATTGACCGAACACAGTCGTCATCTGCTCAACGCCGACAACCTCAAGACCATCAAGAAAGGCGCCCTGCTGGTGAACTGCGCCAGGGGTGGAGTGATCGATGAAGAAGCCGCTCTGGCCGCCCTGCGCGAAGGGCAATTGGGAGGCCTTGCCGTCGATGTCCTTCCCGCGGAGCCGCCTCGTGATGGCCACGCCCTGATTGACGCAGTCAACGAGTCGCCGCGCCTGAACCTGCTGGTCACCCCGCACAGCGCCTGGATCACCCCTGAAGCGCGACAGAACATCGTCAAGCTGACCGTCGACAATCTGCGGAACGCTGCGCAAGAGAGCTGACGCCGTCCATGGCGGGCACAGCAGACCGTGCCCGCCTGACACCAGGTCATTCTTGCCACCCTGCCCCTTGCTGCGCTCTCTCCAGGCTTTCGTCACGCTGATACAACGTTATCGTCACGCCGATGCCAAGCTCTCGCCACGCTTAGGCAACGCTATCGCACCCCTGATCGGCATGTTCGGGCGAGTTTAGCGAATGCAAAGCTTCCCAACGGCCTGTCCTCATCGCCTATGATTAACACACCAATGCAATTGGCACGTTCGTGTACTGGTCTAACCAAGATAACGGTATAACATTGGAAACAAGGTAACAGCCTCGTTGTCGATGGCGGTTGCACCCTTGCGTCCGCCCGGCATCACTCCGATACTTCGCGCTGAGCCCACCCCCTCATCGGACACCCCATGCTGTACAACTACGGGTCGATCAATCTCGACCATGTCTATCGCGTTCCCCATCTCGTTCGCCCGGGGGAAACCCTGGCGAGTCATGAGCACCGAGTCGGCCTTGGAGGCAAGGGAGCCAACCAGTCGCTCGCGCTGGCCAAGGCCGGTGGTCAGGTGGCTCACTGGGGTAGCCTGAATGCCCAGGATGGCTGGGCCAGCCAGCAGCTTGCCGATGCCGGGGTCGACGTCAATGGTATTGCCGAGGTGGCCGCCCCCTCCGGCCACGCCATCATCCAGGTCGACGACGGCGCAGAGAACGCCATCCTGCTGTTCCCCGGAGCCAACCACCATCACGCGGCCGACGACCTTTCCAGGCTGATGGAGGGCACTCAGGCCGGCGACTGGCTGCTGCTGCAGAATGAATGCAGCGCCCTGGCCGATGCCATCCGGCTCGGACATGAAAAGGGACTGAACATCGCCTTCAACCCGGCGCCGATGAGCGACGCCGTGCTGGACCTGCCGCTCGACCGGTGCGATCTCCTTTTCGTCAATCGGGGCGAGGCCGCCTGGCTGGCCGGTGTTGCAGAGGATACCGATGCCGACGCCTTGCTCACCGCCCTTTCCGAGCGCCTGCCCAGCACCCAACTGGTGCTGACGCTCGGCGGCGAAGGCGCCTGGCATCAGCACGGCGGACAACGCCAGTTCCAAGCGGCGAGTCGGGTCGAGGCGGTTGACACCACCGCCGCCGGGGACACCTTCATCGGCTACTATCTGGCCGCGATGCAGGAACAAAAGACCGTGGCGGATTGCCTGGCGCTGGCCTCCACCGCCGCCGCCCTCGGCGTTCAGCGGCAGGGCGCGGCCGCCAGCATTCCGACCCGCGACGAGGTCGACACAGCGCTGGCGAGCGGCCAGCATGCCATCCGTTGAGACCTTCAGGCCAATCACAGGAGCTTCCGTGAGCACCCCGATCATCTTCGATACCGACCCGGGCGTCGACGACGCCCAGGCCATCGCCATCGCCCTGCGCCATCCCGACATTGAGCTGCTCGGCATGACCACCACCTTCGGCAACGTCGACATCGAGACGGCGACCCACAATGCCCTGCTGCTCGGCGAGATCGCTGGCCAGCCGGTGCCGGTGGCCCAGGGCTCGGCCTGCCCCATGGTCAAGCCTCGTCATCCGGCACCCAAGCATATCCATGGCGACAACGGCCTGGGCAATATCCCCCTGCCCGAGGTCAAGGGACAGGCCGATGCTCGCAGCGCCGCCCAGTTTATCGTCGACACCGTGCGCCAGCGTCCGGGCGAGGTCACCCTGGTGGCGGTCGGCCCTCTGGGCAACCTTGCCGCAGCGCTGCAGCTGGACCCCGAGATCACCCGCCTGGTCAAGCAGGTGGTCATCATGGGCGGCTCCATTCGCGAAGGCGGCAACGTCACCCCGGTGGCAGAAGCCAACATCTTCAACGATGCCCACGCCGCGCAGCGCGTACTGACCGCCGACTGGCCGCTGACCCTAGTGGGGCTCGACGTGACCCATCGCTGCATCCTGACGCCGGAACACATGGCCCGCATCGAGGCAGGCCAGGGCGAGCTCGGCAAGATTCTGGCCGGCAGCTACGACTTCTATCGCGCCTTCTATCGTGAAGCCCTCGGCATCGACGGCTGCTGCCCCCATGACAGTGTGGCCCTGGCCTGGCTACTGCGCCCGGACCTGTTCGAGACCACCCGCGGCCACCTGGGTGTGGTCACCGAAGGGCCGGCCGAGGGGCAGACCATCCTCGCGCCGGAAGGCAGAGGCTTTATCGCCGACCGCTGGTCGCAGACACCCGTGGTCGACGTCTGCATGAAGGTAGACGGCAAGGCCGTCAGCGACTGGATCGCGGACACCCTGGCCTGAACCGAGCCGGCGACCGCGCTGGACTGAACGACTCAAGCCAGCAAAAAGCCCCGGGCGGGCACGACATTGTCCCTCGACACTGTCCCTCGACATTATCCGTCGTGCCCGCCCGGGGCTCCTTTCCCTCTGAATCTTTCACGTCAAGCAGCCGGGGTCGACGACCCCGGGCACTTTTCGCACAGGCTCTAGCCCGTCGTGAAATCCCTCGGCGGCTTATCCAGCGTTACCTCACGGGTCGTGACCTGGGTCACTTCGGCCTGCTCGGGCCCATATTCAAGCCAGTCGGCGACTCGTTCCACCGCGTCACGAGGTCCACACAGCAATACCTCGACACTGCCGTCCGGCAGATTGCGCGCATACCCTGCAAGTCCTTCGGCCTCGGCTTGCTGCCTGGTGGCAAAGCGATAGCTCACGCCCTGTACTCGCCCTTCCACCAGGGCCTCCAGGCATAGGGTGTCATCGGACATCGTGGCTGCCTCCTGCTGCTCGTCCATTGGTTCCTCTCTGGCGACATCGGCATCGTGAACCGTATCATCGACGTGGACCTCGTCATCTTCGTTGGCCTGACGACTCTCCGCCGTGCCGGCAGTCTCCGTTTCACCTGCCTCCAGCTCCGCCTCGTGCTGACGCTCGCGAGCCTCCTGCTCGAATTCCCGTTCTTCTTCGGCGCTCAACTGGGCACGCACGCTCTGCTGATCGAGCAGTTCCTGCTTGACCAGCACGGCGCTGTTGCGTGGGATGATGGGCTTGTGCCGGGCGAGTAGATGGACCTTGGTAAAGGCAGCACCAAACAGCAGGATCAGCGAGGAGTAGTAGACCCACAGTAGTACCACCACCACCGACCCCGCCGCGCCGTAGGTCGAGGCCGTTGCGTTGTAGGCCAGATACAGCGCGATACCGGTGCGCCCTATCGAGAACAGCAAGGCCGTGACAACCGCACCGACGATGACGTCGCGCCAGCGCAGCACCACATCGGGCAACACCTTGAAGATGGTGGCAAAGAGCGCGGCGATCACGCCGATCGACACCAGCAGCTCCACCCCTCGTGTCAGCAGGCTGACGTAGGGCAGCACATCATCGGCGGCCTTCAGTGCCGCCCTGACGAACACCCCGAGCCCCACCGACACCAGCAGGATGAAGCCGATCGCCAGCACGATCGTCAGTGACAGCATGCGATTCTTGACGAAGATCCACAGACTGTTGCTGCTGGGGCGTGCCGCGACGCCCCAGATGGTGTTCAGGGAGAACTGCATCTGGCCGAACACCGTAGTGGCACCAACCGCCAGCGCGGCAAAACCCAGCAGCGTCGGCAACAGGCCGGACTCCTGGATGCGCGACTGGGCGACGGCATGCTCGATGGCGGTGGCCGCCTCGGGGCCCATGGTGCCCTGCAACTGGGCGAAGATTTGCCCCTGTGCCGCCTCCTCGCCCAGCACCACACCGATCACCGTTACCGCGATGATTACCGTCGGCGCCAGCGAAAACAGGGTATAGAACGCCAGCGAGCCGGCGTAGCTGAAGGCGTTGCGCTCCAGCCACAACGCCACCGAGCGACGCAGCACCCCCCACCAGAAGGCGAAAAACTGAATGATCATGGCGTTCCCTCGTCATTATCGTTGCTCTCAGCATACCTAACACCGACGGTATACGCAGGAACATGCGCCAACGCGACGCCCAGGCGCTGCCAGTTCCTCACGACCGGATCATCGTGACGGGTTTATCAAGCCTCCTTCATCTAGCCTCACTCATCTAGCTCGGGAGCCTCTCTGTTTGCGCCGGTCTGTTTGCGCCTGCCAGTCAGCGCCACCATAATGGCGGCGACGTTTTCCAGGAGCCCTCCATGCCCACCGATCTGGCCACCTCTCCGCCGCAGACCGAGTTCGACTGCCTGGTGTTCATCGGACGCTTTCAGCCCCCGCACCTCGGCCATCTGGCGGTGATTCGGGCGGCCCTCAAGCAGGCCAGACAGGTCATCGTGCTGGTAGGCTCCGCGTGGCAGGCGCGCTCACTGCGAAACCCCTGGCGTTTCGACGAACGCCGCCAGATGCTGCGCAGCGCCTTCGACGAGGACGACAACGCTCGCCTCGAGATCGTGCCGCTGCTGGATGCGCTGTACAACGACGATGTCTGGGTACACGACGTCCAGCGCAAGGTGCGCGATCTAGCCCATCCCGAGAGCGCACGGTTACCACGTATCGGGCTGATCGGCGCCAGCCGCGGTCAGTCGAGCTACTACCTGTCACTGTTCCCACAGTGGGAGTCGGTGAGCGTACCGCTGGTCGAAGCGATCTCTGCCAGCCAGATTCGAGAACGGCTATTTCGCTCCGAGGGGTCGGCGGTGGAGTATCTCTCCACCAACGCAAGCCACGATCTTCCACCGGGCGTGGTGGAACATATCCGCCGCTTCATGAGCGGCAAGCCCTACCGCCAGCTCGGAGAAGAACAGCAACTGCTCGACCAGTACCGTTCTGCCTGGGCCCAGGCACCCTACCCGCCGATCTTCGTCACCGTCTGTGCGGTTGTGGTGCAGTCGGGCCATGTGCTGCTGGTGCGGCGCACCTCGGCACCCGGCAAGGGACTCTATGCCCTGCCCGGGGGCTTCATCAGCGCCCAGGAACGACTGATGGACGCCTGCCTGCGCGAGCTGCGCGAACGCATTCGGCTGAAGGTGCCGGAGCCGGTGCTCAAGGGATCACTACGCGGTCAACGGCTATTCGACGAGCCGCACCGAAGCTGGCGTGGACGAACCCTGGCAGAAGCCTTCTACTTTGCCCTGAGACCGGATCAGAACCTGCCGAGGCTGAAACCCGTTAAGGGTGGCGACCATGCGCGCTGGGTACCCCTGGCGGAACTCGAGCCGGAAAGCCTGTTCGAGGATCACTTCTTCATCATCCAGAACTTTCTCGGGCTGCCTGCCGATCGACGCTCCTGAGGCACGCGGCAACATCCAACGGCGGTAACGACATGGCGGACAAGGGAAGCCCCCTGTCCGCCAAGTTTCCTGCTTGTGACGGCCTGGCTAACCGTCAATCGTGCTCGGTCAGCAGCGCCAGCGCCTCAAGCAGATTCGGGTCCAGGTCATTCGTCCGGTCATGGGCCCGACTGAGTTGCTCGCTGAAGCCTGGCGCGGCAACAGGGGACGATGGCTCACTTTCACTCACCTCCAGCCGGACCTTGTCCAGGTCCAGCACCAGGCGATAGTGATGCGCTTTCCCTTCACTGCCTCGACTATCGATATCCAGCGTCACCTTTTCCAGCGCCGCCGGCCGTTCGATCAGCAGCTGACCGATCGAGGGACGCTGGATCCAGTCCGGCAAGGCTCGGCCCCCGGGTAACGACACCTTGATGTCGCGTTGCCCTTCCGGCAGCTTGAGCCACGCCCGCTCGTTCTCGACCAGAGCCTCCAGGGTCGCTCGGCCATCGCTGCTTGCCCACGACGTCGCTCGCACGGCACCGGGATGAGCCAGCGACCTGGCCTCCTGCAGCATCGAGGAGTTCCAGGCACTGGATTCTCTCGGCTGATCCTTGTTTGCCACCTCCATTTCGGCGTCGGTCAGCGCCGAAATACCGTGTACTGCCGCTCTTACTGCCCCATCGGCAGACAGATCGGCAAGGCCACCAAGGCCTCCGTACTGATTGACCACCTCATCGACCATGCCATCGGCATGCATCAAGGGCCCTTCAGCATCCGACTCGACATCCTGCGACGGGACTTCGGGCGCATGGTCACCGATATAGAAGCTATCGAGGGGCTCCACCGTCACCGAGACGGTCACGTAGGTTACACCTCCCTGCCCGTCCGACACCGCGACGACAAAGCTGTCGCTGCCGGAGAATCCTGCTTGCGGCACATAGACGAAGGATCCATCCGGGTTCAGGGTAAGCTGACCGTGTCCTGGACCGTCATCCAGCGCGAAGGTGAGATCATCCCCGTCACCGTCCGAGGCCACCACCTGGCCGGCGGCCGCTTCTCCGCTGCCGGTGACGATGGGATCGGCACTGGCCACAGGGGCGCCATTGACCGGCTCCACCGAGACGTTGACAACCACGGTGGTGGTGGCACCGCTGGCGTCGGTCACGGTCACGCTGAAGCTGATATCGCCCGTGACGTCGGGATCCGGCACGAAGGTGAAGGTGCCATCCTCGTTGAGGGTGACGGTGCCGCCATCCGGCTGATCATCGAGACTGAAGGTCAGGTCGTCGCCATCCACGTCCGTGGCGACGACGCGTCCCTCCACCGGGGTATCCTCGGAGGTGACGATGGGATCAACGCTGGCGACAGGAGCGTCGTTGGCCCCCAGCACGGTGATGGTCAGCGTCGCGGTGGCAACAGTGCCATCGCTGTCGATGACGGAATAGCTGAAGGTCTCGGTCAGCGTCTGCCCAGGCTTGAGCGCGTCCACCACGGGGTTATCGTTGTCCAGCGTGAAGGAATAGCTGCCGTCCGCGTTCAGCACCAGGCTGCCGTAACGGCCCTCCACCGGCTCGCCGACGCCACCCTCGGGCGATGACTGACCTGACCCGACCGCCGTGACCATGCCATCGACGGCAACACCATCGGCACCATAGCGGTCATTGAGAATGACATTACCGGTGCAGTGGCTTCCCGGCTCGGTGCCCTCCTCGACCACCTCTGCGACGTCGTTGTCGGCGACAGGGCCATCATCGACGATGGCGATGGCCAGGGTGCCAATATTGGCCGCGGTCTCGCCTTCCACGTCGGTGACGCCGATGGTGAAACTGTCGTTGACCGCCCCGCCCGAGTGATCGGCCCTCGACGCCAGGATGTAGGTATAGCCCACCTCTCCGGTAGCCGAATCATAGTAGCGCAGCACCAAAGTCCCGTGATCGCCGACTACCTTGATGGGATGGCTGCCGCAGTCCTTGAGCTGATCCAGGCTGATGGTGCTTCCCCCCAGAGTCAGGCTTGACAGACTGTCGGCTGGCCCCAGGCTAAAGGTGCCGCTGTGGCTGAGGCCCGCGCCCTCGTGGCTGCCTCCTGTCAGACCGGCCTCGTAAACCGACCCATCGGTGGTGGCGTCGCCTGCTGAATCGCCCCCTCCTGGCTCACCGCCTCCATCCCCCAGCCCACCGACGGTCACCTTGTCGTCCACCGCTGAGACCGAAATGCTCAGGCTCGCGTCGGAGGTCAGGCCCCCATCGTCACTGACGGTATAGGTGACCAGCGGTACCTCGCCGTTGTAGTTCAGCGCCGGCACGAAACGATAGCTGCCGTTGGCGCTGATGGTAAGTTCTCCGACGCCTTCGATGACGGCGGTCTGCCCTGGCTGGAAGGTCCCCTCGAGGCCATCGACACTGAAGCCCACGACACTGAGGTGATCGCCCTCGATATCGCTGTCGTTGGACAGCAGGCCGTCTTCTGCGGTGACCACAAGAGGCGTGTCCTCGGCGATAGTGGCCATATCGTTCTCGCCCGAGGGCGCATCATCGACCGGTGTCACCGAGACATCGACCTCCACCGTGACGGTGGCGCCGGAAGGATCGGTCACGCTGACGGTAAAGCTGGTGTCTCCGTGGAAGTTCTCATCCGGGGTGAAGGTGAAGTTACCGTTCTCGTCCAGGGTGACGGTGCCACCCTCGGGCTGGGCATCCAGTGTGTAGGTGAGGTCGTCACCGTCCACATCGGTGCCGACAATCTTGCCATCGACCGGAGTATCCTCGCGGCCAGTGACCTTCTCCGCAGAAGCCTCCGGAGCGTCGTTGGCGCCACGAATGGTGATCACAAGAGTGGCGGTGGCGAGATCGCCGTCGGCATCGCGGATCTGATAGCTGAACGTATCGGTTTTCGTCTCACCGACCTGGAGCCCGTCCACCTCGCCATTGATGTTGTCCAGCGTATAGGAATAGCTGCCATCGGCGTTGAGGATCAGGCTGCCGTAGTTACCCTCCAGCGGTACCCCGACCTTGCCGTCCACGCCTACGCTGACGACCGCCCCATTGGCCGCCACGCCGTCGGCACCCGGTCGATCATTGGTCCAGACACTGCCGGTGCCGACCGCGCCGTCCTCGATGACAGTGCCGCTATCATCTGTCGCGCCAGGGCTATCATCGATGATATCGATCACCAGGGTCCCGGCATTGGCGCTGACCTCGCCCTCCACGTCGGTGACACTGATCGTGAAGTCGTCGCTGACCGGCCCGTTGGCGTGATCTGCGCTTGAGGTCAGCAGATAGCGGTAGCTGACCGTACCGGTGTTGCGGTCATAGCCATCGATAGTCAAGGTACCGTAGCGGCCTTCGATCACTATCGGCGACGACCCGCTGGCCTCGAGCTCGGCGAGGCTGATGCTGCGACTGCCCAGGGTGAAACTCGCCAGGCTATCGGCCGGACCCAGGGTAAAGCTGCCACTATGGCCAAGGCCGTTACCTTCATCGCTGCCCCCGGCCAGGCCGGCCTCGTTGACGGAGCCATCACTGATGTGGTTGCCGTCGCTGCCATCGTTACCGTCGCCCAGGCCGCCCAGGTTGACCTGGTCGTCCACCGGCGTGACCGTGATGTCCAAGGTGGCGGAGCTGGTCCCACCCTCGCCATCGCTGACGGTGTAGGTAATCGTCGGCACCGGGCCGTGGTAATTGAGGGCCGGTTCGAAACGCCAGGCGCCATCGCCCTCCACCGTCAGCTTGCCGATACCATCGATGGTGACGGTTGAACCGGCATCGGCACTCTCGCTCATGCCTTTGACGCTGAAGTCCACGACCTTCAGGCTGCCGTGATCGCTGTCGATGTCGCTGTCGTTGTCGAGCAGCCCCGGCAAACTGTCGTCGATCGAGGAGTCAATCGGCGTGTCCTCGGGAGTCGTGGCGGTCTCGCTGTCCACCACCGGCGCATCATTGTCCGGCGATACCTTGACCGTCACATCGACGACGGTGGTGCCACCGTTGCCATCGGAGACCTCGATCTGGAAGGTGATATCTCCATTGACATTGTCATCGGGGGTAAAGGTGAAGGTTCCATCGTCATTGAGCGTGACCTTGCCGCCGTCGGGCTGCTCGACAAGATCGAAGCTAAGGTCATCCCCATCGACGTCATTGGCCTCGATGGTACCGCTGACCGGAGTATCCTCCTGGGTGCTCAATGCATCGACACTGGCCGTCGGCGCATCGTTGCTCCCCTGGATGGTGATGGTCAGGGTCGCGGTGGACGTGCTGCCGTCGGCGTCGGTGATCTGATAGCTGAAGGTCTCGTTCAGCGACTCTCCCGATTGCAGAACGTCCACCGAAGCGTTGGCGTTGTCCAGGGTATAGGTATAGCTGCCATCGGCGCCCAGGGTCAGACTGCCGTACTTGCCGACAACCTCGCTACCGACACCGTCTGAGCTGACGCTGGAGCCCGGGCCCGTCGACGTCACCGTGACGGCACCATCGGCGCCCTGGCGGTCATTGGTCAACACACTACCGGTGCCGGCATCGCCATCCTCGACGACGCTGGCGGTATCCTTGGCGGCGATGGGAGCATCGTCGAGAATCTCGACCTTGAGATCCTTGGCGTAGCTCTTGGTGTCGTTACCTTGGGTATCGGTCATCGACACCTCGACGTGGTCGAATACTGCCCCCCCGGAGTGATCGGCCTGCTCGGTCAGCACGAAACGAAACGCCAGGGTGTTTTCCCGTACGTCGGCGCCATTGCCCTGTGTATAGCCGGTGATCTCGAAATAGCCGTGATCGGTCTCGATGCGTACCGAGGGATTCTCCTCGGACAACGCCGCCAACTCGCTCGGAGTAAAACTCGTGCCACCGATGGTCAGGGTTGCGAGCTGCTGCGTCACCCGGTCCACCACCGAGAATGATCCCTCGTAGATCACCTCACCCGCGTCTCCTGGGTCTGTGCCGGTGGCGCCATCCGTGTTGAGTTGAGTTTCGTCTACCTCGCCCCCTTCCGTGCCGACGACCGCCGTCGTGCCGTAGATGCGGATGGTCAGGGTGGCGGTGGCCGTGTCGCCGTCAGGATCGGCCACCGTATAGGTAAAGGTGTCTGCAACGTGTCGTCCAGGATCCAGCCACTTGACCGTGTCCGAGTCGAAATCGGGCACATAGCGGTAGCTGCCGTCGGCGTTCAGGATAAGGGTGCCGTATTCCCCCTGGAGCCCCTGGCCGACGTGGGACGCCGACGGCGCATCCGAGCCGGCGCCTACGCCGCTGATCGTCCCCCCGTCTCCGCCCAGGATATCGGCATCACCATCCATGGCATCGGGATCGTCGCCTGCGTCTCCGGTCAAGACGTTTCCATCGGCGATGCTGCTGGGTTGCCCCGGCTTGTTGATCGCATCGTCGACGTCGCTCTCGGCCTCCGGAGCATCGTCGAGGATGGCGATCGACAGGGTCCCGACATAGGTGGCCACATCACCGTCGACGTCGGTGACGTCGATCGCGAAATCGTCGCTGACCGGACCCTGGCTATGGTCGGCGTGGGTCTTGAGGGTATAGGTGTAGCTGACTTTGCCAGTGACGCGATCGTAGCCGTTGATGATGAGTTCACCATGATCACCCAGGATCTTGATCGGCGTATCTGCGCTCTTGACCAGCTGGTCAAGCGTCAAGGTCGTTCCGCCAAGGCTGATGCTGGAGAGGCTGTCCGCCGGCCCCAGGGTAAAGCTGCCAAGGTGTGAGACACCACTTCCCAGGGTGCCCGATCCCCCTGCCAGGCCAGACTCACTTACCTGCCCATCGTTGACATCGCCACCGTCACTGCCATCACTACCATCCCCCAGGCCACCGACGGTGACCTGGTCATCCACCGCCTCGACGGTGAGCGAGAGCTCTCCCGTCGTCGTCCCGCCGTTGCCATCGCTGACGCTGTAGCTGATCTTTGGCACATCACCGTGGTAGTTCAGTGCTGGCACGAAACGATAGGACCCATCGGCATTCAAGGTGAATTTGCCGACTCCCTCGATGGAGGCCGTCTCGCCCGGCTCGAAGGTTCCCGTTACGCCCTCGATGGTAAAGCCGCTGACGCTGAGACTGTCACCATCCACATCGCTGTCGTTGGCCAGAACCCCATTGTCCTTGTTGACCACCAGGGGGCTGTCTTCACTGGTGCTGTTGGTGTCCGGCGTGGCCACTGGCGTATCGTTTACCGCTTCTACCGAGACAGTGACTTCCACCGTGGTGGTGCCACCGTGGCCATCGTCTACCGTGACGCTGAAGCTGACGTCACCATTGACGTTGGCGTCGGGGGTAAAGGTGAAGGTTCCGTCGTCATTGAGCGTGACCGTCCCCCCGTCCGGCTGGGCCACCAGATCGAAGGACAGCGAATCTCCATCCACGTCACTGGCGGTGATCTTGCCAGAGACCGGCGTGTCCTCAGGCGTGGAGATCGCATCCACGCTGGCCACAGGGGCATCGTTCGCGCCCATGATGGTGATGGTCAGGGTCGCTGTGCTGGTATCACCATCGGCATCGATGATCTGATAGGTGAAGACCTCGGTCAGCTTCGCCCCCACCGCCAGCGAGTTTACCTCGGTGTTGGTGCTATCGAGCTGGTAGAGGTAGTTGCCGTTGGCATCGAGGATCAGGCTACCGTAGGAGCCGTCAACGCTGCTTCCCACACCTCCAGTCGGCGAATCCTTGCCGCTACCGACCGCGTTGACCAAGCCCTTGCTGGGGGCGCCATCGGCTCCTGCCAGGTCATTGCCGATGACCGAGCCGCTGATGTTGCCGCCGTCTTCCACGGCCTGGCCGCTATCGGCCTTGGCCACCGGTGCATCGTCGATGATGGCGATGGCCAGGGTGCCGGCATTGGCGGTGACATCTCCCTCGACGTCGGTCACCCCGATGACGAAGCTGTCGTTGATCGCACCACCACCATGGTTGGCCTTGGCCGTCAGGGTGAAGGTGTAGCTGACGATACCGGTCTTCTGGTCGTAGCCGGTGATGGTCAGCAGACCATGGGTGCTGCTGATCTTGATGGGGGTCGTGGCGCTGGCCTCCAGCTGCGCCCGAGTCATCGTTGTAGTGCCAATGGACAGGCTTGCCAGACTCTCGGCGGGCCCCAGCGTGAAGCTGCCGCTGTGTGATATCCCGCCCCCCGCCACGTCCGAGCCTGTTGCCAGCCCCGACTCCTTGACAGAGCCGTCGGTGACGGCGGTGCCGTCACTACCATCGCTACCGTCGCCAAGTCCCCCGAGGCTGACCTCGTCATCCACCGGCTTGACTGTGATAGCCAGCGCACCGCTGGTGATTCCGCCATTACCGTCACTGACACTATAGGTGATCTTCGGCACGCTGCCGTTGTAGTTGGTCGCCGGCACGAAGGTATAGGAACCGTCGGCGTTCAGCGTCAGACTGCCGACACCCTCGATAGTGGCGGTTTCGCCCGCCTTGAAGCTGTCGGTCATGCCCTCGACGGTGAACCCGCTGACGCTCAGGCTATCGCCTTCCAGGTCAGTATCGTTGGAGAGTACCCCCTTGTCCTTGGCGACCTCGAGCGTCGTGTCTTCGTTGGTCTCGGCCTTGTCATCCACTACCGTCGGGGCGTCATTGACCGGCGTCACCGTGACGCTGACCTCGACGGTGACGGTCCCACCTTTGCCGTCGGAGACGGTTACGCTGAAGGTGATGTCACCATTGACGTTGGCGTCGGGGGTGAAGGTGAAACTGCCATCCTCGCTCAGGGTGACGGTGCCACCTTCCGGCTGGGCGACCAGGTCGAAGGAAAGACTATCGCCATCCACATCCTTGGCCACGACGCTGCCGTCGACCGGGGTGTCTTCCGATGTGGTCAGGTCGTCGACGGTCGCGGTTGGTGCATCGTTTGCCCCCTTGATGGTGATGGTCAGGGTGGCGGTGCTGGTATCACCATCGGCGTCGATGATCTGATAGCTGTAGGTCTCGGTAAGGGTCTCGCCCTTCTGCAAGGCATTGACCATGGCGTTGGTGTTGTCCAGCGCATAAGCGTAGCTGCCGTCGGCATTGAGCGTCAGGGTACCGAAGCTGCCCGCAAGGCCACTGCCGACGCTTCCACCGTCGGTGGATTCGGCGACGCCGACCTTGGACACCTTGCTGCCATCGGCGCCTTGCCGGTCGTTGCTCAGGACGTTGCCTGTGGAGGCAGCGCCATCCTCGGTCACCGAACCAGTATCGGCGGTAGCCGATGGCGCGTCGTCGACGATACGGATCGACAGTGACCCGATACCCTTGGTGGTATCTCCCTCGACATCGGTCACATCGATGGCAAAGCTGTCCTTCGCCGAGCCGCTTGTGTGGTCGGCGGCGGACGTCAGGGTGTAGCGATAACTCACCGTCCCGGTCTTGCGATCATAGCCCTTGATCGTCAGGGTCCCGTGGCTGCCGCTTACCTTGATCGGCGTCGTTGCGCTGGCCTCGAGCTGGGCCAGGGAAATGGAGGAGCCTCCCAGGGTAAGGCTCGCCAGGCTGTCCGCCGGCCCCAGGGTAAAGGTGCCATCGTGGGTCAGTCCGGCGCCGTCGTCATCGACCAGTCCCGATTCCTTGACCTCGCCATCGACGCCGTCCCCGCCATCACCGAGCCCCGCCACCGACAGGCTATCGTCGACCGCATCGACCGTGATGCTCAGGGTGGCGGTGTCGCTGATACGACCGTCGCTGAGCACATAGGTCACCTCGGGCACGCTGCCATGGTAGTTGGAGGCGGGATCGAAGCGGTAGGAGCCATCGGCGTTCAAGGTCAGCTTGCCCACGCCGGCAATGGTGGCGGTTTCCCCCGCCTTGAAGCTGCCCGTCACCCCTTCGATGCTGAAGCCCGATACCGACAAGGCATCGCCGTCGATATCGCTGTCATTGGCCAGAACGCCCTTGTCCTTGCCGACGATCAGCGGCGTATCCTCTGTTGTGCTGGCGCTGTCACCGGCGGCCTCGGGCGCATCATCGACCGGGCTGACCTTGACCGTCACCTCCACCTGGGTCTTGCCACCGTGGCCGTCATCGACCGTCACACTGAAGGTGATATCACCATTGACGTTGGCATCCGGGACGAAGACGAAAGCACCGGTGTCCTTGTCGATGGTGACAGTCCCTCCTTCGGGCTGAGCATCGAGGACAAAGCTCAAGGAGTCACCTTCAGGGTCCTTGCCGACGATGGTGCCCGTCGTCTCGGCGTCTTCCGCGCAGTTGACAGTGATATCCTCCGCTGTCGGTGCGTCGTTGGCCCCCTTGATGGTGATGGTCAGGGTCGCCGTGCTGGTATCGCCGTCGGCGTCGGTGATCTGATAGGTAAAGGTCTCGGTCAGGGTCTCCCCTTTCTGCAGGGCATTGACCGCGGCGTTGGTGTTATCCAGGGTGTAGAGGTACTTGCCGCTGGCGTCCATCACCAGGCTTCCGTAGTCGCCGGTAATGCTGCTGTTCACTCCTCCGGCCGGTGCTGCGTCGCCCTTGCCGACCGCGCTGATCGCTCCGCTGTCGGCGGCGCCGTCGGCCCCCAGGGTGTCATTGGTCACGACATTGCCCGTCAACGAGCTGCCACCGGCAGCGTCCTCGCTGACGCTGCCCGTGTCGGCGCTGGCGGCAGGGACGTCGTCGACTACCAGGATGGCCAGCGTACCGGCGTTGGCAGTGCTGTCTCCATCGGTGTCCTTGGTACCGATCGTGAAGGAGTCCTTGATCGGCTCGGAGCCGTGGGCGGCTTCCGACGTCAAGGTATAACGGTAGGACACGGTACCGTCGGCGCTGTCGAACCCGGTGATCGTCAGCTCACCGTAGCTACCCGTGATGGTGATCGCGGTAGTGCCGCTGGCCTCCAGCTGAGCCCGGGTTATCATCGTGACGCCGATGGTGAGGCTGTCGAGGCTCGAGGCGGGCCCCAGGGTAAAGGTGCCCGTATGGACGCCACCACTGCCACCGGCGGCCGAACCACCGGTCAGGGCCGATTCGTTGACGCTGCCGTCGCTGCCGCCAGTGCCATCCCCAAGCCCGCCAAGCGACACGCTGTCTTCCACCGAGGCTACCGAAAGGGTCAAGGACCCGCTGGAGGTTCCCCCCTTGCCGTCGCTGACGGTGTAGGTGATCTCCGGGACGCTGCCATGGTAGTTGGGCGCCGGAGTAAAGCTGTAGGAGCCATCGGCGTTCAGCGTTAGCGTCCCCTTGCCGGGGATGCTGGCGGTCTCCCCCGCCGCGAAACTGCCAGTGACACCGGCCACGCTGAAACCGGAGACGACCAGGCTATCCCCGTCCACATCGCTATCGTTGGCCAGCAGTCCTTCGCTCTTGTCAACGCTCAGCGTCTCATCTTCCTTGGCACCGCCCTTGTCATTGGTGACCACGGGGGCGTCGTTGACGGCGGTCACGGTGATGCTGAGCGTCGAGCTGGCGTATCCTCCTGAGCCCTTGAGGGTGTAGCTGATGATCGGCAGTGCACCGAAAAAGTTCTTCACCGGATCGAACCGGTAGGCGCCGTCCTTCGACAGCGTCAGCTTGCCGATGACATTGCCGTCACTATCCTTGATGGTGTTGGCCTGCCCCAGCACCAGGGCGGTGTCGGCTACGCCGTCACCGTCGGTGTCGATGGCAGCCGAGGCGATTTCGGTGGCCCCCGCCAGGGTATCGTTGGACAACAGCCCATTGTCCTTGGTGACCACCAATGCCACGTCCTCATTGGTCTTCCCGGCGTCTACCGCCGCTGTGGGAGGATCGATACTGTCACGGTAGTCCAGGTCGAAACCGGGGGGCGAGGCGTCGCTGCCGTCGGCAGCGGTATCATCGTCGCTATCGGCCAGAGAAAAATTGCCACCGACAAGGTTCTCATCGTTGGCATCATAGCCATCATTGGCATCCGATCCCTCGAAGATATCCAGCAGACCGTCATGATCGGTGTCGGTAGTATCCGTGACAGATGAGTCGCCATCGTCGCGCTCGGCGATATCCAGCTTGCCGTCGTTGTCCGAGTCACTATCGAGGTAGTCTACGGTGCTGTCGCCATCGGTATCGACCGGCGTCAGCCCCTTGCTGGCCGTAGCGGTGGTATTGCTGGTGTCCTTGTCGTAGGCGTCATCGAGTCCGTCCTTGTCGGCATCGGTGCCCGAGGGCTTTATATAATCCTGGGTCGTCTGCGCCTCGACGTTGTCGGTGATACCATCGTTGTCGCTGTCGATATCCTTGTCATCGAAGATGCCATCGCTATCGGTATCCCTTGATATATATTGAAACGCCACTCGGTCCATGGCGTAATCGCCGTTTCCGCTACCGTTGGGATTGACCATCATCACGATGCCATAGTTGCCGGCCTTGCTCAGGTCAAACACACCGCTAAACGTCTTGAAGCTACCGCTTCCTGGAAGATCGCCGATTGGACCGTACGCCAACGTCTCGACCCTCTTCCCAGCATCAAAATCCCAGATAAATATATTATAATAATCGGTATCGGCTGAATGAGTTTTCGAAAGATCAAAACTATATCGATAGTCACCTTGTGCCAATTTATCGCCAAATTTATAGACAAGTGACTCATTGCCATCACCTGCATTTGCCAGACTATGATTTCCACTGTTTTCGCCGGGACTTATCTCATCGAAAAGCCCGCCCGTAAGAGATGAATTTGCTGAACCATTCACCCAGACAGGCTTTGTCATACTGTTCGTAAAAGGTGGGCGACTTAAATACCACCCGGAGGAATTGCCATTCGTAAACCCGCCACCCCCCACCAAATTTGGTCGACTATAGTCATATTCGTTCTCGTCGAGAATTCCATCATTATCATCATCGATATCGATACTGTTGGCAATTCCATCACCGTCAGGATCGAGGAGAGCACTATCACGATAATCAAAGTCGACCACGCCTGGCACTGCATTCGAGCCATCTGCATCGACATCGTTATCGCTATCCAAGAGGGTAAAGTCCCCGTCCTCGATCAGCTCATCGTTGGGGTCAAAACCGTCGTTGGCATCCGAGCCCTCGAAGATATCCAGCAGACCATCCTGATCGGTATCGGTAGCATCCGTGACAGATGAGGCGCCATCGTCGCGCTCGGCGATATCCAGCTTGCCGTCGTTGTCGGAATCACTGTCGAGGACATCTACGGTGCTGTCGCCGTCGGTATCGACCGGCGTCAGACCCTTGCTGGCAGTAGCAGTGGTATCGCTGGTGTTCTTGTCGTAGGCGTCATCGAGCCCATCCTGGTCGGCATCGGTACCCGAGGGCTTTATATAACCTTGGGTCGTCTGACCCTCGATGTTATCGGTGATACCATCATTGTCACTATCGATATCGAGATGATCGGCGATGCTGTCATGGTCGCTGTCCCTGGCCACGCCACCGATCCCTACCCTGACACAACCCCCTTTATTGTCGGCGGACACTTTTTCGGGGTTGTGCTGCATGCTGAGAGTCACCTCTCTGGCATCGACAACCCTTATCGACCAGTTTTTACCGTACAGGTTGCCATCTGCTCTCATAGTGAAGGTGATCGAGTTCAGGTAGACGCCTTCGGCGATATTCAAGACATTGTCTGGATCGTGGACCACGATGTAGGTATCAGGACTCGTCACAGTAAGCTGATCGTAACTATCGAAATACTTGCCAGCAGATACCTGCTTGCTGTCGACAACAAAGTCCACGACAGTATCGGACGTCAACTTGGTCGATGTCACCTTTTCGCCCGACCCAGGATAGTTGAAGTCTATCGCCCCCTGGCTTTTTCCATAACTTAGACTTCCGGAAGATGTTTCGGACGTTAATCTTACGTCAACCCCATTATAATCAATGACTGGAATCTTGCCGCTTCCGATATTGGTAGAGTCGAGTTGTACGTCTTTGGAGGTGTCCTTACCCTCGGTGACATCGAGAATACCATCATTGTCCTTATCGATATCGACAGCATCGATGACACCGTCGCCGTCACGATCTACTGTCGGGTTTTCCCGATAGTCAAAATCAACGACGAGGGGCTGTGCTGTCTTGCCGTCGTCGGGCAGATCATCGTCGGAATCCAGCAGTGCAAAGCCCGCGTCCGTGATATTTTCGTCGTTGGTGTCGAAACCATCGTTGGCATTGGTTCCCTCGAAGATATCGAGCAAGCCATCATGATCGGTATCGGTTGTATCCGAGACAGATGAGGCGCCATCGTCACGCTCGGTGATATCCAGCTTGCCGTCGTCGTCGGAGTCCCGGTCGAGGAAATCTGCGGTACCGTCGCCCTCGGTATCGACCGGCGACAGCCCCTTGCTGGCACCAGCAGCAGCATTGTCAAGCGCTGCATCGTAGGCGTCATCCAGGCCATCGCTATCGGCATCGACACCCTTGGGTGCGATGTAGTCAGCGGTAGTCTGTGCCTCGACATTGTCAGTAATGCCATCGTTGTCACTGTCGAGGTCCAGGGCATCGACAATCTCGTCCTTGTCGGTATCCTGGTACACGCCGCCAATAAGTACTCGCATGGCAGCTCCAGCATTGACGACATTTTGACCGGTATTCTCCATATTCAGGGTCATTTGTTTTACGCCCACGATACGTATCGACCAGGCCCTATTGGACTGATTAACTGTTGTCTTGTCTGAAAATGTCAGCGATCCGAAATAGATACCAGAGGTGACGTTCAATTGATTACTTGGGTCATCCACAAAAATCATGGCGCCAGGACAGTTGATCGTCACCCTATCTTTACTATCCAGCAAATACCCAGGTTTACCGTACTTAGCCTTGATCACAAAATCGACAACGGCATCTGAACTGAAGGTGATCGATGTAGGGTTCCCAGGTGCTGAATACTCGTAGCCGAACTCGCCAGGATTATCGCCAGCACTAAATTTCCCGGTATGACTGGAATCCAGCTTTACGGTTGTACCGTTATAGTCGACATCAGGAATCTCCCCTGTTGTGCCGATTTTTCCGGTATTGAAACCGATCAACTTTGAATTATCATATCCATCGCTGGCATCGGTGATACCGTCATTGTCGTCATCGATATCGAGGTGATTCGAGACACCGTCGCCATCGGTGTCGAGGCGAGCACTATCACGAAAATCCAGGTCGGAGAACCCCGCCAGCGCGCCCGCGCCATCGGCGCTGAGATCGTCGTCGCTATCCGCGAGGCTGAAGTTACCGCCAGCGACCAGTTCGTCATTGGCGTCGAACCCGTCGTCCTTGTCGCTACCCTCGAAGATGTCCAGCAGACCGTCGCCGTCGGTATCGCTCTTGTCGCTGATTCGAGAAGGCGCGCTATCGCCACGTTCAGCGATGTCGTGAATCCCGTCCTCATCGCTGTCGACATCCAGGATATCGGCTGTGCCATCCTGGTCGGTATCCACCGCAGACAAGCCGCCGCTGGCCGCTACAGAACCATCCGCACTGTCATTGTCGTAGGCGTCGTTCAGGCCGTCACCATCGGCGTCGCTACCGCCAGGCGCAATATAATCGCCGGTGGACTGGGCCTCGACGTTGTCGGTGATTCCGTCATTGTCGCTGTCCAGATCCAGCTGGTCGATGACCCCGTCTCCATCACTGTCACGCGCCCCACCAACACCAATGCGCAGGGCGCCTCCCAGGATTTCACCATCTGCTGAGGCCGGAGTCTTCATGCCTACGCTGACCTGCTGGGCGTTGACCACACGAATCGACCAGGCCTGGTCGTAGGCATCATCTGGGCTGTGCTTGACCGAAAAGGTGATACTGTCCGAGTAGGACCCGGCAGCGATCTCGAGCTCCCCATTGGGATCGTCGACGATAATGACGGCTCCGGGGCTTGAGATGGTGATCTTGTCTGGAAAGTCGAGCCAATGTCCTTCGCTCCCCTGCTTCGAGGTAACGACAAAGTCAACGGGAGCATCGGCCGTGAGACTCACTGACGCCTCTCCGTCGTCGTCACAGGTGAAATCGATCTCACCGCTGTCGTCGATGGCACTGATACTGCCGGTGTGGCTGACATCAAAGGACACGGTCGTGCCGTTGAGCTGAAGATCGGTGGCCTTGTCGCTACCGATGGTACTGGTGTCCAGCGCGGTACTGTCGTCCGTTTCACGTTCGTTGGTGTCGATCACTCCGTCGTTGTCGTCATCGATGTCATCACTATCGGCGACACCGTCACCGTCAGTGTCCTTGCCGGCGTCTCGACCCGCTGCTTGCTCCGAGGCCACCGCGGAGAGCGCCTGGGTCAGGGCATCGCTGGATTCTGCGCCCTTTTCAGATGCCGCAGCGCCATCGCTTCCCGCCGAGGCTGCCTGGTCGGCGTGATGATCCACCGCCTTCACCGTGGCCACGCCTGCGGCGTCCAGAAGTACACGGGATTCGAGCTCACGAAACAGCAGGTCGTCCTTGGACATTGTCTTCTCCTTACCTTGGATTCAGTTCTCGCGAGCGCAGCGGTGCGCCCAGGGCATTGTCTTTCGAAATCAGGCGCTCCACTCGCGCACCAGTACCTGTGCGATGCGTCGCGCCGCCTGAACCGCCAGGCTGACAGGCTCACCCTTCAATCGAATCTCTCCACGAATCTCGGTCAGCGGGGCAACCGCCGGCTGCCTTGTCAGGGCGGTCACCTCGAAGACCGCCTGCTCCGGGATAGCTCTGCCCTCGTCCAGCCTGGACGCTACCGGGCCGCCATACACCGACGCCAACAGGCCTTCGTCCAGATAAGACGACGCAGCCGAGGCCATGCTGGAGAGCTTCATGTCGATGGGCTTCAGGCGACGCTGATCGTCAACAAACTCGCAGGCATCACCGGGAGTGATCAGTCGCAGATCATCGCTATCCAGATACCCTCTGGCCTCGAGCGAGGAGGCTGACGCCACCAATGCCAGTTGGGTGTCGACGTCGACCCAACGCCCCGGATGCAGAGGACGCGCCATCTCGACCACGACACCATCGATGGCCGCAACCACCTCCAGTTGGCGCTGAGTGCGCTCCAGGCCCGACAGTCGCTCACGTTCCATTTCCTGCTCGCTGGCAAGCACCAGGCTCTGGGACAGGTCTTCGCTGTCGGCACTGCGGCGATCGAGCCGCCGCCCCACCAGGGCGAGGCGCTCTTGTGTGGTCCGCTGCATCTGTTCGAGCTCCGGTGCCACCAGCGTCATCAGCACCTGGCCGCGCTGCACGACCTCACCGACCTCGACCAGAACGCGATTCACCCTGGCCGGCCTGGGCGAATAGGACGGCGCCTGTCGGGCGGCGCCAAGCACTGCGGGAATACGCACTTCATGGGGCAATGGCAGCGCAAGAAACCCAGCCAGCAGTGTCATCACCAGCGTGGTGCCCAGTGCGCGCAAGCCGGCATCGCGTCTTCGCGTCCACCACACCTTGAGTTCGCGCAGGATCGGCAGGGCGATGAACCAGGCCACCTCCACGGAAAACAACAGGACCCCGAGGACCTTGAAGAAGAGGTGGTAGACCACCAGGGCGATACCCAGAAAAAGAAAGAAGCGATAGATCCATACGGCGAAGGCATAGACGGTCAACAGCCGGCGTCGAGCCACCGCCAAGGACTCCGGCACAGCGTCGCCAAATCCGAAAAGCGACTCCCTCAACCACCAGCGCCCCATGGCAAAGGCACGCTCCTGCAGGTTGGCCACCCCGATCAGATCACTGAACAGGTAGTAGCCGTCGAATCGCATCAGCGGGTTCAGGTTCACCGCCAGACTCATTACCCAGCCGGTGGTGGCCAAGGCGAAGGCCACGAAGCGCAGTGCACCGTCGGGCAAGAACACCCATGCCAGGGTGGCATAGACTGCGATGATCAGCTCCACCGCCACCCCGGCCAGGTCGATCAGCACACGCTTGCGGCGGGAGGAGAGACGCCAGGCATCGGTAGTGTCGGTAAACAGCACCGGCATCATCACGATCAAGGCCACCCCCATGCTGCCGACGCGAGCTCCCTGTCGCGTGGCGCAGAAACCGTGTCCCAGTTCATGCAGGGTCTTTACCAGTGCAAGGCTTCCGCCAAAGGCTACCGCACCGGCAACACTGAACATTTCCGGCAGGGTGGTAAGAAAGCTCTCCCACTGGCGAGAGACCAGATACCCGCTGCCGATCGCCATCAGCAGCGTCACCAGCCAGAAGGTACGTGTGAAGAAGATCCCGACCCAGGGTAGGCAGCGCTGAAGCGCCGGTGCCGGATGCACCAGCGGAATCCTCACGAACAGATAATGATGCAGCAGCCAGCTCCACCAGCTCGGTCGGCGTGCGCAGCGTAGACGCCATGCCTTCTGGTAGCTGTGGTCTGGCCGGCATATCAGCAAGTCATGCTGATCCAGAAATACGATCAATCGCTCGACGTCCTGAAGGCTGACATCATCGATTCCCTCGATCCGGAGCCGTGCCAGGAGCGCCTCCCGGGTCCCCTCCCCCCAGTGGTTCAGCACCACCACCACCCGGTGTTCCACCTCGAAGAACCGATTGGCCAGGGGGTCATGAATCTTCCAGCGACGAGCCCCTTCGCCTTCCGCACCACCCGCTATCAGCTCCAGGTCCTGGCGCAGAGGAGGCAGGGGCGTCGCCACAATGATGTCTTCGGCCGTGCTGGTACCGTGGTCCATGATTCACATTCCTGTGAGCTGACGAACAGCAACAAGGGGACGACGGAATAGGTAGTAGAACAGCGATACCGGGGTGCCCTGGATCCTGGCTGTCCCCCTGAGCCCCATTCGCGGGACCCAGCCCTCTCGCGTTTGCGGCTTGGCCAGTACCTCGAACCTGGCCACCCCGCTGGCATCCGGCTCGGCCTTGTAAGACGCCCGTTCAAGGGATGCATCCAGGGGGTCCAGCGGCGCCGCATCCAGAAAGACACTCACCTTGGCTCCGGCAACCAGATTGACCGCATCGGGCGCGGCGACTTCCAACCTGAAGGCGATCGACGTCGCATCGGCCACTTGCATCAAGGCCTCACCTACCTTGACCGGCCGACCGACCCAATCCTGTGGATCACTGTAGAGGGCAACCCCGGGACGTTCGGCCCGGATCACCGCTTCCCCCAGCCGCTGCCGTGCATAGTCACGTTCGGCCTCCGCCAGTCGCAGCTCGCTCTGGGCGGTGGCCAGTTCACGCTTGGCCTCTGCCCGGGAGATCGCCGCCTGCTGAAGCCGCAAGGCCCGAGAACGCGCGACCTGGACCTTGCGTTCGGCAACTTCGAAGTCGTTCCTCAAGCCAAGATCCACCAGTTGCACCAGCGGATCCCCGCGGGACACCCGCGCGCCCGGTGTCACCAGGATCTTCTCGACGACGCCTGCCAGAGGCGCAGCCACCACGAAGGGCGCCTCTGGCACCACTTCTGCTGGCGCAAGCACCGACAATGGCACCCTGACCAAGGCCAGTGCGGCGACCAGGCCGACCCCCACAACGGCGGCCAACCAGGGGCCTCTGCGTCTCCACGCATGCAGGCTGCGCCTGCTCCCGAGCAACGCGCAGACACCGTGGCCATAGGCGTCGGCCAGACGCCGCGCCAATGTCAGATGCGCCTCCTCCCAGGGTGAACGGCGCACCAGCAGCCAGCCGGCTCCGACGCAGCGCCTGCCCTGGGTCAAGGGTACCCAAAGCCCGTGCCTCATCATGGGCGATGCACCATCACGCCCCTGCTCGGCCAGGATATCCAGGCAGCGAGGCTCGCTCTCCGACGCTGCCCCAAGCCGGCGAACCAGGCGCTCGTAGTCACGTACCAAAGCGCTATCCCGGGCTGGTCGGCTGACGCCTCCCACCGCCTGTACTCGCCAGCGCCTCGTTGCGCAGCGGCTCAGCACCAGAGACTGATCAGCATCCAGCAGGCCATGCCCTTCGTTGGCCAGATGACACCACAACTGATCGAGACTGCCGCACTCGCGCAACTCGCCTTCGATGCGCAGTAGCCGCATTGCCCCGGCCTGCGCCCCGCCTCCGGCGGCGTCTTGCCTGGCGTCACCCGCCGCAGACAGACTTCCCCCGATGCGCGCCACCTCGGGCGCAGCGGGATCACGGCTTGGTGCGACAGTCATGCCGAGGTCCTCGCCCGACAGACGCCCGAACCCGATGTCGTCGGGTGATTGTCATCGGCATGCCAGCGCGCAAGGCCACTCATGCCCGGCAGCACCCGCGTTGGAACATCCGTGACCCGACTGATGACCTTTACCGTCTGGCTGACAGGGTCCACCGCTGCCGAGACTCTCGACACCTCGGCCGTCAGGTGATCACCGGTCTCATCCACGACAAAGGTAAAATCGCTGCCTGGTGCCAGCCAGGCCAGCCAGCAGGAAGGCACCACCATCTGCAACTGCAGGGCCCCATCGCTGACGATGTGGATCAAGGGCGCGTTGGCTTGAGGCGTTTCGTTGGCCCTTACCAGCGGCTCCACCACGCGTCCGGCGAAGGGCGCCTTCAGTTCGCAGCCACGCTGCTGTTCGTGAATGGATTCAACACTGGCGCGCAGCTCGCGGACCTTGTAGGTGGCGATATCCACGTCGGCCCGTCCGGTCGCCCCCATCTCCAGCAGCTCGCGCTGAACCGCGGCGTTGCGAGACTCTGCTGCCACCTGCGCCTGAGCGGCATGCAGGTCCGCCTCCAGCCTGGCGCAGTCGAATCTCACCAGCACCTCGTCCCGGTCAAAGTGACTACCTTCCAGGTAGGGCACCTCGATGACAGGAGCCGAGATCCAGCTGGAAAGCACCGCCTGCTTTTCCGCTTCGAGAATGCCGCGGACTTGCTCGCCTCCCGCCTGGACGTCACCACCGACCATCGCCAGAGCCAGCAGCAACAGGCGAAGCCCTCTGTCGCGTGTCAACGGGAGACGCCTCGGCGAAGCTGGACGGCTCGAGCGCGTGTTCATGAGCGCCCCACCCGCTCCAGGGCCAAGGCATCCCCTCGACTGGCCCACAACCGACGAAGGTCGGCGGACAACTCGGCAACACTTTCGTCACTGCTCATGCCGGCATCCACCGCGTCTATGCCGGTCGCGGTATAGACATTGGCGTAGGCACCCTGAAGGTCGGACAGGGCCTGATCCATACGGACCTCGGCCAGCAGCGTATTCATCTGTTCACGGATCAATGTCTGTTCGCTGACATGCTGTGCCTGATACCCCGCTGATACCTGATCCTCGATCGCCCGCTGCACTTCGAGGAAGCGGCGCGCGGTATCAAGCTCTCCACGGCGTAGCTGGTAACGGGCACGCGTCACCGACACCTGGGTGGCCACCGCCATGGTCAACGCCAGGCCGCGTGCATCCAGCAATTCGCTCTGGGCTTCGATACGCTCCTGACGGGCCGGCAGACTGAACACCTTGAGCAGATTCCAGCTGGCGTGGGCGCCCCAGGTCACCCAGTCGCTGTTGTACAGAAAGTCGTCATCACTGTAGTTGGCGCCGGCAAACAGCTTGAGACTTGGCAGTGTCTCGAGAATCGCGGCGGTGCCCTCACGCTGGTTGTTGCGTAGCTGATAGGCCACCTCGCGCAGCTCGGGCCGGTTCATTACCGCCAGCTTCAACATCGCATCGTAGGAAAGGTCTATCCCGGCCCAGGCCAGGTCACGGGATGGCAATACCAGCTCGTAATGCTGCTCCGGCGGCAGGTTCATCAACGCCGCAAGCTGCTGCTTGGCCACCTTCAATTCTCGCGTCAGGGACTCAAGGTCGCGCCGAATCGTCAGCAACTCCCGTTCATAGCTCAACGCCGGCAATGGTGCCGTCAATTGACTACGCTGCTGTCTATGCGCATGCTCCAGCGCCCGCTCGGTACTAGCCTCCAGTGAGCGAGTCTTGGTCAGCAGTCTTTCGGCACTGACGGCACGCCAGTACGCGGCGCGAACATCCTCGATGATCCGCTGGATCACCTTGCGCTTGCTTTCTTCCGCCAGCATCACACTGTCGGCACGCTGCTGAGCCCTGACGTAGGAAAGGCCAAAGTCGAGCACGTCCCAGCTCATGGTCAAATCGGTTGCCAACTGGTTGCGTTCGCTCGATGACGACGGTTCCAGCGAGGTCTCTCCGGTCAACAGCGACTTGCTTCGACTTCCAGGTTCATTGGAACGACCATTGTAATTGAGGTTGCCAACCACCTTCGGCAGCATGTCATAGTGGGCAAGGTCGAGCTCCTTGACCCTCAGGGCCTGTTCCATCACCTCGACGCGGTAGTCAAGGTTGTACTTGATAGCCCGTGCCATGGCGGAATACAGATCGATGGGCGCAACAACCGGTTCCTGATCCGACGTCATCTGGGCAAGTAGTTGATCCGCCCTGAGCTGGCGAGCCTCGGGCGATATAGGCTGCGGTGATACGGCGCAGCCTGCCAACATCATGACCGCGGCCATCCCCAGAAATGCTGCTCCTTTCCTGACAGGCTGTGATGACAACTTCCTGCTCTGGATCTGCGATCTTCTGTCGATCATCCTTGTAGCCCTCAAACCGTATTGTGACGTTGAGTTGCGATATTCCATCGTCGATGGCTGCCCTTCATCCGTTAAAACCTTTGTCCCTTTGTGCTCCGAAGCTCTAGCCGTACAATCTCGGCTCCGCACACTTTCGTAAAGGTTTGTTGTCGATGTGTAAGCAACTATGTTCTTTGATGCTCAGGGCAGTCAATCAGACACGCACCAAATCCTTCAGGTAGCCATTACTTTCACTGACGCAGATCAAGCACAGCAAATATGGTGCAACAGCATCACAGAAGCGGTGATTTTCCATCATTGAGGTATGGAATGCCTTGACACCAAATAACGGTAAATAATGAGCGCATCTAGGTGCCATACAACTGATATAAAAAGCCCTTCAATCCAGCACATGACCAAATTAAAGACGTAGATAAGCTACTGGAACGACGTACAACGAAGGCAAGAGATCAGGCGGGCTTTCCGAAACACAACCGCCGACGACAAGACGTTGGCATGCCGAGAAATGGGCTCGTGACGATAAATGGCAAGGGGGTAAGGGAATAAGGGAGCTAGGGAATAAGCGAGCAAGCGGATTAGGGAGCAAGGGGCTCAGGCGTGAGATGTTTGCTGAGGGGACGCACAAGGTGTCAAGGACCACAGCATGGACTGCCAGCCCCGTGTGCAGCGCGCATAGCGATACGCAACAAGAAGGTGAGGTGCAGTCGTCAACAGCGACACAACGCCAGGCTAGCCCTGACCAGACCAGACCAGACCAGGCAGCGCTATCGGTAGTTGATGCTCAACAGGCGCTCGGCAGCAAGGTTTCATCAAGCAACGGCCATCAGGCCTCGAGGAAGTCTCGCGGCAGTTTCATCATCTGGCGCCACAGTTTTTCGACACCGGGCTTACTGAATGACACCAGGAGTAGTGAACAGCGATGCAGTGCCTGGCCGACAGTGGTTGGCCTGATCTAGTTGGCCTGATCGCACCTACATCAGGCCTCGAGGAAGTCTCGCGGCAGTTTCATCATCTGGCGCCACAGTTTTTCGACACCGGGCTTACTGAATGACACCAGGAGTAGTGAACAGCGATGCAGTGCGTGGCCGACAGAAACACACCTACATCAAGCCTCGAGGAAGTCTCGCGGCAGCTTCATCATCTGGCGCCACAGTGTTTCGACGCTGGGCTTACTGAATGACACCAGGAGTAGTGAACAGCGATGCAGTGCGTGGCCGACAGTGGTTAGCAATCTCACCGACATCAAGCCTCGAGGAAGTCTCGTGGCAGCTTCATCATCTGGCGCCACAGTTTTTCGACACCGGGCTTATGCACCAGTGAACAGCGATACAGGCGGATCTCCAGGGGGACGTCCCATTGCTCGCCACCGGCACGCACCACCGCCCCGCTCTTCAGCTCCTGTCTGAGGCAGAAATCGGGTATCCAGGCCATGCCCACGCCCTGCATGACCATGGCCTTGAGCCCCTCGGCCATGGCGGTCTCGTAGACGGTACGCAAGCGCATGCGCAACGGGTCATTCTTCAACAGCATGCGCACGCTACGCCCGAGAAAGGCACCCTGGGTGTAGGCCAGGTACGGCAGGGAGTCGTCACCGTCCAGAGGGAAGCGCGGCGCCCCCTGCTCATCCGGCAGGCTCACCGGTATCATCTTGACCCGCCCGATGGAAAAGGACGGAAAGACTTCCCCGTCAAGCTGCATGCTGGCGTAGGGGTCGTAGTAGGCCAGCATCAGGTCGCAGTTGCCTTCGCGCAGCACATGGATGGCCTCCCCCACGTTCATCGCCACCAGCCGCGTCGGCAACTCCCCGAGCCCCTTCTGCAGCCGCGAGATCCATTGAGGGAAGAAGCTTAGCGCCAGCGAATGGGCCGCCACCACGTCCAGCGCCTCGTTGGCCATGGCCAGGCCGCGCAGATGGCCGAGGGACTCGTTGAGCTGCTCGACGATATTGCGGGCGGTCACCAGAAACAGCTGCCCCTGAGGGGTCAGGTCGATGGGCGTGGTCGAGCGATCCACCAGGGTGACGCCCACCGCCTGTTCGAGGGAGCGTATACGACGACTGAAGGCCGGCTGGGTGACGTGGCGCTGGCGTGCGGAGGCCGAGAAGCTGCGGGTGTTGGACAGCGCAACGAAGTCCTCGAGCCATTTCGTTTCTAGATTCACCAGCACTCCTTGTCAAGACACCAACCACACGGGACGCCATCGCCGGGAACGCGACCGAAGGGGCCACATGCGACCGCCCGATAAAACGGCTAAATGTACCGGAAAGCGCCCACCTTCCCAAGGGAATACTGACGCTTTATTGCTCCGCCACGCTGCGTGCCACTGTGCCGGACATTGACCAGCCTCCAGCAGAACCTTGATCTTTTTGCCTCGGGGGATGGCAAGGCAGCGGCGGCGCCTGCACAGGCGACTGCACAGACTACTGCACAGGCGCCAGCAGGTAGGCGGCCCGGGACACCAGCTTGCGCCACAGCGGACGCGAGCGCAGCTCGTCGAGGCTGACCTCGCGACAGTTGGCGAAGTCCTGTTCCAGCATGGCCTCCACCTCCAGGGCGAACGCCTGATGTGGCACCAGGGCGGTGATCTCGAAGTTCAATCGGAAGGAGCGGTTGTCCAGATTGACGGTACCGACACTGGCGGCGCTGTCATCGATCAGCATGACCTTCTGATGGAGAAACCCCGGCTGATAGCGATAGACCTTGACCCCGGCGCGGATCATGTCCGGCAGGAAGGCGAAGGCCGACAGGAACACCAGCAGATGGTCGGGACGTTCCGGCATCATGATGCGCACATCCACCCCGCGCATGGCGGCCAGGCGCAGTGCATCCTGGACGCCTTCATCGGGAACGAAGTACGGACTGGTCACCCACAGACGCTGATGGGCGCTGTGGATCAGGTGCTGGACCAGCAGGCTCGCGGTCTCCTGGGGATCCGCCGGGCCCGAGGGGACGATCACCACATGGCGCCCGTTGCCTTCATCGACCGTGGGCTGATCCACCTGGGGCGCCCAGGAAAGACTCAGCATAGTGCCGGTGGCCCAGTGCCAGTCCTCCCAGAAGGCCTCCTGCAGCCCCAGCACACTGGGCCCGACCAGCTTCAGATGGGTATCGCGCCAGGGTCCGTGGCGAGGATCCTGTCCCAGATACTCCACCCCCACGTTGAAACCACCGAGCCAGCCTTCGCGACCGTCCACTACCAGGATCTTGCGATGATTGCGGAAATTGAGCTGAAAACGGTGACGCCATCCGCGCGAGGAGTGAAAGGCGCTGACGTGGATGCCCGCCTCGCGCAGCTCGCCCAGATAGCCGTCGCCAAGCTGCCGGCTACCGATCTCGTCGTACAGGAAGTAGACCCGCACCTGACGCCGTGCCGCCCGCACCAGATGTTCCTGCAGCCGACGACCAAGTTCATCATTACGCACGATGAAGAACTGAATGAGGATATAAGAGCGAGCCGCATCGATACCGGCAAACAGGCTGTCGAAGGTCTGATCGCCATCGACCAGCAGCTCCGTCGAGTTGGCGCGGGTCAGCGGCATCATGGCAAGCTTTTCGACCGCCTTGACGTCGGCGTCGGTGGCCCCCACCAGATAAGAATCGAAGCGATCTCGATAGCGCAACAACACGCGCCGCAGCAGCGTATCGCGCTGGCCGCGCGCCGACACATAACCGTAGAAGCGTGGTCGGCCGAAGACCCAGTAGGCCGGCAACGCCAGATACGGCATGGCGACCAGCGAAATGATCCAGGCGATCGCCCCCTGAGAGGTTCGACTCGACATCAGCGCGAGCACGGCGGAGATGGCCCCGCCCAGGTGAATCAGAAAGATGGCCAGGCCAAGTAGCCATGAGGTCATCGAAGGTCTCCATCCGTGTGACACCGCACCACATCGAGCGCTGAGCGTCGGGGCGCACTAGCTAGCGTTATTGCGGACTTCAGCATACCCGTAACGCAGGCGGCCCCGCCAGATGACGGGGCCGCCTATCGTGTCTCGCCGTGCACCGGGGCGAGACATGGCATGGGGAGATCAGACGCTCTCGGCGATGATTTCCTTCCACTTGGCCGGACCGGTCTGGTGCACCGATGAACCCTGGCTGTCCACCGCCACGGTCACCGGCATGTCCTCCACCTCGAACTCGTAGATGGCTTCCATGCCCAGGTCCTCGAAACCGACAACCCTGGAGGCCTTGATCGCCTGGGACACAAGGTAGGCCGCACCACCCACCGCCATCAGGTACACCGCCTGGTTGTCACGGATGGCCTCGATCGCGATCTGACCACGCTCGGCCTTGCCGACCATGCCCAACAGTCCGGTCTGCTCGAGCATGGTGCGGGTGAACTTGTCCATGCGCGTGGCGGTGGTCGGTCCAGCCGGCCCCACTACTTCGTCACCGACCGGATCGACCGGCCCCACGTAGTAGATGAAGCGCCCTTTCAGATCCACCGGCAGCGACTCGCCCTTGGCCAGCATGTCGACCATGCGCTTGTGCGCCGCGTCGCGCCCGGTCAAGAGCTTGCCGTTGAGCAACAGGGTATCGCCCGGCTGCCAGGTCTTCACCTCTTCCGGGGTGACCTCGTCGAGATTGACGCGCTTGACGTTGCCACCGGCTTCACGGGTGATCTCCGGCCAATCCTCGAGCTTGGGCGCCTTGAGCGCCGCCGGGCCACTGCCGTCCAGGGTAAAGTGGGCATGACGGGTCGCCGCGCAGTTGGGGATGATCGCCACCGGCTTGTTGGCGGCGTGGGTCGGGTAATCCTTGACCTTGATGTCGAGCACCGTGGTCAGGCCACCCAGCCCCTGGGCACCGATGCCGCTGCGGTTGACCTTGTCGAACAGCTCCAGGCGCAGCTCCTCGGCGCGGTTGGCAGCGCCTCTGGCCTGGAGGTCCTGGATGTCGATCGGATCGAGCAGGGCTTCCTTGGCCAGTTCCATGGCCTTCTCGGCGGTTCCGCCGATGCCGATGCCGAGCATGCCGGGCGGACACCAGCCTGCGCCCATCTTCGGCAGCTGTTCCATGACCCAGTCGACCACCGAGTCGGAGGGATTGAGCATGGCGAACTTGGACTTGGCCTCGCTGCCGCCGCCCTTGGCCGCCACGTGAACCTCGACTGTATCGCCAGGCACCAGCTTGTGGTGGATCACCGCCGGAGTGTTGTCCTTTGTGTTCTGACGCTTGCCGTCGGGGTCGGCCAGCACCGAGGCGCGCAGCACGTTGTCCGGGAAGTTGTAGGCCCGGCGCACCCCTTCGTTGATCATGTCATCGAGGCTCATGTCGGCCTCGAAGCGCACGTTCATGCCCACATGGACGAAGACCGTGACGATGCCGGTATCCTGGCAGATCGGACGATGGCCGGTGGCACACATCCGCGAATTGATCAGGATCTGGGCGATGGCATCCTTCGCCGCCGGGTTCTCCTCGCGCTCGTAGGCGGCCGCCATGGCGTCGATAAAGTCCTTGGGGTGGTAGTAGGAGATGTACTGCAGGGCATCGGCGACACTCGTGATGAGGTCGTCCTGGCGGATCACGGTCATGGCAGACTCCTTGGCTGGGTCGATACGCCCGCTCTCTTGGCGTCCCGTAGGCGACATGGCGGGCTTGCGAGGGCCCGTAGTGTAGCGCATTACGCCACGGCTCGGCAGCCGTCTGTGCCGGTTCGTTTAACGCGCTACTGACCCGGCGTTTGCTTGCCGGCTGGCGGAGATGCCGCCTCACTCTGGAGAACGAGCCTCCACTGCGCCAATTGAACAAGATGCGCCAGCCAGGGCAAAAAGAGCAGCCAGGCGGAACATCAGGTCAATCGGGCAAGATAACGGTATAAAATTCTAATAAAGGCACCAAGAGCGTGGTCACGGCAGGACGGACTGCCAGATTCGCCCGCCCCGCTTTCGCTGCCTCCTTTATACCGCCCCGAGCGCCAGCTGACGCTCTCTGAGCTCCTGCAGGCGATCTCGCAGGCGCGCCGCTTCTTCGAACTCCAGGTTGGCGGCGGCCTCGCTCATGGCGTCCTCGAGCCGCGTCATCTCCTTGCGCAGCTCCTCCGGGGACAGGCTGGCGGGATCGTAGATCGCTTCCGGTTCGGCCACCTTGCGCTCGCCCTTGCGTCCACGAGTCTTGCGGCTGCCCGGAGCCTGGGCGGCTTCGAGGATATCCGCCACCGAACGGGTCACCGTCTGCGGCGTGATGCCGTGTTCCTCGTTGTGTGCCGTCTGCTTGGCGCGTCGCCGCTCGGTCTCGTCGATGGTCTTGCGCATCGAGTCGGTGATGCGGTCGCCGTAGAGGATCGCCTTGCCGTTGGCGTTACGCGCGGCCCGCCCCACCGTCTGGATCAGCGAACGTTCGGCGCGCAGGAAGCCTTCCTTGTCGGCGTCGAGGATCGCCACCAGCGACACCTCGGGGATATCCAGGCCCTCGCGCAGCAGGTTGATACCGACCAGCACGTCGAACTTGCCCAGGCGCAGGTCGCGGATGATCTCGACCCGCTCCACGGTGTCGATATCCGAGTGCAGGTAGCGCACCTTGACGTCGTGTTCGTCCAGGTACTCGGTCAAGTCTTCCGCCATCCGCTTGGTCAGCGTGGTGACCAGCACCCGCTCGCCCACGGCGGTGCGCAAACGGATCTCCGACAGCAGGTCGTCCACCTGGGTCGAGGCCGGACGCACCTCGATCTCGGGATCCAGCAGGCCGGTGGGACGCACCACCTGCTCCACCACCTGCCCGGCGTGCTCGGCCTCGTAGGGACCCGGCGTGGCCGAGACGAAGATGGTCTGGGGCGAGATCCGCTCCCACTCCTCGAACTTCATCGGACGGTTGTCCAGCGCCGACGGCAGTCGGAAGCCGTACTCGACCAGGGTCTCCTTGCGCGAGCGGTCACCGCGGTACATGCCGCCCACCTGGGGCACACTGACGTGGGACTCGTCGATGAACAGCAGCGCGTCGGCGGGCAGGTAGTCGAAGAAGGTGGGCGGCGGCTCGCCGGGGTTGCGTCCGGACAGGTAGCGCGAGTAGTTCTCGATGCCGTTGCAGTAGCCCAGCTCCATCATCATTTCGATGTCGTAGAGGGTACGCTGCTCCAGGCGCTGGGCCTCGACCAGGCGATCTTCCTTGCGCAGGAAGGTCAGTCGTTCGGCCAGCTCCTCCTTGATCCGATCCACCGCCGCCAGAATGGTCTCCCGCGGGGTCACGTAGTGGCTCTTGGGATAGATGGTCATGCGCGGCACCTTGCCGCGCACCTCGCCGGTCAGCGGATCGAACAGGCTGATGGTGTCGATCTCGTCGTCGAACAGCTCCACCCTGACCGCCTCGTCCTCGGCGTCGGCCGGGAAGATGTCGATGACGTCGCCACGCACCCGATAGGTGCCGCGCTTGAAGTCCATGTCGTTGCGGGTGTACTGCAGTTCCGCCAGACGACGCAGAAAGCCGCGCTGATCGATCAGCTCGCCGCGGGTGAAGTGCAGGCGCATCTTCAGATACTGGTCCGGATCACCCAGACCGTAGATCGCCGACACCGACACCACGATCAGCGCATCGCGACGCTCCAGCAGGGCCTTGGTCGCCGACAGTCGCATCTGCTCGATATGGTCATTGATCGAGGCGTCCTTCTCGATGAAGGTGTCCGACGAGGGCACATAGGCCTCGGGCTGGTAGTAGTCGTAGTAGGAGACGAAGTACTCCACGGCGTTGTCCGGGAAGAACGCCTTGAACTCCCCGTACAACTGGGCCGCCAGGGTCTTGTTCGGCGCCATGACGATGGTCGGCCGCTGCAGCCGCTCGACGATGTTGGCCATGGTGAAGGTCTTGCCCGAACCGGTCACCCCGAGCAGGGTCTGGTGGGCCAGGCCCGAATCGAGCCCCCCGACCAGGCTTTCGATAGCGCTCGGCTGGTCACCGGCAGGCTGGAACTTCGACGACAGACGAAAGGACTTGCTCATCATGACTCCTGCTGGGGGACACCACCCAGATCGGGGCGGCTGGCGCCGACTTCAAGTCTCGCGCACGCTCGCCGACGTCAGGTTTGGGCCGTTGGCGCCAGCGTTCGCGTGGTGATTTCCACCGTGGAAGTGGTCATCAAGCGGTGGATCGGGCACTTGTGGCTGATCTCCTCGAGCCGTGCCAGCCGCTCGGGATCCTCGATGCCGTGAAAGGTCATCGCCACATCGAGCCGATAGACGCCCTTGCGCTCGTCGCGCTCGTCTCTGGTGACCGTGACGCTGACGCCTTCCAGCGGCCACTCCTTGCGCTGCGCGTACATGCGCGAGGTGATCGCCTTGCACGCCCCCAGCGACAGATCGAAGTAGTCGTGGGGGTCCGGCGCCAGGCCATCGCCACCGTAAGCAACCGGCACATCGACCAGCAGGTCGTCGAAGCTTTCGATGCTGACCCGCTGGCGCAGCTTGCCATCCTTCTCGGTCGTAATCTCGATACTCATCATTTCACCTCGATGCCGAGCTTGAGTCGCTTGATCGCCTCGATCAGGGCCTCGCGACGCGCGCGCCCTTCCACCTCGGCGCCATGGCGGCCGACCTCCACGCTGTCGACGCCGTCGAGCATCATCAAGGCGGTGGTGATCTGATTGACCTGGTCGGCGTTGTCGACGCCCTGGAAGGTCAGGGATTGCTGGGACATGAGGCGCGCCTCCTTGGCGGGTAAAGCGGAAGGACCGAAGATCGTAACGCAAGCTTGAAACTGGTGGAAAAGCTTAGCACGACACCCCGTGCGGGTTCTTCTGCACGTACCTTGCAAAAGGGGCGTCTCACCCTCACATTGCTGACAGGCGCAAACTTCACCTTTTTCGATACGCGCGACAGGATTGCTCATGACGGATTGGATCACCGCCCACGGCGGCCGCTTGACCGGCTCGGACCAGGTCGACTTCGACACCCCCGACGCGGCCCGCCTTGCCCTGGACAGCACCGTGGCCACCCCGCTGGTCCATCTCGGCGCGCTGGACGTGGTCGGCCCCGACGCTGAGCGCTTTCTGCAGGGCCAGACCAGTGCCCAGCTCGCCCACGCCAATGGCCACTTCGCCCCGCTGACCTGCTTCTGCACCCCCAAGGGCCGCATGTTGGCTAATGGGCAGCTGATGAAGGTCGACGACGAACGCTTCAGGATCGTGCTGCATCGCAATCTGGTAGCCCCGCTGGCCCAGCACCTGGGCAAGTTCGCCGCCTTCTACAAGGCCGAGCTGACGACTCGCGATGACCTGGCGCTGATCGGCCTGATCGGCCAGGAAGCACCCGCCCTGACCGAGGTCGACTGCGACCTGACACCGCCCGATCCCTGGCGCCAGGCGAGCCACGGCGACACCCTGGTGCTCGGCCAGCCTGGCCCTCGCCCCCGCTACCTGATCATGCTGCCAGAAGACCAGGCAGCGGCCTTGTTCTCGCGCCTGATCGAGCAGTGTCAGCCGGTGGACAATCAGGTATGGCGGCTGGCGGATATCCAGGCGGGGCTGTGTTTCATCGACGCCGATCAGCAGGATGCCTACCTGCCCCAGATGCTCAACTGGGAGGCGCTGGCAGGCATCAGTTTCAAGAAAGGCTGCTACACCGGGCAGGAAGTGGTGGCTCGCGCCCACTTCCGCGGCCAGGTCAAGAAGCGCCTGTATCGCGCCCAGCTAGAGGGGACTCGACTGCCGCCGCTGGGCAGCGAGGTGTTCGACGAAAGCGGCAAGCGCCAGGGCGAGGTGGTGGCAAGCGCCCTCGATGCCTATGGGCAGGCCGAGGTACTGGCGGTGCTGAATACCCGCGCCGATGAGGCCGCCCTCAGCTGCGAGGATCAACGTCTGAAGCTTCTGCACCTGCCCTACGCCATCGATCGCCTCGACCCCGAGAGTCTGGTCTGACACCGCTGACGCCTGGGTAATTCGATCCGGGCGATATTCCTGCCGGCGCCCTTGTCAGGACGGCGGCAGGCCGAACAGCCGGCGGGCGTTGTCACTTGAGTGCAGCGCCACGGTTTCCGGTGCCTGCCCTCTGATCTCGGCCACGTGGCGACACACCTCGGCCACCAGGGCAGGTTCATTGCGCTCGCCCTGGTGGCCCGACAACGGCATGTCGGGGCTATCCGTCTCCAGCACGTAGGCGTCATCGGGAAGCGACGCCACTGCCCGCCGCACTCTCCTGGCCCGGGGATAGGTCACCGCCCCCCCAAGGCCCAGCGCAAACCCCAGATCGACAAAGCGGCTCGCCTGCTCCGGAGAACCGGCGAAGGCATGGATGAGGCCCCCTGCGGGGAGGCCCAACTGGGCCAGACGCTTGGCGACTTCGTCGTTGGCACGCACACAGTGGATCACCACCGGCAGGCGCAGATCCCGCGCCAGCCTGAGCTGGGCATCGAAAAGGTGCCATTGGCGATCGAGGGTGTCGGCAAAGCGCGCATCGATCCCGCACTCCCCCAAGGCGACGCAGCGAGGGTGGGCCTCCAGCGCCTGGCCCAGCGCGCTGATGTCGTCATCCTCGCCCTCCAGCCGATGATGCTCCAGAAACACCGGATGCAGACCGAGACAGGCGTGCAACCCCGTCTGCTCGGCCAGCTCCAGGGTGCCCTGCCAGGCGTCACGGTGGGTACCCGCGACCACCAGATGTTCGACGCCCGCCCGCCTGGCCCTGGACAGGACCGCGTCGCGATCGGCGTCGAAGTCGGCAAAGTCGAGGTGGCAGTGGGCGTCGATCAGCATCAGAGCTCCTCTTTCCACGGAGGCGCCGTAAAAACGTCGCGAGCGATTCGAGCGCAGCAGTTTTTCCGGTGTCTCCTCAGTGCTCGCGGGTCTCCCTGAACCTTATATCCGGCCAGCGCTCCTGGGTCATCTGCAGATTGACCCGGGTCGGGGCGATATAGGTCAGGTAGCCACCGCCGTCGATGGCCAGGTTGGTGCTGGCCTTGCGCTTGAACTCTTCAAGCATCTTCGGATCGTCGCAGTAGATCCAGCGGGCGGTGTTTACGTTCACCCCTTCGTACATGCAGTCGACCTTGTACTCTTCCTTGAGACGATGGGCGACCACATCGAACTGCAGGGTACCGACGGCGCCAAGGATCAGGTCGTTGTTGTCCAGCGGCATGAACACCTGGGTGGCGCCCTCCTCCGAAAGCTGCTGCAGGCCCTTCTGCAAGGCCTTCATCTTCAGCGGGTCCTTGAGCCTGACCCGCTTGAACAGTTCCGGGGCGAAGTGAGGAATGCCGGTGAACCGCATGTCCTCGCCCTGGGTGAAGGTGTCACCGATCTGGATGGTGCCATGGTTATGCAGGCCGATGATGTCACCGGGCCAGGCTTCTTCCACGTGGGCACGATCGGAGGCCATGAAGGTCAGGGCGTCGGCGATCTTGACGTCCTTGTTGATGCGCACATGGCGCATCTTCATGTTCTTCTGGTACTTGCCCGAGCACACCCGCAGGAAGGCGATGCGGTCACGGTGATTGGGATCCATGTTGGCCTGGATCTTGAACACGAAGCCGGTGAAGCGCTCGTCCTCGGCCGGCACCTCGCGCACGTCGGTTTCCCGCGCCTGGGGCGGCGGCGCGTACTCGACAAAGCCATCGAGCATCTCGCGCACACCGAAGTTGCCCATGGCGGTACCGAAGTACACCGGCGTCAGCTCGCCACGGCGATAGGCCTCGAGGTCGAAGCTGTGAGAAGCACCGCGCACCAGCTCGACCTCCATGCGCAGCTCCTCGGCCAGATCCTCGCCGAGCACCTCGTCCACCTCGGGGCTATCGAGGCCTTCGATGCGCTTGTCTTCCGGAATCCGGTTGCCCTGCCCCTGGGTGTACAGGTGGATGACGTCATTGTAGAGGTGATAGACCCCCTTGAACTGACGCCCCATGCCGATCGGCCAGGTCATCGGCGCACACTGGATATTGAGCACCGTCTCGACCTCATCCATCACCTCGATGGGGTCACGGATGTCGCGGTCCATCTTGTTGACGAAGGTGAGGATCGGCGTGGTGCGCAGGCGGCAGACCTCCATCAGCTTGATGGTGCGGTCCTCGACGCCCTTGGCGCCGTCGATCACCATCAGCGCAGAGTCCACCGCGGTCAGGGTGCGGTAGGTATCCTCGGAGAAGTCCTCGTGGCCCGGAGTATCGAGCAGGTTGACCATGCGACCGCCGTAGGGGAACTGCATCACCGAGGTGGTCACGGAGATACCGCGCTCCTGCTCCATCTTCATCCAGTCCGAGGTGGCGTGGCGATCATCACGCTTGCTCTTTACCGAACCGGCCAGCTGGATGGCGTTTCCGAACAACAGCATCTTTTCGGTGATGGTGGTCTTGCCCGCGTCCGGGTGGCTGATGATGGCAAAGGTGCGCCGAAGCCCGGTTTCCTGGGCCTGCTTGGGGTTGGACATGGAGACGGTTGCCTGCTTGCTCGTAAAAAAGTGGGGCACGGGGACAAGGCCCCATGCGCAAGGGCGCCATGATACCGCGACAGGGGCCCTGGCTGCATCTGACTATACTGGCACCATTATCCTCTCTACCCAGGCCCCTCGCGTTTCGTTGCGGCTCTGCGGTTCATGGCGCTTCGCATTAATGCAATAGATCCGCGATCAAGCTGTCATCGACGGCCGCAATGCTAGGCGACTGGCCGCGCCCGCCCCCGTGAAGGGCGACGCGCCACCCCGCCAAGACCACCGGACGCAACGACAAGGAGAGCCCCATGCAACCCACCCGACGCCAGTTTCTTGGACTCGGTCTCAAGGCCGGTGCCGGCCTCGGCCTGATCACCGCCGCCCCCGGCATCGTGCTGGCCGAATCCCGTCGGCCCGTGATCACCTCCGGGGTAATGAGCGGCGACGTCGGCACCGACCGCGCCATCATCTGGTCGCGTGCCGACCGCCCCTCGCGGATGCTGCTGGACATCGCCGACAACGCTGCCTTCAACAACGCCCGTACCCTGCAGGGACCCACCGCCCTGCCGGCCAGCGGGCTGACCGCCAAGCTCGACGTCACTGGCCTTGCCGACCTGCCGGAGGTGTTCTACCGCGTGCGCTTCGCCGCCCTCGGCGACGATCGCGCCGTCAGTGAGCCGGTCATCGGCCGGCTGGTCATGCCGGGACGCTCACGCCGTTCGGTACGTTTCGTGTGGTCCGGCGATACCGTTGGCCAGGGCTGGGGCATCGACGAATCCCGCGGCGGCATGCGCATCTACGACACCATGCTCAAGCAGTCGCCCGACTTCTTCCTGCACTCCGGCGACACCATCTACGCCGATGGCCCGCTCGAAGAAAGCGTGAACCTGGAGGACGGCAGCGTCTGGCGCAACCGCATGACCGACGCCAAGAGCAAGGTGGCCGAGACCCTGGACGAGTATCGCGGCCAGTACCTCTACAACCTGCTGGACGACAACCTCAAGCGCTTCAACGCCGAGGTGCCGATGTACGCCCAGTGGGACGACCACGAGACCGTCAACAACTGGTACCCCGGCGAGATCCTCGATGATCCGCGCTACACCGAGAAGAACGTCTCGCTGCTGGCGGCGCGTGCCCGCCGCACCTTCCTCGAGTCGATGCCGATCCGTCAGCGCCCCGAGGCCCCCGAGATGATTCGCCGTCGTTTCACCTACGGTCCCGAACTCGAGGTGTTCATGCTCGACATGCGCACCTATCGCGCGGCCAACAGCACCAATACCCAGGGCGCCGACGACCCGGCCTCAAGCCTGATGGGGGCTCGCCAGGTGGACGACTTGATCGCGGCGCTGAAGGCCTCGACGGCCACCTGGAAGATCATCGCCTCCGACATGCCGGTGGGCCTGGTGGTCGCCGACGGCGAGCACTTCGAAGCGGTGGCCAATGGCGAGGGTGGCGCCCCTTCCGGGCGCGAGCACGAGATCGCCCGACTGCTCAAGGCGATCCACGACAACGCCATCGCCAACGTGGTGTGGCTGACCGCCGATGTCCACTACACGGCCGCTCATCACTATGCGCCTGAACGTGCCAGTTTCAAGCAGTTCACGCCCTTCTGGGAATTCGTCAGCGGCCCGCTGCACGCCGGCACCTTCGGCCCCAATACCCTGGACGCCACCTTTGGCCCGGAGGTGGTGTTCCAGAAGGCCCCCGCCGATGGTCGAGCCAACCTGCCGCCCAGCGAAGGCTTTCAGTTCTTCGGCCAGGTGGACCTGGATGGCGACAGCCTGGCGCTCACCGTCACCCTCAAGGACACCGAGGGCAACAGCCTGCACCAGCAGGTATTGACGCCCCAGCAGGCCAGCTAGTCAGGCGATGCCGCCTGTCGCTGCCAAGACCCGACAGCGCCGCCGTCAAGGCGGCGCTTGTCCTTTGCCCCTGAGGCCACGGGCCCAATGGAGCGCACGACAGGCCCACCATGCACAGGTCCGACCGCGCCCCCCCTATAGCGGCCTAGCCCTCAGACGTGGTGTGACGTGATGTCCGTGAGGCCAGCGCGGCCTTGAGGTGTTCCAGGTAGCTCAGCAGTACCGGGATCACCGCCAGCACCAGCAGGGTCGAGACACCGAGGCCGAAGGCGATGGTCACCGCCATGGGGATCAGGAACTGGGCCTGCAGCGAGGTCTCGAACAGCAGTGGGGTCAGTCCACCGATGGTCGTCAGGGATGTCAGGAACATGGCCCTGACCCGCTGCACCACCGCCTCGTTGAGGGCTGCGTCGATACCCCGCCCGGCGTCGCGCTCATGGCGATAGAAGGTCACCAGGATAATGGCGTTGTTGACCACGATCCCGGACAGCCCGAACAGCCCGAACATCGACAGGATGGTGAGATCCAGCCCCATCACCCAATGGCCCAGCAGGGCTCCCACCAGCGCCAGCGGAATGGTCGCCATCACGATCAGCGGCAGGCTCCAGGAGGCAAATACCCAGGCCAGTACCACGTACATCAGGCCCAGCCCGATGATCAGGCCGGTGCGCATGTCGGCGAAGGTATCGCGCTGGTCCGCCGCCTGGCCCTCGAAGGTGTAGCTCAGGTGGTAGCGCTCGGTCAGCGCCGGCAGCACCTCGGCTTGCAGCGCCTCGACCACCGTGGCGGTGTTGGTCACCTCGGTGTCGAGGTCGGCGCTGACTTCGACGGCCAGACGCCCATCGGCGTGACGCAGCGCCTCGAAGCCCTGGCGGTGATCCAGCGCCATCACCTGGTCCAATGGCACCAGGCGGCCATCGTCCACTCGCACCATCAGCCGCGGCAGGGTCGCCAGGTGCTCACGCTGGTCCTGCGGCAGCAGCACCCGCACCTCGATCTCGTCGGCACCGTCCTGATAGGTCTGCACCAGCACGCCATCGAAGGCTGCCCGCAACTGGCGCCCGAGTTCCCGGGTGGTCAGGCCCAGCGCCTGACCATAGGCGTTGACCGAGTAGATCAGTTGTTCGCGCCCCCAGGGCATGTCGTCCTCGGGCTCCAGCACCCCGGGCAACTGTCCGAGGCTGCGGGTCAGTGATTCCGCCGCCCGCTTCAGCGACTCGGCGGACTCGCCGACCAGGCGCACGTTGACGTCACGCCCCGGCGGCCCGCCGCTGCGCTCGACGATGGACAGGGTGTCGAGTCCCGGGACCTCGGACAGACGCTCTCGCCAGGCACGGATAAACGGCAGATTGCGCACCGAGCGCCGGTCTGACGGCACCAGCTCGACCATGATCGAGCCGACATTGTCACCGGTACGCCCGCTGGCGTCGGCGGACAGGGTGCCACCCACGCGCACCACGGCGCTGCGCACCAGATCCCCGCCGAGGGCCTCTTCGGTGTCATCGAGGGCCTTTTGCATGGTGGCCAGATAGTCCTCGACCCTATCTCGAGAGGTGCCGGTGACGAAGCTCAGGTTGGCGTAGAGGATATTCGGCTCCGGCGTGGGGAAGAAATTGAACGCCAGACGCCCGCCCGCCAGGAGTCCCACCGTCACCAGCACCAGCGCCAGCGCTGCGCTCAAGGTCAGCGCCCGATGGCGCAGGGTGCTGGCGGAGAAGCGTCGGAAGGGCCCCTGGCGAAAACGATCGAAGCCGCCGTCGAAGGCACCTCGCAGGCGCCCCAGCGGTCCCGGACGGCGCTCGCCGCCGGCACGAGGCGAGAAGGCGTTGCGCAGGTGGGCCGGCAGCACCACGAAGCACTCAAGCAAGGAGGCCACCAGCACGCAGATCATCACCACCGGAATGTCGCGCAGGATGTTGCCGATGATTCCCCCCACCATCAACAGCGGCATGAAGGCCGCCACGGTGGTCAAGGACGACGCCACCACCGGCCACAGCATCCTGCGGGCCGCACCCGCCGAGGCCAGGCGTGCCGCCTCGCCTGCGCGAAAGTGAGCATCGGCGTCCTCGCCGACGACGATGGCGTCGTCAACGATCACCCCCAACGCCATGATCAGGGCAAACAGCGAGATCATGTTGACCGAGCCGCCGATGCCCCAGAACACCGCCAGTGCGCCGAGAAAGGCGGTGGGAATACCGATGGCCACCCACAAGGCCACCCGCGCCGGCAGGAACAGGTACAACAGCGCCAGTACCAGCACCAGCCCGCCCAGGCCATTGTTGATCAGCAGACCGATGCGATCGGCGATCAGCTGCCAGGTCTCGTCGTGTACCTCCAGCGTGATGCTCTCGGGCAGTTCCGCGCGGGTTTGCTCCAGCCAGCCATTGAGCACCTCGGCGGCGGCCAGTGAGTTGCCGCTCTCCGAGCGCTGCAGCATCAGCTCCACCGCCGGCTGTCCATGGTGGAGCACCTCCACCTGACGCGGACGGTTCTCCTGGCGGATCACCGCGATATCACCGAGCGCCAGACGCACCCGCTGGCCCCCGCGCACCGCGATATCGGCGAACTCCTCGGCGCTGCGGCGCTGTTCCACCGCGCGCAGCTCGCGCTCGCCGTCCTGACTGCCAAGCAGCCCCGCGGGCAGGTCCAGCGACAGTCCCTCGATGCGCTCGGCGATCTCCGGCAGGCTCAGGTCCAGCTCGCCGAGCCGCTCCACCGGTACCTCCACGCTGATCTGCTGCTCCGGCAGCCCGACCAGCTCGACCCGATCGATCCCGGCCGACAGCAGCTCGTCCTCGAAGCGGCGGGCCAGCCGACGCAGCGCCTCGCGATCGACGTCACCGGACAGTATCAGGCGGGCCACCGGCTCGAAGTTCTGGGCCCGCGCAACGCGCGGCTCCTCGGCGTCCCCGGGTAGGTTGGTGAAGCCATCGACCTGCTCGCGCACATCGTCCAGCGCCAATACCGGGTCGGTACCCTCGTAGAACTCCAGGGTAATGCTCGACACCCCTTGGGCCGAAGTCGAGGTCATCCGCTTCAGGCCATCGAGATTGCGCAGGCGCTGCTCCAGCGGGATGGTGATGCCCTGCTCCACGTCTTCGGCCGAGGCGCCGCTGTAGACGGTCTGCACCGAGACGATGTCCAGCGCAAAATCGGGGAAGAACTGGATGTTCATCCGCGACAGCCCCAGGGCGCCGCCGATCAGCATCACCAGCATTACCAGGTTGGCCGCGACCCGGTGGCGGACAAAGAAGCCAATCGGGCCTCTGGGGGCATTCGGTTGGGTATCTTCGCTCACGGGCCGGTCTCCGCCCGAACATCGTCGCCCGCGGACGGTGAGCTCACAGACTCACCAGACCTCTGGCCAGCCAGGTCCACCACTCTCAATCCTTCGATGGCGTTGGGCAGATGGGTGGTGGCCAGGCGCTGGCCGTCGGCCAGACCCTCACCGCTGACGATCACCCAGGAGCCCCCGTCAGGCCCGCTGGTCTCGCCGTGTCGCCTGACCTCAATCGGCCGCAGGCGCCCCTGTTCGATGACGTAGATCCGATCGGCACCGTACAGGGCGCTGAAGGGTATCGCCGCACTGTCGGCCACCTCGGGACGGGCAAGCGACAGCGATACCAGCGAACCAGGCCGCAGACGGGCCGGTGAGGACACCACCTCGAGGATGGCCTCGGTGCCGGCGGGGTCCCCCTGGCCCGACAGTGCCCTCAGCCGATAGCGCCCTCCCTCGTCGTCGACGGCCTCAGGGCGAGCGCCATCGGCCAGGCTCGACACCAGTTCGGACTGCACGCCCCTGGGCACCCGGGCACGCACCTCGAGACCATCGAGCGGGATCAGATCGAGCAGGGCGTCGCCCTCGCGCACCCGGTCGCCCGGCGCGACTTCAACAGCGGTGACGATACCGGCGAAAGGCGCTTCGGCCCGAGCCCTTCGCGCATCGCGACGGGCTTCGGCCAGCGACGCCTCGGCCTGGCGCCGCTGGGCCTCGAGACTGGCCAGCCTGGCCGGGTGTCCGTCGAGTTCGCCCTGGCGACTGACCAGCGTCACCTGGGCTCGAGCGATTTCGTTCTCGTCGGCGTCAAGCTCGGCCCGGGAGGCCAGATTACGCCGCACCAGGGAGCGCATACGCTCGAGCTGACTGCGGGCGTTGTCGAGCAGCGACTGTTCCCGAGCCAGCGCCTGTCGATCGCTCTCGAAGCGGATCTTTTCCGCCTCGATCTCGGCCTCCAGCCGTGCCACCTCCGCCTCGGCCCGCGTCACCACCGGCACCACGTCTTCCTCGGCCAGAGCTACCAGCAGGTCGCCCTCTTCGACCCGGTCACCATCACGTACCGGGCGCTGCCCGACGTGGCCATCCAGCGACGCCACCAGCCTCAGGCGATCCGGCGCCAGCACCTCGCCGTAGAGCGCCAGGGTCGGTGCGTGGCGGCCCAGCGACAGCGTCATGGCGGCGACCGGCCACTCTCGCTCTTCCACCGTTACCGGAGGCGGCGCCGGCCGCGTCACCTTCAACAGCCAGAACCCACCCACGCCGATCGCCAGAACCACGATTGGTAGCAGTCGCTTCAGCATTCCATCCATTCCCTTGTTCAGACCGCGCCCTTTGCCGATGAAGCGCTGTGTCAACGCATGCCGATAAAGCCACTTGGCAGTGTGCTCAAGCCGACAGTCACGTCGAAGACACCACCTGGCGTCTTCGCTGCACAGGCTCCTGCCACTGTTGCCCAGCCGAGGGCACGACGCAATCGCTCGCCGCCAACGACTTTATCCCTGGTGCGCATGACCCCAGGCCGAACCCGCCGATTCGGGCGCCAGGCCTGTTGCGCGCGCCCCACGACGGTCGGGCCTGCGATGCGCTATCATGCCGCCACTCATCGAGGGAGAGATCATGCCTGCCGCCCTTCCATTGCCACTGTCGACGCCCAACCGCAATCTGATCCGCCTGACCTTTGTACGCGGCATCACCTGGACCGGTTTTCTGGTCGCGATCATCGTCGGCATCGAGCTGCTGGACTTCGCCCTCGACGTTCCTGCGGTGATCGCGGTGATCGTCGCCATGGGCCTGATCAATATCGCCACCTGGTGGCGCCTGGGCCGGCCCAGGGATGTCAGCCATCACGAGTACCTGATCCACCTGCTGCTGGACGTGGCCGGGCTGACCCTGCTGTTCTACTTTACCGGCGGTGCGACCAATCCCTTCATCACCTACTATCTGGTGCCGGTGACCATCGCCGCTGCCACCCTGCCCTGGCGTCACGCCTGGATACTGGCACTCACCGCCATGGCCGCCTACAGCGCCCTGATGGTGGTCTACCATCCGGTGCCACAGCTGGGCTCCCACTATGCCTCCAGCGTCAACCTTCACGTGCTCGGCATGTGGCTCAACTTCTTCCTGTCGGCAGGCCTGGTGACCTTCTTCATCTACAAGATGGCCCACGCCCTGCGCCATCGCGACCAGACCCTGGCTCGGACTCGCGAGGCGGCGCTACGCTCGGAGCAGGTCCTGGCGGTGGCGACCCAGGCCGCCGGCACCGCCCACGAACTCGGCACGCCGCTGTCGACCATGGCGGTAGTGCTGTCCGAACTCAAGAACGAACATCACGACGACCCCAGGCTGGTGGAAGATATCGACCTCTTGCGCCAGCAGGTTGACACCTGCAAGGCGCGCCTGCGCAACCTGGTCGAAAGCGCCGACCTCCGGCGCAAGGACGAGCCGGAGACCCGCGACGCCCAGAGCTGGCTCGACGGCGTGATCGACCGCTGGCTGGTGCTGCGCCCGGACGTTACCCATCGCCTTGAGGTCGCACGCAGACGCGGCCAGCCATCGATCGCGGTGGATACCACCCTGGACCAGGCGCTGACCAACCTGCTGAACAACGCCGCCGACGCCCAGCCAGACGATATCGAGATCCAGCTCGACTGGACCGCCGACAAGGTGATCATCGATATCCGCGATCATGGGCCAGGCATCCCCATGTCGATCGCCGACCAGCTCGGCGAGACCTTCGTGTCGACCAAGAGCAAGGGACTGGGAATCGGCCTGTTCCTGACCCATGCCACCATCAATCGCTTCGGCGGGGGCGTCAGTCTGTATAATCATCACGACGGCGGCACCCTGACCGAGGTCACCCTGCCCCGCGTCGGCTGAGTCTCCATTCACGAGGACATCATGCAAGACACCGCACACCGGCTACTGATCATCGATGACGATGAGGTCTTTTGCCACGTACTCGAACGTGCCATGCAGCGCCGCGGCCACGAGGTCGAGGTGGCCCATGACGCCACCCAGGCGCTGGAACTGGCGCGTCGCCACCAGCCTGAGGTCGCCACCCTGGACCTCAAGCTCGACCAGGACTCGGGGTTGAAGCTGTTGCCCGAACTGCTGGAGGTGGTTCCCGACTGCCGCATCGTGGTGCTGACCGGCTACTCCAGCATCGCCACAGCGGTGGAGGCGATCAAGCTCGGGGCGGTCAACTACCTGTGCAAGCCAGTGGACGCTGACGAGGTACTCAGCGCCCTGGAACAGCGTGAGGGCAATCCCGAGACCGAGGTGGCAGACAACCCGCCGTCGATCAACCGCCTGACCTGGGAGCATATCCAGAAGGTGCTGCAGGAACACGACGGCAACATCTCGGCCACCGCCAGGGCGCTCGGCATGCACCGTCGCACCCTGCAGCGAAAGTTGCAGAAGCGCCCTGTCCGGCGTTGATGAAACCTTCGTACGCCGCTGGTGATAGCTCTCGAGACAGTAGCCCCGCGCTAAAGCAGACGCCCGATACAGCGGACACCCGATACAAAAGAGACGCAGCCCAAGGGCTGCGTCTCTTGTTTGAGCTCAGCACGCTAGTGCATGCCCGACGTCGGGTGTCTCTCCGTCCTTCTCTACCGTCCTTCTCTCTACCGGCCTTCCCTACCGTCCTTCATTGCGCCAGGCGCCTCTAGATCAGAGGTCTTTGCGCCCGTGCATTTTACGCCCAGACTCTCAACACGAAGGGCCAAGCGCCAGGGGGTCTGCAACAGAGGCTCTGCAACGGAGGCTCTGCAACAGCGTGCTCTACTGGGCGGTCCAGCCCAGATCGATATTCCAGCTGGCGCCGGTGACTGCACCGGCCGCATCCGAGGCAAGATACCCGACCAGGCTCGCCACCTCGGAGGGGTCGATCAAGCGCTTCACGGCGGCATTCTTGAGCATGATCTGCTCGATCACCTCCTGCTCCTCCATCCCATGGAGTCTGGCCTGGTCGGCGATCTGATTGTCCACCAGTGGCGTCTTGACGTAGGCCGGACACAGGGCGTTGGCGGTGATGCCCTGGGCGCCGCCTTCCAGCGCAGCCGTCTTGGTCAGCCCGATCATGCCATGCTTGGCGCTGATGTAGGCGGCCTTGCCGGGCGAGGCCACCTGGGCATGGACCGAGGCGATATTGACGATGCGCCCCCAACCATTCTCGCGCATCGACGGCCAGGCCGCCTGGGTCAGCAGGAAGGGCGCGGTCAGCATCAGATCGATGATCTGACGCCATTTTTCCTGGGGGAACTCCTCGATGGGAGCGACGTGCTGGATGCCGGCGTTGTTGACCAGAATATCCAGCCGCCCGAAACGCCTCAGGGCTTCATCGACGGCGCCGCGACAGGCCTCGGCCTGGGTCAGATCGGCCTCGTGGAAGACCGCACCCTCGGCCTCGGCCACCTCCCGTCCGGCCGGGTTGAAGTCGACCGCCAGGACTTGATGCCCCTGAGCACGCAGATGGGCGACGACCGCCGCACCGATGCCGCTGCTGGTGCCGGTCACCAGGGCAACTCTGGGAGTGGAATGATCGCTCACTATTGCTCTCCTCTGGGTCTGCAACACATCACCCGTCGAACGGGTGGCGTCTTTCTGATGGTGATTCCTGCCAACGCCTACATCAGCATCCCAGCATATGCTAGTGCTGCATTGCAGCGCCAGCCGGACAAAGGTCTCGATCGCTCACTCGGGGGCCGTCATCACCTTGTCCATCAGCCGCTGTGCCAAGCGACAGGATTCCTGGCCACAGGCAGACGACAGTACATCGTCTGCAGACCGGCCTGAAACTCAATATGTATATTTAGCTGAGCACAACATATATGCAGCCGTGCGCTGCTATTGATCCACATCATATCAAAGCATAAGTATTTGTTGACCTGACAACATCGGGATAACACGATCCCCCCACGACCCTTGTCGCACGCAGGAGATACCTCTTTTATTTCCACGGCAGGGAAGTTGTCTTTCAAGAGTATAAAATTTGCGCGTAAATCATAAACAGGGAGCGGGATATGGACAGAATGTATTTACGCCACACCCCTTCCATTAAATATTCTGACCCTACCGACAACACAAACCTTTTATCAAACAACACTTTCCAACGCTGTCCAAGGAAATCATCAATTCCATCCAACCAGACGAGAACACATTCGCCATGTTGATAGCGATGCAAAAAATAGATCAGGAAATCGATAGAATGACTGGATACCTGATTCTTATTGCAATGATCAGCCTATTCCTGCTGATCGCTTTTGGAGCAGTTTACCGACTTTTCCTCAATACAATCAACTATCCATTTGGACTCGTTGATTTGCTCACAATCTGCATCGTGCTTCCAGGAGCAACAATGGCTCATCGACGGGGGTGCTATTTCGCCCTTACATACATCGCGAACACGCTCCCCGATAGTGCAAGGAACAAGATCATGATTCTCGCTCAATTAGCGACAATGAAGATCATGATCATACTAACCTACCTTTTCCATGAAAACCTTCAGCTTGCAAACATAGAACACATATTTCATGAGGGAAATCTCCGCACCTTGGGCCAGATAATGCTACCTATCATGTTTATGATGATGAGCTACACCTCCTTGATTGCATTTTCACGAGCATGGTTTACCACACCACCAACTGAGGCGATCACTCAATGACCCCCTTGAGTCTGGTGTTTGCTGTCCTGGCAGAACTTCTAGTGCTTGGAGTTCCCGTCATCTTCGTGATAGGAATAGTGGGCGTTGGTCTAATCGAGACGCAAGACCTCCCTTATAAACTAGTCACTTTTCAGTTCTTGCACAATATGCAGAGTCTGCAGTTGGAAGCCATCCCTTTACTCATCGTAACCGGAGATCTCATCACTCATGGAAGAGTCAGTGCCAGCTTGAAGAGTCTCACCTTTGGCGTCTTCGGCATCGTGAAAGACGCTACCCCTCTGTCGCAGACGGTTTCAGACACGACATCCGAACCAGACACTGCAAGTAGTCATGGGCCTGTCACGCAATTGTTATCAGGCACGTCAAACAACCTTGGCCACGCACCGCAATACCGAACCAATAGAGCTGTCCCGACAATTGTGAGTGCATTTACAGCGCTATCGGTTCTTGCTGCCGTTTTTATATCAGTCTCTTACATGCTAGCCAGTGACGTGTATCCAAAGCTGGTTCCAGCAATACTCGTGCTATCCGCCATTCTGACCATCATCTGTACATATCAGAACACTCATTCACGCTCATACCATGATGGAAACCTCCGTTCGCCCTCTTTTCTGTTTTCAGTATTTTCTGCCATATGGGATCTAGCGATACCCTTGATTGTGATTGGTGGGGTAAGCTCCTACATATTCCGTTTTTCGGAAGCAGCGATGCTGGCTGTCATCCATGCTTTACTCGGAGCATTATTTATCCATAGAACCTTAGCGCTACGCGACATACGCAGAATCTTGATTCAATCATCAATAACCTCATCTGTGATAATAGTAACAATTGGATTTTCCGGATTACTCAACGCGAGTCTTCAGCACTCTGGAATTTCGGACCGCATTATCGAAACAGCGCTTTCCCTTGACAGCACCACCTACTCCACACTACTTATCGTTGCTACTGCGGTGGTGGTGACAGCCTGTTTGACAAGAGCCGTCGCTGCACTGATCATCTTGACACCGCTAGTCTATCCCTTGACCGACCAGCTTGGTATAGACGAATTCCAGCTTGGTTTTTTCATGATTTCCCTGACCAGTATCGGGGCCCTCTTTGCACAGCTCTTGGTCGAACTCTACAAGCGTCCAACAAGCGAACAAGGCACACCATCGCGATGTCACAGCCTTGCATCAGGCTATCTCCTCATAGTCTCTATTTCAATATTTATTGTAGTAAGCTGTACATTGAGCCAATAAATAAAAATATATCAATCAACCATTACCAGGAATTCACTGATAAAAACGATATAAAGTCACGACCAAGACAGCACTTTTATCAATAATGTAACAAAGCCACCCACAGCCATGCCCCCGGACAGTGACTGCTATCATGTCGACTCACTCGGGGGCCGTCATCACCTTGTCCATCAGCCGCTGTGCCAGGCGACAGGCCTCGCCCATGTCGTCGACATCGCCAAGGTCGTTCAATAGCAGGCAGCGCCACAATATGTCCCCGGCCATGATTTCCGGCTCCAGCTCGAATTCCCCCCTTGGCAGCTCCAGCACCTGAGGCCCAGCCGTGTCCGTATCGCACGCCTCGGCGGATTCCCGCACCAGCGCCAGCGACAGGTCGCAGGGCGTCAGCCAGGCGCCAACCAGCCATCCAGGCCGGCCAGGACAGGGCGCAAAACACAAGGCATCCACCGCAAGCCGGGGGTGAAACTCCGGACGCGCCTTGAACGCTCGCAGGTGACGATCACTGAATTCCCTGGCAAGACGTTCCAGCCGCCGGTACTGCTCCATCGATAACGCAGACATCACACCTTCCTGTCACTGTTGAACCCTTGATACCCCGTTACTGTCCTCGACACCCACAGGCACGCGCCGAACGGGAATGTTAGACTTCAGCCAAAATCCCTCCCCCTGCAAGGAGTCGCCCATGACCCTCGAGGAACGTCTGGAAGCCACCATCGACATCGCCACGGCGGCTGGCAAGATGATCCGCGATGCCCGCGAAGGTGACGACCTCAAGCATCACTTCAAGGAAGGCCAGGAGCTGGTCACCGATACCGACGTGGCGGTGGACACCATGATCACCGAACGCCTGGAATCGGCCTTCCCCGGCGAGGACCGCCTCAGCGAGGAGCTGGCCCCCGACAAGGATGCCGTGGAAGAAGATGGCGCCCTGTGGGTGGTCGATCCCATCGATGGTACCGTCAATTTTGCCCACGGACTTTTCCATGTGGCGGTGTCCATCGCCTACGTCAAGGATGGCGTCACCCAATTGGGCGTGGTCCATGCCCCCTTCCTCGGCGAGACCTTCACCGCGATACGCGACAAGGGTGCCTGGCGCAATGGACAGTCGATCAGCGCAAGCCAGAGCGAGTCCCTCGAGCAGAGCCTGGTCGGTACCGGCTTTCCGTACCGGCGTGATAGCCGACTGCCTCTGATGCGACGCCTTGGCGCGGTGCTTCACCACTGTCGCGATGTGCGTCGCAACGGCGCCGCCGCCCTGGATCTGTGCGATGTCGCCTGTGGCCGCCTGGACGCCTACTACGAAACCGTCTCTCCCTGGGATTTCGCCGCAGGCTGGCTGATCGCCCGAGAGGCCGGCGCCCGCACCGGGCACCTGTATCCCTGCCCGGAGGGCCTGCCCGAGGACCTTTACGGCGAGAACCTGCTGGTCAGCGCCCCGGCGATCTTCGACGAACTCGGAGAGCTGCTGCGCCAGGCCGACGCAGGGGAATTGCGCGATATCGGTATCGGTTGAGCGCCGACTTTTCGCCATGTCGATAGCCGTGTTCGATCGAACGGCATTCAGCAACGCTATTGGCCTTCCGCGACGCAATCCGTCACAATGCGCGCCATCCACTTACTCATTGACCGTCCCGCTGCATGGCATCGGACAGGTCGCTGATTCAACACTACCCACTGCATCAACGATGCGAGGAGCTTTCATGATTGTTGTCATCTTCGGTCGCCCCGGCTGCCCCTTCTGCGTACGCGCCAAGGAGCTCGCCAACTCTCTGAGCGACGCCGGTCGCATCGAGGGCTACCGCTACGTGGACATTCACGAAGAAGGCATCACCAAGGCCGATATGGAAAAGACCATCGGCAAGCCGGTCACCACCGTGCCGCAGATCTTCGTCGACCAGACCCACGTGGGCGGCTTCACCGAGTTCGACCAGTACGTTCGCGACAATGAGCTGATGCCTGCCTGAACCGACGGCACAGCCGGTAACAAGACGGGAAGCCCACACGGGCTTCCCGTTTTCTTGCTGAAGACCCCACGAGACGTGCGCCTGGTCATGCCACCTGCCCTGCCCATCCTGGCCAACAGACCTTGCCCTCATCCGTCTGGCCGCCGAAACCGTTGAACGTTCGCCCGTCGTTGAAAGATCGTCCCTCCTTCCTGCCTATACTCACAGAACAGGCTTCCTGGCAGGCAAGGATCGGCAATGACAGAGCAGCAGCGCTTCGTTCAGCAATTGTGGCTGGACTACGTCCATCAGCACCCTGACATCGGTGCGCTGCGCCTGTGGCCGGTGGATGCGCCGGTCGAGTGCTTCACGCTGGTCACCGTGAGCCAGTCCCCCTGGAGCCTGGCCTCCCTGTTGCCGGATCTTGAACGGCACGGCTACCGCCCTCTATATCGCTACGCCCTGCCCGACCGTGGCCTGCTCGCCTGCCTGTTCGCCGGCCGTGAAGAAGGGCCGAGACTGAACATCGTCGAGCTGCAGACCACCCGTCTGTCGCGACAGCCTCGCGATACTCTGCTGAAGCTGGTCGCCACCGGCAACGCAGAACGAACCCCATTGCTTGGCGCCAACCGCCCCTGGTCGATGCCTGACTGGGACAGCTACCAGCAGCTTCATCGCGCCCATCCACTGGCCGGCTGGCTGGCGGTCATGGGCCCCCGGGTGCATCACGTCGCCTTCGATTGCCACAGACTCGACCGAAGCCTGGTCGAGCTGGACCAGGCACTCCAGCAACATGGCCTGCACGCCGGACAGAACGAGGATCTGGCGCTCCCCCTGTCGGCGATGGTCGAACACCGCTTCTACCCGACCTGTTCTCGGCGTCTGGCGTTCGCCCTGGGAGATGAACATCGGGTGCAGCTCGGCGGCCTGCTGCTCTTGGAAAAACAGGCCAGTGCGGGCCAGCAGCGCACCGCCGACGTGATGCTGCCACCCCACAGCCGCTGCGAAATCACCTGACGCCGGGCGTCAGCCGGCGGCGTCGGCTGTGTGCTCTTCTTCACCCTCCAGGTCCAGCTCAAGCTGCTGGGGCTCGTAGCGGGGGTCGATCTCGGCGAAGTGCGGAGTCTCCATCACCGGCTGAGCGACAAAGGGCTCCTGCTCGACCGACTTGCCCCGCTCACCGTGGAGCCTGACCATCACGAACATGGCCAGGGCAAACGCCGCCATGCCAAGAAACAGCCATAGTCCGTCGGGACCCGCCGCCTGCATCACCAGCGAGGCACTGAAAGGCCCGATGACCGAGCCGATGCCGTACCAGATCATCAGCTTGGCATTGGCAGCGACCACCTCCTCGGGTTCGAGCCAGTCATTGGTATGGGCCAGACTGAGCGAGTACAGGGTGTGTAGCATGGCAGTGTGGCCGCAGGCGATCGCCAGCAGCAGCCAGAAGCTGGCACCGGCCGCCGCCGAGATCAGAGCACCGGTGACGGTCATCACGATCGCCATCCACAGAATGACGCGACGCCGGTCGAGACGATCCGAAACCCGTCCCAGCCCCCACTGGGCGACCAGCGCCACCAGAGTCGTAACCGCCATGAACTTGGCGGTCTGGGCGGTGGTCAGGCCGATTTCCTGACCGTAGTACGGAGTCATGGCGAAGAACGCCTGCACCATCAGGCCGCCGGTAAAGGCACCGACCAGGCCCACCGGCGCCCGCCGATACAGGGTCGACAGACGAATCTTGCGCGGCGTCACGTCGTGGTGACGACTGGGCCCCTGTATGCGATGAATCGACAACGGGACCAGCGACAGCGCAAACAGCATCCCCACCACCGAGAACAGTACCGGGCCGCCCGGGTCGGCCAGGTTGAGCATCCACTGGCCGCCGGCCAGCGAGGTGGTCGAAATCACCATGTACCAGCCCAGCACGCGACCGCGATTATCGTTGCTGGACTCCCCCGACACCCAGGACTCCATGACCATCAACAGGCCCGCCGTGGCACCACCCCCGATCAGCCGCCAGACCAGCCAGGCCCAGGGATTGATCCACAGTCCATGAAGCATGGCGGTGACCGCCAGCGACGCCGCACAGGCGGCGAACACGCGAATATGGCCGACACTGCGAATGCGCTTCTCAAGCCAGTAGCTTCCGGCCACGAACCCCAGCGAGAAGCTCGACATCAGAAGCCCCGCCATCTGGGAGGGGAAGCCCTCCAGCGACATGCGGACCCCGAGCAGGGTCATGATCAGACCGTGACCCAGCAGGAAGCTGATCTCACACAGGAACAGAACCGGGAGAGTGGCAGGGAGTGCGCGCAACACAGACCTCCGTGGCGATGGCGAATGGCCGGCCGAGAGCCCGTCTCGACCAGTGACCTGGGCGCCGCATTGTACCTGCCAGGGCTCGAGTCTCCATCCCTCCCACGAGGTTCATCCACAGATTCTGTGGATAAAGCTGTGCATCAAGGCGTTTGAACCGTCCAAAAGCCCGATCACTGCGGCACCGGACTCAAGATGGTCATAAATTCGGCAACCACGACAGGGTCTCGCAAACGCCAGCGGCCCGGCGTAAGCCGGGCCGCTGCGAGGGTGCCAAAACCTTGTTCTCGCTCAAGGTATCAGCCAGCAGAACATGCTGGCTCGGCAAGGGTGACGCTCGTCAAAGGGCGTTTTGGTCAGTCGAAGACCATTTCCGGAACGTCATCCGGCACGATCAGCTTGCCGGCGGTCTTTTCCTTGATCTCCTCGACACTGACGCCCGGTGCCCGCTCCTTGAGGATAAAGGCGCCGTTGTCGATCTCCAGATAGGCCAGATCGGTCAGCACACGATTGATGCAGCCGGCACCGGTCAGCGGCAGGCTGCAGGACTCCAGCAGCTTGGAGGTGCCGTCCTTGGAGGCGTGGGTCATGGTGCAGATGATGTTTTCGGCACCCGCCACCAGATCCATGGCTCCGCCCATGCCCTTGATCAGCTTGCCCGGGATCATCCAGGAAGCGATGTTGCCGTTCTGGTCAACCTCGAAGGCGCCCAGCACCGTCAGGTCGACGTGACCGCCGCGAATCATCGCGAAGGACTCCGCCGAGGAAAAGATCGCCGACCCCGGACGCGCGGTGACGGTCTGCTTGCCTGCGTTGATCATGTCCGGATCGACCTCTTCCTCGGTGGGGTAACGCCCCATGCCGAGCAGACCGTTCTCGGACTGCAGCATCACGTCCATGCCTTCCGGAATATAGTTTGCCACCAGGGTCGGAATGCCGATGCCCAGGTTCACGTAGAAGCCGTCTTCGAGTTCGCGCGCGACACGCTGCGCCATCTGTTCACGAGTGAGTGCCATCTTGATGCCTCTTTGCTGTTCTTTGGAGAAGTCGTTGCGTCAGGGCGATGCGCCTGATCAGCCCTGGTGTACGGTGCGCTTCTCGATACGCTTCTCGAAGGTGCCCTGGATCAGGCGGTCGACGTAGATACCGGGCGTGTGGATCTCGGCCGGATCCAGCTCGCCCGGCTCGACGATCTCTTCGACCTCGACCACCGTGATCTTGCCGGCGGTGGCGACCATGGGATTGAAGTTCTGGGCGGTCTTGCGATAGACCACATTGCCGTAGCGATCGGCCTTCCAGCCCTTGACGATGGCGAAGTCACCGACGATGGCCTCTTCGAGGATATAGTGGCGACCGTTGAACTCGCGCACTTCCTTGCCCTCACCGATGGGGGTGCCATAGCCGGTCGCCGTGTAGAAGGCGGGAATACCGGCACCGCCGGCGCGCATCTTCTCGGCCAGGGTCCCCTGCGGGGTCAGCTGCACATTGATCTCGCCGTCGAGCATCTGACGCTCGAACAGGGCGTTCTCGCCCACGTAGGAGGCCAGGATCTTGCTGATCTGACGATCCTCCAGCAGCACCCCGAGGCCAAAGCCATCGACGCCACAGTTGTTGGAGACCACCGTGAGGTCCTTGACCCCGCGACGCTTGATCTCGGCGATCAGGTTCTCCGGAATGCCGCAGAGACCGAAGCCTCCGGCCAGCACCGTCATACCGCTCTCGATGCCGTCCATCGCCTCTTCATAGGAATACACGCGCTTGTCGAATCCGGCCATGTGGGGCGCCTCGTCTGTCGATGAAAGTGAAAGGAGAGGTGGCGAACCGGCACCGTTCCGGTGCCCCGCCCTGCCTCAAGGTAGCACTGAAGGCAGTGTTGCTCGCCCCCATATATTTGTTAAGTTTGTTTTCTTTATTGATTATTTATATCTTTAAATAAATTTGACCTTGGTAGCATGTCGTGACCGTCAAGCAACTGCGTGCCTTTCTGGCGGTGGCCAGAACCCTGAGCTTCACCCAGGCCTGTGAACAGCTCCACCTCTCCCAGCCGGCGCTGAGCCTGGCGATCAAGGGTCTCGAGGACAGCCTAGGCGGTAGACTGCTGATCCGCACGACCCGAAGCGTCCGCCTGACCCCCGAAGGTGAGTCCCTGGTGCCGCTGGCCAAACGCTTGCTGGTGGAATGGGACAACACCGAGGACGCCCTGCGCCAACGCTTCACCCTGCAACTTGGACGGCTCTCCCTGGCCGCCATGCCGGCCTTTGCCGGCAATCTGCTGGCCCCGGCGCTGGGGGTGTTTCACCGCCAGCACCCGCGTATCAACGTCACCGTACATGACGTGGTCAACGAGCAGGTGATCGACATGGTGCGCCAGCGCCAGGTGGAGATGGGCATCGCCTTCGAGCCGGAGGCTACCGGCAGCCTGCACTTCACTCCGCTGTTTCACGACCGCTTCGTGGCCGTGCTGCCCCCACGCTCGCCTCTGGTACAGCATTCAAGCCTCGACTGGGAAAGCCTGATGAGCTGGGACTTCGTGGCGCTGCAGCGGCCTTCCATGGTACGCCGCCTGCTGGAGCAGCAGCTCGGTGCCCGACACGGGGCCCTCAAGGTAGCCTTCGAGACCCATCAGCTCGCCAGCGTCGGACGCATGGTGGCCAATGGCCTGGGCGTCAGCGCCGTGCCCTCGCTGTGCCTGCGTCAGATGCAGGAGGCCGGCGCGGTCTGCCGCCCACTCAAGGATCCCGTCATCGAGCGCGCCGTGGGGGTGGTCACCTGGAACCCCCACGAGCTGTCGGTGGCCGCCCGCGCCATGCTCCAGGTACTGGTCGACAATATCGAGACACCGACCCTCTCAGAAGCATGACGCTGACATGGCCGTGGACCCTCGCACTGGGCAGCCGGCACCGGATCCATTAGGATTGGCGGGCCTGCCTCGCCCACTGTCACGGCCAGGCGACACCCGCTCTATCTGCTGTTGCGAGGTTATCCAAGGAATGTCGACCCTCAAGGGCCTGATCAGCGTTCTGCTGCTGGTTGGCAACACGCTATTCTGGACCATCCCGTTGGTGATCCTGACCCTGCTCAAGGTGGTCACCCCCGGGCGACGCTGGCAGCGGCGCGTGCTGGCCGGGCTCAACGCCATCGCCCTCAACTGGATCGGTTTCAACCTGTGGTGGATGCGTCACTGGATCAAGCCCGACCTTCGCATGTCGGTGCCCGAGGGGCTGAGCCCGGACGCCTGGTACCTGGTGCTGTCCAACCATCGGAGCTGGACCGACATCTTCCTGCTGATGATGGCGTTTCATCGCAAGATCCCGATGCCACGCTTCTTTCTCAAGCAGCAGCTTATCTGGATCCCGGTAGTAGGCATGGCCTGGTGGGCACTGGAGTTTCCCTTCATGCGCCGCTACAGCAAGGAGCGCCTGGCCGCCAACCCACGCCTGGCCGAACGCGATCGCAAGGCCACCGAGCGCATGTGCAAGCGTGCCCGCGACGTTCCCATTGCCATCATCAACTTTGTCGAAGGGACCCGTTTCACCCCGGCCAAGCGCGAGGCCAGGCAAAGCCCCTTTCGCCATCTGTTGCGCCCCAAGGCCGGCGGCATCGCCCAGGTACTGAACCTGCTCGGCGATCGTCTCGACGCCATCATCGACCTCACCATCGACTACCAGTCGAGCCAACCCAGCTTCTGGCGCTTCCTGTGCGGCCAGGAGAAGGCCATTCGCCTTGATGCACGCCGCCTCGACGTGGCGCCGTGGATGCTGGAGGGGCGCTATCACGACGACCCGCACTACAAGGAACGCTTCCACTCATGGCTCAACGCCCTGTGGCAGAACAAGGACGCCTCACTCGACTCGCACCGCTGGTGATCGCCCTGCTGCTGGCCGGCTGCGCCGGTCAGGGGGCATCCCCGACGTCATCGCAACGCAGCGCCAGCGTCGCCGGCAGCAGCATTGCCGGCGACTGGATCAGCGTGCAGCGCGGCGACACCCTCGGCTCCATCGCCCGCCGCGCCGGCGTACCGCTATTGCGGCTGCAGCGCTTCAATCCGGGTGTCGACGCCCGCCACCTGGCCGTGGGTCAGCGCCTGCTGGTGCCCTCTCATCAGGAGCGGGCGCCGTCCGGCGGCCCCTATCGCTATCAGATCCGCCCCGGCGACACCTATAGCGCCGTTGCCAGGCGCTTCGGCACCACCGCTCAGCGCATCCAGAGTGCCAATCCTGGCGTCCGCGCCACCGACCTCAAGGTCGGCCAGGTGATCCAGGTGCCGCTGGCCAGCCGATCGGTCGCCAGCAGCTCAGGCACGTCCAGCAGCTCAGGCACGTCCAGCCCCTCTCGCTCCGCTTCGTTGCCGGATCCCGGTCCGGTCGCCTCAAACGCTCGTGGCTGGCCCTGGCCGCTGGACGACTATCGGGTGGTTCGCCGTTACGGCAAGGACAGCCGCGGCAGCCTGCAGCCGATGCTGCTGGCCACCGACGAGGGCGCCCGGGCCAAGGCCGTTGCCGATGGCCAGGTGCGGTTCGCCGACGGCATGCGGCAACTGGGCCAGGTGGTGATCGTGCACCACGCCGATAACCTGCAGAGTGTCTACGCGCTATGTGACGACCTGCTGGTCAAGCAGGGAGAACAGGTCAGCCGCGGCACCCCACTATGCGTGGTCGGCAAGCATGCCTCGACCGGCCGCCACGATCTGCTGTTCGACATGCGCCATGGCGGCAAGCCCATCGACCCGGACACCATCCTTCGCTGAGCGCTGCGGGCCGAGTCGACGCAAGCGCAATGCGCTTGTCCGTCGCCCGGCCCCATCGACACCGTAACAGCCTGTTCATATCGCTGACCTAGAGATGTCATGCTGGAGCATCACTCTGTCTCGGGAGCGGGCCATACGGGGCCCGACCGGTACGAGGAATTCCATGCGCATCTGTCTGGTCAGCGAAACCTGGTCTCCTGATATCAATGGGGTCGCCCATACGCTGGGGCGCATCAGCCAGGAACTGCGTGCTCTTGGCGTGACGCTGCAGCTGGTCCGGCCGGCCCCCGTCGACGGCTCCACCGAACCCGCCACCGGGATGGCCCACGAACTTCGCGTACGCGGCATGTCGATGCCGCGCTACAAGGAAGTGCGTATCGGCTGGGCCTCCGCCAGTCGTTTGCGCAGGCTATGGCGCGACAATCGTCCCGACGTCATCTATGTAGCGACCGAAGGCCCCTTGGGCTGGTCAGCCCTGCGCGCGGCAGAAAAGCTGGACATTCCCGTGGTCAGCGGCTGGCACACCAACTTCGATCACTACTGCCAGGACTATGGTCTGCCGTGGCTGGCGCCACTGGTACGCAATCGCCTGCGTCATTTTCACAATCGCTGTGCGGCGACCCTGGTACCGACCCATCAGCAAGCCCGGGAGCTGACGCAAAGAGGCTTCGAGCGCGTCAGCGTCATGGCACGTGGCATCGAAGGCGATCGTTTCACCCCCGCCAAGCGTAGTCAGCAACTGCGCGACAGCTGGGGTGTCGGCCAGCACCAGCCGGTGGCGCTTTACGTGGGCCGACTGGCGCCGGAGAAGAACCTGGAGCTGTTGCGCGACACCTTTCTCGACATGCTCGAGGCGCGCCCCGACATGCGCCTGGTGGTGGTGGGCGACGGCCCCGGCCGGGCATCGCTGGAAAAGGCCCTGCCGGACGCCATCTTTACCGGCTTCATCGATTCCGCCGAGATGCAGATCCACTACGCCAGCGCCGACATCTTCGTCTTTCCCTCGCTGTCAGAGACCTGGGGCAACGTCATTCTCGAAGCCATGGCCAGCGGCCTGGCGGTCGTAGCCTTCCGCCACGCGGCCGGCGCCGAGTTGATCACCACCGACAAGGATGGTGTCAGTGTCGCCGCCGGTGACAACGCCGAATTCCGCCAACAGGCGACAGCGCTATGCCAGCAGCAGGCACGCTACGCCCGCCTGGGCCGCGCCGCCCGGGAACGCGCCCTGGCCTACCGCTGGCCGTCCATCGCCCAGACCTTCCTCGACGCCCATCACCAAGCCCTGACGTCGGGGACCGGCCTGTCGGACCCCGCCAAGGCCTAGATCAGGCTGTGGCTCGTTGAACACCCCCGCCGCCAGAGCGAGTGGCGGCGTGGAGGCCACAGGCAGCGGGCCCTAGCACGACAACTGATGACACATGACGACAAAAGACGCTAGAAGACGACTTACCGCCAGGGAGATGTGACATGCCCACTAAAATCCCGCAGATGTTCGACCGCCTGGATATGCTCGAGTGGCAACTGTGCCAGCGCACCGCCGGCCTCAGCATTCACCGCCCCTGGCTATCCACCTTGAAGATCTCCAGCAAGCTGGGCGACTGGCCGATCTGGGTGGCGCTGATCGTGGCGTTGCCGGCGATCCACGGCCGCGATATCGGTCTGCGCCTGATGCTCGAATACACCGTCACCGCCGTGGTGGCGATCGCGGTGTACAAGCTGCTGAAGACCCGTCTGTGTCGAGAGCGGCCCTTCATCACCTTTGGCGGCAGCATCCAGTGCAACGAACCGGCCAGGGACCGCTACAGCTTCCCCAGCGGCCACACCATGCACGCGGTGATGTTCTGCACCCTGGTCGCGGTACACAGCCCCGCCCTGCTGCCCTGGCTGCTGCCGCTGGCGGGCTTGATCGCCATCTCGCGGGTGGGCCTGGGACTGCACTACTACAGTGACGTCCTTGCCGGCGCGGCGCTCGGCTATGGCATGGCCCTGGCTAGCCTCGGGCTTTCCTCGACCACTCTGCTGATCGCGGCGTCCCACTGACGCCGCCTCGGGGGGCATCACTGCCGCTCGCCCGCCGCTCGCCCGCATCTCCAGAACAAGCGCCACCGCTCCTGATCGGTGGCGCCAGCCAGCCTTCACTGGCATCCTGCTTGAATGCCTCCACATGACCCCAAAGCGCTGTTCAAATTGCTACACGAAGCACCAGTCGAAGCGCCATCCCAAACCCTGGTCGAGACCCCGCCGCTTTACTACCTGCCCGGGCTCATAAGCGAGCCCGATGCCAGCGACCTGCAGGATAGGCTGCGCCAGGAACTCGACTGGCAGCAGCCCGAACTGACCCTTTACGGGCGAAGCCATCCCATTCCCCGCCAGCAGGTATGGATGGGCGATCACGCCTATCGCTACTCCGGCAGGGACTTCGCGCCCTGCCCCTGGCATCCGTCGGTGGCGGCCCTGCGTGATCGTCTCAATGGCCTGCTCGAACGGTTTTCGGCCGTCGACAAGAGCACACCGACCAGCGCCTTCAATAGCGTACTGATCAACCGCTATCGCAACGGCGAGGACCGCATGGGCTGGCACTGCGATAACGAAGCGGAACTTGGCGATTGCCCTACCATCGCCTCCATCAGCCTGGGGGCGACCCGTCCCATGCGCTTTCGCTGGAAGGACCGCTCGTCCGCGGCCTTCAACGTCTGGCTCGAAAGCGGCAGCCTGCTATGGATGGGACCAGGCTGCCAGGAACAGCTCGAACACGCCCTGCTGCCGCGCAAGATCCCTGGTGAGCGAATCAACCTGACCTTTCGTCGACTTATCGCCTGACCTGCAATGCCGGCGCCAGACCCGAGCCGTCTCTTTCTCCAGGGCATAAAAACGGCGCCCTGTGGGCGCCGTTGATCGTTCATCCGATGGCAACTTTAGGTCACCATAGATAACGGTATAACGCGTTATCTATCGAGTTGTCAGCCGCGATAGTAACCCGGTGTGATGACCGGCATTCGAGTCACCGTCATCGGCAGACGCTTGCCACGCACCTCGGCGTACACGGTGGTGCCGATCTCGGCGTGATCGAGGCTGACGTAGCCCATGGCCACCGGCTTGCCGACGCTGGGGCCAAAGCCACCGGAGGTCACCTGCCCGAGCAGACGATCGTCCTCGCTGTAGAGCTCGGCACCTTCGCGCACCGGAGCACGCCCCTCGCCCAGCAGGCCGACGCGCTTGCGCTGGTGGTCCTTGACTTCGACCTGGTGCAGCACCAGATCAGCCCCCGGGAATCCACCGGCGCGCTCGCCGCCACGACGACGTGGCTTGCCAATGGCCCAGATCAGCCCCGCCTCCACCGGCGTGGTGGTGGTATCGATATCGTGGCCGTAGAGACAGAGCCCGGCCTCCAGGCGCAGGGAATCACGCGCCCCCAGGCCGATGGCCTCGACCTCTTCCTCGGCCAGCAGCTTGCGCGCCAGGGCGTCGGTCTGATCTGCCGGCACCGAGATCTCGAAGCCATCCTCGCCGGTATAGCCGCTGCGGCTGATCCACACCGGGATACCGTCGATGTCGAAGCGACCATGCTGCATGAACACCATCTCGCAGGCTGCCGGACACAGACGCGCCATGACATCGGCGGTCTTCGGCCCCTGCAGCGCCAGCAGGCCGCGATCGACCACCTCGACTTCGTGGTCGGGCAGCCCGCGACGCAGATGGGCGATGTCCTGATCACGACAGGCCGCGTTGACCACCAGGTAAAGGTGGTCACCGGCGTTGACCGTCATCAGGTCATCGAGGATCCCGCCGTCTTCGCTGGTAAACAGGCCATAGCGTTGCATGCCTTCGGGCAGGCCGACCAGATCCGCCGGCACCAGGGTCTCCAGCGCGGCCAGCGCGTTCTCGCCACGAATCAGGATCTGCGCCATGTGCGAGACGTCGAACAGGCCGCAGGCCGCGCGGGTATGCTCGTGCTCTTTCTTGACCCCCAGCGGATACTGAACGGGCATGTCATAGCCCGCGAACGGGACCATCTTGGCCCCCAGCTCTCGATGCAGGGCATTCAGCGGTGTCGTCTTGAGTTCACTCATGGCGTTTCGTCTCGTGGTTCGTGAAAGAACCCTTGCAACGACAGGAGGTGCCCCTGAGGGCACCTCCCGTGGTCGGCTCAGGCTCAGGACTTGTCGTGATCAAGGGCCTCGCCCGGCAGGATGTCCTTGCCGTCGAAGTAGTCCTTGGTCAGCTTGAACACCACCGGCGACAGCAGCGCCAGGGCGATCAGGTTGGGAATCGCCATCATGGCGTTGAAGGTGTCGGCCATCAGCCAGATGAAGCCAAGCTGGGCCAGCGCACCCACCGGAATGGCCAGCACGAACAGTACCCGGTAGATCATGATCGAGCGGGTACCGAACAGGAACTGGAAGCACTTCTCGCCATAGAAGGACCAGCCGAGGATGGTGGTGAAGGCGAAGATCGCCAGGGCGATCGACACGATGGCCTCACCCCAGCCATTGGGCAGGGCATTGTCGAACGACAGCGCGGTCAGCGAGGCGCCGGCCTCACCGGTCTCCCAGATCGGCGCGGTCAGGATCACCAGGGCGGTAATGGTGCACACCATGATGGTATCGATGAAGGTACCGAGCATGGCGATCAGACCCTGGCGAACCGGGTTCTTGGTCTGGGCCGCGGCGTGGGCGATCGGCGCGCTGCCAAGACCGGCCTCGTTGGAGAAGATACCCCGAGCGACACCGAACCGGATGGCCGCCATCACGGCTGCGCCGGCGAAGCCACCCATGGCGGCGTGGGGATTGAAGGCGTAGTAGAAGATATTGCTCAGGGCGCCGCCGATCTGGTCGGCGTTGACCGCCAGGGCACTGACACCGGCGATGATGTAGGCGATTCCCATGACCGGGACCAGCTTGCCGGCCACCTTGGCGATACGCTTGATGCCGCCGAGGATCACCGCACCGGCCAGCACCATGATCACCACACCGGTAATCCAGGGCTCGATGCCGAAGCTCGACTCGAGGGCGTCGGCCACCGAGTTGGACTGCACGGTGTTACCGATACCGAAGGCGGCCACGGCGCCGAAGAAGGCGAAGGCGCCACCCAGCCACAGCCATTTGCGGCCGAGTCCGTTCTTGATGTAGTACATCGGTCCGCCGATATGGAAACCGGTGTCATCGGTCTCGCGATAGCGCACCGCCAGCACCGCCTCGGCAAACTTGGTGGCCATGCCCACCAGGGCGGTGATCCACATCCAGAACACCGCACCGGGGCCACCCAGGGCGATCGCCGTGGCCACACCGGCGATGTTACCGGTACCGATGGTCGCAGACAGCGCCGTCATCAAGGCGTTGAACGGCGAGATCTCACCTTCATCCTTGCTTTCGGACTTGCTGTCACGCCCGCCCCACATCAGCTTGAACCCCATCCCCAGCTTGCGGATGGGCATGAGCTTGAGACCCAACTGGAGGTAGATACCCACCCCCAGCAACAGGATCAGCATGATCGGTCCCCACACCACCCCATTGATGGCGGAGAAGATATTGTTGAGTGCTTCCACGGAAGTCTCCCTTTTGACTCGGCACTTGTTGTTATGCGCTGTCGACCAGCAGAAAGCCTGTTTACCGTGAATAGTTATCGGAATAACAGGCATATCAGACGAATCGACAGCACGGACCCGCCTACGATAGCGGATATTGTCGCAAGGGCACCAGCAACGCTTGTCCACGCTAACGCCGCTTCGCCAGCCGTTGTTTGCGTGAACGTTAACCGTGTTTCCTATTGGAAACTTTTGCCACCTTAGCCAAGGCGTTTGGTCTTGGCAAATCCCCCTTTGGTCGCTGAAGGCCCCCGCGCCTCTTCGACGTCTGTAGCATAGTCGCCAACGTCGAATCATGCCGGGTCTCGCCACCAACGCGTCCATCACGTGCCATCCGCCCATCCCCTCCACCTCACCGTGGCTTCAGCCACGGGCGTGGACTGGACGCCAACCGCGAGTCGTTCCACCCTATGTCTTGAGAGTGCGGCGACCACCCCGTTTTTCTCTCATCATGGACTCGCCAAACGCCGAGAATGGCGTTAGCATGCGCGAAACCGGAAAACCTTTTTCGTATAGGAAATCGAGATGAGCTCAATCCCCGCCAACCTGCGCTATGTCGACAGCCACGAATGGATTCAGGACAACGGCGACGGAACCGTCACCATCGGCATCACCGATCACGCTCAGGAAGCCCTGGGTGACGTGGTCTTCGTCGACCTGCCCGAGGTCGGCACCAGCCTCGCCAAGGGCGACGAATTCGGCGTTATCGAGTCGGTCAAGGCCGCCTCTGACCTCTATGCGCCGGTGGACGGCGAGATCGTCGAGGTCAACGAGTCCCTCGAGGACGCTCCGGAGACCGTCAACGAAGCGCCTTACGAGGATGGCTGGATCATGAAGGTGCGCCTCGACGACCAGAGCGCCCTCGACGACCTGCTCGACGCCGACGCCTATCAGGCGGTGGTCGACGCCGAAGGCTGAGCCGGGCCTCTGCGACCCGCGCCACCAGGGGGAGCCACTCCCTCCCCTCGCCGGGGCCATGTGGCCCCGGCCAACGCGCCCGCCACCACGCGAGGCAACCCGTTATTCATCCGGATCTTCGGGGTCCGTCACACTCAAGGTGTTCCATGGCTTTCGATACACGTCGCCTGGCCGAACTGGCCGATCACGATGCCTTTCTCCGTCGTCACAATGGTCCCGATGGGGACGACAGGGCCAAGATGCTGTCGGCCCTGGGTGTCGAAGGCGTGGAGTCCTTGATCGACAAGACGGTGCCCGCCAACATCCGCCTGGGCCGTGAGCTCGATCTGGATCCCCCCAAGGCCGAAGCCGAGGCGCTGGACTACCTGTATCGTCTGGCCCGCCAGAACAAGGTCGCCCGCAGCTACATTGGCCAGGGCTACTACGACACCCACCTGCCGGCGGTCATTCAGCGCAACGTGCTGGAAAACCCGGGCTGGTACACCGCCTACACCCCCTATCAGCCCGAGATCTCCCAGGGCCGTCTGGAAGGCCTGCTGAACTTCCAGCAGATGGTGATGGACCTGACCGGGATGGAGCTGGCCAACGCCTCGCTGCTGGATGAAGCCACCGCCGCCGCCGAGGCCATGGCGCTGTGCCGGCGCTCCAACAAGAAGGCCAAGACCAATGCCTTCTTCGTTGCCGACGATGTCTTCCCCCAGACCCTGGACGTACTCAAGACCCGCGCCTCCTGGTTCGGCTACGAGATCGTCATCGCCCCGGCGGAAGAACTCGCAAGCCATGACGTCTTCGGCGCACTGCTGCAGTACCCCGGCAATGACGGCCGCGTCCACGACCTGGCCCCGCTGATCGCCGAGGCCAAGAAGCGCGGCGTGATGACCTGCGTTGCCACCGACCTGATGGCCCTGGTACTGCTCAAGGAGCCCGGCGCCATGGGCGCCGATATCGTGGTCGGCTCGAGCCAGCGTTTCGGCGTGCCGATGGGCTTCGGTGGCCCCCACGCCGCCTTCTTCGCCACCACCGACAAGCTCAAGCGCTCGATCCCCGGACGCATCATCGGGGTGTCCAAGGACGCCCGCGGCAACACCGCCCTGCGCATGGCCATGCAGACCCGCGAGCAGCACATCCGTCGCGAGAAGGCCACCTCCAACATCTGCACCGCCCAGGCGCTGCTGGCCAACATCGCTGGCTTCTACGCGGTGTATCACGGCGCCGAGGGCCTGCGCACCATCGCCGGGCGCATCCATCGGCTGACCACCATCCTGGCCACCGGCCTGGCCCAGAAAGGCGTCAGCCTGGCCAACGACAGCTACTTCGACACCCTGCGTCTGACCGGGGTCGATCGCGGCAAGATCCACGGTCGTGCCATGACCCACGAGATCAACCTGCGCTACTTCGACAACGGTGACGTGGGTGTCAGCCTCGACGAGACCACCACCGCCCACGACCTGGACGCGCTGTTCGACGTGCTGCTGGGCGAGGAGCACGGCCTTGGCGTGCGCGAACTCGACGACGGCATCCTCGAGTCCCAGGCCAGCGGCATTCCCGCCGCCTGCCGACGCGAGAGCGACTTCCTTGAGCACCCGACCTTCCAGCGCTATCGCAGCGAAACCGAGATGCTGCGCTACCTCAAGCGCCTGGAGAACAAGGACCTGTCGCTGGCCCACGCGATGATTCCGCTGGGTTCCTGCACCATGAAGCTCAACGCCACCACCGAGATGATGCCGATCACCTGGCCGGAGTTCGCCCGCATCCATCCCTTCGCGCCGAAGGATCAGGTCGCCGGCTATCGCCAGATGATCGACGAACTGGCGGCCTTCCTGGTGGAGATCACCGGCTACGACCATATCTCGATGCAGCCCAACTCCGGCGCCCAGGGCGAGTACGCCGGTCTGCTGGCGATCCGGCGCTACCAGGCGGCCCAGGGCGAGGGCCACCGTGACGTCTGCCTGATCCCCAGCTCGGCCCACGGCACCAACCCGGCCTCCGCCGCCATGTGCAGCATGCGCGTGGTGGTGGTGGAGTGCGACGAGGACGGCAACATCGACCTGGCCGACCTCAAGGCCAAGGCCGAGCAGCACTCACAGGCGCTGTCCGCGATCATGCTCACCTACCCGTCCACCCACGGGGTGTTCGAGGAAGGCGTGCGCGAGGCCTGCGACATCGTCCACGCCAACGGTGGCCAGGTGTATATCGACGGCGCCAACATGAATGCTCAGGTCGGCGTGGCACGTCCGGGTGACTTCGGCGGCGACGTCAGCCACCTCAACCTGCACAAGACCTTCTGTATCCCCCACGGCGGTGGTGGCCCCGGCATGGGCCCGATCGGTGTCAAGGCGCACCTGGCGCCCCACGTGGCCAACCACAGCGTGACCCCGATCGACGGTGTCGAAGAGGACTCCGGCGCGGTGTCCGCGGCGGCCTTCGGCTCGGCCTCGATCCTGCCGATCTCCTGGGCCTACATCAAGATGATGGGAGCACGCGGCCTGCGCGAGGCCACCGAGCTTGCCATCCTCGGCGCCAACTACATCGCCACTCGCCTGGAAGCGCACTATCCGGTGCTCTACAAGGGCCAGAACGGCACCGTGGCCCACGAGTGCATCATCGACATCCGTCCGCTCAAGGCGGCTTCCGGCATCAGCGAGGAAGACATCGCCAAGCGCCTGATGGACTACGGCTTCCACGCCCCCACCATGTCCTTCCCGGTGGCCGGCACCCTGATGATCGAGCCCACCGAGTCGGAGTCGCTCTATGAGCTGGACCGCTTCTGCGACGCCATGATCGGCATCCGCGAGGAGATCGCCCGGGTCGAGAGCGGCGAGTGGAGACTGGAGGACAACCCTCTGGTGAAGGCCCCGCACACCATGGCCGACCTGATGGACGCGGAATGGAACCGGGGCTACTCCCGCGAGATCGGCGCCTTCCCCTCCGAGGCGGTCAAGGGTGCCAAGTACTGGCCGGCGGTCAACCGGGTCGACAACGTGCTGGGCGATCGTCAGCTGATCTGCTCCTGCCCGAGCATCGACGAATACCGCGACTGATCCCGTCGCAGGCAAAGCACAGAACCCCGCCACGGCGGGGTTCTGTCGTTTATCGCATGTGTGCAGGAAGGACTGACGCCTCAGCCCTCGGCCTGGCGACCCTCGGGGTGGCCGAAGCGCTCCAGATGTCGCTGCTCGCGAAAGGCCTCGAGCAGGTGGTGGTAGCGACTGGGGACCCGCGCCCCGCGTCGGCTGACGAGGTAGAGCGTCTCGTCTATGGGGTGGGTCAGGGTCATCTCGCGCACCTGACGTTGCCAGGGCGAGGTCTCGAGCACCAGGCGCGAGACCACGCTGAAGCCAAGGCCACGGGCCACTGCGTCGAGCACCATGCCCACCTCGTTGGTGAAGCCCTGTCGCGGGAAGTGGCTCATGGAGCTGAAGTCGTCGGGAAAATTGGCTCGCAGCAGGCTACCGGCCTTGTCCAGACCATCGGTATAGCTGATGAAGCCGAGCCCCAGCAGGTCATTGAGGCTGGTGCCGGTAAAGTCCGCCGGCACTACCAGGCTCAAGGGTTCGTCGTGCCACGCCTCACACTCGAGATCCGGGTGACGGGTGACCTCGGTGACGATGCCGAGATCGTGCCGACCGGCCAGCACATCGGCCAGGATCTCCTGATGGAAGGCGAAGCAATAGGATACGGTCAGTCCTGGATGCCGCTGCTGCTGGCCCAGGATAAACGGATAGAGCATCAGCCCGATGCTGCCGGGTGACGCCAGCCGACACTCGCCGCTGTCGAGACTCTCGTCGTCGAGAGAATGACGAAATTGTTCATGCTCGGAAAACAGCTTTACCGCGTAGTCGTAAGCGCGGCGGCCGGCCTCGGTCAGGCGGAAGCGGCGCCCCTGGCGCTCCAGCAGCGTCTTGTCCAGATAACGCTCTAGCTTGCGCACGTGCTGGCTCACCCCCGGCTGGGTCATCTCGAGACGCTGAGCGGTACGGGTGAAGCTGCCGGTCTCTACCAGGGTGATGAAGGTGCGGAAGTACAGGGCATTGAACATGGAGTGACGCCAGGGTGATCCGTCCGGATTGCAGGCCAGCGACAAGCCAGGTCATGGCTGCTGCAAACCAAGGCCAATTGAGGAAATGCCCACGCGGTGAACGAGGCCCTTTCCTTGGGTCGGCATAGTCTACCACTTCAGCACGAAGCCCGCAGCGGTGCGCCCTGACGCCCGGCCGTGGTAGCATCGAGCCATGATCGAGCGTTCATTTCACACCACCTTCGACCAAGAGTTCACCACCATGCATGACCCCATCGCCGCCCGTGCCGACGCCATCCATGATGCCCTGATCGACATGGAGCGTGACGCCAGCGCCGAGGAGCTGTTTCCGCTGGGCTATCTGATTCCCCAGATCCCCCTGGTGGTGGACCAGCTGGACTACGACCCGAGCGAAGTCACCAGTGACGATTTCGACGCCGTCTTCCATGAATGGCTGGACGGCGCCTTTGCCCAGGACGGCATGAGCGACGCGGATCAGAGCGCCGTGCGCGCCCTCTTCAATCAGGCGTGTGCCAAGGCCCCTGCGCCCTGACACCCGCCCAGACAAGGAAGCCTTTTATGCCCGAGACCATTTCCACCACGATCTCCCCCGAGGGCAGCCTCGAGATTCTGTCCCAGCACGAGGTCAATCGTCTGCGCGACAGCTCCCAGACCGGCCTGCACGAGATGCTGCGCCGCTGTACGCTGGCGGTGCTCAATTCCGGCAACCCCATGGATGACGGCCTGGCCCTGCTGGAGACCTACCCCAACTTCGATATCGAGCTATTGCAGCAGGACCGCGGGGTACGTCTGAAGCTGACCGATGCCCCCGCCGAGGCCTTCGTCGACGGCCGCATGATTCGCGGCATCCGCGAACATATCTCCAGCGTGTTGCGCGACATCGTCTACGTCTACAACGAGATCCAGAACCAGTCGCGCTTCGACCTGGCCACCGGCGAGGGCACCACCAACGCGGTGTTCCACATCCTGCGCAAGGCCGGCACGCTCAAGCCTAGCCGGGATCCCAGCCTCGTGGTGTGCTGGGGTGGCCACTCGATCTCCCGTGAGGAGTACGAGTACACCAAGGACGTGGGCTACCACCTGGGGCTTCGCGACCTCGACATCTGCACCGGCTGCGGCCCCGGCGCCATGAAGGGACCGATGAAAGGCGCCAACGTCGCCCACGCCAAGCAGCGCCGCTACCCCGGCCGTTACCTGGGGGTGTCGGAGCCCGGCATCATCGCCGCCGAGGCACCGAATCCCATCGTCAACGAACTGGTGGTAATGCCGGATATCGAGAAGCGCCTGGAAGCCTTCGTGCGCCTGGGCCACGGTATCATCGTCTTCCCCGGCGGGGTCGGCACCGCCGAGGAAATCCTCTACCTGCTCGGCATCCTGCTGCACCCGGACAACGCCGACATGGAGTTTCCGGTGGTGTTCACCGGCCCCGCCAGCGCCGCCGAGTACTTCCAGCGAATCGACGAATTCCTGGTCTACACCCTCGGCGAGTCGGTGCGCGAGCTCTATCAGATCATCATCGATGACCCGACCGAGGTGGCCCGCACCATGCGCGCCAACATCGACAAGGTCACCGAGTATCGTCGCGCCCGCCAGGACGCCTTCTACTACAACTGGCGCCTGACCATCGCGCGTAACTTCCAGGAGCCCTTCGTGCCGACCCACGAAGCCATGGCGTCGCTGGCGCTGAACCGTGAACTGCCCAAGCACGAACTGGCCGCCAATCTGCGCCGCGCCTTCTCCGGCATCGTCGCCGGCAATGTCAAGGAACAGGGCATTCGCGCCATCGAGGCCCACGGCCCCTTCCGCCTGCACGCCGAGGCCGACCTGATGGAGAAGCTCGACGCCCTGCTGACGTCCTTCGTCGCCCAGGGTCGCATGAAACTCGCGGGTGACTATGTCCCCTGCTATACCCTGGGCGGCGCTGTCGCCTGATCGCCCTCATCCGTATCCGCAGCACCATAAAAACACATCGCCCCGAGCCGCAAGGCTCGGGGCGATGTGTTTTCTTACTGAACGTGCAGAGCGCATCGGCGCCAACAAGACCGCCGTCACCAGAGCTCCGCCGTAAGGCTCAATCCCGCTTCGAGAACACCAGCACCACGGCGTGCAGCAACAGTCCTGCGGTCGCACCCTGCGAAAGCACCGCCAGGCCAAGCGCCATGCCATCGACCAGGGTGCTGTAGATCGCCATTACCACCAGGCCTACGACCATGCAGCCCAACAGGGTGAACAGCATGCGTAGAAAGCGCGAGCGTCCCGCGCCATCGAGCAACCGCCACTGAAACAGGCTGGCCAGGGCCAGTACACCGAGCACGATATAGCCCAGCGTCTCGCGGGTATCGAGACCGGCCATCTGGTAGCGCGGCAGGGTCAGCGCCAGCACCAGCATCAGGCCGACCATCAGGCTCAGGCGAGCTGGGCTCGCGATCGCCCTGGCCATCAGGCCACCTTCAGGTTCTGACGGGCAATCCAGCCCTCGACCCAGGGCAGCGCCTCGTCATCGGCCATGAAGGTCTCCATGGCGTCGATCTCGAGCCGGTCGTCGAGGCGTGTTGCGCCCTGTTCCTCGAGCAGCTGGTCCAGGCGGCGCCCGGCGCCGCAGAAGGTTTCTCCGTAGGAGCTGTCGCCCAGGGCGATCAGGCCATAGCGAAGTTGCCTAAGGCCGGGGCTCTTGTCCTGCAACTCGCGCACGAAGCTGACGAAATTTCCCGGAAAGTCGCCGCTGCCGGTGGTAGACACGCAGAACAGCGCCAGATCGGGTGCGTCGTCGGTGACGTCGGCCAGGGTCGGGTTTTCGAGCACCGAAACCTCGTAGCCCGCGTCCTCGAATAACGGCTTGACCTGTTCGGCTACGTCGAGAGCACCACCGTACATGGTGCCAACCAGTATCTTGAGAGTAGGCATGTGATGGAATTACCTGAGAATTTTGGTCGGATTCTAGCACGTAGGCTGGCGCCTGCGCATCCCTCGGGCGCTGCAAGCCGTGTCTGGACCGGATACCATGGCAGGCCAGTTCACACTCCCCCGCCCACCGCCACCACACAAGCGAGAGCCCCATGCGCGAGACCTTCGAGGCCTGGATCACCCCCATCATGATCGGCGGCCTGATCCTGTTCATGTGCTTTATCATCTGGGACCTGGCGAAGCAGTCGAAGGCTGGCCGCTTCGGCACCCTGATGCTGTTCATCGTGCTTGGCGCCGGCATGCTGGGCTACGTGGCAAAGGTCGTCATTACCTGGTATCTGGAAGGCAAGGGGGTCTAGCACCGCTCCTGGCGACACTTGCACTCGTCGACTATTCCACCAGAGCCTCGGCCTCCAGGTCGATATCGCCATTGTCCATGTCGTCGTTGTCTTACCGATTCTGCCGTTTTGTTCGTACCGCCGATATCAGGTATCGAACCATTGTTGTATACAGTTTGTCGTCCTACATTGGATACACTAACGTTGCATAGTGTATTCAGCGACTACAGACGCCCTGACAACAACCACAATGGCCAGGATCATGCAGACACCCCCCACGACGCTGTTCGACTTCCACGGCCGGCCCGGCATAGCCCGGGCGCTGCCCATCTCGCTTCAACACGTGCTGGCGATGATCGCCGGTGTCATCACGCCGCCGCTTATCGTCGCCGGCGTGGTCGGCGCCACCCCGGCGGAAAAGCTCCAGCTGATTCAGGTAGCGGTGCTTGCCTCCGGCGTCTGCACCCTCTTCCACCTCTACGGCGTCTGGAAGTTTGGCGCCCGCCTGCCGGCCATCTTCGGTGTCGGCTTCGCCTATGTGCCAACGCTGATCGCCGTCGGCGCCCAGTACGGCATCGAAGGCATCCTGGGCGCCCAATTGATCGGTGGCATCACCATGATGGTGGTGGGCTACTTCATCCAGTTCATCCGCCACCTCTTTCCCCCGGTGGTGGCGGGCACCGTGGTGCTGGTGATCGGACTATCGCTGTACGACATCGCCATCCGCTACATGGCTGGCAGTGGCAACGTCAACGCCGAAGGCTTCGGTGATCTCGTCAACTGGGGCCTGGGCGTTCTGACGCTGGTCACCGTCCTGGTGGCGTCCCAGTTCGGGCGCGGCGTGGTCAAGCTGTCGGCCATCATCATCGGCATGCTGGTGGGCTATCTGGTCGCCATACCGCTGGGCATGATCGACTTTTCCCCGGTGAACAACGCCCCATGGCTGGCGGTGCCGGAGTTGATGCCGTTCGAGATGGAGTTTCACTCCGCGGCCATCATTTCCATGGTGGTGATCTGCGTGATCAATTCGGTCCAGACGATTGGCGATCTCTCCGCGACCAGCGTGGCGGGGATGAACCGGGAACTGGCGACAAAGGAACTCACCGGCGGCCTGCTCGGCAATGGCCTGACGACCACCTTGAGCACCTTCTTCGGCGCCCTGCCGACCTCCACCTACAGCCAGAACGTCGGCATCGTGGCGATCACCAAGGTCATCAGTCGAAGCGTCTTCATGCTGGCGGGTGTCATCGTGCTGCTGGCCGGCCTCAGCCCCAAGTTCGGCGCGCTGATGACGACCATCCCCTATCCGGTCATCGGTGGCGCCACCATCACCGTGTTCGGGATGATCACGGTGACCGGCATCCAGCTGTTGATCAAGGACGAGATGACCGCCCGAAACATGACCATCGTCGGGCTGTCGCTGGCCCTCAGCCTGGGCATCACCTCGGTGCCGTCGGCGATCGAACAGTTCCCGGAAACGGTCAAGGACGTGGTCACAGGTGCACCCATCGTGATCGCCGCGATCAGCGCCTTCCTGTTGAACCTGCTGTTGCCGCGCAAGACACTGGCCCAGGAGGCTCAGGAAAGGGAGGAAGAAGCCCGACAGACGAATCTCGATCGCCAGAGCACCGAGGAAGGCTGACGCCCGGCGCGCCTATGACCTTGATATCAGCCACAGCTGCAAAGGCTCTGCTGCAAGGCTCCACTCCAGTCCCGTCACAAAAAAAGCGCCGCCCTTTTGGGGCGGCGCTTTTTACGATGACACTTTCCGTCACGACCTTCGGTTACGGCACTTCTTCAAGGTGACGCCTTTGCGGGCCGGGACCTTTCAAGACGATGCAAGACGACACCGTCGTGGAGCAACGCTTGGCGATCGGGCGAGGCCAGCAAAGCCAAGGCTTCACACCTCTAGGCTTCCTCGGGATGCCCCACCTGGCTTTTCAATTTCTGCCCGGGCCGGAAGGTCACCACACGCCGAGCCGAGATCGGAATCTCTTCTCCCGTCTTGGGGTTTCGCCCAGGCCTTTCACGCTTGTCGCGCAGGTCGAAATTGCCGAACCCCGACAGCTTGACCTGCTCGTTTTCCCGCAGACAGGCGCGAATTTCCTCGAAGAAGGCTTCCACCATGGTCTTCGCCTCCCGCTTGGACAGGCCGAGCTCGGTATGCAGATGCTCGGCCAGTTCTGCCTTGGTCAACGCTCCCATGTTCTTATCCTCATGGTGATGGTCACGCCAACCGTCCGCGCCCGTCAGGGGAAAGCGTCAGGCACGCAGCTCGGCATCGAGTCCCTGCCGAGCCGTTGCCACGATGGCATCGACCAACTGATTGATTTCTTCGTCATTTAGCGTGCGCGAAGGATGCTGCCAGGTCAAGCCCAAGGCCACACTCTTACGACCTTCGGCTACGCCTTTACCCTGATAGACGTCGAAAAGCCCCAGTTCGGTGAGCCATTCACCGGCTTCGGCACGCACGCGGTCGAGCAGCGCCTGCACCGGCTGGTCCTCATCCACCACAAAGGCCAGGTCGCGACGCACCTCGGGATACCGTGACAGCGGCGCAAAGGCAGGGATGCTGCCCTGGCTGAGCGCATCGAGGCGCACCTCGAACAGCACGGCGTCGGTCTTGAGACCAAGCTTGGCCTTGACCGCCGGGTGCAGGGTGCCGATCCAGCCGGCTTCCTCGCCGCGATGGAGGATGCGCGCGCACTGTCCGGGATGCAGTGACGGGTGCTCACCCGGCTCGAAACGCCAGGCGTCGGCGCTGCCGGTCACTTCGAACAGACTCTCGAGGTCACCCTTGAGATCGAAGAAGTCGACCTTGTCGCGACCGCCGGCCCAGCCTTCGGGAAGGCGCGAGCCGCAGACGATGGCGCCGAGCATCGGCACCTGCTCCAGTTCATCGAGCTCACCGCGGAAAACGAGGCCGCTCTCGAACAGGCGCACGCGGGTCTGCTGGCGATTGAGATTGTGCTCAAGCGCCCTGACCAGGCCCGGGAACAGGCTCGCCCGCATCACCGACAGATCCGCAGAAATCGGGTTGGCCAGCACCGGCGACACCGCTTCAGGCAGCAGCACACGCTGCAGCTCCGGGGCGACGAAACTGTAGGTGATCGCTTCCTGGTAGCCACGTGCGGTCATTTGACGGCGCAGACGCGACAACGGGCTCCTGGACTCATGGTCTGCCTTGAGTGCCAGGCGCACGGCTGGGCGACGCACCGGCAGACGGTTATAGCCGTGAATCCGCGCCACTTCCTCGATCAGGTCTTCCTCGATGGTGACGTCGAAACGCCAGCTCGGCACCTTGACCCGGAAGCCAGCGTCGATGCTTTCCACCGCCATGCCCAGGCGCTCGAGGATCTCGCCGACCTCGGCGTCGTCCAGGCGCTTGGACAGCGCCTTGGCCAGCCGCTCGGTGCGCAGGGTCACCTCACGCTGAGCCGGCAGGTGCGCGTCGGATGCCTGCTCATTGAGCGGCCCGGCTTCGCCGCCGCAGATGGCGATCAGAAGCTCGGTGGCCCGCTCGATGGCACGGCGCGTCAGCTCGGGATCGACGCCGCGCTCGAAACGATGCGAGGCGTCGGTGTGAAGCCCGTAGGAGCGCGCTTGCCCAGCCACCGCCAAGGGGGTGAAGAAGGCGCCTTCCAGGAAGATATCGCGGGTGGCCTCGCTGACACCGGAGTGTTCGCCGCCCATCACTCCGGCCAGGGCCAGCGGTCCCTTCTCGTCGGCGATGATCAGGGTGCTCGGGTCGAGACTGACGGTCTGGCCATCGAGCAGCACAAGTTCCTCGCCCTGGCGCGCCAGACGCACGATCACGGCACCCTCGAGGTTGGCACGATCGAAGGCATGCAGCGGCTGACCCAGTTCCAGCATCACGTAGTTGGTCACGTCCACCGCCGGATCGATGGCGCGCACACCGCTACGGCGCAGACGCTCGACCATCCACATCGGCGTGGGGCGACTGATATCGACGCCCTTGATCAGACGGCCGATATAGCGCGGGCAGCGCTCTGCGTCCTCGACCCGGACCGGGAAGGTTTCGTCATGACTGGCCGCAACCTTGGAGATCTGCGGCTCGTTGAGGCCAAGACGGTTGAGCACGCCAACCTCGCGGGCCAGGCCCTGGACGCTCAGACAGTCGCCGCGGTTCGGGGTCAGATCGACCTCGATGGTGTGGTCATCCAGGCCCAGGTAGTCGCGCAGGGCGGTGCCCACCGGAGCGTCCTCGGGCAACACCAGGATACCCTCGGAGGTGCCCTCCTCCAGGCCCAGCTCCGAGGCGGAGCAGATCATGCCGCGGGACTCGACGCCCCTGAGCTTGGCCTTCTTGATCTTGAAGTCACCGGGCAACACCGCGCCCACGCGGGCGAAGGGGATGTGCTGACCGGCGGCCACATTGGGTGCGCCACACACCACCTGCACGGTCTCGCCGCTTCCGTCGTCGACCTGACAGACGTTGAGCTTGTCGGCATCAGGGTGCTGGGCCTTTTCGACCACCTTGGCCACTACCACCTCGCTGAAGGCCGCCGCCACGGGTTCGACGGCGTCCACCTCGAGCCCCGCCATGGTGATCTGGTCGGCAAGCCCCTGGGTGGAAAGCTGCGGAGATACCCACTCACGCAGCCACTGTTCGGATACTTTCATGAGGACTCCTTGACGTCCTGTTCCTGCATTCGATGTTCTTTATCGGGCCCTTTGGCCCGCAGCGCTCAGTGAAACTGACGAAGAAAGCGCAGATCGTTTTCAAAGAACAGGCGCAGATCGTTGACGCCATAGCGCAGCATGGCCAGGCGCTCGGCACCCATGCCGAAGGCGAAACCGGTATAACGCTCGGGATCGATGCCGCCGTGACGGAAGACTTCCGGGTGGACCATGCCGCAGCCCATCACCTCGAGCCAGCCGGTGTGGGAGCACACACGGCAACCTTCACCGGCGCACATCACGCAGGCAATATCGACCTCGGCGGAAGGCTCGGTGAAGGGGAAATAGGACGGACGGAAACGTACCGACAGGTCATCGCGCTCGAAGAAGGCATGCAGAAAGTCTTCGATGGTGCCCTTGAGGTCGGCGAAACTGACGTCTTCCTCGATCAGCAGGCCCTCGACCTGATGGAACATCGGGGTATGGGTCAGATCCGAGTCACTGCGGTACACCCGACCCGGGCAGACGATGCGGATCGGCGGCTCCTCGGCCTTCATGGTGCGCACCTGGACCGGCGAGGTGTGGGTGCGCAGCAGCCGGGTGGCGTCGAAATAGAAGGTGTCGGCCATGCCTCGCGCCGGATGGTGGGCCGGGATGTTCAGGGCTTCAAAGTTATGGTGGTCGTCTTCGAGCTCTGGCCCCACCGCCACCTCGTAGCCGATGCGACGGAACAGGCCTTCGATACGCTCCAGGGTGCGTGTCACCGGATGCAGGCCACCGGTGGGCTGTCCACGTCCCGGCAGGGTCACGTCCAGGCGTTCTGCGGCAAGCTTGGCGTCGAGCTCGGCCTTGGCCAGGGCCTCGCGCCGGGTATCGAGTTCCTTGGCCAGCTCCTGCTTGGCCTGGTTGATGCGCTCACCGGCCGCCGGTCGCTCCTCGGCGGGCAGCTTGCCGAGCCCCTTGAGCAGCGCGGTCAGTTCGCCCTTCTTGCCCAGGTACTTGACGCGAATCTCGTCGAGTGCGGCCATGGAGTCGGCTGACTGGATGGCGTCGCGAGCTTGTTGAACCAGGTCGGGAAGGTGGTCCATACGTTGAGCTCCGATATCGTTGATCGTTCAGTGGTGGAGTGGTCGCGCAATAGTAGAGAGATCGCGATGAAAAAGGGGTCGCCAAAAAAACAGGGGAAGAGCGGCTGCTCTTCCCCTGGGGCGATCATGAACGCTCGTCTCCCCATGGGGAGAGCTCGCTCATCATTCGAACGCGCTTACTGGGCAGCCTTGGCCTTCTCGACGATGGCAGCAAAGGCTGCCTTCTCGTGAACGGCCAGGTCAGCCAGGACCTTGCGGTCGATTTCGATACCGGCCTTCTTCAGACCACCGACGAAGCGGCTGTAGGACAGACCGTGCTGACGGGCACCGGCGTTGATACGCTGGATCCACAGGGCACGGAACTGACGCTTGCGCTGGCGACGGTCGCGGTACGCGTACTGGCCGGCCTTGATGACGGCCTGCTTGGCAACGCGAAAGACGCGCGAACGGGCACCGTAGTAGCCCTTGGCCTGCTTCATGATCTTCTTGTGACGACGACGGGCGACGACACCACGCTTGACACGAGTCATAGCACTCTCCTGACGTTAAAGGGGGTTCACCAAGGGTTTATACGTACGGCAGCATGCGACGCACGAGTGCCTTGTCGGCGTCGTGGATCTGCTGCATGCCGCGCAGCTGACGCTTACGCTTGGTGGACTTCTTGGTCAGAATGTGACTACGGAAGGACTGCTTGTGCTTGAAGCCGTTGGCAGTCTTCTTGAAGCGCTTGGCAGCGCCACTGTTGCTCTTGATCTTCGGCATGAGAATAACTCCGCTCGAGTTTCTTTAGAAAATCCGGGGCCAATGGCCAGCCTTCACAGGCTGACCAATCGTTGAACCGGCCGTCGGATCACTTCTTCTTGGGGGCAATGATCATGATCATCTGGCGCCCTTCCATCTTGGGGAAGGATTCCACGGTCCCGATTTCCTCGAGATCCGCTGCGATCCGTTCCATCAGCTTGCGGCCGATGTCCTGGTGCGCCATTTCACGCCCGCGGAAACGCAGGGTGACCTTGCCCTTGTCGCCACCTTCGAGGAATCGAATCAGGTTCTTCATCTTGACCTGATAGTCACCCTCGTCGGTGCCAGGACGGAATTTGACTTCCTTGACCTGGATTTGCTTCTGCTTCTTCTTCTGAGCAGCTTTCTGCTTCTTCTGCTCGAAGACGAACTTGCCGTAATCCATGATCTTGCAGACGATCGGATCGGCATTGGAAATCTGTACGAGGTCCATCCCTTCCGCTTCGGCACGCTCAAGGGCGTCGCGGGTATCCACGATGCCAAGCTGTTCGCCGTCGCTGGCGATCAGGCGGACCTGATCTTCGGTGATGCGCTCGTTCATTGGCGGACGCTTGTCCTGGGGGCGTCCTCTGGGGTTGCTTCTCTTGATGGTTCCGTCTCCACTGTAGCTTTGGAAGGTGCGAGAGCTGGGAAGGTGCGTGCCTAGAGCCTCACACGAGGGGGCGGCCCATGCCGCCTACCCGTTAGTACCGCTCGGCCTGAACTCGTTCAATAAAGGCGTCCACGGTCATGGTGCCCAGATTTTCGCCGCTGCGCGTACGCACAGCCACCGAGTCGGCCTCTACTTCCTTATCTCCGACCACCAGGAGATAGGGTACCTTCTGCAACGTATGCTCGCGAATTTTAAAGCCGATCTTCTCGTTCCTCAAGTCCGACTTGACGCGAAGACCGATTTTTTGCAGTCGTGAGGTCAAGGCTTCGGCGTATTCCTTCTGGGCATCGGTGATGATCATCACCACCGCCTGCTCCGGCGCGAGCCACAGCGGCATGGCGCCGGCGTAGTGCTCGATCAGGATGCCGATGAAGCGCTCCATCGAACCGACGATGGCACGGTGCAGCATTACCGGCGGCTTGCGCTCGCCCTCTTCGGTCACGTACTGGGCACCCAGCCGCGTGGGCATCATGAAGTCGACCTGCATGGTGCCGACCTGCCACTCGCGGCCCAGGCAGTCCTTCATGTGATACTCGATCTTGGGACCATAGAAGGCGCCCTCGCCCGGCAGCTCCTGCCACTCGACCCCACAGGCCTCCAGCGCGCCACGCAGGGCGTTCTCGGCACGATCCCAGGTGTCGTCGTCGCCGATGCGCTTTTCCGGGCGCAGGGCGATCTTGATCGCGATATCCTCGAAGCCAAAGTCGCTGTAGACCTTGAGCGCCTGGCGATGGAAGCTCGTCACCTCGGGCTGCACCTGCTCTTCGGTACAGAAGATGTGGCCGTCGTCCTGGGTAAAGGCGCGCACTCGCATGATGCCGTGCAGCGCGCCGGACGGCTCATTACGGTGACAGCCGCCGAATTCGCCGAAGCGCACCGGCAGTTCACGGTAGCTGCGCAGACCGGAGTTGAACACCTGGACGTGGCCCGGGCAGTTCATCGGCTTGAGCGCGTACTCACGCTTCTCGGACTCGGTGAAGAACATGCCGTCGGCGTAGTTGTCCCAATGGCCGGACTTCTTCCACAGCGACACGTCCATGATCTGAGGGCAGCGAATCTCCTGATAGCCGCCCTCCTTGTAGACGCCGCGCATGTACTGCTCGACGCGCTGCCACAGGGTCCAGCCGTTGGGGTGCCAGAACACCATGCCCGGCGCCTCTTCCTGCATGTGGAAGAGGTCGAGGCGACGCGCCAGCTTGCGGTGATCGCGCTTCTCGGCCTCCTCGAGGCGGTGCAGGTAGGCCTTGAGCTGCTTCTTGTCGCCCCAGGCGGTGCCGTAGATGCGGGTCAGCATGGCGTTGTCGGCGTTGCCGCGCCAGTAGGCACCGGCCAGCTTGGTCAGCTTGAACGCCTTGAGGTGACGCGTGTTGGGCACGTGGGGCCCACGACACATGTCGGTATATTCCTTGTGGCGGTAGAGGCGAATAGTGTCGCCTTCGGGAATCCCGCGCACGATTTCCTGCTTGTAGGGCTCATCGCGATGCAGGAATTCCAGCATCGCGGCATCGCGATCGACGTACTCGCGGACCACGTCGTACTCTTCATCGATCAGCTGCTTCATGCGCTTCTCGATGGTCTCGAGGTCTTCCGGGGTGATCGACTGGCCGAAATCGATGTCGTAATAGAAGCCGTCGGTGATCACCGGGCCGATGGCCATCTTGGCCTCGGGATAGAGCTGCTTGACCGCGTGCCCGATCAGGTGGGCACAGGAATGCCGGATGATCTCCAGGCCTTCCTCGTCACGTGCGGTCAGGATCGCCACCTCGGCGTCCGTCTCGATCAGGTCCGCGGCGTCCACCAATACGCCGTCGATCTTGCCGGCCACGCAGGCCTTGGCAAGTCCCGGGCCGATGCTCTCGGCCAGTTCCATGACGCTAAGGGGGGAATCGAAGGTTCTCTGACTGCCGTCAGGCAGTGTCACGATGGGCATGCAAGCTGTCCTTGTGCGCAGTGGTGATCCATACCAGGGATCACGTGTCGCCAAAATGGATTCGAGGGGTGAAACAGCGACATAGAATATCAGAAATGGCGCCGCCGGCGCCATGCTCTACCCCTGTGGAGGGCGTCGCCACACCCCTGGCGAGCGGGATGGCAAGACAGGCCACCACCACCCGAAACGCAGCGAGGCGCCCGAAGGCGCCTCGCTGATGTCATCGTGCTCGATCAGGCGATCGAGACGGACTCGGTCAGGGCAGACTTACTGCCACTCACCCAGTTCCACACGACGGTTTTCCGCACGACCTGCATCGGTGTCGTTGGTCGCGATGGGCTGCTCTTCACCGTAACCGATGGCACGCATGCGGTTCGGCTGAACACCCTGGCTCGCCAGGAAGCGAGCAACGGAAGCGGCACGCTCCTGAGACAGCTGCTTGTTGTAGCTGTCGGAACCGACGCTGTCAGTGTGACCTTCGATGCGCACGCCGACGTTCGGGTTGGCGCGCAGACGCTCGGCGATGCCGACCAGAACCTGCTCAGCCTGAGCGGTCAGGGTGGCGGAGTCGAACTCGAAGTTCACGTCACGCAGGACCAGGTCCTTCTCGCAACCCAGGGAGTTGACCTGGACACCGGCCGGAGTACCCGGGCACTGGTCCTGGAAGTCCGGCACACCATCGTTGTCGGAATCCAGCGGGCAACCCACTGCGTCCACGGCGACGCCGGCCGGAGTACCCGGGCACTGGTCGTTGGCGTCGTAGACGCCGTCACCGTCGGAATCCTTCGGAGCGTTCATCGGCTCCTTGTTCGGCTCGGCACACAGCAGAGCGCCAGCCACGGTGCCGACGGTCGCGCCGACAGCAGCGCCGGTTTCCTCGTCGTCATCGCTGGTGGTGCCGTAGCCGATACCACCGCCGATCAGACCACCAGCGATACCACACACCATCGGGTGCTGGTACCACGGCTTGGCGTCAGATGCGCTCATGCCGGAGGAGGACTGAGAGGCGGAGCTGGCGCAGCCGGAGAGGCCGACAACCAGTGCAGAACCGAGCAGCAAGCCAGTCGTTGATTTTTTCATGTAAGACTCCTTCTTCTATCTGACACTCAATGCTGAATACGGGTAACCCTGTTCTTCAGCGGGTCCAATGTTGTGCCGATCGAGAAACAGGATAGGTACCCTACTTCCTCATAGGCAAGAAAAGCATGAAATACAGCGCCTAGCCAGTCTATTAGTCGCCAATATCTCAACGTCTTCTGCCAACGGCCCATCGTGCAAGACAATTGCTGCACGACCAATCCCTTGCAGGCGATATCATGACGTATCGCTTCTGTACAATCAAACTAGCACAGGCGATACCCGCCCGTCATTCACTTCATCGAACAGTGTTCGAGATCGCTCAATTGAGAGAGTCGGGGTAACGGGCTTGAAAATCCAGCGCAGCCTGTGCCGCAGCCAGCACATCGTCGCGATTCGCTTCTTCCACGGCCAGTCGCTGCTTGTCTTCAGCGAACCGCTCCTTGGGCGTAAGCTCTTGACGAGCCTGATGTGTGTGCAGATGACGGGTCTGCTCGTAGACCTCGGCAAAGACCTTGAACTCGCGCCGCTCAAGCAGTGCCGGATCGATGATCTCGAACAATACTTTCAACCGCCAGCAGCCTTCGGTCACATCGACCTGACGCTGCAATAGCGCCGACGCAACCAGACCGAGGTTTTCCAGGCCATTTTCCCTGGCACGACGTTCCTCGTCCCGAATCACTCCCTCTCGGCGCCGCACCTCATTCTTCAACGACCAGGCGTACCACGCCAACGCGGCAATGATGACAATGCCAAGCCCGAGCAAGGCATAAGCGAGCGTCGTGGACATGCAGCCCCCTGTGCGATGGTCAAAGGGGGCATTCTACACATCTACCAGAGAGGCTGAACCATTCATCGCGAGAAAGACCGGTGACTGCCGCCTGCATTGTTGCCACCTGCCGATGACACTCCCGTGACACCGGACCGTTGAACGAAGGTAGTCGGCCCTCACGGACTCAAGGCGATACTCAGATAGTGATCCAGCAACAAGGCCAGAAAGACGCCGAGCAGATAGCGAATGGAAAACCAGAAGGCCTGCAAGGGCGCCTGTTCGTCGTGTCCACGCCAGACCCTGAGATTCCACTGCATGAAGCGTAGATTGAGCACACAGACGCTGACCAGATAGAGCCAGCCACTCATGCCGATGGTGAACGGCAGCAAGGTGGCGGCCACCGTCAACCAGCCATATAGCCAGACCTGCAGTCTGGCAAAGGCGAGGCCATGGGTCACGGGCAGCATCGGTACCCCTGCCTCGGCGTATTCATCACGCTTGTAGATCGCCAGCGCCCAGAAGTGCGGCGGCGTCCAGGCAAAGATGATCAACATGAGCAGCAGCGGTTCGGCTCCCACTGTCCCGGTCACACTGGTCCAGCCCAACAGTGGCGGCGCGGCACCTGCGACACCACCGATGACGATATTCTGCGGCGTGGCCCGTTTCAGAAATACCGTGTAGATCAACGCATAACCGACCAGCGACCACAGCGTAAGCCAAGCGGTCAACGGATTGACGGTCAGCGCCAGCAGCGCCACCCCCGAGGTGGACAATGACAGCGCCCAGGCCAGCGCCAGTGGCGTCGACAAGCGACCGGACGCCAGCGGGCGCCGCGAGGTGCGATGCATCCGCGCATCCAGCTTGCGATCCACCACGTGGTTGATCGCCGCCGCCCCGGCGGCGGCCAGTGCAATCCCGATAAGCCCGCACACCATGGCGTTAAGCGCAGCTGGCGATATCGCCCCGGGGATCGCCAGCAACATTCCCACCAGGGCGCACACCAGCATCACCATGACCACTCGCCATTTGCACAGCGTCAGCAAGTCACGCCATAGCGGATGGGTCGCCACACCCATGGCCTGTGCATCACGCATGGAGCCACCCTCCTCTGGTCTGGCGTTGACGTCCCTTCACCGCCTGTCTTGAATGGCGCTGCTTCCACGCTACCAGGGTAAAACTGAAGACCAGCAGTACCGCGCCGGCAGTATGTAGAAGCGCCAGGCCCAGCGGCAGCCACAGCAGCACATTGGCGATACCCAGGGCGACCTGCAAAGCCGTCGCCCCGGCCAGCGTCAGCAGCCAGGGCCGCATCTCACGGCGATGCCAGCGACGGATCACCACCAGTGCCAGCGCCAGCGTCAACGCCAGCGCTCCCAGCCGATGGGCCAGATGGATCGTCGTGCGTGCTTCGGCGTGCAGGGCCCCGTGCAGATAGTTGGGACCCACCGTCTGAGTAAGGTGGAAGCCCTCACCCCAGTCGGTGTCGGGCACCCACTGGCTATTGCAGGTGGGAAACCCCTGACAGGCGATGCCCGCGTAGTTGCTGGAGGTCCAGCCCCCCAGCGCCAGTTGCAGCACCAGCAGCATGGTGGCCACCCCCATCAGCGCCCCCAGTGGTCGGGCAGCGAGCGCCGCCTCCCCCCTGGCGACACGACGCAGGCGCAGATGCAGCCAGATGAACAGCGTCATCACCGTGAGACCACCCAGCAGGTGAAGGGTTACCACCTGGGGCCACAGCTTGAGGGTCACGGTGTAGGCACCGAAGGCCCCCTGCACCATCAAGGCGGCGAACAGCATCAGCATCAGACGCCAGGGAAACCCAGGCTTGCGCCGCCTGGGCCAGGCCAGCACCAGCAGGGCCATCACCATGACCCCGAGACATCCGGCCAGGTAGCGATGAATCATTTCCATCCAGGCCTTGGATGCCTCCAGCGGTGCATCCGGACTATGCAGCAGAGCGCTGCTTGCATCGGGCACGACCAGCGCCCCATAGCACCCCGGCCAGTCGGGACAACCCAGCCCCGCATCCAGCAATCGGGTGAAGGCACCGGCCATGATGACCAGGGCGGTGAACAGCGCCCCCACAAGACTCAAGAGCCGCAGCGTCGCCAGGCGTCGATCATTCATGGCGCACCTCCTGGCGGGCGTCTTCGCTGGCACCTTGGCTGTCGTGCAGACTGACCAGTTCGGAGTCACCTTGGGTAGCCTCGGCCTCACCGGGATCTTCGCCCAGGGCAGCAAGCGGTGGCTCGGGGTTGCGCTTGAACAGATGCTCGATGTCGTCCATCACCGCCCGGGTCTCCACCCCGGCAGGATAGGCGACCGCCACCCACCCCTGGGGGTCAAGCAGCCACGCCTGCCCCTGACTGGCCCACTCCGGCGACTCGGTCCAGGTCATCAGCGACTCGCCAGGCAAGGCAGCAGCGTCTCCACCCACGCGCACCCGACTCAGACGATGGGCGTCCTTGCCCAGCGCCCGGTGCAGGCGCCACCAGCGATCCGCGTCTTCGGCGCAGCTATCGCCGCAATCATAGGCCAGGGTCCAGGCATGCGCCGCGAGCTCCCCTTCACGATCGCGACTGGCAATGTCTGTGCGCTCAAGAGCCGGCCACCGGGACAGCGGCGGCACATCGGCATCAAGCGCCCCGTGGGCGGTACGGTTGTCGGGAATCCCGATACGGAACTCGACCATGCCCCAGGCAAGCGCCATGGGCATCACAAAGATCGCGATCAGTGCGACCAGCTTCAGCCGCTGCCACCCCATCGTCGTCATCCTCGCACCTCCACTCCTTGCGTCGACACGTTCCGTCCTGTCGTGTCCGCTGGGCTATCGGGTATCTGTTGTTCTCGCGCTAGTGTCGTGCTCTCGCGCTAGCCTCTTGTGCTCGCCGATGTCGCTTGTCTTTCGCCCCTTTCCTGTCTTTCGCGGCGTTGTTGTCTTCCGCGGTTTTCTTTCGCGGTTTTCTTTCGCGGTCTTGCCATCTCACGGCCTCAGCGTTCTTGCCTGGCGGCCATATCAACAATTGACCTTTCAGCGCTCGTGACGCCCGCCGCGCAAAGATCGCGATAGAGTCGTCGACCTCCAAACAGCAGCGCCAGCAGCGCCACCAGCGAAAGCCCCCACCACTGCAGTGCATAGGCCAGATGTCGCTCTGGTGGCATGACGTTAGGCGTCCACCAGTCCTCCAGATGCCCGGGACCCTGGCGCTGATGCAGCCAACCGGCAAAGCTGAACTCCTCGTTCCAGGCTCCGAGTTCGATGCGCTGCAGTCGCGTGCCTTCGAGGTTGTCACCGAACCGCGGCGTACGCCGGCCATCCGCCTGCCAATCACCGCTCAGCGACACCAGCCCCTTCGGCGTCTCTGCGTAGGGCGCCTGGCGCGACACCCCGGTCTCGAGAAAGCCGCGCTCCACCAGCCACCGCTGTCCCTCGACGTCGACAAAGGGCGTGAGCACCGCCACCCCGAGTCGATTGCCGAGCATCCGATTGTCCAGGTAGAGGGTTTCGTCGGCCTGAAAGACGCCTTCGAGCGACAGGCGGCTGCCGTCCGGCGGCAATGTCCCTGGCATGTTCAAGGTCGGTGCCTCGGCAAGGTTTGCAAGATAGTCGCGCTTGCCGGCGGCGCGCTCCCACTGCCATAGTCCAAGGCCGATACCCAGCGCCATCAGCGCTGCACACAGCAGGCACCAGGCCACCAGCCGACCCGGACCACGCCTTTTCCCCTCACTCGAACGGACTCTAACCATGCTGCTCAAGATCCTGATTCTGATCGTGTTCGTGGCCATGCTGGCCAGTCTCGCGGCCGGGGTCGGCTTCCTGCTCAAGGACGACAGCCACTCACGCCGCCTGCTGGTCTCGCTAAAGATCCGGGTAGCCCTGGCCGCCCTGCTGCTGGCGTTGCTGGCCTATGGCTTCGCCACCGGTACGATCGGCTGAGCGGCCCCCACGCCGCCTGCCTCAGAACACGTAGACAAAGATGAACAGCCCCAGCCAGACCACGTCGACAAAGTGCCAGTACCAGGCCGCCGCCTCGAAACCGAAGTGGTTGTCGCCACTGAAATGGCCCTTGCGGATACGCATCAGGATGCTGGCCAGGATGATGGTGCCGATGATGACGTGAAGGCCATGGAAGCCCGTCAGCATGAAGAAGGTCGAGCCGTAGATGCCCGCCTCCAGAGTCAGGCCCAGATGGTGGTAGGCCTCGTAGTATTCGACCCCCTGGATGATGATGAAGCAGGTACCCAGCAGCACCGTGCCGAACAGCCAGTTGTGGGTGGCGCGACGCTCGCCCATCTTCAATGCTTCGTGGGCGACCGTCAGGGTAATGCTCGAGGACACCAGCAGCAGGGTGTTGACCAGCGGCAGCTGCCACGGGCTCAGGGTCTCGGTCGGCCCCGAGATGGCGCTGTCCGGTGGGTTCTCCAGCGGCCAACTGGCGGTGAAGTCGGGCCACAGCAATGCCGACACGCCCTTGGCACCTTCACCATCGAGCCATGGCAGCGCCAAAGTCCGCACATAGAACAGCGCACCGAAGAAGGCGCCGAAGAACATCACTTCCGAGAAGATGAACCAGCCCATGCCCCAGCGGAAGGACCGATCCATCTGGGCGTCATAGAGCCCTGACATGGACTCCTTGATGACATCCCTGAACCACAGCACCATCACCGCCAGGATGCCCACCAGCCCCGCCAGCATGATCGGCGACCCCGCCGCCCCGTGCACCAGCCAGGTGCCCCCGCCGACCATCATCACGCCCATGGCCAGGGAACCGAGGATCGGCCACTTGCTGGTCGCGGGTACGTAGTAGCTGCCACCACTCATGCTTCACCTCCTGGATCTTCGCCAGACGCCGGTCGGCGTCCCTTGTCACTGCCCGGTGCGCCGTCGGCCACCGTCGCCACCGCCACGTCCGGTCCCTGGTCCTGCGGGTAGAGCGTGTACACCAGGGTCACGGTCTTGATCTCTTCGGGGAGATCGCGGGTCAGTTGAAACACCAGTGGCGCCTCGAAGCTCTCCCCCGGCGCCAGCCGTTGATTGTCGAAACAGAAACAGGCCAGCTTGCGCAGATGTAACGACGCCGGAGACGGGGTCACGCTGGGCACCGCCCTTGCCACCAGCGCCTGGTCACCCAGATTGCGAAAGGTGAAATACACCTCCGTGCTCTGCCCTGGGTGAACACGAACCTGGCGACTGTGGGCCTCCAGCTTCCACGGCAGTCCCGCACTGCCACGGGTCACGAACTGCATCGTCACCGTGCGTTCGGTATCGACCTCTTCGTGCACCAGCGTCTGAGCGCTGGTCGAGGTCTTGCCGTTGAGGCCCGTCACCTGGCAGAAGACGTCGTACAGCGGGACCAGGGCAAACGCGAAGCCAAACATCCCCGCCAGCACCACCAGAGTCTTCACCACGGTTCGTCGAACCTGGGGACTGCGATCCTCGACGACGTCCGTCATGGCGACACTCCCGACTCAGTGCTCCACCGGCCGATACTGAGGCGGGTGCTCGAAGGTATGCAGAGGCGCCGGGCTCGGCACCGTCCACTCAAGATCCTCGGCGCCATCCCAGGCCTTGGCCGGCGCCTTCTTGCCGCCCCGCACGCACATGATCACGATGACCACGAACAACAGTTGCGAGAAGCCGAACATGAAGGCACCGATACTGGAGAGCATGTTGAAGTCGGCAAACTGCAACGAGTAGTCGGGAATTCTTCGCGGCATGCCGGCAAGTCCGGAAAAATGCATCGGGAAGAAGGTCAGATTGACCCCGATCATCGACAGCCAGAAGTGCCACTGGGACAGCCGCAGGTGCGGGTAGTGGCCGGTCCACTTGGGCAGCCAGTAGTAGACCCCCGCCATGATCGAGAACACTGCGCCCGGCACCAGCACGTAGTGGAAATGTGCCACCACGAAGTAGGTGTCGTGGTACTGGAAGTCCGCCGGCGAGATCGCCAGCATCAGCCCCGAGAAGCCACCGATGGTGAACAGCACCACAAAGGCGATGGCGAACAGCATCGCCGGCTCGAAGCTGATCGAACCCCGGAACAGGGTGGTGATCCAGTTGAACACCTTCACCCCGGTCGGCACTGCGATCAGCATGGTGCTGTACATGAAGAACAGCTCCGCCACCAACGGTAACCCCACCACGAACATGTGGTGTGCCCACACCAAAAACGACAGGATGGCGATGGAAGCGGTGGCGTAAACCATGGAGGCATAGCCGAACAGCCGCTTGCGGGCGAACGTCGGAATGATCACCGAGACGATGCCGAAGGCCGGCAGGATCATGATGTAGACCTCGGGATGCCCGAAGAACCAGAACAGATGCTGGAACAGCACCGGATCACCACCGCCGCCGGCATTGAAGAAACTGGTGCCGAAGTTGATGTCCATCAGCATCATGGTGACCACCCCGGCCAGCACCGGCATTACCGCGATCAGCAGGAAGGCGGTGATCAACCAGGTCCAGACGAACAGGGTCATGTCCATCAGGCGCATGCCCGGTGCGCGCAGGTTCAGGATGGTGGCGATGATATTGATCGCCCCCAGGATCGAGCTGATACCGGCGATGTGCAGCGATAATATAAAGAAGGTGGTGGACGGCGGCGCGTAGGTGGTGGACAGCGGCGCATAGAAGGTCCAGCCGAAATTCGGTGCCCCACCCGGCATGAACAGCGTACTCAACATCAGGGTAAAGGCGATCGGCAGCAGCCAGAAGCTGAAGTTATTGAGCCTCGGCAACGCCATGTCCGGCGCCCCGATCTGCAGCGGCACCATCCAGTTGGCCAGCCCAACGAAGGCCGGCATCACCGCGCCGAACACCATGATCAGGCCATGCATGGTGGTCATCTGGTTGAAGAACTCGGGCTGCACCAGCTGAAGACCGGGCTGGAACAATTCGGCCCGCACCACCAGCGCGAAGACCCCACCGATCAGAAACATGGTCAAGGAGAAGATCAGATAAAGGGTACCGATCTCCTTGTGATTGGTGGTCAGTACCCAGCGCATCAGACCGCCTGGGCGATAGTGATGCTCGTCGTGTCCCGCCGAGCTGGCCTCGGAGGCCGACGACTCGAGTCGATGCTTGGGAGGCAGTGACGCCATGGCGAAGATCTCCCCTGTTGGCCGCCTGCCTGACTCTTGGCGGGCGTCGATGGTGCGTTCAACGTGACTCCTGAGAGCCCCCGGTTGCTCGGACTGGTCGTTCGTCGACCATCCCTTGTTCGCTATTCCCTTGCTCGTTCATCTCTTGTGCTTGCATTTCCCGGCACCTGAACCGCTGCTCCAATCTCGATCCCGACAGCCATTCGTCCGGCTACTCGGACAGCATGTCGGCGATATCGGCCGGCTGGGTCACCTCGCCTGTCTCATTACCCCAGGCGTTGCGTTCGTAGGTGATGACGGCGGCGATCTCCACCGGATTCAGGGTGGTGCGGAAGGCCGGCATGGCGGTACCCGAGACACCGTTGACGACGGTATCCAGATGGCGCTCCGGCTCGTCCAGCAATGCCTGGTTGCCCGCCAGCGCCGGGAAGGCAGGCGGCAGGCCACTACCATCAACCTGGTGACAGGAGGCGCAGATGGAGCCGTAGACCTGCTCGCCACGCTCCATCAGTTCGTCCATGGACCACTCGCGATCCACCCCCTGGGCCTCCTGGGCAGCGGCGGCCTTACGCTCGGCCAACCAGGTATCGAACTGCTCCTGCTCGACCGCCTCGACCACCACCGGCATGAAGCCGTGATCCTTGCCGCAGAGCTCCGCGCACTGGCCGCGATAGATGCCGGGCTCGTTGATGCGCACCCAGTTTTCATTGACGAAGCCAGGCACCGCGTCCTGCTTGACCGCCAGTTCGGGCACCCACCATGAGTGGATGACGTCGTCGGCGGTCAGCAGCAGGCGTACCTTCTTGCCCACCGGCAGCACCAGTGGTTCATCGACTTCGAGTAGATAGTTTTCCCCCTTCTCGCTCTCGCCGGAGATCTGCTCGCGGGGGGTCGCAAGGTTGGAGGTAAAGTCGACATCCTCACCCAGGTAGCTGTAGTGCCAGCGCCATTGCTGGCCGGTCACCATCACATCCAGGTCGGCGTCGGAGGCGTCGTACATCTTCTTGAGCGTGGCGGTAGCCGGCACTGCCATGCCGACCAGGATGAGCAACGGCAGGGCCGTCCAGATCACCTCGACGGTGGTGTGCTCATGGAACTTGGCGGCCTTTGCGCCCTGGGAGTGACGATAGCGGAACAGCGAGTAGAACATGGCGCCGAAGACCACCACGCCAATGATCACGCAGATCCAGAAGATCGTCATGTGCAGCGAATACACCTCACGACTGACGTCCGTCACCCCGACCGGCATGTTCCAGTCGGACGCCTGGAGGTGCCCTCCGAGTCCTGCGAACAGCGTTCCCGCAGTCATCCACACATGCCGCATGCGCATCGATGCCTCCTGGAGCTCGTTGTTATCTTGTTCGCTCGCCAATGGCTCGAGTATAGAAGAGCCTGGTCACTGCCCCGCGTGTAGCGGGCCGAGCCGTCAACGCAAGACGCCACCCTGCCAACGGGTCACTCAACCCGCCGCCAGGGTGGCGATCACGATCAGAATCACGACAAACAGCACCCCCATGAGGATGCCTACGACGATAAAGCTGGACGCCTTGCCGGTGGTGAAGTCTTCCTGACGCCGGGACTCGCGTTGCACGCCAAAAAACGCGGCGAGTACCGACTTGATGGTCTTCCACATCTTGACCTCCGGCCCAATCCCTTCGCTTGACCATAGTTCAGCCGGAGACAATTTGCGTTGCGCATTAGACGAAGGTCAGAGTCCGAATATCGCCACAATCAGCGGCAGCAAAAAGGCGGTGATCAAGCCCGTCAGACCCATGGCAAGACCAGAGAAGGCGCCGGCCATGGCCCCCAGCTTGGCGAACGCCTGGGCCGTACCAAAGCCGTGGGCGGAGAGTCCCATGGTAAAGCCCTGGATCACCGGGTCCTTGATGCCGAGTAGACGAAAGATGAACGGCCCCAGCGCACAGCCGATGGAGCCGGTAATCAACACAAGCCCCGCCGCCAGCGACGGAATACCACCAATCTTCTCCGCCACCCCCATGGCGATGGGCGACGTTACCGAGCGCGGCGCCAACGACAGCACGGTTTCTGGCGCCGCCCCGAACAAAAGCGCAATACCAAGGGTCGAGGCCACCGCGGTCACGATACCCGCGCCACAAGCTACCAACAGCGGCAGCAGTAGCTGACGTACCCGCTCGCGATGGTCATACAGCGGGATGGCCAGCGCCACCGTGGCTGGCCCCAGCAAAAAGTGGATGAACTGGGCGCCCTCGAAGTAGGTGGCGTAGTCGATCCCGGTGACCAGCAGGAAGGAGATGATCAGGGCAATACTCAGGGTTACCGCGTGAAGCAGCGGCGTGCCGCCCAGCCACTTGTTGATGCGCACCGCCAGGGCGAACGCCAACAGCGTGACCAGCAGCGACAACAGCGGATTGCCGGACAGATAGACCCACAGCTCATCGAGTTCGGCCACATCCATTACTGACCTCCCCGGCGAGCAGCCAGCCTTGCCATGACCCAGGCGGTGACCGCCAGGGTCAAGGCCGTGGACAGCACCAGCGTCGCCGCAATGGCGAGCCAGTCATCGGCGATCAGGCGGCCATGCACCATCAACCCGACACCCGCAGGCACAAACAGAAGCGTCAGGTAACGCAGCAGACCTTCCCCTGTCGTACGCAGGCTCTTCGGCACCTTGCCGCGAATCGACAGCCCGATCAGCAGGATCACCATTCCGATCACCGGCCCGGGTATCGGTAACGTCAGCCCCCGCGCGATCAACTCACCAGCGAACTGACACGCCAGCAGTAGACTCATTCCCAGAATCAGCGGCATTCCCTGGTCCTCCTCGTGTCCCATTGCCTACCAATAGTGTGTCAGAGCACGGACAAAGTGGGCAGCGCTGACGCCCGGGGCTGGTCAATTTCCAACCAATTGAAATAAAAGCGCAAAAGGGGCTTTTCATTTTGAAATGAACGCGCTAGTATACGCCTCGTCTTAGGGGGACAGGCCAGACGGTCAGACAACCCATAGGCCAAGTCGGAGCGTGGCGCAGCTTGGTAGCGCGTTGCAATGGGGTTGCAAAGGTCGCAGGTTCGAATCCTGTCGCTCCGACCACTGAATTCAAGATTGACGGTCACCTTGCTCATCAGAGCGGTGGCCGTTTTTCGTTGTGCTCGCCACCCCCTTCTTGTCGCTTAGAGTGTAACCGCGCGCCAGCTTTGGCACTTGGTTGCGGGAAAGTTGGCACAAGGTCTGCGACGGCACAGCACCCTATTTCGCGCGATACTTAGCACCCAGCTACACAACCATCGGTCCAGTACGCCTTCTGGGCGGTGGCAGCTTCTTCTTGCCCGCCACATATTTGCATGACGAGCAGCGATACCAATGCCCGTCCTCTGTCATGACTGCCAGCCGCTCGTCCTCCTTGCATACAGGACAGATCACATGCTTGGGAGTGCCGTCTACAGCAAACTCATCCTTCAGAACCAGCACGTAGTCCCCCGTAGATGTTTGCTGAAGCTGGTACTTATCAAACCTGGCGGCCCTCTCAAGCTGATCTTTTAACTGCCTATTCTCGTCGATCAGTTCCTGATGCTGCTGCATCTCGAACAGGCTGAACTGCGCCGAGGTAAGCTGTTCCATGATGTCTGCGATGGCCGTATTGAGCTTGGCCTGATCGTTTACGTCCTTGGCAGAACGCGCAATTTCGTATGCGGTCTTGAGGCCTTTGCCGAGTGATACGAAGTCGACCATGTCTTATCCTTGCTGGCTGCGATGACTGCTCTCGAATAACCCCGCAGGCTCGGCCTCGACATCCCAGCTGAAGATCAGCACCTCGCTGGCCTCTGAGCCTTTGCCGCAGCCGACGGTGTAGCGGATGTCGGTGGTCTCGATGTGGTAGTCGGCGAAGATCCGGCGGATGTCGGGGTGCTCATTCAAGCTGACGATGGCCTTGCCCTTGAGCCGCCCCTGGGTACGGTCCGCATCCCACAGCGGGCTGCTGTCCGCCGGTGTATGAATCGGTGTCACCGAGACCGGACTATCGACCCGAACCGCGCGTCCGCTCTCGAGTTTCTAGTCTTTCGCCTCCGTCAGCATCAGGCGGTTAATCCGCTCCCAGCTGACATCGCCAATGGAGCTGCCCCCCCTTTCTGTAACACCGACTTCTTCAGCGCTAAACCGAGGGGTAGCCTGGCAATGGCTCGAAAGGACTGGGGGCCCTCCAGATAAAGCGCCAAGACCTCGTAGCTGAGCTGGCGGTACTTGTTTGAGGATGGCGCAACGTAACAGAATTTCGACCGGCAAGCCTTTCCGCCCGGTTGCGTTGAAGTCGGCTCGGCAGAGATCCGACGCGATCCAGCCCAGCATCTCGGGATGGGCATCCAGCCAGTCGGACATCGCCTTTAATTTGCACCTGATCTCGTGATCGGCAAACCGATCTAGTCCATTGCTCTGGACAGTGCGTTTCTGGCGCATCGGCGCCTCTTCGGATTGTAGTTTTTTCTTTTTGTTTCAATACCTTCCAACAAAAAAACACTATTTTCCGCAGAGCCTTTCCTTCTGTTGCTTCCGAAACTTTTTTCTTTTACATCAGTGCCTTTTGTTTATGGATGGAACCAGCGAGAGGAAGACTATCGCATCTTTCCCAAGTCAGGACACGCTACTCGGCAAAGCCATAGAAACGACGAGGTGTCTCGCTCATGACCACCGCCAGATCCGCGGCGGGCATCCACTGATCGATATCATTCAGGGCCTTCTCGAAACTGTAGAGATGTTCGTGTTCCGTCCAAGGCCAGTCACTGCCCCACATCAATCGATACGGCCCTAATGCATCCAGCAACCTCTTGCCGACATCGTGGAGGCCATCACAACGGTTTCGGTAGGGGGCCGAGCACTTGACCCAAAAACGCTGGTCACCGACTCCCACACAGAGCCGGTCAATAACGGGATCCCGCCAGGCGTTGGCCTGAGGACGGCCGAAGTGGTCGATCACTAAGTCCAGGTCCCAGCGCTGGAGCAGGTCGACGATCGCCAGCAGAGTGGCGCCCTCCGCCTGGATCTCCACATGCCAACGACGTGCCTCGAGCCGCGAGAACAGCGCACTCCATTCCGCCGCCTTGAGCTCATCGCTATTCCGTCCGATCCAGTTAAGGCGTGTGCCCCGAATGCCCAGTGTCGTCATCTCGTCGAGAGTGTCATCCGAGACATCCGGGGATAGCACCGCCACCCCACGTAGTCGCTCTGGATGACGTCGCAGACAATCCATGAGGTAGTCGTTGTGGATACCGAGGAAGCTGGGCTGGACCAGCACGCCTTGCGCGATCCCGAAGCGATCCAGCAGGTCGAGATAGCTCGCCAGCGGCGCCTCATAACGGGGGCGGTGCCGGGGATTCCTGGCAATCCGACACTGGTGGGTAAAGACGTGGGCGTGGGCGTCAACGATTTTAGACATTGGTCGAATCCGGGTTGTGCTCGGGGGGCATTGCATGTCATAGATAACTACTCTTATATAAGACCATAAATACACAAGAGTACATCCCAATGCAAGCCACTGCCCGACAGGACGAGACGCGCAGCCCGCGCTACTACCGGATCTACCAAGCGCTGTTGAGCGAGATTCAGCACGGCGACCTCAAGCCGGGTGATGTGCTGCCATCGGAAATGAACATAGCGCAATCGCATGGCGTGGCACCGGGTACGGCCCGCAAGGCGGTCGACATGCTGGTCGATCGCGGCTGGGTGGAGCGCCAGCATGGCAAGGGTACCTTCGTGCGCCGAGCAGACTTCAGCCACTCGCTGGCTCGCTTCTTCCGCCTGACCGACCGCGAAGGCGTGCAGCTGCATCCAAAGAGCGAGCTACTTGAGATCCGGGCATTGGAGGGGGCGGCTGAAATCTGTCGTCAGCTCGAAGTACCTGAAAAGAGCGAGTTGATCGAAATTGAACGGGTGCGCCGCGTCGATGAGGTGCCGCTCTTGCACGAAATGATCTACCTGCCAAGTGCACGCTTCCTTCCCTTGCTGAGCCTACCGACCAAGGAGTGGGGAGATCTGCTTTACCCCCTCTATGAACAGCTCTGTGGCGAGGTAGTCTTCCGCGCCACCGACACCCTCTCAGCGGGCCCTGCGCCAGCAGGGCCCGCTCATTACCTGGGGCAAGCCCCCGGGTCACAGGTTATCGAAATCACTCGTCTGGCCAGAGGGTATGACGAACGACCGCTGGAGTGGCGACTGAGCCGAGGCCGGCTCGACCTGTTCCATTACAGCTTCGATATCCGATAGGGGAACGGACTCTTGCCCATCCCCTTCCACCAAACGGACTCCCCAAGGAGCTACGACATGATCAACAACAAGACCGTTTCTCTATCCAGCATCACGGGCATGGGCCTGCTCGCCCTGAGCGTGCATGCCAACGCCACTCAAGAGGTCCGTATCGCTACCCATGTGTCGGCCGAATCACCGCTGGCCAAGCAGATGGAAATGTTTGCGACCCGCATCGAGGAGCGTCTGCCAGGGGAGTTCACCTTCGAGCTCTACCCGAATGGCCAACTCGGCAAGGAGTCGGCGCTCATCGACAACCTTCAGCTCGATACCATTGAGATGGTCAATGTCGCCTCCGGCGTATTGAAGGTGGATGACAAGCTCGGCTTCTTCGACCTCCCGTGGCTGTTCCAGGATCGCGAGAATGTTCAGCGCGCCATGGCCGCAGGACTGGAAGTGGCCCTGGTCGAGACCGTCGAGGAAAGCATGAGCGCCAGGGTCGTGGGGGTCTATGAGAACGGCTTCCGCCATATCATCAACTCCAGCCATCCCATTGAGGTCCCCGCCGACCTGGATGGCATGAAGATCCGCATCTCCGGCGGGGACTTCCGCCAGCAGATCTTCGCCTCGCTGGGGGCTGTACCAGCCAAGATCGCCTGGGGTGAGACCTTCACCGCCATGCAAACCGGCGTGGTGGACGGAGCCGAAGCCGCGAGCTACGGCTTCTATGGCCAGAAGATGTACGAGGTGCAGGACTACCTGTCGCTGACCCACCACGTCTATACGCCATCTTTCCTGCTGGCCTCTCCCGGATTCTGGGACTCGCTGACAGAAGAGCAGCAGTCGGTCTTCACCGAGGTGGCCGACGAGATGCGCGATGACGCCTATGCCCAGGCGAGCGAGATCGAGCAGTCGAACCTGGATGCCATGCGAGATTCATTGGAAGTGAATGATGTTGAACTGGCGCCGTTCCGGGATAGCGTCAAGTCCGTATATGAGAACTACGTGGAAGAGTTCGGCGATACCTGGCTCAACCTCGTGCGCCAGACCGCCGAGTCGTCATAACCGCTGGAGTCGAGACGATGCTGAGATACCTGGATCGTTTAGTCGAAACCGTCGTGGGGGCCCTGGTGGCCCTCACCACCATCGCCATTTGCTTGAACGTCTTTTACCGCTATGTGCTCGACTCCGGTCTGGTATGGGCCGATGAAGTACCGGGATTTTTACTCGTCTGGATCGCCTTCTTGGGCGCCTATCTCGCTGCAAGAAAAGACGGTCACATTGCTTTCGACATGTTACTCGAAGCCTTCCCACCCCTGCTGAAACGGGTCGTGCAGGTGATCGGTGACATGGCGGTCATAGGCTTCTTCGTACTGCTCGGCCTCAAGTCCTGGCAGATGATCGACCGCGTCGGTGATCGATCCATCGAGACGCTCCCCATCGCGCAGGGCGTATTCATGAGCGTGCTGCCAATTGCCAGCACCCTGATGGTGGTGGCTTTGAGCGTTCGCCTTATTCAACGTTGGAGGAATGCCTGATGGCCTGGGGCGTAGTGACAATGCTGTTCGGCATCATCCTGCTGGGGGTGCCAGTAGGGTTTGCCCTGATGATCACCGCCACGGTCTCGATGTGGATCGCGGACATCAACCTGTTGATGATCCCAGTGCAGATCTACTCGGGGACCAACTCGCTGATCCTGCTGGCGATCCCGCTGTTCATCCTTATGGGAGAGCTGATGAGTGCTACCAGCATCGCGCAACGTCTGATAGACCTTGCGGCGTCTCTGGTGGGCTGGATGCGCGGCGGCCTGAGCCATATCAATGTCGTGACATCGATGTTCATGGCGGAAATGAGTGGATCGGCGGTGGCCGATGCAGCTGTGATGTCAAAGATCTTCGTGCCACAGATGGAGAAGCGCGGCTATCCCAAGGGATTCGCGGCATCGATCACGGCCGTGTCGGCGACGCTAGGTATCATCATTCCCCCATCAATCCCCATGGTGTTGTTTGGTGTGACGACCAACACCTCGATTCGTGACCTCTTCATCGCAGGGATCGTGCCGGGCCTGCTGCTGGCGGCTGCCTTCATGGTGGTCTCCTGGCTGTTCGCCCGCCGTGAGCAACACCCCCGCGAAGGGGATTTTGAAATCAAGGCGCTCGGCACCGCCTTCAAACGGGCATTGATCCCCCTAGCGATCCCGGTGATCGTAGTAGGCGGGCTGATCGCCGGTATCTATACCCCGACAGAGGCCGCAGGCATTGGGGTCATGATCGCCCTGTTGTTCGGCCTTTTCGTGACGCGCGATCTCGACTACCGGATCATCTGGTCGCTCATGGTGACGACGGCTCGACAAACCGCCGTAGTGATGATGATCGTCGCCGGATCGGCCATCCTGGGTCAGTATCTCGCCAATGAGCAATTGCCCCAGCAGATCGCCAGCGCTCTGGGCGGCATCACCGATAGCTACATCCTCAACTTACTAATCATCAACGTGTTCGTACTGCTACTGGGGATGTTCTTGCATGCCAGCGCGGCGATCATCGTGGTCGTGCCGCTACTGCTGCCCATGGCCGTTGACTTGGGGCTGGACCCGGTACACTTCGGCGTCATCGTCTGCCTCAACCTGGGCATCGGCCAGCAGACACCGCCCGTAGCGAGTGTACTGCTTACCGTCTGCTCGACCACTGGCATGAAGATCGAAGAGGTCATGGGCTACTGTAAGTGGTTCCTGTTAGCCATGTTTGCTGTCCTGTTGTTCGTGACCTTCACCCCAATGACGGCCTTGTGGTTTCGCTAGACATCGCTACCTGAACATAAAATCACTCACTACCTGTCGCCTTCCCTTCTCAGGAGGGCGATTTGGTGTTCAATAATCAAGTTTCCAGCACGCTATATCCGACTTTTGGGTTGGGGGGGGGCACGCCCTCGAGATTGACGGCGTGGCTCGGTTGCGTGAGGCGTGTACATCGCCAAGCGGTACCTAGTGTCCGTCCAAAAAACGGCTTGTTATCAATGTTTCAGCTTACGGACTCCCTGAACACCAAGTCCCTCGAGCCACTGTTGCTGAAACCCACGCCACTGGAAATGCCGGAGCACCAGATCGACTCCTTGCAGGAAGTTCCAGCCACCGATGATCTGATCGAGCTTCCTTTCACGGCGGAGGAAGGCGAGAAAACCAGCCTGGTCTTTGTGCAAGGCAGGGTTGTCTCCACCAAGAAGACCTTTACCATCTCCGATGGTGGTGAAAGCGCCAGGTGCCTGGTGACCTGCTTCATCGAACCCAATCGCGTGGTGCAACAGGGCACAGGCGAGCTGATTCTCGAACCCACCATCAACAACATCGAAGAGATGCTCTGATCTGCGATGCGGGAAGCCGTCGGCAGCGCCTGCAGAATTGCACGTGCGTCGACAGCCTTTCTTCGACACCATGCAGACGCGCAGCCGGCCGAGTCGACACCTCGTTGTAGCTCCCGCGAAGAGCACCGACGAAGCGTCGCAGGCATCACCTGCAGGTAGATGTCGTCAGTGGTGCTCCGGCAGTTCCTGCAACACCAACCATGACCACCAGAGGACGCTTATGCCCAACAAGGCCACCGCGGTCATCCAGTGGATACGGCGTGAGGCTGGGCCGCTGCTGGTTGCCAGCATCTTCCCGCTGCTGCTGGCCATCTACTTTTTCAAGGGAGGTTTCTCGATCAAGGTACTGGCACTGTTTCTCGCCCTTCCGCTGGTGGTCTACCTGTCGCTGAGTGTCGCTATCTGGCTGTGGTTCGTGGTCAGAAACCGAGACTCTCGATAAGGACTCCGGGGCGCGCGGATCGCGATGACCAAGGTGCTTCGCGCACTCGACGGCTTTTTCTTTGCAAGGCCAAGACCCATCTATCCCGGCTGATTGCTGCCGCTCAGCGCGGTCAGGAGGTACTGATCTGTAAAAACGGGAAGCCGGTCGCACGCATTGAAGCACGGAGAGATCAAGGACTTGACCTGGATGGGCTCTACGGTCTGACCAAGGGTCGTATCGAGGCGAAGGCTGGCTGGGATGCTCCGCTGAAAGAGGACGTCATCGAAGCGTTGTTTGATGGAAATCATCCATGAAGCGCTACCTGCTCACTATCGATCTTTGGCGCTGGCCGACTGAATGGTTGCCCGCCGATGGCCAGAGAAAGCGCTACGACCCAGAACGCCGCTATATCGCCCCGGTCGATGAACTGTTGCCATCTCGGTAGTACTCGGCAAGACGCCGCCTGGCCGAGGCCGACACTTGCTCACCCCCATCGAACCGACTCTTCATCACAGACGAAGCCTACCTTGCGATGTTGGCCTATAGATGACGCCCGTCTACGACCAGACACTGTGGTCATCCGGTGATGGTGATCCCCGCCGCCGCATCCATTAGGCTATGCCGAGACGTCCCGACGATGCCGAAGCCTGTGCTGTTCAAGCAAGCGCCGTCACCGCCTCGGGCTGCCACGCCTTCACGCAGTACAGAGAACTCGCCATGACCGATACCACCGCCGCCTCGGGCTTGATCGTCCTGCAGGGCAACCGTATGGAGGATCTGCGTGATCTGACCCTGAAGTGGCTGGGGCGGCGCCCGCTGCATCCGCTGGCGCGCACCCTTTTTCTGGTGCAGAGCAACGGTATCGCCCAGTGGCTCAAGACCTCCATCGCCGAGCGCCAGGGCGAACCGGGCTACGGCGTCTGCCTCGGCACCGACGTTGCCCTGCCCGCGCGCTTTCAGTGGCAGGCCTACCGCGCGGTGATCGAGGCGGTGGAAGGCTCGGGGCAGGTGCCGACCACCTCCCCCTGGGACAAGAGCCGCCTGCGCTGGCACCTGATGAAGCTACTGCCCGAAGCCCTGGACGACCCGCTGTTCGAGCCGCTGGCGCGCTACCTGCGCGAGGACGATGAGCAGCGCAAGCGTTACCAGCTGGCCGAGCGCCTGGCCGACCTGTTCGATCAGTATCAGGTCTATCGCGCCGACTGGCTCACCGCCTGGGAGGCCGGGAACGATGTGCTCACCCTGCCCGGTAACCGTGTCACAGAGGTCCCCGATGACCAGCGCTGGCAGCCGGCCCTGTGGCGCAGGATCAGCGAAGCCCTGCCTGCCGACCAGCGCCACAGTCACCGCGGCGCCGTGCACCAGCGTTTCAAGCGGGCCGCCGAGCAGCTGACCCGCGAGGTCGAACGGGGCGAGACGGCCTGCCCCCCGGAAATACCGCCGCGTATCGTGGTGTTCGGCATTTCGTCGCTGCCCCAGCAGACCCTGGAGGTGCTGGCCGCCTTGTCCAGCATCAGCGAGGTGGTGCTGTGTCTGCTCAACCCCTGCCAGTTCTACTGGGGCGAGATCATCGAGACCCAGGAGGTCCTGCGCCGCCACGTGCGCCAGCGCCGTCGCCAGGGCATGCCGGCGGAGCTTCACCACTCGCTCGAACAGCTGCATCTGCACGCCCATCCGCTGCTGGCGGCATGGGGCAAGCAGGGCCGCGACTACCTGCAGCTGCTCAGCGAACATGACCACACCGACGTGGAGGCGTTGAGCGCCCTGCTCGACGACTCGGTGGATCTGTTCCTGGCGCCGCCCACCGACACCCTGCTGGGCCAGCTGCAGGACGACATCCTCAACCTGCGCCCGCTGGCGGAGACCCAGGCCGAGTGGCCAGCGCTTGATCCCGAGCACGACCACTCGATCCGTTTTCATATCTGCCACAGCCCTCAGCGTGAACTGGAGGTTCTGCACGACCAGCTGCTCGAGGCCTTCGCCGAGGATGCGACTCTCGAACCCAGGGACGTGATGGTGATGGTGCCGGACATCAACGACTACGCGCCCTATATCGACGCGGTATTCGGCCAGTTCGCCCCGGGCGAGAAGCGCCACCTGCCCTACCACGTGGCCGACCAGCAGGAACGCCATCGCGAACCCATGCTGGTGGCACTGGAGACCCTGCTGTCGCTGCCGCGTCTGCGCTTTCGCGCCAGCGAGATCCTCGACCTGCTGGACATCCCGGCCATCCGCACGCGCTTTGGCCTTGGCGAGGGTGACCTTTCCACCCTGCAACGCTGGATTCGCGAGGCCAACGTGCGCTGGGGCCTCGATGCCTCCCAGCGAGCCGAACTCGGCCTGCCGGAACACGACGAGCTGCACACCTGGCGCTTCGGCCTGGAGCGCATGCTGATGGGCTACGCCGTGGGCGAGGCCAGCGACGACGGCGAGGACTGGGGCGACATCGTGCCCTACGACGAAGTCGCCGGCCTCGACGCCACCCTGGTCGGACCGCTGTACCGGCTGATCATGACCCTCGACGAAGTTCGTCAGAGCCTGATCGAACCCAAGACCGCCAGCCAATGGGACCAGATTCTGGGAACCATGCTGGAGCGCACCCTGGCCCCCGGCTCCAGTGCCGAAGAAGCCTTGCTCGGGCGTATCCAGGCGGCGCTCGAGACCTGGCACGAGGAGGTCGATTCGGCCGAGGTCGGCATCCGTCTGCCGCTGGCGGTGGTGCGTGAAAGCTGGCTTTCGCGCATCGACCAGCCCCAGCTGTCCCAGAGCTTCATGATGGGCCGCATCACCTTCGCCACCCTGATGCCCATGCGCGCGATCCCCTTCCGCCACGTCGTGCTGCTGGGCATGAGCGACGGTGCCTACCCGCGCCGCGCCGAGGCCATGGACTTCGACCTGATGGCCATGCGCGGGCACTATCGCGCCGGCGACCGCTCCCGGCGTGACGACGACCGCTACCTGTTCCTCGAGGCACTGCTGTCAGCGCGGGACCGACTGACCATCAGCTGGTGCGGACGCAGCCCCCAGGACAACGGCGAGAAGCCGCCCAGCGTGCTGGTCGGCCAGCTTCGCGACCACCTTGGCAAGGGCTGGCGCCTTCCCGACCAACCGCCCCACGATGAGCGCTCGCTGGCCGAAGAGCAGCAGATGGCCGAGGCCCTGCTCACCGCCCTGACCACCGAGCATCCGCTGCAGCCCTTCGGCGCCGGCTATTTCCTGGCGGACTCGCCGCTTTATACCTATGCAGACGAGTGGCAGACCCTGCACCAGCGTGATTCACGTCACCCGGACCCGATGACGGCCACCTCAGCCGATGAGGCGCTGCCGCCCTGGCGCCCCGAAGGCGCCATCGGCCTGTCGCAGCTTTCCGGCCTGCTGCGCGATCCCGTCAGCGCCCTGTTCCAGCAGCGCCTGTCCACCAGCATGCGCGACGAACAGACGCTGAGCGACGACGACGAACCCTTCGCCTTCGCCGGCCTCGCCCGCTGGCAGCAGCGCGAGGCCCTGGTGCAGCCGCTAGGCCAGCGTCTGGCCCACGACCGCGCCTGCGACCCCGCCCTGTTGATTGAACGCCAGGTCCAGCGCCAGCAACGCGCCGGCCACTACCCGCCGCCACCGGTGGGCCCGGTGATCCGCCGCCAGTTGCTGGAGCGAATCCCCGACGCTCTCGACCACTACCGCGAACTGCTAGAGCGCTACCCGCGCTCGCTTGAGCGGGCACCGCAGCTTCGCCACGACAGTCGCCTTCCCTTGTCCGACTCGAATGAGACCCTGGTACTGGAAGACGCCCTGTCCCACCTGCACGCGACCGACTCTGCCCCCTCCTCCGGGGCCAGCGACGAGGGCGATGCGGATGCGGATGCGGGCGCGAGTGAGGTGGCCCGCATCGTGCTGTTGACCAGCCAGATCCACCAGGGCGAGCATTTTCACTGGAGCCAGATTCTGCGTCACTGGCCGGCGCACCTGGCGCTGCAATGCCTCTACCCGAATTCGCCGAGCCATCTGGTATCACCCAGCGGCGTGCTGGAGGTCCCCGGCATGCCCCGCGAACAGGCCACAATGCGCCTGGATGCGCTGATGCGGCGCTGGCTTGCCGCCATGCAGGGCGCCACGCCCTGCCACCCCGACATCGCCTTTGCTCTGCTCGAGGAATACCCCGTGGCAGAGGATGCAGCCTGGCCACCGGCAGACGCCCAGACGTCAGCCACGCTGCGCAAGGCCTGGGAGCAGGCCTGGGAAAAACTGCCGGAGCGAAGCCCGCTGCTGCTGCGTGAATTTCCAAGCCTGGATGAGTTGATCGGCGCCAAGGGCTTTGCCGAGGCCTGTCGCGAGCTCTACGCCGACCTGCATGGCTGGATCAGCAGCGCTCGCAAGGGCTCAGACAAGGGCTCTGACAAGGGCTCGGACAAGGCATCGGGCAAGAGTAACGCCACCACCGGAAGGGAATCCGCATGAGCCTGCCGTCCGACCTTTTTTCCACCGACGACCAGCCGCCTTCCCCGGACAACGCCGGCCAGACGCCGCTGCCATTGGCACTGCCGCTGCAGGGCAGCCAGTTGATCGAGGCCAGCGCCGGCACCGGCAAGACCTTCACCATCGCGCTGCTCTACGTGCGTCTGGTGCTGGGCCACGGACAGCCGGACAACCCTGCGAGTCGACGTGACAATGGCTTCAGTCAGCCGCTGGTGCCGCCGGATATTCTGGTGGTGACCTTTACCGAGGCCGCAAGCCAGGAGCTGCGCGATCGTATCCGGGCGCGCCTGGTCCAGGCCTCCGAGGCCTTTCGCGCCGGCGACAGGGACGACGGCTCGACCACGGCCGCGGACGACGGCCTCGCCGAACGCGACCCGCTGCTGGCCGCGCTGCGCGACGACTTCGAGCGCGACGCCTGGCCCGCCTGCGCCCGACGACTGATGCTTGCCGCCGAATGGATGGACGACGCCGCCATCTCGACCATCCACAGCTGGTGTCAGCGAATGCTCAAGGAGCACGCCTTCGACAGCGGCAAGCTGTTTCGCCAGGAGGTGGTCAAGGATCTCGGCGAGATGACCCAGGAGGCGGTTACCGACTACTGGCGCACCCGCGTCTACCCCCTCGACGAGCCCCTGGCAGCGTCCATGGTCGAGCTGTTCGGCTCGCCCCAGGGGCTGAACAAGGCGCTGCGCAATCTGCTGAGCCGCGAGGATGCCAGCCTGGTATTCTGCGGCGAGCCGTTGGCCGCTGGCGATTTCGGCGCCCATCTCGCCCAGTTCAGCGACGCCCGTGAGAGCGCCGACAGGCTGGAAGACGCCGCCCGCCGCGCCTACCTGGATGACAAGGAGGCAGTGCACGACTGCCTGCGCGCGCTGCGCCCGGCGATGCACGGCGGCAGCTTTCGCGGCAAGGATGACGACGACACCTTCGACGGCTGGCTGGAACAGCTCGGCGACTGGGCAAACGGCAAGCGACCCCTTGCCGAGGCAAGCTTCGTGCAGAAGCTCGCGCGCTCCAAGCTGCGGGTCAAGAAGGGTACCGAGGTGCCCGAGCTTGGGCTGTTCGAGGCCCTGGAGGCGTGTCGCGAAAACGACGAGCAGGTCGAGACCCTTAAGCGCGAGCTCTACCCCCAGGTGCTGGCGGATGCCCGCGACTGGGTCAGCCGGCGGCTGTCCGAGCAGCTCGAGGCCAACGCCCAGATGGGCTTCAACGACATGATCACCGGACTTGCCGGCGCCCTGGACGGCGACGGCGGCGAGACCCTGGCGCGGCGCATTCGCCAGCAGTTCCCGGTGGCCATGATCGACGAGTTCCAGGACACCGATCCGGCCCAGTACCGCATCTTCGAGCGGGTGTATCGTATCGGCGATGCGACCACCGCTGAGCCAGACGCCCAGCACGACCTGAATGGGCCAGGCGCTCCTGAGCATGACGCCACGGCGCTGATCCTGATCGGCGACCCCAAGCAGGCGATCTATGGCTTTCGCGGCGGCGACATCTACACCTACCTGGGGGCTCGTCACGCCACCCGCGGGCATCACCACAGCCTGGACACCAACTTCCGCTCGAGCGAGGCCGCCGTGGCAGCGGTCAACCGGCTGTTCGCGTTCGCCGAACGTAGCCACCCCCGCGCGGCCTTCCGCTTCGCCGCCGACGACCACAATCCATTGCCCTTTCAATCGGTCGGCGCCAATGGTCGCAAGGAAACCCTGTGCCTGGATGGCAAGCCCGCCGCCGCGCTGACCGGCTGGCTGATCGCCGACGGCAACAAGGACAACGGCTGTCTCAACAAGGAAGGCTACCTGCACGAGGCCTCCCGCCACTGCGCCGACCACATTGCCGACTGGCTCAATCAGGCCAGTCCTGGCGAGGGCGTCCCAAGCGCCGGTTTTGCCGCCTCAAGAGACGCCGGTGACGGCAATCTCACACCGCTGAAGGCCGGCGATATCGCCATCCTGGTGCGCGATCGCAGCGAGGCCAGCGCCATCCGCAACGCCTTGAGCGAGCGCGGCCTGGCCAGCGTCTACCTGTCGGATCGTGACAGTGTCTTCGCCACCGCCGAGGCCCGCGACCTGCATCACTGGCTCAAGGCCATGGCCAACCCGGAGTCGGTGTCGACCCTGCGCACGGCTCTGGCCACCGCCACCCTGGGCCTGGGACTGGCGGAGCTCGACCGGCTGCAACGCGACGAGACCGCCTGGGAGCGGGTGCAGGAGCGTTTTCTCGGCTACCGCCTGCGCTGGCAGCGTCGGGGCGTGCTACCGGCGCTGCGCCAACTGCTGCACGACTACCGGATCCCCGAGCGCCTGCTCGGCGCCCACCAGGGCCAGCGTCGCCTGACCAACCTGCTGCATCTGGCCGAATGGGCCCAGCAGGCCAGCGACACCCTGGACGGCGACCACGCCCTGATTCGCGTGCTCGCCGAACACCTCGACGACCCCGGCCATGACGAGCAGATCCTGCGCCTGGAAAGCGACGCCGACCTGATCCAGGTGGTGACCATCTTCAAGTCCAAGGGGCTCGAGTATCCGCTGGTGTGCCTGCCGTTCCTTTGCACCTACAAGGAAATCAGCGGCCAGTCCGGCACGCCCCTGTACCACGTCGACGACCAGCCGCTGCTCGAACTGGCGGCCAAGAAGGAGATGGCCAAGGAGGGCTTTGAGCTTGCCGACGACGAACGGCTATCCGAGGAGGTACGGCTTCTGTACGTCGCCTTGACCCGAGCGCGCCACGCCACCTTCGTTGGCCTTGCGCCCCTCAAGCTCGGCAACGCCAGGAGCGCCACCCTGCACAAGTCAGCGCTGGGCTACCTGCTGGCCGGCGGTGAGGCGATCCCTGACCTGACAAACCTGCGCGAGCGCTGGGAGACCATGAGCGGGGGCTTCGACGCCATCGCCCTGGACGCCATCGACGCCAGCAGTGATACCCCCCAGATCCAGTACCACCCGGTCACCACCGAGCTCGCCACCAAGGGCGCGCGCACGCCCAGCCACCGCCCCTTTGCCCCCTGGTGGATCGCGAGTTACTCCTCGCTGGCCCAGAAGGGAGCCACCGCCCCCGAGACCCCCGAGGCCGAAGTGCTCGAGGAAGAGCACCTGGACGCCCGCCTGGTGCCCGCGGTGCGGGAAGCCGGCGCCCCCGAGCACGGCACCCTGCACGCCTTCCCGCGGGGCCCTGGCCCTGGCACCTTCCTGCACGGCGTGCTGGAAGCGCTGGCCGAGCACGGCTTTAGCAGCGCGCTTGACGATGCAGGCCTGCTTGCCCGCCTGGCCCAACGCTGCCGCCGCCGCGGCTGGGAAGAACACACCCAGGCGCTGACCGATGGCATCCGTCGCTGGCTGACCACGCCGCTGACCACGACCACACAAGAGCGCCCCGACGGCGAGGATGCCGACCATGGGCCAGTGCTGGCGAGCCTTGAGCGCTACCGCGCCGAGCCCGACTTCTGGTTCGCCACCCATGACGCCATCACCCCGGCCATGGACAAGCTCACCCGCCAGCATCTGTTTCCCGGAGAGCCCAGGCCCCAACTGGGCTATCAGCGCCTCAACGGCCTGCTCAAGGGCTTTATCGACCTGTTGGCCGAGCATCAGGGGCGCTTCTATATCATCGACTGGAAGTCCAACTGGCTGGGTCCGGACGATGACGCCTACCACCAGGACGCCATGCGCGCCGCCATGCTCGACAAGCGCTACGACATGCAGCTGGCGCTCTACCTGGTGGCGCTGCATCGCCACCTGCGCCAGAGCCTGCCGGATTATGACTATGACCGCCACGTTGGAGGGGCCATGCTGGTCTTTCTGCGCGGTATTACCGCGCCCTCGCGCGGCGTCGCCGCGATCAAGCCGCCCCGAGCCTTTATCGAGGCACTCGACGATATCCTGGCGGGACAGGCGGGCAGCGCCGCGACCTCCTCCCGGAGCAACGACGCAGGCGACGACATGACCCACGATCAGGACAGCAGCGGGGAGACACTGGCATGAGCGAGGCTAAACGTGAGGAACCCAGCAAGGTGAACGGCGAAACACCGGGCGATACAGCCTCGACCGCCCTGCCGTCCTCTCCCTTTGCCACCCCGGAGCAGGCACTGGCCGACCCCGAGGCGCTGCTGTCGCTGCTGTTTGCCTGGGCGGAGCGCGGCTGGATCCGTGATCTGGACGCGGCACTACCCCATCGGCTGGCGAGGCTCGCCCCGGACGGCGACGCCAGCTGCCTGCTGGCGGCCATGCTGGTCAGCCACCAGGCCGGCCAGGGCCACCTGCTGCTGGACCTGAATCAGGCCCGCCGCCAGCCCGAGTCGCTGATCGCCGTCGCTCGCGACGAGGCTAGTGACGACACCGCCCCGCCCCCGCCGGAGGCCCTGCTCAGCCAGCTCGGCGACGACTGGGCAAACCGCCTCGAATGCTGGTCGGCGGTGGCGCAGGGCCCAGGCGCCAGCCCCCTGGTACTGGAGGCAGGACGTCTCTATCTGCGCCGCTACTGGCGCAACGAACAGCGAGTCGCCAGCGCCATCGCCGCTCGGCTGTCGACGTCCGACACTCCAACCGAGGACACTACAACCGAAAACCATCCGACCGATAACAGTGACGCCGCCCGCCTGCGCCCGGTGCTGGATACGCTGTTTCCCCCGTCCGATCCGCGTGCCGACCAGGCCGCCTCCCAGAAGCTCGCCTGTGCGCTGGGTGCACGTGCTCCCTTCGCGGTGATCACCGGCGGTCCCGGTACCGGCAAGACCACCACCGTCATTCGCCTGCTGGCGCTGTTGCAGACCCAGGCCATCGCTGAGCGCGGTGCGCCCCTGGCGATCCGCCTGGCCGCCCCCACCGGCAAGGCGGCGGCGCGACTCAGCGAGTCCATACGCGACCAGATCGCCGCGCTCGACGAACTGCCGTTGCCTGACGCCGCCCAGGTGCGCGCATCGATTCCCCACGAGGTCTCTACCCTGCACCGACTGCTCGGCGCCCGGCCCGATACCCGTCACTTCCATCATCATCGCCTCAACCCCCTGCCACTGGACATGGTGGCGGTGGACGAGGCGTCGATGGTCGATATCGACATGATGGCGGCACTGCTCGACGCCCTGCCGCCCCATGCACGCCTGGTACTGCTCGGCGACAAGGACCAGCTCGCCTCGGTGGAGGCCGGCGCGGTGCTTGGCAACCTGTGCGCCAGGGCCGAGCAAGGCCACTACCGCAACGACGTCAGCGACTGGCTAGAAGCGGCCACCGGGCTGTCCTTGCCCGAAGCGCTGCACGACAGCGACGGCCGGGCGCTGGATCAGTCCGTCGCCATGCTGCGCCACTCCTTTCGCTTCGATGACGCCAGCGGTATCGGCCAGCTTGCCCGCGCCATCAACGCCGGCGACAGCCGGCGGGCTCTCGCGGTGCTGGACGACACTGCCTTTCCCCAGGCCCAGCGCCAGGCCCTGCCCCGCGCCAACGAGCGGCGCCTGATGACCCTGGCGCTGGATGGCCGAGGCCAGGACGCGGCCTGGGGCTATCGCTTCTATCTGGGCGCCATCAGCCCGCGTCCCGACACCCCGGAAGCTGGCGCACTCGAGCAAAGCGGCCTGCTGCGGCCACGCCCGTCGCTGTCATCCGAGCGAGCCGAGTGGGACCGCTGGGCCTCTGCCATCCTCGAGGCCCACGCCCAGTTCCAGTTGCTGACGCCGCTGCGCGCCGGCCACTACGGGGTCGAATCGCTCAATCAGCGCATCGAGCAGGCACTGGCCCGGGCCGGACTGATCGACAAGCCGGATCACAGCACCCACTGGTACGAAGGCCGCCCGGTGCTGGTCACCGGCAACGACTACGCGCTCAAGCTGATGAACGGAGATATCGGCATTGCCCTCAAGGTGCCGGTGGATTTCGCCAACCCCGAGGCCGGCACCACCCTGCGCGTGGCCTTTCCTGCCGGCGACGGCCAGGGCGGCATTCGCTGGGTGCTGCCCAGCCGGCTGCAGCGGGTCGAGACGGTATTCGCGATGACGGTTCACAAGTCCCAGGGCTCGGAGTTCGTCCATACCGCCCTGGTGATGCCGGACACCCTGTCGCCGATACTGACCCGCGAACTGGTCTACACCGCCGTCACCCGTGCCAAGAAGACCTTCACCCTGCTCAGCGCAAGCGACGTGGTGCTGGCCAAGGCCATCGAACGACGGATTGCGCGTCAGAGTCGGCTGTTTCAATCACCCGGAACATAGGCCCTGCAAAGTCCCGGTCGCACTACCTGTCAGCAGAAAGCCGCGTCCTCACTGCGCCAACGACGCTTTGGCACAAGGCGAGGTGGGGATGCGACCAACGCCAGGACACTCTAGGCTGGTGAAGAAAGGAGTGTCACACGCATCCAAGGAGGACTCATGCCCGCCACCCGCACGACCTCGCCCGCCCTGGAGCGGGCTCATCTGGTGTGGGACCTGTTCATCATCGCGCTGGTGATCGCCAACCTGGCGCTGTTGCTGTTCGACAGCCTGTTTCTGCTGCCACCGCTCAACGCCGCCTTCGAGGCGGCGGCCCCCGGCCTTCACGGCGCCTACGACCGGCATGTCCATGCCAACTTCTTCAGCATCGACCTGGCCTTCGTCGCCGTCTTCCTGTTCGATGTGCTGCTTGGCTGGGCCGTTGCCATCTACCAACGCCGCTACCACCGCTGGTTCTTTTACCCCTTCGTGCACTGGTACGACGTGCTGGGGTGTATTCCCCTCGCCGGCTTCCGAGTGCTGCGTATCCTGCGTGTGATCTCGCTGCTGCACCGCCTGCACCGCCTGGGACTGATCGACGTGCGTCGCTGGTATCTCTACTCGGTTGTCGCCAAGTACGCCGACATCCTGATGGAAGAACTCACCGATCGTATCGCCATCCGCCTGCTCGACAACGTCCAGGAGGAACTCAAGAGTGGCGACGGCCTGGCCTCACCGGCCATCGAGAAGATCGTCACACCGCGGAAGGAGGCCCTGGTGCGGGAAGTCAGCCAACGCCTCGAGACCATGGTCGGCGACATCGCCCACCACAACCGTTTCGCGACGCTGGCCTACGTGCGCGGCCTGGTCGCACGAACCCTGGCCGAAACGCCGGAGCTTCAGCGACTCAAGCGCCTGCCCATGGGCTCCCAGCTCACCCAGGGGCTGGAGTCATCGATGTCCGACCTCGCCTGCCATCTGGTCGATGAAGCCCTGAATGGTCTCAAGTCCAGGGAGTTCTCCTCGCTGGTCGAACATATGGCCGACAGCGGCTTCGACGCCTGGCTGCGCACCGACCCCGAGACCGAACAGATCACCGAACAGGTGCTGGTCGACATGCTGGAGCTGCTCAAGGAACGTATCGCGGTCAAGCGCTGGCACGACAAGTACGCGTGAAGGGAGCGGGCCACGGGGTTTGCTGTGGCCCGATCTACGGTCAAGAGGGCAAGTGTCACTGGGTGGGCGGGTTTCGGCCAGAAGCAGTCATTCGCATTAACTGATATAGCGGGGAGCGCAGCGGCGGACCGTCAGGGACGTCCGCTGGCAGGCTACAGGCCTGGAAAAGACTTAATGACATTATTAGGCATGATTACCTTGGATGGCCTCAGCAAGTTCATCATGTTGCTCCTGTAAAGCTTGAAGAATCAACAGCGATCTGCTAATAAGTTCCTCGCTACGGTCCGGATCTAACCAGCTACCGTTGAACTTACCACCATGATATAAATTGTTTCTTACCCGCCTAATGTGAGAGAAGAGAATCTGAGGAGACCGTTCTTCGGTATTCACGACCTGCCAAGACAGAATCTTGTCTTTTAAGATCTGCTTCTTTGGCGGGTGGTCAAAGAGATAATTGATGGCATCTCGTAATTCTCCGTTCGGTTCGTCCAGAACCAAGCAACCAATTTCGTTCGAGAACCTATCCCACTCAGGTTCAGCTTGACCGCCTGCACCACTACGCGCGTATTGCATCGCTTTCAGAGCATATTCATATTGGGCGAAAAGCTTGAAAAAGCAAAAAGCCAAATTATCGAGATCCTCAGGCATGCTCTCACCTGTTGAAAAGTTATCGATGCGTGTCCACTGGAGTGGTGGAGGTCCACCGTCCGGTGTTTGCTGTTGATAGGTGCACGCATTATCAGTATATCTATTGCTCACCTTCTCTCTTCCCGCGAGGCCAATCTTCTGGAATCAGAGCCAGCCCGCCTCGCCACCTCTCCACGACGCCGCTCTGGTACCACTCCTCGTTGATATCGGCGTGCTCGGTCACGATGACTTGGAAGCCCGGGGAAATGCCAGCGACCACGTCAAAGACGAATCGGAACATCCGTGACACAGCATGCCGATCATCCTCCCCGATCATGGCCATCGATCCGTCTGCATCCTTCTCAGGCGGGAAATAGACTTGCGAGGGCTGATCCAAGAAAAGAAACCGTGGCACCGGCCGGTCGCGCTGCGTGAACCACTCATGCAGCGCGAGATGTCCGATGAGATGGTAGCCGACCCAGTTCTCGCCGCTCCCCATACGGTCCATGGGGACGGGGCCGTCTGCAGTATCGGCAACAATGGTGAGCTTCTTGATGTCGAGCCGTAACGGATACTTCGAATGCTCGAGATCCAGCTCGCGCGCCCAGTCTGTCATGCGACGTCCGAGGATCGAGGTGATGGACTCGATGCGCTCCTTCACCCGGTCGTCGCTAAGCTCTTCTTCGAGGGCGGTACATTGACTCCGAAGCAGCTCGGCCTGCTCCTCTAGCTCCTTCGTATCCGGTAGTTCAGGAAAGCTCTCCAGGTAGAGCGACACCCTGCCAAGAATGAGCGCACGCTTCGCTGCGTCATCGCGTAGGTCCTGAAGCTGCTCGCTGGAACGTCGGACGGCCTCCATCTCGGCCCGGTTCTTTGCCAGCTCATTATGAACGCCTTGGAGTCGTCCCTCGATCTCGGCGATGGCCTTTTCCACCTGGGGGGCGACTCGAGTGACTGACTCAAGCCGCGTAGAGACGTCGGTCAGTGCCGTCCGTAGGTCCTCCACATCAGGAACTGACGCAAAACCACCAAGGGACTGCGAGCACAGGGGACATATGTGCCCTGGCTCCTGCCCCTCGAAGATGCCGATGGACATAAGCCGCGCGCGTTGTTCATCGGCCTCACGGGAAAAGCCCTTCTCATCTCGTTTAAACGCCCGGGCGGCCCCGATCTCGTCTCGCAGCCGTCTCTGTTGCTCCAGCAGCTGATTTCGCTCGTCGCTTAACCGCGTGTACTCGGTGTTGGCCTCAGTGGAAGTTGATTCCGCTGCGGCCGCCTCAACCGGTACCTTGGATACATCCTGCAACGCTAGGACTGTGTCTTCCCAGGTCTGTGCGATAGCAGCAGTTAGGCCGGCGTCTCTCGCCTGAGCCAACAGCGTCGCGGCCTTGCTGATGCCATCACCTTGCAGGGCTCGAAGCTCGGAGATCTGGCGGTCCACGGCACGAAGCCGCTCCCGCAGACGCCTCAGCTCCTCACGCTTTCGAACGTATTCATCGTCAACCGCACCGAGGAAGTAGGGGAGAACGTCCTTCAGGCCTTGGGCCACGAAGTTGTCAGCAGCGCCATGGAAGAGCTGCTGACGCCGAATGATCTCGTCCTGAGGCTGAAAGCAGAATGAGATGGCATGCCTAACCGTGGCCGAGAGCGGAGTCCGTACCTGACCCGCCGGAGGCTCGTGGATGTTGTCGCTGATCCCGGACAAGTTCGACAGCAGGCTGACAAGCCCCTTGGTATTCGTGGTCTGTCTGAGTGTATTCGCTTCAGGGGTGGAGACTTCATCGCGGAGCTCGACGAAGCAATCTTCACTGGATTGGGCTTGCGGGTTTGGGCATCGACGGGCTATGAATGCCTGCCCACTGTCGAGTTGGAGGCGAACACCGAACCACGACACGCAGCGACGAATCGGCCCTTCGGGGACTCGACACTGGCTGGCACCAAAGCAGTAGTCGACAATATCGACGAGTGCGGACTTCCCAGTCTTAGAAGCCCCCGTAACAACGTTCACGCGCCCAGGCTGAAGAGGTAGCTCGCGCGCCCTTCCGTCGTGGCTGAACACGACGATTCCGAGGATCTGTACGCTCATGGCCGCACTCCTATGAGGGCAAGGACCGTCGCGGCAGCGCCAGCATGAGCGAACCACTTGCCCACGAATTCGGCCTTCTTCACGGTCTCCCGCACTTCGTCGCTCGAATCACGCAGCGACTTGCGAACCGACGTTCTCCAGCCGTCTACGCCGACCACCTGCCCCTCGTAGATCGAGAAGAGACCGTGAACACCCCCGAACAGGAGTGCTTCCTTGGTGAACTCAGCGAGAAGCTGTGCGCGGGAAGCTATTCGCCCACGAGCAAGGACGTCGCCCTCCAACCACGTAGCCAAGGACGTTCGGGTATCTCGCGGCAACGCTTCGCGCGTGCGGCGATCCAGCACGAGCGGCAGAACGAGGAAGGCCTCCTCAAACGCGAGGGCGGTTCCGTCAAACAAAGCGTGCCCTCGTGTAGCATGCCAGAGAAGGTTCGCACAGTAGCCCGGATTCAGGAGCGTTCGTTCTTCACGCGACCTCTCGTTCCAAGCCGTCATGCTGCCCCCTCCTCCCCGGCGAGCAGGTGAGCCAACCGATAACGAAACTCGGGATGCCATCCGACTCGGAGCTCATCGGCCAGCATATGCAGTGATCCGCGACAAACAAACGGCTCCGTCACGCTGGGGCGAATGAGTACAGATGCCCGTTCCGCCCATTTGAGAACGGAGCGAGCGGCCTCTTCTTTGGCCCGATCTGTCGGGCCGTCCCCGAGTTCATCGCGCATACCTTCGAAGACCAGATCCCACTCTTCGATCAGCCGCTTCTCGTATCTGCGCAGATCTAGGCCAACAACGAGTTCGTCCCGGAGCCAGCGAGACCGTTGCTCAAAGGCACGGTAGTAGTCGCGGATGGCAGCTGCTACGCGTCGCTTCCCCGCCTTGATGAGGTCAAGTTGGTGAACGAAGTTCGAATTTTCGTGGGCAGCCCGCGTTGCCTCGTCGAGGTTGAACTCGAGCAGGTCGTCATCGATTGGCAATGACTCCTGTTTGAAGCCCTCGCGGAGATCGGACATTTGAGCTTCGACCTCGACGGAACCGATCCGGTCGCCGTTGGTGCTGCTGAGTTGGTCCAGTACTCGCCGAAGCCACCAGCCTTCGAGTCGATCGAGGAAGGCTGCGTGATGTTCCTTGTCGACGGCCCAGAAAACCTCTCGCCGAAGCTCACCATCGAGGTCATTGACGGTCGGAGCCACGTCCAAAACAGTGACGCGGGCCAGTAATGCAGCTCGCTGTGCCGGAGAGGCTTCCAAGTAGACCGCGTACGCTGGCTTGTTGGCAGCGCTGCTCGAAGACTGGGCCGTCGCATCGAGCCGAGTCAACGCGGCCTGCACGTCTCGGTTGCTTCCTCGCAAGTAGGATGCGGCACTGCCGTCCGACGCTTCACCGGTGGTGACCAAGCACAGGCTGGCTGTGGAGGGAACCTCTCCAGAGGCTGTCTCCTCGAACCAAATCCTAAGGGTCTTCCAGAGATCTGTGCTGGCATCCGTTAACGATGCTGCGGCGTTCCGGTGATGCTTGGTCTGTAGAAGTTCGCGAGGATCGCCACCGACGCTCTCGAATGCGACGTCATCCAACGTTTCAATTCCCACGAGAAAATCGGGCTCAGATTTCAGCCGTTTCAAGGTCCATAGGAGCGCCGAACGGACCTGATACAGGTAGCCTAATGCGGGATCTACAGCCGCAAACTGGTTTAGCTTGGCATCTGTCATTAGGTCTCGCTCGCGTTCATGTTCAACTCGTACCTAATAAGTATTAGACGGCGTGCGCATGCACTGACAAGCGCGCAGACACGTTAAACTGTGTTTTATAACACGCTACAACCTCTCCACCCCATTGTCACCATGGCCGCTTTGGGTCGAAACCGGACGTTCAACCTCTCAATGTGCTTCGCACAAACTCCACGATTTTCTAACGTTTTCAACGTCTCGTTTACCACTTATAGACTAATGTCTCCAACGCTAATCGCGCCAGCACAAAATGCCACCCTCTTTCGTCGAAAACGCTGGATCGTTTGATCAACGTCTGCTTTCCTTCCTCACCCACTTGCGCCATGGCAATCAGCCATGCAGGACGCCCAAAACCACCAGAACGTAACCCGTCAGGGGCTATCACCTTACCCCTTGGCTTTCTTCCACTATTCTCTGATGGCGCCTGGCTCATGCGTACCAGGCCTCGTCAGTCGCTAAACCTCACCATCCTTCGCTCTCGCAAAGCAGACTCATCCCACCAAGCCAACTTTGCCCCCTGCCCTCCTGTGCTGGCGCAGCCATGCACGTCCTGATACTGTATATCCAAACAGTATGTACGATTCAGGAGGCCCCCATGCGCGACGACCATTCCCTTGTTTGGCGAACCCTTTCGTGTAGCGCCTGTGGCAACGACGGGAGCCTGTGCCATGAGTCTTGAGGTGGAGGTGCTGGGGAAGGTCGATCCCCACGCGCCCGGGACCGCCTTGCCGCTGGCGGCGGCCGAGGTTCGCGCGGGCTTTCCATCGCCGGCCGATGACTACCTGGAGGGACAGCTCGATCTGGTGGCGCATCTGGTGCCCCACCCCAGCGCTACCTTCTACCTGCGCGCCAAGGGCGAGTCGATGAAGGGCCTCGGCATCTTCGACGGGGATCTGCTGATCGTGGATCGCTCGCTGGAGCCGCGCAGCGGCTCGGTGCTGATCGCCAGCGTCGACGGTGAGCTGACCTGCAAGCAGCTTGGCTATATCGGCAATCGTCCCTACCTGCTGGCGGCCAATGAGGCCTTCGCGCCGATTCCGCTCAACGGTCGCGACTGCGACCTATGGGGCGTGGTCACCCACAATATCCACGCCCTGGCAGCGGGAGTCGCGCGGTGATCGCGCTGGTCGACTGCAACAACTTCTACGTCAGCTGCGAGCGGGTCTTCGATCCTTCACTGCGCGGCAAGCCGGTGGGGGTGCTGTCCAACAACGACGGCTGCGTCATCGCCCGCAGCCAGGAGATCAAGGACCTCGGCGTTGCCATGGGCATGCCTGCCTTCAAGATCGAGGGCGCGCTGCGCAGGCAGTGCATCCTGCTGTCGAGCAACTATGCGCTCTACGGCGACATGTCACGTCGGGTGGTTGATACGCTGCGGGAGTTTGCTCCCGCCGTCGAGGTATACAGCATCGACGAGTGCTTTCTCGACCTCGCGGGCATGGCGCCCGCCGGGCTGGACGCCCACTGCCGCCGCTTGCGACATACGGTGATGCGCCACACCGGCATTCCCGTCGGGGTCGGCGTGGCGACCAGCCGCACCCTGGCAAAGATCGCCAACCACCAGGCCAAGAAGGATCCCCGCGCAGACGGCGTCCACGTGCTCGAGGCCGATTCGGCGGCAACCCGAGCCCTGCTGCAACGCCTGCCTGTCACAGAGGTCTGGGGCGTTGCCGGACGCACCGCCGCCCGGCTTGGGCAGCTCGGCATCGAGTCCGCCTGGCAGCTACGTGAAGCCGACCCCAAGCATATCCGCCGCCATTTCAGCGTGGTGCTGGAACGCACGGTACGCGAGCTTCGCGGCGAATCCTGCATCCGCCTCGACGACGTCGGCGCCCCGCGCGAACGGATCATGACCAGCCGCTCCTTTGGTCGGCCCACCGATGACCTCGCGCAGTTGCGCCAGGCAGTGCGCGCCCACGCCGGCCGCGGTGCTGAAAAGCTGCGTGGTCAGGGCAGCGTGGCGCGGGCGCTGCTGGTGTTCTTGAAGACCAACAAGCATCGCCAGGATCTTCCCCAGCACCATCCTTCGCTGGTGGTTCCGCTTGAGCGTCCCAGCGACGACAGCCTCGAGATCGTGGCAACCGCGACCCGGGCGCTTGCGCGTATCTATCGCCCAGGACACCAGTACATGAAGGCCGGCGTGATGCTGCTCGACCTCGCCGACAAGGCAAGCCTGCAGCAGGATCTGTTTGCCATCGACGACGCCAGACAAGCGCGCAATCAACGCCTGATGGACACCCTGGACGCGATCAACCAGAAGCACGGTCGCGGCGCCTTGAGCCTTGGCAAGACCAGCGTAGACGCGGCCTGGCAGCTCAAGTGCGAACACCGCACCTCAGGCTACACCACCCGCTGGGATGAACTGCCGATCGCCAGGCTATAGCCACACACGATGGCGTCACGCCATGCCCTTGGCCCTGCCGGTTATCCCCGCCAACACGACGCTGCCCCTGGCCACGTGTATCACGGGGCCAGGGGCAGCGGTGACGATCAGCCATTACGGCCTGGTGAAAGGATGACTACTCCGAGGTGACACTCTTGCCTTGCCTGGTCAGCTCGCGACGCCGCTTGCTCAAACGTGTGGCGGTGATGTCTTCCAGCTCCTCCAGCGTCTTGCCCTTGGTTTCCGGCACGTAGCGCAGGACCACCAGCAGGCTGATCAGCGTCAGCACCGCATACAGCCAGAAGCTGAAGCCACCCCCCGTCATCTCATTGAGGAAGGCATTCTCGCGCAGCATGGGGAAGGTCTGGGTGACCATGAAGCCCATGAACCACTGCGCTGCCACCGCCAACGACATGGCCCGCGCGCGGATGGCGTTGGGGAAGATCTCCGAGATCAGCGTCCAGCACACGCAGCCCCAGGAGATGGCGAAGGAGACTACATAGACGATCAGCGCGATAAGTGCGCCCGGCCCGGCCTCGCCTCCGGCGATCACAACGCCGAGGAAGGTCATGGCCACCATGCTGCCGAGGCTACCCGCCACCAGCAGTGGGCGACGGCCGACCTTGTCGATCAACAGCATGCCCAACAGGTTGCCGCCGACAAAGGTGACCCCCATGATCGACGTCTGCAGCAGCGCATCCTCGTTGCTGGCGGTCACCGACGACAACACGTCAGGCGCGTAGTACATCACCACGTTGATGCCCGTCAGCTGCTGAGCGGCGGCGATGAAGACACCGATCATCACCAGACCGAAGGTGCCCTTTGCGCGCAGCGACACCTTGCGTTTTGTCTGGCCACGCTCGAACGACTTCTGGATATCACCGAGGGTCTGCTCGATGGCCTCGGGACGATAGAAGCGTCCCAGCACCCGTCGCGCCTCGTCGATCCGCCCTTTCAGCACAAGCCAGCGTGGTGACTCGGGCACGAAGGGAACCAGCACCGCGAAAAGAATCGAAATCACCGCTTCCGAACCCAGCATCCAGCGCCAGCCGAAATTCAGTATCCAGGTTTCGGCCATCCCCTTGGCGATGAAGTAATTGACGAAGAACACCACCATCTGGCCGAACACCACCGACTGCTGGAACAGACTCACGGTACGCCCGCGCAGGTAACCCGGTGACATCTCAGAGATGTACATGGGCGCGATGACGCTGGCCATGCCGACGGCCACGCCACCGACCATGCGCCACCAGATGTAGCTCTCGAAGGTGCCGGCAAGACCAGAACCAAAGGCCGAGGCGGTGAACATCAGAGCAGACAGCAGAAAGACCGCTCGGCGGCCGTACAGGGTCGAAAGCCAACCGGCGATGAGGGCACCGCCGATGCAACCGATGACCACCGACGATACCGCCCAGCCCTTGGCGGCGGGTGAAAGATCGAAGTACTCGGCGATGGGACCGATGGCGCCGGAAATGACCCCGGTGTCATAGCCGAACAGCATGCCGCCAAGGGCGGCGACCAGGATGATCTTGACCAGATAGACCAGCTGGGTGGATGTCAGTTGTTGCTGCTGACTGGCCGGTGGTGACACACCGGCCGGTGAAGGGGCAGCACTGGCGCTGCCATCGTGTGACGTGGGCATGGTGACCTCTCGTTGAAGGTTGTTGTAGTACCAAGAGTCCTGCTTGCGCAGGCATGACAAGACGTCACACCCCGATCTCGCTGGCGGATGACGTACACACGGCTGAGCCCTTTGCCCCCCACCGAGGCCGCCCAGGCCACGGGGAGGAGTCTGTCCATCAGGCCTCGGCCAAACCCTGTTGCAGAATGTGGCGCTCGATGAACTCGCGACTCTCGCGGGCGTTATCCAGGGCATCGTTGTCCCTGGTCGGATCCACGTCCTGCTCGACGGTGATCCAGCCCTGATAGCCGATGGCGGCCAGGCTTTCGCGCACGGCATCGAAGTCGACACTGCCCTGGCCCAACGGGCAGAACACGCCCTGACCGATGGCGCGGTAGAAGTCGGTGCCCTGGGCCACCACATCCTCAAGCACTGTGGCCTGGACATCCTTGAAGTGGATGTAGACGACTCGCTTTCCGTAGTGGCGAATCAGCTCGGCGGGATCGATGCCGGCATACAGGCTGTGGCCGGTATCGACACACAGCTTGACCAGATCCTGATCGAGCTCCGCCATGGCACGGTCGACCTCATCGCGGTACTCGATGTAGCTGCCGGCGTGAGGATGGAGCACCGGTATCACCTGATACTGGTGACAGATCTCGGCCACCTGCCGAATGGTGCACATCATTTCCGCCCACTGGACGTCGCTCAGTCGGGTGGCCGATGCCTGCTGCCCCGCTTGATCGGTACGTGGCGAGCTGACGTGATCGATGATCACCATGTAGCTGCCCTGCTGGGGTTTGAGCACCTCGCAGGTCGCCCGGGTGTAATCGAGGATCTGCTGTCGCTGCTCGGGATCGTGCAGGTGCTTGAAGATGGTGCCGGCCACAAGCGAAAGCCCCCGCTTCTCAAGCGCCTCGGCCAGCGTGTCCGACGACGTGGGCAGGTAGCCCAAAGGGCCCAGTTCGGTAGCGTTGAAGCCGGCCCCGGACAGTTCGTCCAGCACCGTGAACCAGGGGGGATTGGCCGGGTTGTCGGCAAATTCGATGCCCCAGGAACAGGGGGCATTGGCAAGCTTGATCTGCATCTTGGTGGTCCTCAGGTTGTTGGTGGCGTGCTGGGCCATGCATCGAAGGGCTAGAACGCCACCCAGGCGCCATCGTTGTCGGCGGACTCGACGCAGCACTCGAGCAGGCGCACGCCTTCGATGCCGTCGTCGATGTCCGGATACCACAGACCGCCAGCGGCGCCGTGCATCGCCGTGGCGTAGCGGTGGTAGAGGTTGGCCCAGGATTCAAAGAAGCCCTCGGCATGGCCGCCGCCGATACGATTGCAGGCCACGCCAGGGTCGTCGGTCGCCAGATAGCCCATGCCACGCTCGAGAATGCGCACCGGCTGGTTCTGCACTTCGTGGCGCAACTGGTTGGGATATTCGTCCCACCATTCGAGGCTGGCCTTCTCCCCGACGATGCGAATCTTCTGCTGATGCATGGAGCCGGCATTGACGGCACTGGCCCACAGCGACCCCACGGCGCCACTCTGGTACTGCAACAACACCTGGGCGTTGTCCTCCAGCGGTGCCCGGGTCGCCACGAAGCTCTGGCGATGACACAGCAGCCGTTCGACCTTGAGCCCAGTGATGAACTGGCCAAGGTGGAAGGTGTGGGTGCCAAGATCCCCCAGAACGTAGGTCGGGCCTGACACCGCGGGACTGGTGCGCCATTTGGCGCCACTGCTGGTCTGCTCTACCGGCTGACTGTGAAAGCCGTGGGCAAACTGCATGTTGACCAGGCGTATGTCGCCCAGCTCTCCGGCCTGCACCATGGCCCGGGCCTGGTGCAGCATGGGATAGCCGCTGTAGCCATACATGACGCCAAACACAAGCCCCCGCGCCTGGGCTTCGGCCTTGAGTTGCTGCGCTTCGGCGACGGTGAAGGTCACCGGCTTCTCGCAGATGACGTGCAGCCCGGCCTTGAGGGCAGCAAGACCTATCGCGTAGTGGGTGCTGTTGGGGGTGGCGATGCTGACCGCCTGGATGCCATCGTCGCGTACCGCTTCGGCACGCAGCATGCTGGCGTAGTCCGGGTAGCAGCGCTGGGCGTCGACACCCAGGCGAGTGCCGAAGTCGCGCCCGCGCTCGGCGTCCAGGTCAAAGGCGCCGGCCACCAGCTGAAACAGGCCGTCACGCTGTGCCGCGGCCCGGTGGGCATGGCCGATCTCGCTGCCCCGACCGCCGCCGACCATGGCCCAGCGCAGCGGGGTGAGTTGGTGTTCCTCGTTGAACATTGGTTGTTCTCCGGTGAGTCAGTGGCATGTCACCGAGCCAGGGCCACGCCCTGGCTCGGTGACGTGGCTAGATACCGCGACGCTGGTGGACACGACCGGCGTCCATGGCAGCGACGCGCTCGGCGTCGACCCCATCGGGCACCTGTTGCGGCAGTCCCACGTCCCACCAGCAGTCGCAGGAGGACCACCTGGTGGGATCGATATCGACCACGATGACGTAGGTACGCGGACTCTCCTGGGCACGCTCGTAGGCGGCGCGGAAGTCGGCGATGTCGCCAAGGTGCTCGCCATGGGCGCCCTGGGCACGGGCATGCTGGAGAAAGTCGACGCGCACCAGTTCATCTGCCTGACTGCGACAGTCGGCCAGCATGTTGTTGAAGGAGGGATTGCCGCTGTTGTTCTGCAGCTTGTCGATCACCGCGTAACCGGCGTTGTCGCACACCACCACGATCATCTTGTGGCCGGTCAGCACCGAGCTGTAGATATCGGAGTTCAGCATCATGTAGGAGCCGTCACCGACCAGCACCACCACATCGCTGTCGGGGTTGGCGATCTTGGCGCCCCAGCCGCCGGCGATTTCGTAGCCCATGCACGAATAGCCAAACTCGATGTCGAACTTGCCAAGCTGTCGGCTCTGCCAGTTCATGTTGAGCTCTGCCGGCAGACCGCCGGCGGCGGTCAGCACGGTGTCCCCCGGCTGCTGCACCGCATTGACCGCGGCGACCACCTGGGCGTAGGACGCCACCTGGCCGGGCGTGATCTCGCCGCGCCGGGCGCACAGCGCCTTCCACTCGGCCGCCAGCGCCTGTGCGCTGTCCAGCCAGGCGGCGGCTGCCTGCCAGTCGCCCAGAGCGTCATCGAGCCGCGCCAGACTGTGCCGGGCATCACCGACGACCGCCAGCGCCCGATGCTTGTACGCATCGGTGGGTGCCACGTTGAGCGACACCATGGCAAGGTCCGGATGCCGAAACAGCGACCATGACCCAGTGGTGAAATCCTGAAGCCTGGTGCCCACGGCCAGCAGCAGATCGCAGTCGTGTGCCAGGGCGTTGGCCGAGTCGCTGCCGGTGACGCCGACAGGTCCCGCGTTGCAGGGGTGTGACTGCAGCAACGAGGCGCGACCGGCGATGGTCTCCACCACCGGGATGCGGTGGCGCACGGCAAAGTCCGCCAGGCGCTCGTTGGCCTTCGAGTAGTGCACTCCGCCACCGGCCAGGATCAGCGGCCTTTCGGCCTTCTTCAGCAAGGCGATGGCCTCGTCGATGCTGCGGCTATCGGCTTCCGGGCGGCGAATCCGGTGCACGCGCTCCTCGAACAGCGCCTCGGGGTAGTCATACACCAGCCCCTGCACGTCCTGGGGCAACGAGATCAGCACCGGCCCGCAGTTGGCGGGGTCCAGCAGAGTTGCCACCGCCGCCGGCAGCGACTGGATGATCTGCGCCGGGTGGGCGATGCGATCCCAGTAGCGGGTGACGGGCTTGAAGGCGTCATTGACGCTCAAGCCTGGCTGATGAGGGTGCTCCACCTGCTGCAGCACGGGGTCCGGCAGACGGCTTGTGTGGGCATCACCGGCCAGCATCAACAGCGGCAGGCGGTTGGTATGGGCGATGCCGGCGGCGGTGATCATATTGGTCGCGCCCGGCCCGATGGAGGTGGTGGCGATGCCGATCCGCTCGCGCCGATTGGCCTTGGCATAGGCCACCGCCGCCATCGCCATCGACTGTTCGTTCTGCCCTCGCCACAACGGAATCACGTCCTGGATGCGGTTTAGCTGCTGGCCGAGGCAGGTCACGTTACCGTGACCAAAGATGGCAAAGCCGCAGCCAAACAGGCTATCGATCTGCCCGTCTCGTTCGACTTTCTGGGCCGCCAGAAAGCTGGCAATGGCCTCGGACACCGTCAATCTTGTCGTCTTCATTTCTTTCTCCCGTCATCCCGAAGGCTGCATCGAAGTACCGGCAAACGGATGAATTCCGTCTTCCGGACGCTGGCGACTGGCCCATAAATGCTCTGTTCGCTGTGAGCGTTCACTGTGATCGCTCGCTGTGAGCGTTCATTGCGATCGCTCGCTGCGGTCACCGGCAGCGCAAACCCGCTCCAGACGTTCCCCGCACCATGTCTTGCCGCGCTGCTTGCCGCACTGCTTGCCGCACTATGTGAAAACGTTTTCATTCGTCGTCAAAAAAGAGAGGCTGACACTTGCCCTCTGCGTGCTGGCCCTGGCGCTCTGGCGCTCTGCGCGAATGCGTCAGCCGGTGACTGACCCGCTACCCGCGCCAGGCGCTCCTGGGCTAGACCAGTCCACCATCGACGATAAAGGTCTGGGCGCTGATCATCTGGCTGTCGTCTGCGGCAAGAAACAGCACCATCCGGGCGACATCCTCTGGTTTGACGCGCTGGTGGAGGCTCTGATTCTCGAGCACCTTCTGCTCGAGCTCCGCGCTCCACCACAGGGACTTCTGCCGCTCCGTGATCACCCAGCCTGGCAGCACGGTGTTGACGCGGATGCCGGCGTCGCCCATGTCCCGGGACAAGGTTCTGGTCAGCCCTATCGTGGCCGCCTTGGCACTGGAGTAGGCACAGATATCCCGTGAACGTCGCATGAAGCTGGGGGAGCTGAAGTTGATGATCGACCCGCCCCCGGCCGCCTTCATGCCGGCGAAGACGGCCTGGCAGGCAAACACCGCGTGGCGCAGGTTGGTCGCCTGCAGGTCGTCCCAGGTGTCGACGTCCAGTTCACTCAAGGGCACACGGGTGTCCCGCGCCGCATTGTTGACCAGCACCTCGACCGGGCCGAACGCGCCAGCCGACTGCGTGATCGACGCCCGCAGCGCTTCGATGTCGGTCACGTCGCAGCGGGTAAACGCCACCTGTCCGCCTTGGCGCTGCAGTCGTTGCGCCAGTAGTGAGCCCGCCTGCTCGTCGATATCGATGAAACTGACGCAGGCCTTCTGCTCGCAGAAATGCTCGACCAGGCTGGCACCGATACCGGACGCCCCACCGCTGATGAACACATGGCGCCCCTCGAGGCTTGGATACCGTGCATAGCTGTCCAATCGAAAACCCTCCACATCACCTGGATGTTCTGTCCTGCTTCATCTGCGACACCTAAGGCTCTCAATAACCTGCCTTTCCTGTCGCCTCGCGCTGCATCTCCTGCAGAATGCTGCTCGAACCTGCCACCAGCATTCGCGCGTCCGACGACACCGTCACCAGATCGCATCCACGGGCCAGCATTTCGCGGGCGTGTGCCGCGCTGCCGTTATGGATACCGACGATCTTTCCCTGCTGGCGACAGCCATCGACCAACCGCTGGATGATGGCGTCAAGTTCGCCATCGTCATGGTCGAACCCCGGCGTCTTGCCGTGGGACAGTGCCAGATCCGCAGGGCCGATATAGATACCGTCGAGGCCTTCCACCGCGAGGATCTCCTCGAGATTCGCCACGCCTTCCCGGGTCTCGATCATCGCCAGCACCAGCAGCTCGTGGTTGGCATGGGTGACATAGTCATTGCCGGCATAGAGCATGGCGCGGTGGGGACCGAAGCTGCGCACTCCCAGGGGCGGATAGCGGCAGGCCGCCACCAGTGCCCGCGCATCCTCGGCACTGTTGATCAGCGGGGCGATGACACCGTAGGCCCCGGCGTCCAGCACCTTCATGATCAGCCCCGACTCGAGGCTCGGCACCCTGACCAGCGGCACCGTCGGGGTGGTCGAAATGGCCGTCAACATCTCAACGAGCTGGGGGTAGTCGATCAACCCGTGCTGCATGTCGATGGTCAGGCTATCCCAGCCCTGGTGGGCCATGACCTCGGCAGAAAAACCGCAGGGCAACGACAGCCAACCATTGACCACGCCCGTGCCTTCCTTGATGTGCGACAGAATTCGATTGGTTCTCATGTTCTGCTCCGTAAAGGGCTCACAAGGATGCCGGAGGGGAAGGCGGCGCCGGCTCGGCGTGCCGGCTCACGCCGCCGAAGGTCGAGACCGGCACACCCGGTACCTCGACCTCCAGCGCAAGGACGCTGCCTGACAGCGGGAACGCCGCCAGATCGGCCTCGGACAGTCCCTTGCGCAGGGTGGTGACAAACAGGGTCTTCATGTCCGGGCCGCCAAAGCACGGCATGGTCGGCCCCGTGCATGGCAGCGATACCTGTCGCGCCAGACGCCCGCGATCGTCCCAGTAGTTGAGCACGCCGCCGAACACACCGGCGCTCCAGTACCCACCTGCGACGTCGGTGGCGCCACCGTCGGGACGTCCGTGCACGGCGGGATCGGTCACCGCCATGACCCGGGGCGCCCCCATGGCGCCGCTCTCCAGGCAATAGTCGGCGACATAGAGGGTGTCGCGGCGCGTATCGCTGAAGTAGAGACGGCGGCCGTCGGCGCTCCAGGCCAATCCGTTGGCAACGATGAATCCCTGGTGCAGACGTGTGGTCTCGCCCGAACGGGACACGCTGTACAGAGAACCAAGCGGGCGCGACCTGCACTGCTCGTCCATGGTCCCCACCAGCAGACGCCCGTCGGGGCCTACCTTGCCGTCATTGAAGCGCGTGCCGGCCAGCGGCTCGCCGGGAGGACAGCAGAGAAATTCAAGCGCCCCGCTTGACGGTTCGAAAAGGTGAATGCCCGAGCGCATCGCCACCACCAGGCGGCCATCGTCGCAACGACCAAAGGAGCCCAGGGTTTCCGGCAACACCCAGCGCTGGCGATGACCATCCGCAAGCCGCCAGGACTCGATCGCCGGGGCGTAGAGGTCGGCCCACAGCAGGCACCCCGTCTCGGCGTCCCAGACCGGCGATTCGCCGAGCTCGGCACGACTTTCGATCAGCACTTCGACGCTGGTCATATCCCCTGCTCCCCTGTTGGCAACGCCACCGGCCACGCCGGGCAATGTACCGGACGACGTACCGGGCGACGTAAAGAACGCTGTCCCATGCTCAGTAGATGTCCGGCTCTGGAATGCTGCCGGGCGCCCCTTTGGCGAAGTCGAAGTCGCAGCCTTCATCCGCCTGGGTCACGTGCGCCTTGTACAGCGCGGCATAGCCATGCGGATGGCGATCTGCCGGCGGCTGCCAGTCTTCCAGGCGACGGCGGATCTCCGCCTCCTCGACCAGCAGGTCCAGGCGCCGATTGGGCACGTCCACCGAGATGATGTCTCCGGTCCTGACCACCGCCAGGGGGCCGCCGACCGCCGACTCCGGCGTCACGTGCAGGATGCAGCTTCCGTAGCTGGTGCCGCTCATGCGGGAGTCCGAGATGCGCAACATGTCACGCACCCCCTGCTTGAGCAGCTTGCCGGGGATCGGCATCATCCCCCACTCCGGCATGCCAGGGCCGCCCACCGGCCCGCCGTTCTTGAGCACAATGACGCTGTCGGCCGTCACCGGGAGATCCTCGTCGTCGATGTGTGCCTTGAGCTCGGCGATGGTCTCGAACACGAAGGCCGGCCCCTGGTGAACATGCAGCCGCGGATCGGCCGCGGTCGGCTTGATGATGGCGCCCTTGGGCGCCAGACTGCCGCTGAGCACGGCGGTCCCACCGGAACTGTTGACCGGCTCCTCAAGCGAGTGAATGACCTCCGGTCGCCAGACCCTTGCCCCCTCGATATTGTCGCCGAGGCGGCGGCCTGTGACGGTCATGGCATCGAGCGCCAGCTCCTCGCCAATCGTCGACATCAGCGCCGGCAGTCCCCCGGCATAGAAGAAGTCCTCCATCAGAAACTCACCGGATGGCTTGAGGTTCAGCACCAGAGGCACGCGTCGCGATATCTCGTTGAAGCGCTCCATCGGCAGGTGAATACCGAGGCGCCCCGCCATGGCGACGAGATGAATGATGGCGTTGGTGGAACCACCGATCGCCATGTCCACGGCGATGGCATTGTCAAAGGATGCCTCGCTCATCACGTCGGTGGGCTTGAGGTCTTCCCACACCATGTCCACCGCCCGCTTGCCGCTGGCGAAGCACATCCGTGAATGGTTGGCATCCACCGCCGGGATGCTCGAGGCTCCCGGCAGGCTCATGCCCAGGGCCTCGCCGATCGACATCAGGGTGGCAGCGGTCCCCATCGTCATGCAGGTCCCCGCCGATCGGGCGATACCGTTCTCAATGTCGTTCCAGTCGGCCTGGGTGATGTTGCCGATGCGGCGCTCGTCCCAGTACTTCCAGACATCGGTACCGCTGCCCAGCACCTGCCCGCGAAAGTTTCCGCGCAGCATGGCACCGGCCGGTACGTAGATGGTCGGCAGGTTCATCGAAATGGCGCCCATCAGCACGCCAGGGGTGGTCTTGTCACAGCCACCCATGACCACGGCGCCATCCACCGGGTAGCTTCTCAACAGCTCTTCCACTTCCATGGCCAGCATGTTGCGATACATCATGGCGCTGGGCTTCATCAGCTGTTCGCCCAACGACATCGCCGGCAATTCCACCGCAAAGCCCCCGGCGGCGGTAATCCCGCGCTTGATATCCTTGACCCGCTCGGGAAAGTGGGAGTGGCAGGTATTGAGATCATTCCAGGTATTGATGATGGCGATTACCGGCTTGCCGACGAACTCCTCATCCCAATAGCCCATCTGCTTCACTCGGGAACGATGTCCGAATGAACGAAGGTCATCCCGCTTGAACCAGCGATTACTGCGCAGATCATCCACATTTTTCGCGTGCATGGGGTTCTCCTGAGCCGCACTTCAGCCTCTCCACTTTGGCCGTCCTGCCGGTTATTGTTGTGTCACCACCGCCATCCCGTACGGGGCGGCGTTACATCCAGCCCCTGATGGGGTATCGAAGCCAAATGCCTAGGGGGATGTTGCTGGCATCGCCACCCACTCCCCATTGGCATTGGTCGATGCCAAGGCTGTCGCCACGAACTCCACCCCGCGCACCCCCGCACGGAGGTCCGGATACCAGTACGCCAGGGGGTCGGCTGCTCTGGTCCCATGACGCGCGGCATCAATCACCTCGAACAGGTCGCTGTACAGGCTGGCAAAGGCTTCTCGGTAGCCCTCCGGGTGACCAAAGGCCACACTCGATACCCGCCGGGAGGCCGGGTGCAATCCTGGCGCGCCCTTGGACAACCATTGAGGGGCGTCGTCCAGGCGTCGGAACAGCAGCTTGTCGGGATTTTCCTGGTGCCATTCGAGGCCGCCCTTGCTGCCGAAAACACGAAAGCAAAGGCCATGCTCGGCGCCGGCAGCCGCCTGGGTGATCCACATCATGCCCCTGGCGCCATTGGTGTACCGCAGCATCAGGTTGGCGTTGTCATGGGCCGTGCGCTCGGGCACCACGGCGACCACATCGGCGCTGACTTCACTGGTACTGAGCCCCGAAACGTACTCCAGCATGTGGAAGGCATGGGTGGCGATGTCACCCAGGATCAACGATTCGCCCGCGACGGCGGCTTGCATATGCCAGTCTTCTCCCGCCACTTCGGCATCGCTCATCCTGGCCAGATGACCCTGGACGTAGTCGCACTGGAGCTGTCGAATCTCGCCCAGTTCCCCCGCCTCGATCATGGCCCTGGCCTGACGCACCATGGGGTAGCCGGTGTAGCCGTAGGCCACACAGAAGCATCGCTCGCCTCGTTTCGCCAAGGCTTCGAGTGCCCGCGCTTGCGCCAGGCTGTTGGTCAGCGGCTTTTCACACACCACGTGAAAGCCCAGCTCCAGCGCCAGCCTTGCCAGCGCAAAGTGCGAGTCATTGGGGGTCAGGATGGCGACGACCTCGGCGCCGTCCTCACGGGCGGCTTCCTCGCGCAACAGCGTCTCGCCGTCGCAGTAGCCACGCGCAACGCCCAGCTGACGTGCCTGTTGTAGCGAACGGTCGGCGTTCGACGACAGCGCCGCTGCCACCAGCTGGTAGCGCCCATCCATTTGCGCCGCCGCCCGGTGAACCTGACCGATAAACGAGGCAACGCCACCACCGATCATCGCCAGCCGTAGCGGACGGGCCGCCACGGCTTCGCCGGATGCCTGTGGCGAGGCTTGCCCTGACATCGGCAAGGAAGATTGGGCTGAGGTATCGCAGGCGTCGGACATCGGTCGCTGTGTCATGTGTTGAACCTTTTCAAGAACCTTTACCGAAAGCCTTTATCGAGCGCCGTTATCGCTTAACTTTATCGATCAACTTTATCGATGCTGAATGGCAGACACTCGAGCCTTGGAGCTTGGAGTGGACGACACCTGGTATCGATGGAACTGGTAACGGCGCCCTCCTTCATGTCGACCGAGGCTAGCGCATCAAAAACGCATTTGAAAACGTTTTCATAGCGTTTTATACCAAGGATTAATTCACGAAAAACTCATCGTATCGCCTCGTTTATCCTTGATTAATACGGACCAGACCAAGAGATCTCTTACATAACAAAGAAATCTCTTCGAAGAATATTGCGATTACATTTACGCCTGGATAAGCGATACCCAGATACGAGGTCCCCAATATCGTCGACGCGGAGCGTGCAACACACTCCCCTCACCGCCACATGATTCGGCGCGAGCATCCATTGCGTACAGGCTGAGGGCTCACCGCCGAGACACCGCCCTGCTCAGTGGCGGCAAAAAGGAGAGTTCATGAAATGACGGGATTGGCTGCAACTACCAGAAGCGAGAAAAAGCGAAGACCTTACTCAGAGATATCGCCAACTAATCAAGTCATCGACGTACACTCGATCAGCCATCCCGCCTGCCCACGGACAACCGGGAAAGACGGCATCCTCAGGTGATGCGACGGGTCGTGCTGCGCTGGACAATATGACAGGGCAACAGGACGCGATCGGCTGACACGGCGGGCCGCTGCACACGCTCGAAAAGCCCCGCCACCGTCCGTTCCACCATGTCGCTGAACGGCTGACGAATGGTCGTCAGGTCAAACGACCGACTGGAGGCAAACTGAATATCATCGATGCCGACCACGCCGACGTCGTCGGGGACCCTTAACGAAAAGTCATGGCGGATCGCATCCAGCCCACCACAGGCCATGATGTCATCGAAGTAGAAGATGCTGTCGGGCATACCGGGGGTGCTGTTCAGCAGCTCGCAGGTGGCCGCGTAGCCTGCCTCGTAACTGTGCCTCAGGCCTTCGGCATGGCCATGCAGACGCTGTCCACGCTGCTCGAGTCGCTGCGAGAAACCACGCAGGCGATCCTGGGTGGCCTGCTCGTTGGAAGAGGCTCCGACATAGGCCGGTCGACAGTAGCCGCTGTCCAGGAGGTGATCGGCCGCCATCCGCCCCATCTCCTCGTCATCACAGGTCACCACCAGAGCGCCGGAATCCGGCGCATCGCGCCCGAAGACCGCCACCGGGGTCCTGTGCTGCTCGCAGGCTTCGACCAGTTCGGTAGGCACCGAGGCGGACGTCACGATCAGCGCATCCACGTGATACTCCATCACCAGGGAGACGGCCTCCTCGATGCTCTTGGCGGTATTCACGTTGATCAACAAGGTGTGGCAGTTGTAGCGCTGAATGGCGGAAGAAAACTCGCTGAGAATGGCGAGATAGGCAGGGTTCTCGAAGTTGGTGACGAGGATGCCGATCAGACTGGAGCGCGACTTGATGCCACGCGCCAGGCGGTTCGGCTTATAGCCAAGACTGTCTGCCACCGCCAGGATTCTGCTGCGCATCTCGGGGGAGCTGCTGCCGTTGGGATTCATGGCGCGTGACACGGCCGCGATCGACACTCTGGCCTCGCGCGCCACGTCGGTGATGGTGACGCGCCCCGACGGCGACCGGTCGCTCGTTTTCGTCATGCGGTCTACTCCTTTGCGAGCTCGCTTCCTCGGATCACCCAACCGCGGCGCCTTCAGGCCCCTCGCGACATTCTACAGCGTCTCGAGCGTCGCACACCGTCGCCGAACTGCGCACCGTCTCGTTGCACTGGCGAATCCCTTGATGGACACCTTGGCTCGCCTTGAATACCAGCAGCCTGGCTTGCCAGCAGAAAATACGATTGTTGCACGCGCGTTTGACGACAGTCACCTGCATCATTGCGGCGCAATCTTGCCTAAGCTTTATCTCAACAACGATTCTTTAAAGCACAGTTTCTGCTAGATGCTCTCACTCCGGCAACTTCAACGATGGCAATTGAATGACGTGCACGCTGATCCCGGCGACGCCGTCGAGGCCATGGCGCGAGCCAGCTGACCAGGGCTCCTTGCCCAGGGTGGTGTAAGGACTCACCGGCGAGCACCTACGTAAACCACGACTAGCCTGAATGCCTGGATCTGCCGGCATCGCGGCACAAGAAAAGCAAAAACTGACCAAGGTACGCTATGAAAAATCCAGTCTTGATGGGCCTCGTCCTGCTTTCGGTTTCCCTGCCTGCCATGGCCAGGGACGTGACGGGTGGTGTCTACGTCGCCACCAACAACGCCGACGAGAACTCGCTGATCGCCTGGCGCCAGTTTGACGATGGCACCCTGGAAAAGGTCGGCGAGTACACCACCGGCGGCACGGGCAACGGCATGGATGGCGGCCTCGACCCGCTCGGTTCGGCCTACGGCGTGTGGCGTTCGGCAGACAACCGCAACGTACTGGTGGCCAACGTCGGCGACGGCACCCTGTCGTCGCTTCACGTCGAAGACGACCTGACGCTGACGCTCAACAATGTGGTGGATGCCGGCGGCGCCAAACCCAAGGCCATCGACGGCCATGGCGACATCGTCTACGTCGCCAGCACCGATGGTGCCAACGATGAGCCGGGGGTGATCAAGGGCTTTACCATCGATGGCGATGGCAACCTGACCGAGATCCCCGACTCCGTTCGGCCGCTGGATGATTCTCCGGTCAGCATGGAGTTCACCGAGGACGGCAAGTACCTGACGCTTGTCGGCTTTCTTACCGGCATGGTGCATGTCTATGCGGTGGACGACGAAGGCCTCCTGTCGCAGGAGCCGATCTCGAGCCTCGAGTCGCCGCATCTGAGCGAGGAGCGCTTCTTCGCCCTGCCCATCGGCACCAAGCTGGTCACTCGCCCGGACGGTCACAGTACCCTGCTGGTGACCGAAACCCGCTATATCACCCAGGGCTACCAGTTCCACCCGTCATCCGAGGAATCGAAGGCCAAGTATCCCTTCCTGCAGGAATACGAGGGCCAGACCGGCTCCATGTCGTCCTACGACATCGACGAGAACGGCAAGCTGACCCTAGTGTCGGCGGATGTGATGACTGGCGACGACATCTGGGGTGGCGAGCAGGCCGCCTGCTGGGTCACCACCTCGGAGGACGGCAAGTACGCCTGGACCACCAACTCCCATACCTCGAGCCTGTCGACCTTCAGCGTCGATCCCGAGGACGGCAGCATCGCTCTGCTGGAAGAAGCCGCCTACCGCGCCGAGGATTACAACGAGTATTTCGCCGACATGGACCTGAGCGCCGACGGCAACTACGTCAACATCATCAGCGGCAACACCGGCAAGACCTGGGTATTCGAGATCCAGCACGACGACGGCAGCCTGAGCGTGGTCGATGCCTATCCGGGCAGTGCCGAAGTCCACTCCTACGGGCTGGTGACCATCCCGCTGCCCCAGGGCGGCTAGGCGACTTTTCGGACAAGGACTAGGGGGCGGCGACCAGAGCAGAAAGCTATGCCACAAAGCTTCGCCAGGAAGCTGACCAAAATCGCCAGATCAGCCGGGTAGGTAAAGTAGCTAAAATGGGGGCCGTGCTGACACGGCCCCCTTCTCTGTTGCAAGCAGCATAAAAAACTCAACTCGTGCGCGGTGCTTCCCGGCTCGAGGCCGCAGGCCATAGATCCAGCAGCCGATGCAGTACCGCCATCACCGCCAGGGTGACCAGCAGTGCCACGCACATCGAGCTGAACCGATAGACGGCGTCGACGACCAGATCCTGATCGGGTCTCAGGTACTGGCCAAACAGGATACCCAGGGTCGTCAGCCCGCCGAAGCCGATGCCGGAGCCGGCGTTCTCGATGACGTGCTCCCGTGCGAACAGCAAAAGACCGATGGCATAGGCCAGCAGCACCAGCAGCAGATGGTCGCTCTTGGTGAACAGCACCAGTTGCAGCACCAGTGCCAGGTTGCAGCCCAACAGAGTGCCGATGGCACGACGCCAGGCCGACATCCGGGCGCCATGGTAGCCGAGGGCAAACAGGATCAGGATGGTCGCCATCTGCGCGGACAGGGAGTCGCGCAGATCGAGCAATTGAAACACCAGAAAGGACAGGGTCGCGGTCAGCGCCCCGATCAACGCCTGATGGCGCTTCAGCGCCGCCGTCTTGGCCTGACGTGGTGGCGGCTGTCGCGGCGTGACATCGGGAAACAGCCAGTGCATCAGGGCGGCGATGGCCACCGCCAGAAGACTCGCCACGCTGTTGCTGGCCAGCAGGTCGAACAGGTCGAGGTCGGGGTAGCTGGCGAAATGCAGCATGATGCTCAGGGTCAGCACGCCGTTGGCGCCGAATACGAACAACGGCCCCCTGGCCATCAGCGTGAAGCGTCCCAGGAACATCAGGAACACCAGTCCCGTCATCACCACCGGCAGATGCTGGGTCAACCCCACCACCAGGCTGATCTCGACCACATTGAGGCAGGCGTTACCCAGGAACTGGCGCACCACATGGGCGTTGAACACCGGAATGATCCCGAGCAGAAACATCGGAAAGACGGTGAAGAAGACACCATAGTTCCAGTGCATCAGCTGGCTGATCAGAAAGCCCAGCCAGGCCCCCACCGCGATACGCAGACACTGGCGCAAGCCGTTGTCGCTGAGCTTCGAGGCCTTCGGTTGCTGCTGCCCTGACGACGCCCGTGGCAGCTTGGTAGACGACGCCCATGGCAGCTTGGTAAACAACGCCCGTGGCCGCTTGGTAAACGACGCCGGTAGCCGGTTAATAAACATAATGCAGCCAGGACATCAGCCGAATCTGCAGCGCCCCCAGCGGATGGGCCAGCGGGTGCTCCCCGGGAAACAGCTGCACCGTGGCGCGGGAGCCGGTGGGAAGACTCGTCGGTGCGTCCCCGGCCAGCGAAAGGTGCAGGCGAAGGCGCTGGGCATCGCGCAGCCAGCGGTCGGTGGTGGGGATGTCGGCCAGGTTACCGTCGGCGCTGATCTGTCCGTCGTAGACCCCAGCGTCGCGCTTCTCTACCCGGGCGGCAAAGACCTGGCCGGGCATGGCATCGAACACCACGCGGGCCTCGTCGCCGGCGGCGACCTTGCGCAGGCTCTTCTCGCGGAAATCCGCGATCAGTTCGACCTCATCGGTGATCAGCGCCAGCGCTGGCTGTCCCTGGGTGGCGTAGTCACCCACCTCGAGTTGCAGGTTGCTCAGCGTGCCGGAATGCTGGGCCCGCACCAGGGTGTGGTCGAGATCGAGCTCGGCCTGCTCCAGGGCGTTGCGGGCCTGACGCAAACGCAAGTTGGCCTCCCCTTCGGCACCCAGTTCGGCCTCCAGGCGCGCCACTTCGGCCTCGGCGGACTTGACCTCGGCCTGGGCCTGACGGTCGGTGGCTACCAGGCCATCGAGGCGCTGGCGCGAGATGCTGTTCTGGCTGATCAAGCGCTCGCCTCGCCGGCGCTCCTGGGCGCTCTCCTGGGCCCTGGCGCGGGCCGCTTCGAGGGCGGCGCGGGCTGATGCGATGCTGGCGCTCAGGGTCGCATTCTGCTGACGCGCCGCCTCCCGTTCCAGTCGCGCCTGCTCAAGCGCCAGCTCGAAGGGTGCGGGGTCAATACGAAACAGCGGATCACCCGCCTCGACATGGTCGTTATTGCTGACGTGGACCCGCTCGACGGGGCCGCTGACTTCCGGGGCGATACGCACCACCGGGCGCATGACCCGCGCCTCCGGGGTCATCGGCATGTAGGTATCTGCCACCACAAAATAGGCAAACATCAGGACGAACATGCCCAAGGCCAGGCGAACGATCCACCTGAAGCGCTGGTCGGGGGTCATGGTATTCCTCTTGGTTACACGACGGGCTGACTTGACGGGCTCACGTGACGGAGCCGCTCGGTATTTGACGAAGGCGTCCCCCGTCGACCGGCCGCGTAGACTAGCACTTTGTTAGCCTGTTAACAATCTTGCGACCCTTCATGCACACTTCATGCACCCTCCCTGAACCTTTGCTGATTCGGGCAGTCGTACCCTTCGACGTGCTCGACCAGGCGTAGCGGCTGCTTACCCAGGCAGTCGCCCGACACCCGACATGCTCGACCCACAAGGATGATGGATATGCAGCGACGTGACTTCCTCAAGGCGGCCACCGCCCTCAGCGCCTACGCCCTGCCAATCTCCCCGCTGCTGGCCGCGCTGGACCAGCGGCTCATGACCACCGGAGAAAAGGTCTCCTTCGACTACGCCTGGCTGAAGGGCTTCGCCCGCCATCTGTCAGGGCAACCTCACCAGGGCCACGAAGGTGAACTGCCCGACCAGCTCAAGTCCCTTTCCTGGGACGACTACCAGGCCATCGGCTACCGCGCCGACCATGCTCTGTGGAGCAACAGCGACGCGCCCTATACGGCCCAGCTGTTTCACCTGGGTCGTGGCTTCACCACCCCGGTCAGGATCTACCAGGTCAGCCAGGGACAGGCGCAGGAACTGGCCTACGACCCGGCGCTATTCAACTTTTCCAACGCCGATGGGGATAGCGTGGTCGATACCGATACGCTGTCCGAACGCCTCGGCTTCGCCGGCTTCCGCCTGCACCATCATCAGGACCCCAAGCGCGATATCGCCTCCTTCCTGGGCGCCAGCTACTTCCGTGCGGTCAGTCAGAGCATGCAGTACGGCATGTCGGCCAGGGGCCTGGCTATCGACACCGCCGGCAGCGAACCCGAGGAATTCCCCGATTTCACCCGCTTCTGGCTCGAACAGCCCGAGGGTGAAGACAAGGTCATCGTCTACGCCCTGCTCGAGTCGGAGAGCACCACCGGGGCCTACCGCTTCGATATTCGTCGCGACGTCGAAGGCGTGGTCATGGACGTGGCCGCCACCCTCTATCCGCGCAAGACGATCGAGCGTCTGGGCATCGCGCCACTGACCAGCATGTACCTGGTCGGCGAGAACGATCGTGACGTCAACTATGACTGGCGCCCGGAGATCCATGACTCGGATGGGCTATCGATCCACACCGAAAGTGGCGAATGGCTGTGGCGCCCGCTGGTGAACCCACCCCAGCTTCGCTACAACGCCTATTCCGCCACCAATGTTCAGGGCTTCGGCCTGGCCCAGCGCGACCACGACTTCGACCACTACCAGGACGATGGCGTCTACTACGATCGCCGACCCAGCGTGTGGGTCGAACCTACCGAGGGCTGGGGCGAAGGCAGCGTGGATCTGGTGGAGCTGCCTGCCAAGGACGAAACCTTCGACAATATCGTGGCCTACTGGCAACCCAAGGCCCCGGTGGAGGCCGGCCAGGAGCTGCGCTACGCCTATCGTCTGAGCTGGTACGGCCTGCCGCCACAGCAACCCAGCCTGTCGCGCTGCGTGGCGACCCGTACCGGACTGGGTGGCGTCGTCGGCCAACGTCGCGAGTACTTCAGCTGGCGCTTCGCGGTGGACTTCCGCGGCGGCCCCTTCCCCTTCGATGACGCAAGCGAGGTCGAGGTGGAGCCGGTCATCGAGACCAGCGCCGGGCGTATCGAGATCACCTCGGCCCGACCGCTGGACGCCATCCAGGGCTACCGGGCCATGTTCGATGTGGTGCCTCCGGACGAGGGCACCGAGCCGATCAATCTGCGCCTGTATCTGCGCGATAGCGAAGGCAAGCCGCTGTCGGAGACCTGGATCTACCAGTGGACGCCGCCTCCCGGCGATGAGCGCGAGCTGCATAACCCCGATCACTTGTAATCGCCCCCCCCCCACCGATGATGCGGGGCGTCGCAAGGGCGCCCCGCATCCCTAGACACGAGCTGGCCACGCCTTGTTACCGGGCGGTGAAAAGGTCAGGGATAATTCTGGCGAGCGTGAACCACTGCGGTAACTTCGATGCGATCCGTTACCTGATAGATCACGATAAAGTTGGGGTGGACCACTATCTCCCGTGTGCCGGGAACCCGCCCTGCTTGATGGAGGAAAGGGTGCTCGGCAACCGAGGTAACAGCAGATTCGAGTCTACTGCGAAGTCGCAGAGCCGCCTGGGGATCACGTTCTGCAATGTAGCTGATCACTTCCAGCAAATCGGCAACAGCGCCGTCGTGCCAATGGATTGGCAGACTCACGCCTCTTCGCCACCGCGTCGCTTACTCGCATCGTTGATGATGGTGTCGACCTTGGCCATGACCTGATCATGAGACATTCCCTGGCCTGGATGATCGATGCTGCGCTGAACCTTTTCACGCAACCAGCGATCATGGCTCTCCGCCTGCTCCTGCGTCTCGAACTCGGAAATTATCGGATCCAGCTTGGTGGTCATGAGGTTTCTCCTTCAGACTCCCTAGTCTAGCGGACGTCCTGGCGTTTGACACTGGTCCTCGGCAAGGCCATGGCATCAAAGAGATCACTGCTAGCGACAACCCCGGCGTCCGTTTCGGCATTAGTCTGCCACGCTCCATTTTTTCCTTCCTGTCTCCCCCCCCTCAACCCAGCCGAATTGACCGCGTGGCGCCGCTTCCGGCATGATCGTGGCTGCTAGATCACTCCAACCTCTCAACAAAAACAAGGCGCTAGGCGGCCACCATCGTAAAGTGACGGCCCGCCGAGAAGACGCCATTTCGCTGAACACCACCAAGGAACCCCCATGACACGCCACATCGCGCCCCGTCCCCTGGCCCTGACCACCCTGGCCGCCGGCATCGCTCTGTCCACTGCTCTTGCCACGTCCGCCGCCCAGGCCAACGACTTCGCCGACATGGACCCGGTCAAGCTGCGCCTGGCCCACGTGGTCAACGAGCAGGACGGCTTCCATATCGCCGCTACCAAGTTCGAGGAACTGGTCGAAGCCCGTACCGACGGCAAGGTCGACGTCGAGATCTTCCCCAACGCCACCCTGGGTGATGAGCGCACCCTGCTCGAGGGCATGCAGATCGGCACCGTCGACATGGGCGTGATCACCAACGGCCCGGTGGCCAACTTCGTCGAGCCCATGGCGGTATTCGAACTGCCGTTCCTGTTCGCCTCGCCCGAGGAGGCCTACTCGGTACTCGACGGCCCCATCGGCCAGGAACTGCTCGACAGGCTGGCCGACGTCAACCTCAAGGGCCTGGCCTACGCCGAGCGCGGTTTCCGCAACCTGACCAACTCCGAGCGCCCGGTGGCAAGCCCCGAGGACATCGACGGCCTGCGCATCCGCGTCATGGAAAACCCGGTCTACGTCGACACCTTCCGCGAACTCGGCGCCAATGCCGTGCCGATGGCCTGGACCGAGGCGCTGACCGCCATGCAGCAGGGCACCATCGACGGCCAGGAAAACCCGATCAACGTGATCCACTCGTTCAAGCTCAACGAGACGCAGGACTACATGACGCTGTCGCGTCACACCTACGCCCCGGCGATCTTCGTGATGGGCATGCCGTCCTGGCAGAAGCTGCCCGAGGCTGCCCAGGAGGTCGTCGAGGCCGCCGCCCAGGAAGCCGCCGAGTACGAGCGCGAGCAGAACGCCGCCATGGCCGAACAGCAGCTTGCCGAACTCAAGGATGCCGGCATGCAGATCGAGGAGTCCCCCGACATCGCCGCCTTCCAGGACGCCGTCGCTCCGGTCTACGAGACCTACGGCGAGCAGTTCGGCGACTACCTGCCGCGTATCCAGGAAGCGCTTAAGTCCGGGGAGTCCAAGTAAGTGCTGTCCCTGCTCGAACGCCTTGAGCGGGGACTCGACGCCGTGACACGCCCGGTGGTGTTCGCCGCCATGGCGGCGTTGATCGGCGTCATCTCCCTGCAGATCATCTCCCGGGTGGCCTTCACCGCGGTGGGCTGGACCGAAGAGGTCGCACGCTTTCTGCTGGTCTGGATCACCTTCCTGGCCGCTACCCTGGCCTACCGCGCCGGCCGTCATATCGCCGTGACCTTCGTGGTCGACGCCCTGCCCGGCCTTGGTGGACGAATCGCCAGGATCATCGCCCACCTGGTGGTGCTGGCCTTTCTGCTGGCGCTGATCGTCATCGGCTGGAACTACATGCAGTTGCAGAGTTTCCAGAAGTCGGCGTCACTACGCCTGTCGATGACCTGGGTCTACGCGGTGATGCCGCTGGCGGGCGCCTTGATGGCCTTCACCACCCTGGTGGCGATCGTGCGAGAGCTCACCGGCCAGACGCCGGCGAGCCCGCAGGAGGTGGCGTGATGCTGTTGCTGTTCATCTCCTTCGTGGTGCTGATGCTGATCGGCGTGCCCATCGCCTTTACCATCGGCGCCAGCACCCTGGCGACGCTGGTGGTCCAGGGCACACCGCTCGCGGTGGTGCCCCAGCAGATGTTCCAGGGCATCAACACCTTCGCCCTGGTCGCGGTGCCGATGTTTATCCTCACCGGAGACCTCATGGCCCAGGGCGCGGTCAGCCGCAAGCTGGTCGACTTCGCCGACAGCCTGTTCGGCTTTCTCAAGGGCGGGCTTTCGCTGGTGTCGGTACTGGCCGGGATGTTCTTTGCCGCCATCTCCGGCTCCGGTGCGGCCACCACCGCTGCGGTGGGCTCGAGCCTGGTGCCGGAACTCAAGCGCAAGGGCTATGACCCGGCCTCCGCCGCTAGCCTGATCGCCGCCAGCGGCACCATCGGCGTGGTGATCCCACCCTCGGTGCCGATGATCATCTACGCGGTCATCGCCCAGGAGTCGGTGTCGGACCTGTTTCTGGCGGGCTTTCTGCCGGGGCTGGCCATGGGTCTTGGCCTCGGTGCCATCGCCCTGGTCCAGGCCCACCGTCGCCAGTACCCCCACGGCAGCCCGCTGTCGCTGGCGACCATCTGGCGGACCCTGCGTGCAGCAAGCTGGGGGCTGATGACGCCGGTCATCATCCTCGGCGGGATCTTCTCGGGGGTGTTCACCCCCAGCGAGGCGGCGGTGGTGGCGGTGGTCTACGCCCTGCTGGTATCGCTGTTCGTCTATCGCGACCTGACCTATCGGGACGTCTACGCCGTGATGATCCGCTCGGCGATCACCACCTCGGTGATCATGCTGGTGATCGCCACCTCGGCGGTGCTGAGCTGGACATTGTCCAGCGCCCAGGTGCCGGCCCAGATCGCCCAGTCGGTGCTGTCGCTGTCCACCGATCCCTACGTCATCCTGCTGCTGGTGGTGGCGGTGATCCTGCTGACCGGGGTGTTCATCGAGACCGCCAGCGCCCTGATCATCCTGACCCCGGTATTGCTGCCGCTGGTGACCCAGCTCGGCATCGACCCGGTGCACTTTGGCCTGATCATCGTGGTGGGGCTGGCGATCGGCATGATCACACCCCCGGTGGCGATCAACCTGTACGTGGCCTCTTCGGTGACCCAGCTGCCGCTCGAGCGTATCACCCGTGCCATCCTGCCCTACCTGCTGGGGCTGATCGGCGTGCTTTTGCTGGTGGTCTACGTGCCCCTGTGGCTATCGTCCTGACGCCGGAGGCTAAAGAGCCTATTTAGCGCCAACCAGCGAGCCGCGGATGCTGTCATCAGCATCCGCGGTTTTTTCTTTGCTGCCACAGCGCCATACTGGCGATGGACCGCTTCATCGGCGACTCCTTCGCAGCTTCACCGTACCCTGACATCCGGAGCCCTCATGTCCCTTCGCCTGCCTGTCGTTGCCCGTCCCGGCCTTCGCGCCTTCCTGCACCAAGCAAGGATCGGCCTGCCCAGCCGCGCAATGATCACCGCCATGATCGCCGCCCTGCTGCTGGCAAGCCTTACCGGCTGCACCACCTACACCTACGATGACGGACACAAGGAGACGGTCTGGGGCGTTCCCCCGGTGGATGAGCACAAGACCGAACAGGAGCGCCAGAACGAAGGCGTCAAGTATCGTGAACCGGGCGTTATCCCTGAAGAATGATCGCCCGACGAGCCTTCATTCAGGGACGGTAGAGGCGGCGCCCGATTCCGCTGACGCTCAGGTGCTGCCGCCCTTCACCAGGGTGAATCCCAGATCGCGGATTGGCCGTTCCGGGGTCTTGCCGGACAGACGCTCGAGCAGCAGTTCCGCCGCCTGGGTGCCCATCTCGCTGCGGGCCACCGCCAGGGTGGTCAGCTTCGGCGTCAGGTGCTCCGCCAGCGGCAACCCCAGATAGCCACCCACCGCCAGCTCCTCGGGAATCCTGATGCCCTGGCGGCTTGCCGCCAGCAGCACGCCGCTGGCGACGATATCGTTGGAGCAGTGGATGGCGTCCGGTCGCGGTGTCATCGCCATCACATCCTCCAGCGCTCGTACGCCGACCTCGTAGGACGCCGGCTCGTGGTACTCCAGCACCCCGCCACAGGCCGCGCCCGCCTCCTCCAGCGCCCGCTGGTGTCCCTCCAGGCGTTGTGCCGCCCGGTAGTCATGGCCCAGGTGAGAGCCGACGAAGGCGATACGCCGATAGCCCTGCTCAAGCAGATGGGATGCCATAGCGTGACCCAAGGCGACGCCGTCCACCCCCACGTTCATGTCGATGGGGTCGTCGCCCACCTCCATGATTTCTACCACCGGGCGTCCCCAGTCCCTGAGTCGCGAGATCACCCGGGGCCGGTGGCGTAGACCGGTCAGGATCACCCCGGACGGCGAATAGCCGAGCACCGTATCGACCAGACTGGCCTCGCGGTCCAGATCCCAGTCGGTGGTGGCCAGCAGCATCTGATAGCCCGCCGCCTCCAGTCGCTTCTGGATGGCGTCGATGACCTCGATAAAGGTCAGGATGGCCAGCGACGGCACGATCACCGGGATCACCCGGGTGCCCGCTGCGGCAAGCCCCCCGGCGATCAGGTTGGGTACATAGCCAAGCGCCTCCACCGCCGCGTCGACACGCTGCTTGACCTCGGCGGAGACTCGCCCCGGCGTATTCAGCGCCCGCGATACGGTGATCGGCGCGACCCCGGCCTGGCGGGCCACGTCGGCCAGGGTCACTCGGCCCTTGCCCCGGTGGCGCTTGCGTGAGCGAATTTCCTGGCTGTCCATTGGCGTCCTTCCTCGAAGATTCCTTTGGCCACAGTGTAACCCAAGACCAAAGTATGGGTAGCGCTACCATCTTAATGGTAGCGCTACCCATGCAATGTCGACTACCTTTCGACTACGCCTCGACGCAACAGCGTCGTCGGACGATACGCCCCGAGGAGACAACGACAATGAACGCACGCAGCCTCACCCCCCTTGCCCTGGTCACCGCCATCTCGCTCGGCGCCGCCGGCACCGCCGCCGCCGAAGACCTGGCCATCGCCATCCACACCGACCCGTCCCACGCCATGTTCAAGATCGGCGAGCGCCTCAAGGACACCATCGAGAGCGAGTCCGATGGCGAGCTGACGGTGACCCTTCTCGGCACCGAGGTCGGTGGCGAGCGCGACCACCTGGAAGGCGCCAGCTACGGCGAGTACGCCATCGCCCTCGGTGGCTCCATGCCGATGACCCTGTATGCCCCCGAGTTTGCCGCCGCCGACCTGCCCTTCGTCTACGACTCCAGTGACCAGGCCCGCAAGATCTACGAAGGCGAGATCGGCGAGGCGCTGAATCAGAGCCTGATCGCCAAGGGCAACATGCGCCTGGTGGGCCTGTCGGCACGCAACCCCCGCAACCTGACCTCAAAGACCCCGGTCAAGACCCCGGAGGACGTCAGCGAGGTGCGCATGCGCGTGCCGGAGATCGCGCCCTGGGTCGCGGTATGGGGCGAGATCGGCGCACTGCCGAGCCCGATTGCCTGGCCGGAGGTCTACACCTCGCTGCAGACCGGCGTCATCGACATGCAGGAAAACCCGGTGGACAACATCTACGCCGGCAAGCTGTTCGAGGTGCAGGACTATGTCAGCCGCACCGAACACGTCTACTCGTTCTTCCACTGGCTGATGAACGAAGACGTCTATCAGGAACTGTCCGACGAACACCGTGACATCGTCCTGTCCGCCATCGACGACGCCACGACCTGGGGCGATCAACTGGTCAGCGATGGTCAGGCGGAGCTGTTTGAAAAACTCAAGGAAGAAGGCATGGAGGTGGTCGAGCCCGATGTCGCCGCCTTCCGTCAGGCCGCGCGCCCCGCCGTGGAAGAGATCGCCCAGGACTACGACCCGGCCGTTCGTGACTATGTGCTGTCACTGATCCAGTAAGTCCGAGGCGGCGCGAGCCTTTGAGGCCTTGGCGCCTCGAGGGTTGGCACAGCATCTGACCGTCCCACGGGGCCTCGCCGACCGAGGCCCCCTCCCTTGAGTCAAGTCCCCGCCACCCGGCGGGGGCAACGGAGTGTCCGATGACCTCATCTCCTACCCTGTCCCGGGCACTGGGTGCTTTCTGGTGGTTGTTGACCACCGTGGTAGTCGGTGCCTTCGGCCTGATGCTGCTGGTCATGGCCATTCAGGTAATCGCACGCTATGCCCTCGGTGTCGCGGTGCCCTGGACCGACGAGGTTTCCCGCTATCTGTTCCTGGCGGAGATCTTTCTCGGTTCGGTGCTGGCACTGCGCTACCAGGAACACATCCGCATCACCGTCGTCACCGACCTGCTGCCAGCGGGCGCCCAGCGCTGGGCGGCGGTCGCCGCCGACGCCATCAGCATCCTGGTGCTTCTGATGATCATGGGGGGCGCCTTCAACATGATGGAGCGCACCGCCGGCATCTTCGCCAGCACCTTCGACATGAGCTTTTCCTACCTGTACCTGATGCAGCTGGTCGCTGCCGGCCTGATGGCACTGCTGCTGGTGGAGGACCTCGTCGTTCGTCTGCGCGGCAAGCCTCCCAACTTGCCTGACGAACCCAAGGAGTAAGACACCATGGAAATCTTTGCCATCATGTTCGTCGGCCTGATCGTGCTGCTGATGCTGGGGGTGCCGGTCGCCTTTGCGATGATCGCCTCATCGGCGGCGGTGCTGGCCTATACCCGTGGCTTCGCCGAGATCCCGCTGGAGATGATCGCCCAGCGCACCCTGTACGGCGTCAACAGCTTCACCCTGCTGGCGATTCCCGCCTTTCTGCTGATCGGCCGGCTGATGAACTCCGCCGGCATCTCTGATCGGGTGTTCGACGTGGCGCGCTGCGCCGTGGGTCACCTCAAGGGCGGGCTCGGCCACGTCAACGTGCTGGCCAGCATGCTGTTTGCCGGCATGTCGGGCTCGGCGGTGGCCGATGCTGGCGGGCTTGGCGCGGTGGAGATCAAGGCCATGGAAGACGATGGCTTTCCCACCGACTTCAGCGCCGCGGTCACCGCCAGTTCCGCCACCATCGGGCCGATCATCCCGCCCAGCATTCCGGCGGTCATCTATGGCGCCCTGGCCAACGCCTCCATCGCCGCGATCTTTCTCGGCTCCATCCTGCCGGGCCTGTTCATGGGTGCCGGCCTGATGGTGATGGTGGCGGTGATATCCCATCGTCGTGGCTACCCGACCCGGGCCCGCGCCACCATGGCCGAATTCACCCGTGCGCTATCGCGGGGGCTGTTGCCGATGTTGACCCCGGTGATCATCCTGGTCGGCATCCTGTCGGGGCTTTTCACTCCCACCGAGGCCTCGGTGGTGGCGCTGCTCTACTGCATGATCATCTCGTTCTGCGTCTATCGCTCGATCACCCTGCGCGAGTTCGTCCAGATCCTGCGTGATACCGCCATCGACACCTCGGTGCTGCTGCTGATCATCGCCGGCAGCGCGCTCTATAGCTGGATCCTGGCGCGCTATCAGGTCACCGCCCTGGTCGCCGACTTCCTGCTCGCCACGGTCAGCGATCCGATGCTGCTGCTTCTGCTGTTGAGCCTGTTCATCCTGCTGATCGGGCTGTTCATCGATTCGGTGCCGGCGCTGTTTCTGCTGACGCCGCTGCTGGTGCCGGTGGTGGTGCAGTACGGCATCGATCCGGTGCACTTCGGCGTGCTGATGATCTTCAACCTGATGATCGGGCTGATCACGCCACCGGTGGGCACGGTGCTGTTCGCCATCCAGAAGATCACCAACCTGCCCTTCAACACCCTGGTGCGGGCCACCCTGCCGTTCTACATCCCGCTGGTGGCGGTGCTGATCGTGATCACGCTGTTTCCGTCCATCGTGATGTTCCTCCCCAACCTCTTGCTCAAATGACGCCGCGACCGGGCAAGGCTCCAGGTCCTTGCCCGGCGGGCTTATCTCAATAGGAGTCATGCCATGGCTGTACTGATCACCGGTGGCCTCGGCCACGTCGGTTCCTGGGTCGCCACCCTGCTCGCCCGCCAGGGCAAGAAGGTCATCATCTGCGATATGGCCGCCCCCCACGTCGACCGCATGGGCCTCGACTATCTCGAGGAAGTGCGCGACAACGTCCACTTCGAAGCGGTGGATGTGCTCGACACCCACACCCTGTTCGAGACCTTTCTGCGCTATCGCGACGAGCTGGAAGGGGTCATACACGGCGTCTCGGTGATCGCCGGGCCAAGCTTCCAGACCCGCCCGTTCAAGCACCTGTCGATCAACGCCATGGGCACCCTGAACGTCTACGAGACCTGCCGGCTGCTGGGCATCGACAAGGTGGTCAACATGAGCTCCGGCGCGGTCTACGGCGACGCCGCCGGCCCCCAGGTCGAGACCATGCCCTACAAGGCCACCGACCTTTACGGCGCCACCAAGATTTCCGGCGAGCTCTACGGCGACCAGTACACGGCGACCTACGGCATGGATATCCGTCAGGCCCGACTGTTCTTCGTGTATGGCCCCGGCAAGCGCCCTTCCCACATGCACGCGGTCTACCAGGCGATGTTCGGGCCACTCGAAGGGCTACGCGATGTGCACCCGGACAACGGACGCGACCAGACCACCGACTGGACCCACGTCGAGGACACCGCGAGGGGCATCCTGGCGCTGTTCGATGCCGACAGCGTGCCTCACCGCCACTACAACATTTCCTGCGGTGTGCCGATCGCCCATCAGGACATCGTCGACAGCGTCACCGAACTGCTCGGCCACGACAGCGGCATGCGTCTGGGGCCTGGCCCCTTCGTGGTGCGTGGCAGCCCCCTGGACATCACCCGCGCGCGCACGGATCTGGGCTTCGAGCCGCGATTTACTGATATCCGCGAGGGACTCGAGGACTACCATCGCTGGCTCAAGAAGAACGCCTGAAACGACACGGCCGGCCTGTCAAAGGCCGGCCGCTCGCAGACGGGTCGATCCGCTTCCGCCATCACTGCCGACGGAACACCAGCGCCAGATTGTTGGCCGGCAGCTCGTGGATGGCCTCCCGGCTCAGGCCGTGCTCGGCGGCGACCTCGGTAACCTGCTCCAGGTCCCGCACGCCCCAGCGCGGGTCACGGCGCCTCAAGTCGGCGTCGAAGGCCGCATTGGACGGCGCGGTATGCTCACCACCACGTCGGTAGGGGCCGTACAGCAACAGCACGCCACCCGGCTTGAGGTGGGCCTGGGCCTTTGCCATCAGCGCAGGCGTCACTTCCCACGGCGAGATATGGATCAGATTGATCGCCACCAGGGCGTCAAAGGTGTCATCCGGCCAGGGCTCCAGCACGTCGCGGCGCACCGGCGCCAGCAGATTGCCGCCGCCTTGCGGCGCTTGCTCCGGCTCTCGCCCCGATGGCCCTGCCCGTTGCGCTTCGCTTTCGCCTTGCCTGTCAACCTCCGCTTCCCCTTGCCCATCTTCTGCTGCTGCAAGCGCGCGCCAGGCAGCGATGGACGCCAGCGCCGCCTCGGAAACGTCGCTCGGCTGCCATCGCCAGCCCGGCTGGCACTGCGTCATATAGAGTCCGTGCTCACCACTGCCGCTGGCGAGCTCCAGCACGCGGGCATGGCGTCCCAGGCACTGGCGCAGCACCGCGTGGATGGGCTCGCGATTGCGAAGCGCCGCTGGACTGGAGAGTCTCGCGTCGGACATGGGAAAACCTCACGGTAAACAAGGGGAGTAACAAGAGCGGCAATGGCCAAACGGATATAACGGAAGCATGGTAACGTCTGGCATCAACGGCTTGCGCAACGATGCCAAGCGATGATCGTCCCGGTACACTAGCAAAAGATACCCTTCATCTTCACCAAGGACGGCCCATGGCTCGACCCGCGCCTCGCTACCTCGAGATTCAACAGCACATCCTGGCCAAGATCCAGCGGGGGGAATGGCCCACCGACCATCGCATCCCGGGTGAGGAGCAGCTCGCGCTCGACTTCAACGTCAGTCGCATGACCGCCAACAAGGCCATCCGCGAACTGGTTCAGCGTGGCTATCTTACCCGCCAGCCGGGCGCAGGAACCTTCGTCACCGAACGCAAGGCGGAATCCTCGCTGATGGAGGTCCACAATATCGCCGAAGAGGTCCGTGGCCGCGGCCATCACTATCGGGCCAGGGTGCAGCGTGCCGAAGCGATCGACGCCAGTGAGGACATCGCGTTGCAACTGGGGGTCAAGCGAGGCAGCAAGGTCTTCCATACCCGCATCGTTCACCACGAAAACGACGAGCCCATCCAGCTCGAGATGCGCTACGTCAATCCCCGCCACGTGCCCGACTATCTGGACGCCGACTTCACGCTCACCACGCCCCATCAGGTGCTGATCCAAACCTGGCCGATCACCGATATCGAACACGTGGTCGAGGCCGTTTCGGCAGACACAGTACAGGCCGAGGAGCTGGCCATCTCCACCTCCCTCCCTTGCCTGCAGTTGCGGCGGCGCACCTGGTCAAATGACCTGCTCATCAGCTACGCCGTGTTGATCCACCCGGGAGATCGCTACAAGCTGCGCTCGGCGTGGAAGGACTGAGCGACGGACACAGCCTCCACCAATGCACGAGGGCCGGACAGTGATTGTCCGGCCCTCGTGCTTACGGCTACAGCGATCGACAAGGTTACTGCAGCAGCATGGCCGCCGGGATCGCCATTACCAGGGTGAGTGCCACCCGCACCGCCCATACCACCAGCATCTGCCATATCGTGATGGGAATCCGGGTAGCCAGCACGCAGGGAATGGACGCCGAGAAGAACAGGATGGACGACACCGACACCACGCCGGCGGCAAAGCGCGCCACGAAGTCGATTCCCGCGTCGCCACCGAGCAGCAGCGCCGGCAGGAACATCTCGGCCAGGCCCGCCGCGCTGGCCTGGGCCAGTTCCTGGGCATTGTCGATGCCGAAGATCGCCACCACCGGATAGAACAGCCAGCCCAGCCACTCGAACACCGGCGTGTACTTGGCCACCAGCAGTCCCAGCAGCCCCACCGACATGATCGACGGCAGGATGCTGATCGCCATCACCAGCCCTTCGGTCAGATTCTTGCGTACGCTGGATCCCAGCCGCGGCGCCTGCTCGGCCACCTTGATACCGGTGCGCCACGCCAGCGCCAGGCGATCCCCCTTCCGCGCTTCAGGTTCGCCGTCGGTCGCGGTGTTGTCCATGCCTGACAGCGGCCACAACCGCGCGGTCACCGCCGAGACAACGAAAGTGATCACCAGGGTGATCCAGAAGTAGGCGTTCCAGTAGTCCATCAGCCCCAGGGTCTTGGCGACGATGATCATGAAGGGCGCGGAGACGGTAGAGAAACCGGTGGCAATGATGGCCGCTTCTCGGGCCGAGTACTGGCCACCGGCGTAGGCACGGCTGGTGATCAACAGTCCGATCGAGTAGCTGCCGACAAAGGAGGCCACCGCGTCGATGGCGCTTCGACCCGGGGTACGCCACAGCGGGCGCATGACGGGCTGAACCAGGATGCCGATCAGCTCGAGTAGCCCATAGCTCAACAGCAGCGCCAGGAAGATGGCACCGATCGGCACGATCAGCCCCACCGGAATCACCAGCTTGTCGTAGAGAAAGGGCAGCATGTCCGGCTGATGCAGCAGTGCCGGACCGGCGGTGGTCATGGTCAACAGCGCCGCCACCACCCCCAGAAGCTTGAGCACGGTGAAGATCTTGTCGGTGAGACTGCGTCGCCAATCCCCCTTGATCAACGGATAGGCCGCGCCGGCGATGATCAGCGCCAGGGCGTAGAACCTCGCCCAGTCACCGAGCCCGGCCCGGGCCGCGGTCACCAGATGATCCAGCGGAATCGTGGTTCGACCTTCCCAGGCAACCGGAACAAAGAAGATGAAGATGCCGATGGCGCTGGGCACCAACAGCTTGAACAACAGCAGGCCGAGGGGTGTCTGGCCTACCGAGGAACCAGGAGTCGTCGCCATGAAGGGAACCTCGTCGAAGTGTGAACCAACTCGTAAGTGTCAACTTGTTTGTATATACATTTCAACCGCTATAGTGGCAAAGCACTCCCCCACAGCGCCTTTAGACGATGGTCTAATACGCCACAAACTTCTCCTCAGATTCGTTCGTTAAACGGCGTTGTCACGCTCCGCTACACCTCTTTCCTGCAGCGTCGCAGATAGGCCGCCGGTCAGGGCGTCAGACGAACCGGCAAGGACTCCAGAATCACACTTTCCTGTATATACATGATGCTGTCGAACGATCCCGTTGGGCACCCGACGCCTCCCGCGCGTGCTCGAAACGCTCTCGGGTCCCTCGGCGACTCGGGGTTCAGAAAAGCCGGTAACGATCCCGCGGCCAAGACGGGGTGCACTCGGCCTAGCCGACCTGCGCTCCCCCGGGGCGATGCTTCAGAGAGGACAGGCCTGGTGCATCCGCGACCCTGTATATACTTTTATCGAAGCAATCCGTCGAGATTTCACGCCTATCCGCGCACTACGACCATGGTCTATTGATGCGTCACGGCCTGAAAGCGAGCCCATAAAACGCCTGCAAGCCGCTGTTTCAACAACCATCCATCAGGCCCGACCCAAGGGTCGGGCGATGCATCACTGGCGACTCGGCGGCTTGACGAAATGGCTTGAAGGCATTATTTGTATATACATTACCCGACACGGAGCATCCCCATGTCCGAGCAATCCAAGCGCCTGCTGTGGCGCGATCTGGCGATCTTCGACGGACTGACCACCCTGCCCGAGCGTCACTGGGTAGCGGTCGAGGATGGACGGATCTGCGCCCTGGGCACCATGCAGACCCTTGACCCGAGTCAACATCGCGACGCCGTCGACATGGGGCAAGGCGGCGTCATGACGCCTGGCCTGATCGACTGCCATACCCACCTGGTCTTCGGCGGGCAGCGCAGCGACGAATTCGAGCTGCGCCTGCAAGGCGCCTCCTACGAAGAGATCGCACGTCGCGGTGGCGGCATCCTGGGCACCGTTACGGCAACCCGGGAAGCCGACGAATCGGCCCTGTTCGACGCCGCTGCAAAGCGTCTCACGTCGATGATCGAGGACGGCGTGACCAGCGTCGAAATCAAGTCCGGCTACGGCCTGACCCTGGCCGACGAACTGAAGATGCTGCGGGTGGCGCGACGTCTCGGCGAGCAACTGCCCGTTCGCGTCACTACCACCCTGCTGGCCGCCCATGCCCTGCCACCGGAGTATGCAGGCGACGCCGATGGCTACATCGAGCTGGTGTGCAACCAGATCCTGCCGGCGGCCCACGCCGAGGGCCTGGTCGATGCGGTCGACGTGTTCTGCGAGCGCATCGCCTTCTCGAGCGAACAGTCCCGGCGCGTGTTCGAGGCGGCCAGGGCGCTTGACCTGCCGGTCAAGGCCCACGCCGAGCAGCTTTCGCTGTCCGGTGGCGCCGCCCTGGTGGCCCAGTTCCGAGGGTTATCCGCCGACCATATCGAGTACCTGGACGACGACGGCATCGCGGCGATGGCCGATGCCGGGACCGTCGGCGTCCTGCTGCCCGGTGCCTTCTACACCCTGCGTGAAACGCAGCACCCACCGATCGACGCCATGCGTCGTGCCGGCGTCGCCATGGCGGTGGCCTCGGACGCCAATCCGGGTACCTCGCCCATCGTGCTGCCGACCCTGATGCTGAACATGGCCTGCACCCTGCTGCGCCTGACGCCCCAGGAGGCACTGGCCGGCATGACCCGCCACGCCGCCCAGGCCATCGGCCAGCCAGACCTTGGACGTATCGCCGTCGGCGCCCCCGCCGACCTGTGCGTCTGGAACATCGATAGCCCGGCCGAACTGGCCTATGCCGTCCAGCCGGGACGGCTCAAGCATCGCCTGCTGGAGGGCGTATTGACCCATGGATGAGCAGCTCGCTTCCCCCTGGTCATCCATGACCCCGGCGGCTGACCCAGACACCATGCCGTCCAGCCGGGACGGCTCAAGCATCGCCTGCTGGAGGGCGTATTGACCCATGGATGAGCAGCTCGCTTCCCCCTCGTCTCCCACCCCGCCGCTGACCGAAGCGGACATGGGCATCTGGCAGGGGCGTACCGACCCCGAGCCCAACAGCGAGCGCTGGCACCAGCGCATCGCCGCCTACCGTTCCGGCGCCGAGCCTGGCGTCGTGGTGACGGGCTTTGCCAGCGATGCCGGTGTCGCCCGCAACAAGGGGCGGGTCGGAGCCGCCGATGGCCCCGCCGCCATTCGCCGCGCCCTCGCCCCCATGGCCTGGCACCGCGACGCCCCGGCCTACGATGCCGGCGACGTGCACTGCGTCGGCAATGGCCTCGAGGATGCCCAGGAGGCGCTGGGCGCGCGGGTGACCGAGATCCTCGACCAGGGCCACCAGCCGGTGGTGCTGGGCGGCGGTCACGAAGTCGCCTACGCCAGCTGGCGCGGCCTCTCCGAGCATCTGGACAAGGGCCACCGCAGGCCCACCGTGGCGATCATCAACCTGGACGCCCACTTCGACCTGCGCGACCCCAGCGAACAGACGTCTTCCGGCACGCCCTTCGCCCAGATCGCCGCCGACTGCGCCCGGCGTCGCTGGCCGTTCCGCTACGCCTGCCTCGGGGTCAGCCAGGCGGCCAACACCCGCGCCCTGTTTCACACCGCCAAGCGGCTCAAGTCGCTGGTGGTCGAGGATCGCGAGTTTCGCGATAGCCGCATCGCGTACATCAAGCGCGACGTGCAGCGTCTGGTAGCCGACTGCGATCACGTCTACCTGACCATCGACATGGATGTCTTCCCTGCAAGCGATGCCCCTGGCGTCAGCGCTCCTGCCTCGCGGGGCGTGATTCTGACCCACTTCGAGCCGATCCTCGAGTTCCTGCGTCGCTCGCGCAAGCTCCGCCTGATCGACATCGCCGAGGTCAACCCGGCGTATGACATCGACCAACGCACGGCGCGTCTCGCCGCCCGCCTGGTCCATCAACTTACCCGGTCCAACGCCTGACCGAGCCTTTTATTCCCTTTCACTACAGGTACCGACATGAACCAGATCACGCCCTCGCTGAACGACCGTCACGATCCTTCGCGCAAGATCGCCGCCCCCACCGGCACCGAGCTGTCGTGCAAGAGCTGGCTGACCGAAGCCGCCCTGCGCATGCTGATGAACAACCTCCACCCTGACGTCGCCGAGCGTCCCGAGGATCTGGTGGTGTACGGCGGCATCGGTCGCGCTGCCCGTACCTGGGAATGCTTCGACAAGATCGTCGAGGTGCTCAAGCGCCTGGAGGACGACCAGACCCTGCTGATCCAGTCCGGCAAGCCGGTGGCGGTGATCCCGACCCACAAGGACGCGCCGCGGGTACTGATCGCCAACTCCAACCTGGTGCCGGCCTGGGCCAACTGGGAGCACTTCAACGAGCTCGACAAGAAAGGACTGATGATGTACGGCCAGATGACCGCCGGGTCCTGGATCTACATCGGCTCCCAGGGCATCGTCCAGGGCACCTACGAGACCTTCGTCGAGGCAGGCCGTCAGCACTTCAACGGCGACCTCAAGGGCCGCTGGGTACTGACCGCCGGCCTCGGCGGCATGGGCGGCGCCCAGCCGCTGGCGGCGACCCTGGCCGGTGCCTGCTCGCTGAACATCGAGTGCCAGCAGACGAGCATCGACTTCCGTCTGCGTACCCGCTATCTGGACGAGCAGGCCAACGACCTGGACGACGCGCTCGAGCGCCTTGCCCGCTACACCAGTGAAGGCAAGGCCATCTCCATCGGTCTTTGCGCCAACGCCGCCGACGTCCTGCCGGAACTGGTCAAGCGCGGCGTCAAGCCGGACATGGTCACCGACCAGACCAGCGCCCATGATCCGCTGCACGGCTACCTGCCCTCTGGCTGGACCTGGGACGAGTACGTGGCCCGCGCCAAGAGCGAGCCTGACGCAGTGGTCAAGGCCGCCAAGGCGTCCATGGCGGTGCATGTGCGCGCCATGCTCGAGTTCCAGAAGATGGGTGTGCCGACCTTCGACTACGGCAACAACATCCGCCAGATGGCCCAGGAAGAAGGCGTCGAGAATGCCTTCGACTTCCCCGGCTTCGTCCCGGCCTACATTCGCCCGCTGTTCTGCCAGGGCATCGGCCCGTTCCGCTGGGTGGCGCTGTCCGGCGATCCGGAGGACATCTACAAGACCGACGCCAAGGTCAAGGAGCTGATCCCCGACGACGAGCACCTGCACCACTGGCTCGACATGGCCAAGGAGCGCATCAGCTTCCAGGGTCTGCCGGCGCGTATCTGCTGGGTCGGTCTGAAGGATCGCGCGCGCCTCGGCCGCGCCTTCAACGAGATGGTCAAGAACGGCGAACTCAAGGCGCCCATCGTCATCGGCCGTGACCACCTGGACTCCGGTTCCGTGGCCAGCCCCAACCGCGAGACCGAGTCCATGCTGGACGGCAGCGACGCGGTGTCCGACTGGCCGCTGCTCAACGCCCTGGCCAACACCGCAGGCGGCGCTACCTGGGTCTCGCTGCACCACGGCGGGGGTGTCGGCATGGGCTTCTCACAGCACGCCGGTGTAGTCATCGTCGCCGACGGTACCGACGAGGCCGATGCCCGCCTGGCCCGCGTCCTGCGCAACGACCCGGCAAGCGGCGTGATGCGCCATGCCGACGCCGGCTACGACATCGCCAAGCAGTGTGCCCGCGACAACGGCCTCGACCTGCCGATGCTCAAGGACTGACCAGGTGCCGGGCGCGGCCAGCCGCTGGCGCGCCCGACCCTGGCATCGAGGCGCCTTGTCCCTGAGCGCGCCTCCTGCCCGGGAGCGCCATGTAAAAAGCGCAGACGCCTGCACAAAGGCCGCCCCTCAGGCGGCCTTTATCGTGTACAACCGTGATTCACTTCGATGCCACTTGATACGTGCGCCGACGCCCCTGAAGCGGCCGGCGACGGGTCAGGCGCAGCACTGTTTGAACTTGCGCGCACTGCCACAGGGACAGGGATCGTTGCGTCCCGGCTTGAGTCGAGACACCCTGGCCTCGCCATCCAGATAGACCCAGCGCCCCTGGTAGCGAACAAAGCGCGAACGCTCTTCCAGCACGCCCCAGCGCTGGCGCCCTCTCGGACCCTCGGCATAGGTCGCACGAAACTGCACCCAGCCCTGATCGCCTGTTTCACCGCTATCGAGTATCTCGAGACGCTTCCAGCGGGTATCGTCGTCACCGCCCAGTTGCGCCGGGCAACTGTCCGGGTGCCAGCTATGGCGCAGGTAGTCCTCGAGCCCGAGGGCGAAGGCCGCAAAGCGCGAGCGCATCAGCGCCTCAGGCGAACCTGCGTTCTCGCCCTGGTGCAGCAGACCACAGCAGTGCTCGAGGACCAGGCCACTGCCGCAGGGGCAGCGGGTGGATGACGTTGTAGTCAAGGTGCGGCTCTCCTCTCATCTACCTTGCGCTTTGCCACAGCGCGGGCCTTGTACGAACACCCGACGTAGGTGGCAACGCTTTAAACAGACTGCCGACCTGTAGCGGCCTCACGCAAATACCGACCAGCCGGTGGCCTTGGACAGCCCTTCCAGGGCAGCGGTGCCCTTGAGCGAATTGCCGTAGCGATCCAGGCCCGGCGACCACACCGCGATCGAGGCCACATTGGGCACCACCGCCATGATCCCGCCCCCGACACCGCTCTTGCCCGGGAAGCCGACCCGATAGGCGAAGTCCCCCGAGCCATCGTAGTGGCCGCAGGTCATCATCAACGCATTGATCGCCCGTACCCGCTCGAGCCCGATCATGCGCTGGCCCTCGAAGCCACCACACAGAAAGCGTGTGGCCCTGGCGAGCTGGGCGGTGGACATCTCGATGGCGCAGTGATGGAAGTAGGTGCCCAGCACCCGGTCACAGTCGTTGGTCAGGTTGCCGCAGGAACGCAGGAAGTAGGCCAGGGAGAAGTTGCGATCCCCGGTGGCATGCTCGGAGCGCGCCACCTGCTCGTTGATGTGGATGTCCTCGTCGCCGGAGGCCTCGCGCAGAAAGCGCAGAATCTCGCCGAGGGTATCGCGCGGCGCATTGCACCCGAGTACCGCGTCGGTGGTGACAATCGCCCCGGCGTTGATGAAGGGATTGCGGGGAATGCCCTCTTCCACCTCCAGCTGGACGATGGAGTTGAAGGCCCGGCCCGATGGCTCGCGCCCGACCCGCTGCCAAAGACCATCGCCGTGACGCCCCAGCGCCAGCGCCAGGGTGAAGACCTTCGACACGCTCTGGATCGAAAAGGCCTTGGCGGCGTCGCCGGCATGAAACTCCTGTCCATCCACGGTGCACACACTGATGGCGAACTGACGGGGATCGACGCAGGCAAGTTCGGGGATATAGCTTGCCACCTGGCCCCACTCGCCAGCCTGACGAGCCTCGCGATCCAGCCTCTCGACCAGCGCCTGCAGTTGTTCCGGCGTAAGGGTCTTTCCCATGAGCGTGATTCTTCCAGGAGCCTGACAAGGCTGGCGATGGTCGCCCCCTCCTTCGTGGCTGTCAACGCCGGTTCCCGGCCGGGGACAATCTCCCGGGCGACAGCGCCCGCTCAGGGCCCGCTCAGGGCCCGCTCAGCGCCCGCGCCGCTTGGTGCGCATGGTCGCCTCGGCGGCAAGCGGATCTTCTGGCCAGGGGTGCTTGGGGTAGCGGCCGCGGTTCTCCTTGCGCACCTCGGGGTAGACGTTGTGCCAGAAGCTTCGAAGGTCCATGGTCGTCGCCAGCGGCCGCCGCGCCGGGGACAGCAATTCCAGGCGTACCGGCACCCGCCCGTCGACGATACAGGGTGTGGCTTCGCAACCGAACAGGGCCTGCAATTTGGCGGCCAGCACCGGCACGATACGCGTGCCGTGCTCGTCGCCGTCGTCGACCTCACGCTCATAGCGCAAGGCCGCGCTGTCACCGCTTGGCAGCGCCAGCCGTCGCGGTGCCAGCTCGTCCAGCTGGCCCGCCAACGGCCACGGCAGACGTTCGCGCAACAGCCGTTCCCAGGGCAGCGCCAGCACCTGATCGAGCCGCGACAGGCCGTCCAGATGCGGACCGAGCCAGTCCTCGAGCTCGGCCATCAGGCTGGCGTCGTCAAGCTCCGGCCACTGGGGATCATGCGTCCGTCGCAACAGCGCTACCCGTCTTCTGAGCTGTTCTGCCGCCTCGTCCAGCGGCAGCGCCTCGCGCTGCCCCAGGGCGTCGAGCAGCGCCCTATGCCTGGCCTCTCGACTCGGCGGTCCTGCCAGGGGCTTGCGCTCCAGCACCACGGCATCGAGGGCGCGTACTCGCTCGCCTTCCAAGCGTCCCGCCGATGCGTTCCAGGCGACCCGCTCGGTCCAGTCGCCAAGTTCAGGAAAATGCGCCAGCAGCGCCGCCTCCTCGATCCGTACGCCACGGTAGAGCCGGGCCTCACGCTGGCGGCCGTCCAGGTCCACCGCGACCAGCAGGGGCGCATGGGCCAGGGGGTGATCGCTTGCCAGCGTCACCAGGCCACCGCCACGCAGGCGAAAGCGTCCGGGCGAAAGGTGCTGAGCGACACGGTCGGGGTAGGCACAGAGCAGAAGCTCGCCCAGGATTATTGAGGCGCCCGGCTCGCCTGTCCCACGCGGCTCGCCCATACGGGCCTTGTCCAGCGCCACCCCGGCGCGCTTGCACAGTCGCCGGGCCTCCCGCTGCCAGGCAGGGTCTGGCCTCGGCGACGACAACAGCGGTACGAACACCCGCTCCAGATCCGGCTCCCGCGAGGCGCCCTGACGACCCTCGAGCCAGGCAACCAGGGCGCAGGCCAGGGCCAGCGACGCCTCGCCGGCGCGGCTGGCTCGCTCCAGCATGGCGGCGAGCCGGGGATGCACCGGCCAGCGTCCGGCTGCCCGGCCCAGCGCGGTCAAGCCGCCGTCAGGCTCGACCAGCCCGAGGGACTGCAGCAGCCGACGCCCGCTATCCAGGGCCGCTGTCCCTGGCGAAGTCACCCAGGCAAGCGCGGACACGTCCTTGACGCCCCAGCGCGCGAGTTCGAAGGCCAGGCCGGACAGGTCTGCCTGGTGGATCTCCGGCTCGGCGTGGGGCGGCAGCGGCTGCTCTTCCGCCCACAGCCGATAGCAGCGTCCAGGCCCCTGGCGCCCTGCCCGCCCACGCCGCTGATCGGCGCTGGCTCGGTTGACACGGCGGGTCTCGAGACGCGAAAGCCCGGTACGCGGGCTGAACACCGGCACCCGCTCCAGTCCGGCATCGACCACGCTGCGCACGCCATCCACGGTGACGCTGGACTCGGCGATGGCGGTGGCCAGCACCACCCTGCGCCGGCCGTTCGGGTCAGGACGAAGGGCAGCGCGCTGCTGCTCGAGCGGCAAGCGTCCATGCAGCGGCAGTACCGCGATAGCCTCCAGCCGCTCGCCCAGCCAGCGCCCGAGACGTTCGATTTCGGCAACCCCAGGCAGGATCACCAGCACGTCACCGGCAGGATCACCACCACCCCTGGCATTGTCATCTCCGCCATGGGACACAGGATCGGACGCCTGCAGCGCCTCCATGACCACCCGGCCCTGCTGCTCTTCCGCCGAGGCGCGCTGGGACAGCTGCCGATACAGCGTCTGGACCGGATACTGCCGCCCCGGGCACTCGATCACCGCCACGTCCTGCCCCAGCACGCCTTGCATGGCGGCCACGTCCAGGGTGGCGGACATCACCACCAGGCGCAGGTCCTCGCGCAGCCCCTGCTGGACGTCGAGGGCCAGCGCCAGCCCCAGGTCGGCCTCCAGACTGCGTTCATGGAACTCGTCGAAGAGGATGCCGGTGACCCCCTCCAGCATGGGGTCGTGCTGCAGCATGCGCGACAGCACGCCCTGGGTGACGACTTCGAGGCGAGTCGTCGGGCCGACCCGGCTCTCGCCACGCATGCGGTATCCCACCGTCTCGCCCGGCCGCTCGCCCAGCAGCTCGGCCATGTGGCCCGCCGCCAGACGCGCCGCCACCCGACGAGGCTCCAGCAGCAGCAGACGCCCACGACCATCGTCGCCACCGCACCAGTCACAGTCCAGCAGGGCCAGCGGTACCCGAGTGGTCTTGCCGGCCCCGGGCTCGGCCACCAGCAGCGCCCGGTTGTGCTGTTCGAGCGCTGCGGTGAGCTGAGGCAGTCGGGCGTCGATGGGCAGGCTGGGCGGTGAAGACATCGGCTCGGGGGCTCCTCGGGCGGGTCGGGACGGGACTGGGCTGCACTGGACTGGACTGGACTGGACTGGACTGCACAAGCAAGGCAGCAATGCGCCGCCGATGATAGCACGCCGCTGCCCCATGGCCCGGCGGCAGCGTCCCCGCCCGAGGCCCGACTTGTATACACCAGCAACAACATTTTGTTGCCAGTAGATGACGTTTTTGTCTACGCTCTTCAAGCTGACCGAAAGGTCAGGTTTTTTAAGCGCGACGCCCGTCGCGGCATCGCCCAGACAATCGACAGCGGCCACTACAACGACAAGAGGACCCTGAGATGAGCGAGACCACGTCCACGCTTTCACCGCGCGACCGTCATCCGGCAGCCAGCGCGAGTCGCCCTGACGGCGACGACGGTACTCCGGATCAAACCAGCCAGGACGCCGTCGGCCGGCTTGCCTGGCTGGATCGCTACTTCAACGTCAGCCGCCGGGGCAGTTCGCTGAAGACCGAACTGCTGGCCGGGATCGCCACCTTTCTGGCGGGCATGTACATCATCGTGGTCAATCCAGCGGTGTTGTCGGACGCCGGCATTCCCTTCTCGGCGGCGCTGTCGGCCACAGTGGTCATCAGCTTTCTGAGCAGCCTGGCCATGGCGCTGTACGCGCGCAACCCCATCCTGGTGGCGCCCGGCATGGGCATGAACGCCCTGTTCACCTACACCCTGGTACTGGGGGCGGGCCTGTCCTGGGAGGTCGCACTCGGATGCGTGTTCTGGTCCGGTGTGATGTTCGCCGTACTGGCCATGTTCAACGTCCGCGAGGCGATCATCGACGCCATTCCGCCGTCGCTGCGCTACGCCATCACCTGCGGTATCGGCCTGTTCATCACCTTTATCGGGCTCAAGAACGCCGGCTTCATCGTGGCAAGCCCCGCCACCCTGGTGAGCCTGGGCAGCCTGGACGCAAGTCTCGCCACCTTCTTCATCGGACTGATCGTGACCGCCGTGCTGGTCATCCGCGGCTTCAACGGTGCCCTGATCCTCGGCATCGCCACCACCACCCTGCTGGCCGCTCCGATGGGGCGTCTGTGGGGTGACGAGGTGGTCGTGGCATGGCAGGGACTGGCCGCCTGGCCGGACTTCTCGGCGCTGGGTCAGGTCGACGTACTGGGGGCTCTCAAGGTCGCTTACCTGCCCTTTATCTTCGTGATGCTGTTCACCAACTTCTTCGATGCGCTGTCGTGCTTCATGGCGCTGTCGGAATCCGCGGGGCTCAAGGACGCCAAGGGCAACCCGCGCAACCTCAAGCGCTCGATGACGGTGGACGCCTTCGCCTCGATGATCGCCGCTCCGCTGGGCACCAGCGCCGCCCAGACCTTTATCGAGTCCGGCGCAGGGGTCGCCCAGGGCGGGCGCACCGGCCTGACCGCGCTGGTGATCGCGCTGCTGTTCCTGCCGTTTCTGTTCCTGTCGCCGCTGCTGTCGCTGGTGCCGGGCATCGCCACTTCGCCGGCGCTGGTGCTGGTGGGGCTGTTCATGATGGCCCCGGTGGGCAAGATCGACTGGGGACGCTTCGAGGAGGCCTTTCCTGCCTTTCTGGCGATCATCCTGATGCCGTTGACCTACTCGATCACCCTGGGCATCGCCTTCGGCTTCATGAGCTTCGTGCTGATCAAGCTGGCCACCGGCAAGTTCACCGAGATCAAACCCGCCATGTGGGTGTCCGCGGTGCTGTCCGCGATCATGCTGGTGACGGCGCAATAGGGTAAGCAAGCGCCACCGGGCCTCAGCCCCGTGGCGCCGACACCACCCCGCAGCCCTTCAAGACCACCTGGGTCAGAAAATCGGTGACCCGCTGCATATCGTCATCGGTGAAGTCGTCGTGGCCGGTGATGCCGGCGACCTGGCTTTGAAAGTCTGCGTAGTGCTGGGTCGCCGACCAGATCAGGAAGATCAGTGATACCGGGTCCACCGGGTCCATCAGGCCGCGCTCGGCCCACTGACGAAACACCTCGGCACGGCTTTCGACCCAGTCACGCAGCTCGCCACGCAGATAGTCCTGCAGAAAGGGGGCGCCCTGAAGGATCTCGCCGGCAAACAGGCGCGAGGCCTCGGGGTGGCGGCGAGACATCTCCATCTTCGAGCGGATAAAGGCACTGAGCACCTCGGCGGGATCATCATCCACCGAGATATCGTCGAGCATCATGTTCCAGCGCTCCATCACCCCTTCCAGCAGGCGAACGTACAGCGCCTTCTTGCTGCCCATGTAGTAGAGCACATTGGACTTGGGCAGCCCGGCTTCCTCGGCAATCAGCTTCAGGCTGGCGCCCCGATAGCCGTGACGCGAAAACACTCGCTCGGCGGCGTCGAGTATGTCGCGTTCGTTACGCTGGCGAATGGCACCAGCCTCCGCCTCCAGCGGCGCCTTCAGCGCCGTGTCATCAAGCTGTGAGCCCATGGTTATCCCGGTCGTCGAATCGCCCGCCACCGCCGGTTGCAGGTGGGTCGGCAAGGAGGAAAAGAGTGCCTGAACCCCACCGCTCTGGCAATTGGGCAAAGCGGCTAGCCTGGCGCGACAGCGGCTGTGAGGGGCAGCTTTTGCGGCCTCTGCCGTGGTCGCCGACAGGAACACGCGGCGGGCAGCGAAAAAAACTCAACGGCGTGACTTGAAGAAGCTGACCGATTGGTCAAGAATGAAGTTACCCCCTTGCCATGGCGATGCCCTTTGGTACCGACTCGCTGACAACCACTCGGCTCAGACAGCAACCAGGACATCGACCAGGACATCAACGACGACAACGACAACATAAGCGGACCTGACCATGATCGAGTTCTTCCTCAACGGGCGGCCACGGCGCGTCGACGCCGAGGCCCACCTCAGCGTGCTCGACCTGCTGCGCGAGCGCCTCAACCAGACCGGCACCAAGGAAGGCTGCGCCTCCGGCGACTGCGGTGCCTGCACCGTGGCGATCGGCGAGCCCGATGCCGACGGCAACCTGCGCTATCACAGCGCCAACGCCTGCATCATGCCGGCCCACCAGCTCAATGGACGCCACCTGGTCACCGTCGAGGGGTTGTCCCGGGGGGACGAGCTGCATCCTTGCCAGGCCGCCATGGTGGAACACCACGGCAGCCAATGCGGCTTCTGCACCCCGGGTATCGTCATGTCGCTGTTCACCCTTCATGAAGATGACCGCGCGCGGCCCGCGCCACTGACGCCTGAGCGACTGGAAGCGGCGCTGGGCGGCAACCTGTGTCGCTGCACCGGCTATCGCCCGATCCGCGACGCCGCCCTGGCCATGGGCGACACCCCGGGCTTCCGGCCCGAATGGCTCGACGATGACGCCCTTGCCCAAACGCTTGCCACCAATGTGGGTGAGCCTGCTACCCACAGCGGCTTCTACCAGCCGCGCCGCCTCGATGAGCTGGTCGAACTGCGCGCCCGCCACCCCGACGCCCGCCTGGTGGCCGGCGGCACCGATCTCTGGCTCGAAGTCACCCAGAATCTGGCGGACTTCGCCGAGGTCATCGATGTCACCCGGGTAGAACAGCTCAAGGTGCTGGAAGCGGGCCACGACGCCAGCGGTCGACCAGGGATGTGGGTCGGTGCCGCCGTCACCTACACGCAACTGGAACCGCTGTTTGCCGAGCGCTATCCCGCCTTCCATCACCTCCTGCATCGACTGGGCTCTGGTCAGGTGCGCAACCGCGGCACCCTGGGTGGCAACGTGGCCAACGCCTCGCCCATCGGCGACACCCCACCGGTACTGCTGGCACTCGACGCCTGCCTGCGCCTGACCGGACCCGGCGGCAGTCGCGAACTCGCCGCGGCGGACTTCTTCATCGACTACAAGAAGACCGCCCTGGCGCCGGACGAGTGCCTGGAAGCGATCTTCCTGCCGACGCTGGCAGCTGACCGCCAGCTCAAGGTCTGGAAACTGTCAAAACGGCGTGAGGACGACATCTCGGCGGTACTCGGTGCCTTTAGCTGGGCCCTGAAGGACGGCGCCCTGGCCGAGGTCCGCCTGGCCTTCGGCGGCATGGCTGCGATCCCGGCCCGGGCAACCGGCGCCGAGGCGGCACTGGAAGGCCATGCCCCTTCACCCGAGCGGTTCGCCGCCGCCATCGATGCACTGGCCGAAGACTTTCAGCCCATGAGCGATGTGCGTGGCAGCAGCGACTATCGTCGGCACGCCGCCGCTGCACTGATCGAACGCCTGCGCCTGGTCGTCGCCGACGCGGCATCCCAGGACTCTCAGCACCCGACCCAGGAGGTGATGCTCCATGCGTACGCTCACTGATCTGACCACACCCGCCTCCGCGGCCAGCGACACTGCCGATACTCCCCGCCAAGCGCCGGCGGCCAAGGGCTTCTCGGGCAGCGCCGCACGCCACGAAAGCGCGGTCAAGCACGTCACCGGGCGCGCCGCCTACATCGACGACCTGGCGCTGCCGGCGGACGCGCTGCACCTGGCGGTGGGACTCTCGCCGGTCGCCAGCGGACGCATCACCGGGCTGGACCTGTCCGCCGTGCGCAGCGCCCCGGGCGTGGTCGACGTGATCAGCGTCGCCGACGTCCCGGGCCACACCGATATCGGCCCGGTCTTTCCCGGCGATCCGATCATGGCCGACGGCGAGGTACTCTACGCCGGTCAGGTGATCTTCTGCGTCGCCGCCACCAGCCATCGTGCGGCGCGTCAGGCGGTCAAGAAGGCGCGCCTGGAGATCGATGAGGTCGAGGCGAGCCTCGACCCAGTGGCCGCCGCCGAGGCCGGCGACGTGGTGCGCCCGACCCACCGCCAGCAAAGCGGTGACTGGGAGGCCGCCCTGGCCGGCGCGACACACGTCATCGAGGACGAGCAGTTCGTCGGTGGCCAGGAGCACTTCTATCTGGAGGGGCAGGCCTGCGTGGTCCACCCCACCGAAGACGAAGGCGTGATGGTCCACACCTCCAATCAGCACCCCAGCGAGACCCAGAAGCTGATCGCCGAGGTGCTGGGCATCCCTTTCCACGCGGTCACCGTGGAGGTGCGCCGCATGGGCGGCGGCTTCGGCGGCAAGGAGACCCAGGCCTCGCCCTGGGCCTGCCTGGCGGCGCTGATCGCCCGACGCACCGGCAAGAGCTGCCGTGTTCGCCTGCCCCGGGCCGAGGACATGAAGGTCACCGGCAAGCGCCACCCCTTCCACAACCGCTATCGTCTCGGTGTCGATGAACAGGGCGTGATCCAGGGCGGTGACATCACCGTCATCGGCGACTGCGGATACTCGCCGGATCTGTCCGAAGCCATCGTCGACCGCGCCATGTTCCACGCCGACAACGCCTATTCGCTGGGCCAGGCTCGGGTCACCGGTCATCGCGCCCGTACCAGCACCGCGTCAAACACCGCCTTTCGTGGCTTCGGTGGTCCCCAGGGCATGATGGTGATCGAAGCCGCCATGGAGGACATCGCCCGCCGCGTGGGCGAGGATCCCCTGACGGTGCGCAAGCGCAACCTGTATCGCCAAGGCCGCGACCAGACCCACTATGGCCAGACGGTGGACCAGATCACGCTGCTGCATGACCTGATCGAGCGGCTCGAGACCTCGAGCGACTACTGGTCCCGGCGCCAGGCGATCACCGAGTTCAACGCCGACAGCCCGGTCATCCGCAGAGGCCTGGCGCTGACCCCGGTGAAATTCGGCATCTCCTTCACCGCCCAGCACCTCAACCAGGCCGGTGCCCTGCTGCACGTCTACACCGACGGCAGCGTGATGATCAATCACGGCGGCATCGAGATGGGCCAGGGCCTGCACACCAAGGTGTGCCAGGTGGTCGCCCGCGAGCTGGGGCTCGATCTCGAAGCGGTGCGCATCAGCGCCAGCCGTACCGACAAGGTACCCAACACCTCGCCTACGGCGGCCTCGAGCGGCGCCGACCTGAACGGCCAGGCGGCCCGCGACGCAGCCAGCAGGCTGAAATCGCGGCTGTTCGACTTCGCCGCCGAACGCTACCAGCTCGACCGTCAGGACATGCGTCTGGAACAGGGCGAGCTGATCGCCGGCATCGGTGGCAGCGAACGACGTATCGCTTGGGGCGAGCTGATCCAGGACGCCTACCTGGGTCGGGTGTCGCTGTCCGAGAAAGGCTTCTACGCAACGCCGTTGATCCACTACGACCGGGCCAGCGGCAGCGGACGCCCCTTTTACTACTTCGCCTATGGCGCCGCCGTCGCCGAGGTGGCACTGGACACCCTCACCGGCGAGTACCAGGTGGATCGGGTCGACATCCTCCACGACGTGGGCGACTCGCTCAATCCGGCCATCGACGTGGGCCAGGTGGAAGGCGGCTTTATCCAGGGCATGGGGTGGCTGACCAGCGAGGAACTGAAGTGGAACGAGCGGGGCCAGTTGACCTCGTTCGGCCCGGCCACCTACAAGATCCCCGCCTACGGTGATCTGCCGGCCACCTTCAACGTCGAGCTGATGCAGGGCCACCCCAATTCCATGGCCAGCATCTACCGCTCCAAGGCGGTCGGTGAGCCGCCCTTCATGCTGGGGATGTCGGTGTGGTGCGCGCTGCGCGACGCCCTGGCGAGCCTCACCGACTACCGCCAGGCGGTACGGCTGGACACCCCGGCAACACCAGAGCGGGTCATGGCGGCGGCACGCCGGGTGAATGAGAGTCGCGCAGGAGGCACCCCATGAGCGGCGAGCGCTGGTACGACGCCCTGGCCCGCCTCAGGCGCGCTGGCCTGCCCCATGTGCTGGCCACCCAGGTGACCAGCCAGGGGTCGACCCCGCGTGAGCCTGGCGCCAGGATGGTGATCACCGCCGACGCCATCATCGACACCCTGGGCGGCGGCACCTTTGAATGGCAGCTGATCGCCTGCGCCCGAGAACGCCTCGAGCGCGGCGAGGCCGGCCTCAGCCTGGAGGCCTTTTCGCTGGGTGGCCGCAGTGGCCAGTGCTGCGGCGGCTTCGTCAATGTGCTGCTGGAAACGGATCTCGGTACGGCCACGCGCCTGGCGCTGTTCGGCGCCGGCCACGTCGGCCGCGCGGTGGCCTCATTGGCGGCGCCGCTTGGCTGGCGACTCGACTGGTACGATAGCCGCGAGGACGCCTTCAGCGTGCTCGACCCGGCCCCAGGCCAGCACCACCACCGGCTTGACGACTGCAACACCAGCGCCGAGTCGCTGCCTGCCGGCAGCCACGTGCTGGTGCTGACCCACGACCACGCCGAGGACTACGCCCTGGTCGAGGCACTACTCAGGCGCGGCGACATGGCCTCGATTGGGCTGATCGGCTCGCGCAGCAAGTGGGCCAGCTTCCGCGGGCGACTGGAGCGTGCCGGCATCCCGCACGATCGCATCGACGCCGTGCGCTGCCCGATCGGCGACTCCGGCGGCGACAAGACGCCCTACGCCGTCGCCCTGGCCGCCCTGGCCGAGCTGCTGCCACTGGCAAACCCCAGGCCGGAGGGGTCACGTCGCGACGCGCTGCGCGGCCTGGAAAGCGCAGAGGTACGACGTCTGTTTTCCTGAACCTGTCCTGGCCCGGCCTTACCCGTCTGACCGGGTAGCGCCAGGTGTCTGCCTCCCTGGCCGCCGCGCCTGCCGCCTGATCAAGCCGCCTGATCAAGCCGCCTGATCAAGCCGCCTGATCAAGCCGACAGGCCAGCCGTCAGGCCAGTCGCCACCCATGACCACAAGGTCACCGCCACAGTGCGATGACGCGACGACCCTATAAGCGACGACCCGATAAAGAGTGCCCCATGACCGAGACCCCTAACGCCTCTGCCAGCACCGCGCCCGCGCCCGAGGCTTTTTCCGGAACTTCCGCCGGCGCCTCCACCAGTCCCGCTGGCGGCCCCTGCTCATCGAGCTGGGTCATGCGTGCGCGCATCCTCAGCTTCAACGCCGATCCCGGCGACGGCGACACCCCGCTCGAGGGCAGCGTCAGCTACTTCGCCGACGGCGTGCTGTGGTGGGCCGAGGGTGTCGTTCAGGCGGTGGGCGACTATACCGAGCTCGCCCCCCACCTGCCCGCCGACGCCAGCGTCATCGACCACCGCGACAAGCTGGTGATGCCAGGCTTCATCGACAGCCATGTGCACTACGTGCAGCTCGAGATCATGGCCTCCTACGGACGCCAGCTGCTCGACTGGCTCAACGAGTACACCTTCCCCGAGGAATGTCGCTTTGCCCAGCGCGAACACGCCGAGCAGATGGCCGACGTCTTCCTCGACGAACTGATGCGAGTAGGCACCACCACCGCCCAGGTGTTCTGCTCGAGCCATCCGGCCTCGACCGACGCCTTCTTCAGTGCGGCCCAACGCCGCGACCTGTGCATGCTGGCCGGCAAGGTACTGATGGACCGCCATGCCCCCGACGCGCTCACCGACGACACCTACGGCGGCATCCGCGACAGCGAGCGCCTGATCAGTGACTGGCACGGCACCGCGCGTCTCGGCTACAGCGTCACCCCGCGCTTCGCGCCTACCTCCACCCGCGCCCAGCTCGACGCCGCCGGAGGCCTTCTGCGCAATGATCCGAGCCTGTGGCTGCAGACCCACCTGTCGGAGAACCTGGGCGAGCTCGACTGGGTGGCCGAGCTGTTTCCGGGCAGCCGCGACTACCTGGCGGTCTACGAGGAATCCGGGCTGGTGGGGCCGCGCAGCACCTTTGCCCACGGCATCCACCTGGACGACGAGATGCGTGCGCGACTGGCCGAGCGCAGCGCCAACATCGCCTTCTGTCCCAGCTCCAACCTGTTTCTCGGCAGTGGCCTGTTTGACCGGGCCGGCGCCCGGGCCCAGGGGCTGAATCTGACGCTTGCCAGCGACATCGGCGCCGGTACCGACCTGTCGGGACTTGCCACCCTCAAGGCGGCCTATCAGGTCGGTCAGCTCAGGGGCACACCACTGACCGCCTGGGCGGGTTTTCATGATCTGACCCGAGGCAACGCCGTATCGCTGTCGCTGGACGATCGCATCGGCAGCCTGACCCCCGGTCGCGACGCCGACTTCGTGGTCATCGACCTGTTCGCCTCGCCGCTGCTGGCCCGACGCATGGGGCGCACCCAGTCACTGGCAGAGGAACTGTTCACCCTGATGATGCTGGGGGACGACCGCGCCATCTACGAGACCTGGGCGGGGGGACGCCTGCAGCACCGCCGCCAGACCTGAAGAACCCGACGACAGGCGCCGGCGACCGGCGCTTGCACTGGGTGATGGCTGGCCGGGAAATTCCTCGGCGAGTGCGCTAGAATGCGCGCCTTGAATACCACACGCTGCCAACGCTGCTCCGGATTTACGCTCCGGCTCGCACGAGGACAACCATGAGTCACGATACCTCACCCCCTGACACAGCCACCGAAACCGCCACTTCTGGTCCAGACACCCTGGTGGTGTGCGCGCTTTACAAGTTCGTCACCCTCGACGACTACGAGGCGCTGCGCGAGCCGCTGCTCGACACCCTGCTCGAGCATCAGGTGCGCGGCACCCTGCTGCTGGCCCGTGAAGGCATCAATGGCACCGTCGCCGGCACCCGCCAGGGCATCGACGCGGTGCTCGCCTGGCTGCGCGCCGACCCACGCCTGGCCGAGCTCGACACCAAGGAGTCACTGACCCGTCGTGCGCCCTTCATGCGTACCAAGGTCAAGCTCAAGCGCGAGATCGTGACCATGGGCGTCGAGGGCATCGACCCGCGCCATACCGTCGGCACCTACGTGGACCCCAAGGACTGGAACGACCTGATCCAGGACCCCGAGGTGCTGCTGATCGACACCCGCAACGACTACGAGGTCGAGGTCGGCACCTTCGAGGGCGCGGTCAATCCGGCCACCAGCGCCTTTCGCGACTTCCCCGAGTACGTGAAGAAGACCCTGGACCCGAGTCGCCACAAGAAGGTAGCGATGTTCTGCACCGGCGGCATCCGTTGCGAGAAGTCCACCGCCTACCTCAAGGAGCAGGGATTCGAGGACGTCTACCACCTCAAGGGCGGCATCCTGAAGTACCTGGAGGACGTACCGAGGGACAAGACCCTGTGGCGTGGCGAGTGCTTCGTGTTCGACGACAGGGTGACCGTCGACCATGACCTCAAGCCCGGACGCTATGACCAGTGCCACGCCTGCCGCATGCCGATCACCGAGCAGGACAAGCAGAGCGAGTACTACGAGAAAGGCGTCTGTTGCCCGCGCTGCTACGACCGTCTGAGCGACGAGCAGAAGGCCCGCTTCGCCGAGCGCGAGCGCCAGATGCGCCTCGCCCGGGAGCGCGGCGAAGCCCACCTGGGCGCCGACGCGGTGGCACGCATGGAAGAGCGTCGCGAGGCCAAGCGACGCGCCAGGGAAGCGGCGCGCGAGGCCAATCGCCAACAGGGCTGATACACGGCTTCTGGTGTTGCACGCCCGTTGATGCACGCCGGCTCATGCACGCCAGCCCTCTAGCCACAACATCAGCAACACCACCCGCCAGACCAAACAAGAGGCGCCCTGGGCTTTCTACCAGAGACGGGCGCCTCTTTTGCGTGTCACCGAGCACTTCGCCGGTAGCGAAGGGCGCGCCGAAGCGCCCCCCAAGTGCACTGAAAGAAACGGCGCCGGCCTGTTCAATCGCTTCCTCGCCTCGGTCGGCGATCACGCCGAAAACACCTCAAATTCCGACGCTTTCGCCTCGACATCATGCCTTAACAACTTTCCACACCACCCATTGCCTGAAAAGCGGCCGCTGCACACACAAGATCACCTATTACTAATACCAGCGCGGGCAAGCCACAGTGCCATCTGGTGACAACAAGCACGCCTTGGCATCGGGATTCGTCGTCGACCTGTGCCGATACTGGTTTACCCCATGCCGTTCGCCGAAAAACGGCAGCCCCAGGTCGCCCGCCCAGACGGCAAACCGTGACGTGACGCAACGAAGGGAATACATGATGCGACCTTGGCCCAACTACCTTCCCCCTGTTCTGGCCGGCACTTTCTTGGCCAGCACTTTTTTGGCCTGCAGCATGGCCGTCGCCTCCCAGGCGTCGGCGGCAACCACATCAGACACCGAATCCGCAGACCAACAAGACTATCGGCAGTATTTCACCCCGCTACCCTCACTTCCCCCCATCCCCGCCGACAACAGCCTCACCGCTGAGAAGGTAGCGCTTGGCAAGATGCTGTTCTTCGAACCCAGGCTGTCAAAGAGCAGCAACATCAGCTGCGCTTCCTGTCACAACCCGGCCCTGGCCTGGACGGATCGACTGCCGACGGCGGTCGGCCACGATGGCCAGGTGGGAGAACGCAACTCCCCCACCGTGCTCAACTCGGGTTTTCTTGGCTCACAGTTCTGGGATGGTCGCGAATCCGACCTGGAAGGCCAGGCGTTGGGTCCTATCCAGAACAGCATCGAGATGGCCCACGACCTGGACGGCGCCCTTGCCCGCCTGTCAGCCATCGAGGGATATTCCGAACTGTTCCAGACGGCATTTCCCGCCGACGAGGCCCCGCTGTCCTCCGGCAACCTGGCCGACGCCATCGCCAGCTTCGAACGCACGCTGAATACGCCGAATGCTCCGCTGGATCGCTACCTGCTCGGTGACGAGGCTGCCCTGACCGATCAGCAGAAGGCAGGCATGAAGGACTTCGTGGACGTCGGGTGCATCAGCTGTCACCGCGGCGCCAACTTCAGCGACAGCCTGTTCCACCCGATCCAGGTGCCGGGATCGGATGATCTCGGGCGCTTCGCGGTCACCAACGAGGAAAGCGATCGCCAGGCCTTCAGGACGGCCTCACTGCGCAACGTCGCCCTGACCTACCCCTACTTTCACGACGGCTCGGCCGAGACGCTTGAAGACGTCGTGCCCATCATGGGCGAGCAGATGCTCAAGCGAGAGCTTGATGAAGCGACCGTCGAACGGCTGGTCAGTTTCCTGCATGCTCTGACAGGAGAGCAGCCAGTGGTCACGGTACCTGCTCTGCCCTGATCCAGCCCTGATCCAGCCCTGATCCAGCCCTGATCCAGCCCTGATCCAGTCCCGGGCCAGCCCCGAACCAGTACTGCCACCAATAGCCCCCTGCAAACGCCAGCGCCGCCTCCCCCGACAAGGGGCAAGGCGGCGCTTGACGTGCCAGTCCCGGCGTCCGGCATTGTCTGAAACGTCGGCGAACGCAGGCACTTTTGCGGCAAGGCCTAGGCGCTGTCCGAAAAGTCGACGAGCGAAGGTTAGACAAGGCAAAAATCGGTGAGAAAGCGCAGTTTACGGGGTGTAAATGAGCATTTTGATCCGATTTTTAACGCCGTATTACCGAGCGCAGGCACTTTTCAGACAAGCCCTAGGATTCCACCAGCCGCTGTCTCAGCGCCTGCCTCCTCTCCTCATCCATGAAGGCAGCCTCGATGGCGTTGCCGGCCAGCCACTTGAGGGTCTCGTTGGACCAGCCGAAGGCCTGCTGACAGGCGGCAAAGTTATCGCGCATGCCACCGCCGAAGTAGGCCGGGTCATCGGAGTTGATGGTTACCACCAGTCCTGCGTCGATCAGCGCCGGCAGGCCATGATCTTCGAGCCGTTCCACCACTTTCAGGCGCACATTGGACAACGGACACACCGTCAGCACGGTGCCTTCGTCGGCCAGCCGCTCCATCAGCTCGATGTCCTCGATCGCCCTTACGCCATGGTCGATGCGACACACCTGAAGCTCATCCAACGCCTCGCGGATATAGCTCGGTGGCCCCTCCTCACCTGCGTGGGCCACGCGCTCAAGGCCCAGCTCCCGCGCCCGGGCAAAGACCTCATGAAACTTGCTCGGCGGATTGCCTCGCTCAGCGCTGTCCAGCCCCACGGCACTGAAGTGGTCATGCCAGGGCGTGCTGTCCTCGAGCAGCTGCATGGCATCGGCGGCGGGCTGATCACGCAGAAAGGCGAGGATCATGGCGGTGGAAATATCCAGCTCGGAGCGGGCCTTGGCGCAGGCGGCCGTCAGGCCTTCCATCACCTCGGACAGCGCCACGCCACGGGACAGGTGGGCCTGGGGATCCACGTGCATCTCGATATGCACCACCCCCTCGGCGGCGGCGCGCCGGAAGTAGTCCATCGCCAGGTCCTCGAAGTCCCGGGCGCGGACCAGCACGCTCATGCCCTGATAGTAGAGATCGAGAAAGGACTGCAGGTCGCTGAAGTCGTAAGCCTGTCGGGCCGCCTCGATATCGGCGTATGGCAGGCTGACCCCGTTACGCTCGGCCAGCGCAAACATCAGCTCCGGCTCCAGCGTACCCTCGATGTGCAGATGCAGTTCCGCCTTGGGCAGGCGGGTCAGAAAGTCGTCGGTCATGGTGTCTGGCCCTGTGGCATCGAACCGTAGAAATCAGGTGTCATCTTTCACATGGTGACGCATTCGCCCCGGGCTTGCCATGGCGTACCGGTCGCCATCTCGATGACCCTGGGGATGTGCTCCATGCCGGGCGACGGCGAGTCGGGATCATGATGGTGCACCAGCATCAGCACCGTGCGTCCGGCCAGCCAGGGGCCGATGCCCTCGGCCACCCGCCGCGCGGTGGCCGCATCCAGCGAGGCAAAAGGCTCATCGAGCACTACCAGGGCGGGATCGGTCAGCCACAGACGCGCCAGACCCAGACGTCGCGCCTGGCCGCCGGAAAGCTGTCGCCCCCCTTCCCCCACGCGTGTCTCGAGCCCGCCGGGCAGACCCTGCGCCCAGTCGGCCAGGTCTACCGCAACAAGCGCCTGCCAGAGCCGCTCCGGGCTCGCCTCGGGGGCGCCCAGCCGCAGATTCTCGGCAAGGCTTGCGTCGAACAGCTCCACCCGCTGGGTCAGACAGCCCACTTGGCTGCTCAACCACTGAGGGTCCAGGGCTTCCACCACTTGGCCGTCCAGGGTCAAGCGACCCTGGTGGCCTCGCAGCTCCCCGGCAAGCAGCGCCAGCAGCGTCGACTTGCCACTGCCGGAGGGGCCACAGATCGCGGCCCTCTCCCCCGGCGCCAGCCGGAAGCTCAGGGGCGACAGCGCCTGATCGAGCGCCCGCGGATAACGAAAACTCAGCGACGTAGCACAGACCTCCAGCCCTCCACACTCGGCAGTCCCGCTTCGAGGCGCAGCGTGCACTGCAACAGCTCGGGTGGTGTCTGATGAGACATTTGCAGGCGCTGCACGCTGCTGGTCGATGGCATTGAGCCGCTCGGCGGCGGCGAGGCTTGCGCCGGCCAGGGTGAAGGCGGCGGGCAGACTTGCCAACCCCTCGGCCAGGGCCAGCGAGGCCAACGGCAGCATCACCAGCACGGCGGCGCCCAACTGGCCGCCACCGAAGGCGGCGAGGCCACCGATCAATACAAGCCACCAGGCGCCCCCCATCACCAGCGTCGTCAGAACATTGCCAAACCCGGTGATCAGTGACAGTCGCCACTGAGCCGCCAGCAGCTCGTCCTCGAGGGCTTCAAGCTCGCCACGGCGGCGCGCCAATGCGCCGTAGGATTCGAGTTCACTCAGACCGCCAAGGGTTTCGATCATGGCCGAGCGCAGTCGCTCCAGCCCGACGACGCGGCGACGACAGGCCGCAAGACCCAGGCGGGCCTGTCCGAGGGTCAGCCAGCTCCAGCCGAACAGCAGCAAGACACCCAGCACCAGCGCGGCCTGGGGCAGCCACACCGCCACCAACGCTACCAGCACCGCCCCCAGCACCAGCGCCATCGCCGCCGGCGCCAGCAGCCGCAGGTAAAGCGCGTCGAGGGTATCGATATCGGCGGTCAGACGGTTGAGCCAGTCGCCGGATCGCCTTGCCCCGAGGCTGGCGCCGTCCATCGCCACCAGGCCCGAGAAGCAGCGCGCCCTCAGGCGTGCCAGCAGTCGCAGGATGGTGTCGTGGTTGTAGAGGCGTTCGACGTAGCGTGACACGGTGCGGGATACCGCAAACAGACGAATGCCCGCCCCTGGGGTGTAGACGTCCAGGGTCGCCGCCATACCCGCGGCCAAGGCCGCGCCGGTCAGCGCGCTGGCGGTGATGAACCAACCCGACACCGCCAGCAGCCCCAGCGCCGACAGCGCGGTCAGCACCATCAGCACCACGCCAAGCACCAGGCGCCGACGAAACGACGCATGCACCTCGATCCACGGACGCAGACTGGCAATCCCCGCAGCGAATCCCGTATCCGTGCGCTCAGTCGACGACGCCATGGGCCACCTCTTGCTGTTCTCTTCCACTCGCGGTGACTCGCCCATCGAGCAGCTCCACACGCCGGTCCCCAATGGCCAGGATGGCCGGGTGATGGCTGGCGATGACCAGCGCCCGGCCCTGGCCGGCCAGACGCCGAAAGCCGCGAATCAGTACCGCTTCGGTCTCTCGATCCAGACTCGCCGTCGGCTCGTCCAGCAGCACCAGCGCGGCATCACTCAGGAACACCCGCGCCAGCGCCAGGCGCTGGGCCTGCCCGCCGGACAGGCCCAGGCCATTTTCGCCGATCCGGGTATCGAGTCCCTCGGGCAGAGCCGCGACCAGCGGCTCAAGGCCCGCCTGCTCGAGCGCAGTGCGCAGGTCGTCATCGCCAGCGTTCGGCGCCGTCAGGCGAAGATTGTCGGCGAGGCTGCCCTGGATCAGCAGCGGGCGCTGGTCCATCCAGGCAAAGGCGATGCCCGGTGCCGATTGGCGCGAGCCCTCGCCAGGCCCGACAAACCCCGCCAGCATCGCCAGCAGGCTCGACTTGCCGGCACCCGATGGGGCGCTGATCACCACCACTTCACCGGCGTCCACCCGAAAGTCCAGCGGACCCAGCACGCGGCCACGCCCAGGGTGATCCAGGCAGGCGCCTTCGAGCCGCACAAGCTGGCCACCGGACAACACTGAAGAAGCGGGACTTTCCGTCGCGCCAGGCGCCGAGACGGGCGACACTCGCGACGGATCGATGGGTTCATCGAGCAGTTCCGTCAGGGCCTGGGCGGCGGCCAGCGCCGAGGCACGATCGTGGTAGTGCTGGGACAGTGTGCGCAGCGGCTGAAAGAACTCCGGGGCCAGCAGCAGGATGGTCAGGCCACTGGCCAGCGTCAGCGAATCGGCCACCTCCAGCGGCAAATCCCCGAGCAGGCCAAAGCCGATGTAGATAGCCAGCGCCGCAATCGCCACCGAGGAGAAGAATTCGAGCACCGCCGATGACAGAAAGGCCAGTCGCAAGGGCTTCAGGGTGCGCCGGCGATAGTCGTCGGCGACCTGGGCAACCTCGTCGGTGACCCTGTCGCCGGCACCGAACAGTCGAATGGTGGCGATGCCCCGCACCCGATCGACGAAGTGCCCGGACAGTCGCGTCACCGCCGCGAACTGGTCGCGATTGAGCGATTCGGCGCCCATGCCCACCAGCGCCATGAACAAGGGAATCAGCGGCGCGGTGATCGCCAGCAGCAGCGCCGCCAGCCAGTTGTGCCAGGCGATGATGGCGAAGATGACCAGCGGCACCACCATCACCACCCGAAGTTGCACCCAGAAACGTGAGGTGTAGCCGTCCAGTGCCTCGACCTGTTCGACAAGGCGATGGGCCAGGCCGGCACTGTGATGGCGACCGGCACGCACCGGTCCCAGCGCAAACAGATGCTCGAGCAACTCGTGGCGTACCGCGCGACGAAGGCGCTGGCTGGCTCGCAGGGCCAGGGTCTCCTGAGCAAAGCCAGCCCCGGCACGCAGCGCCATAAGCCCCAGTAGAGAGACTAACCAGGGCCAAAGCTGGCTCAGGGAACGGTCACCCTCGATCGCCAGTACCAGCACCTTGGCCAGCAGTACCCATTGGACCACACCCGCGAGTCCTGCCAGCACCGCGAAGGCCGCGGCCAGGGTCAGCGAACGACGCTGAGCCCCGGTGTGCTGGTCGAGCCACCGCCGCGCCCTGGTGGCCTCGCCGCGAGACGACTCAGAACGAGGCGGCTCAGAACGAGGCGACTCAGAACGAGGCGACTCAGCACCAGACGACTTAGTGATAGCCGCCCCCTCTTACCTTGCCGCGGAACACCCAGTAGGACCAGGCGGTGTAGCCCAGTACCACCGGGATCACGAACAGCACCCCGAGCAGCAGAAACAGCTGGCTCTCCGGAGCCGAGGCGGCGTCCCACAGGGTGATGTCCGGCGGGATCAGGTAGGGCCACTTGCTGGCCACCAGCCCCAGGTAGGTGAAGAAGAACAGTCCCAGGGTAGCCACGAACGGCTGGCCCTCGCGGCGACGGGCCACCGAACGCCACACCATGGCGGCGCACAGCAACGCCAGTGCCGGGAACACCCAGAACAGTGTCAGGTGGCCGAACCAGCGCTCACGCACGAAGTCGTCGACGAACGGTGTCCAGATACTGATCACGGCAAAGCCCGCCAGCACCAGTCCCAGCAGCCTGGGCGTAATGCGGTAGGCCCATTCCTGCACCTGCCCCTCGGACTTCAGAATCGTCCAGGTCGCCCCCAGCAGCGCATAGCCCGCCATCAGTGCAAGGCCAGTGATCACGGTGAAAGGTGTCAGCCAGTCGAAAGGACCGCCCACGTAGACATTGTTGGCGACCTCGAAGCCCTCGATGTAGGCGCCGACCACGACCCCCTGACAGAAGGTGGCGACCATCGAGCCCCAGCAGAAGGCACGGTTCCACCAGTGGCGATTACGTACCGACTTGAAGCGGAACTCGAAGGCGATGCCACGGAAGATCAGGCCGGCCAACATCAGGAAGACCCCAAGATAGAGCGCCGGCAGCAGGATGGTATAGACCAGCGGAAAGGCCGCCAGCAGTCCCGCCCCGCCGAGTACCAGCCAGGTCTCGTTGCCGTCCCATATCGGCGCTACCGAGTTCATCATGACGTCCCGGGCGTGCTCGTCCGGGGCGAAGGGATAGAGGATACCCACCCCGAGATCGAAGCCATCCATCAGGATGTACATCATCACGCCGAACCCGATGATCAGCGCCCAGATGGCAGAAAGGTTGATCAATTCCATGTCATCAGCTCCCGAACTGGCGGCCGGCGTCGGCCTCGAGGGTGGCGTGGGCGGCGGACAGCGGGCGCTTGGCCGTCTCGACCTCGTCGTCGTGGGGCTCCTCGGCCAGCATTCCCTGGCGCACCACCCGGGTGAGGTAGTAGCCCCCGGTCAGGAACACCACCGCGTAGACCAGCACGTAGCCGATCAGGGTGGCGAGCACCATCCAGCCACTGAGCGACGGCGTCACCCCCTCGGCCTGGGTCATCATGCCGTACACCAGCCAGGGCGCGCGGCCCGCTTCGGTGACGAACCAGCCGCCCAGCACCGCGATAAAGGGCGCCACGCTCATCAGCCTAAGCGTCTGCAGGAAGGGGCGGCTCTTGTACAGGCGACCGCCACGGCGCAACCACAGGCCGGTGAAGGCCACCGCGATCATCAGCATGCCCATGCCGACCATGGCGCGGAATGACCAGAACACGAACCACACCGGTGGTTGCTCCTCTACCGGGACCTCCTTGAGCCCGGGCACCTCGCCGTCCAGGTCATGGGTCAGAATCAGGCTGGCCAGGCGCGGAATGCCGATCTCGAAGTGATTTTCCTGGGCCTCCTTGTCCGGCCAGGCGAACAACAGCAGCGGCACCCCGGACTGGGTCTCCCAGTTGGCCTCCATCGCCGCCACCTTGGTCGGCTGATGCTCTAGCGTATTGAGGCCATGGGCGTCGCCAACCACCGCCTGTACCGGCGCCAGCACCAGCAACAGCCACATGCACATGGACAGGGCCTTGCGGTTGGCCTCGACGTCGCGGCCGATCAGCAGATACCAGGCGCTGACGCCGGCCACCACGAAGCCGCCGGTCAGGAAGGAAGCCAGCGCCATGTGGGCAAAGCGATAAGGGAAGGAGGCATTGAACATGGCCTCGCCCCAACTGGTGACGCTGAAGTGGCCGTCGATCATTTCCACCCCGGCGGGGGTCTGCATCCAGCTATTGGTGGACAGGATCCAGAAGGCCGAGATGAAGGTGCCCACCGCGACCATGATGGCGGCGAACAGGTGAACCCCCTCGGCCACCTTGCCACGTCCAAACAGCAGCACCCCGAGGAAGCCGGCTTCCAGGAAGAAGGCGGTGACCACTTCATAGCTCAGCATGGGGCCGAGGAAATTGGACGTCGCCTGACTGAAGTTGCTCCAGTTGGTTCCGAACTGGAAGGCCATGACGATCCCGGAGACCACGCCCATGCCGAAGACCACGGCGAAGACCTTGACCCAGAAGGCGGCCAGTCGATCCCAGGCAGGATTGCCGGTCTTGTAGAAGAGTCCATGCAGGACAGCGACATAGGACGCCAGCCCTATGGTAAAGACGGGGAAGATGGCGTGGAAGGATACGACGAAGGCGAACTGTATACGTGACAGAAGCACGGGATCCAGTTCCATGAGCGACTCCTCGAGGCAGGGATGACCGACGGCACCGCCCTGCCTCGGGAACACAACCGGACGAGGCAGGACAGCATCGAACCCGAGCGGAATCTAGCCGACAAGAGACGGCCTTGCTCAGCCGCCCCGCTCAGCTACTATGCACAAACATGCATTCCCGATCCCGCTTGCCCTCCAGCATAGAGGCCCCGCCGGCCTCTGTCCCATGGCCAATTGTCGCACGCACCCATGGCCGATCACCTACCCGCTTGTCCGCCCACCTCCCTTGCCTTTGCCGTGACAAGGGCACCGTAGCCAGGTGTCAGGTCATGCCTGCCCCAGCACCAGCGATACCAGATAGGCGGTGTAGGCCAGGTACACGGCAACCAGGACGCCACCCTCGAACCGATTGATGCGCCCCGCCCGGCCCTTCCAGCCCAACGCGAACACCGCCATCATCAGGGTCATGGCGGTCATCAGCGACCAGTCTCGCATCAGCACCTCACGCCCGGCCTCGATCGGCGCGATGACGGCAGCCAGGCCCACCACCCCCAGGGTGTTGAACAGGTTGGAGCCGACCACATTGCCCAGCACCAGATCATGCTCCTTGCGACGCAGGGCACTGATGGACGAAGCCAGTTCCGGCAGCGATGTGCCGATGGCGACCACGGTCAGTCCGATGATGACGTCGGACACCCCGAGCCCCTGGGCGATATCCACCGCGCCCCACACCAGCAGCCGGGAACTGACGACCAGCAGTGCCAGGCCCAGCACGGTAAGGAAGATGCCCTTGCCCAGCGACATGGGGTGAGCATCGAGTTCCTGCACGGTATCGGTGGCCAGGGCGTCCGCCCTGGCGGCGGCTTCCTCGCGACGGCTCTGGATCACGCTTGCGACCATGAACACCAGCAGCGCCAGCAGCAGCAGCGCGCCCTCCAGCCGGGAGACAAGCCCGCCCCACATCATCAACGCCGACACCAGGGTGGCGGCACCGAGCACCGGCAACTCGCGCCGAATCACCGATGAATGCACCGCCAGCGGGGAGATCAGCGCCACCAGCCCCAGGATCAGGCCGATGTTGGCGATATTCGAGCCATAGGCGTTACCGAGTGCCAGCCCCGGGTTGCCCTGTGCCGCAGACAGCGCCGACACCGTCAATTCAGGTGCCGAGGTGCCGAAGCCGATCACCAGCATACCCACCAGCAAGGGCGACAGTCCCAGCCGCGCAGCGGTGGCCGCGGCGCCCTCGACAAAGCGTTCGGCGCTCCACACCAGCACCACCAGGCCACCCAGAACCGCCAAAACGGGAAGCAACATGTCAACTCCTCACCCATGATATCGGTCGCATCTTTGTCTATGGTGTCACCCACGTCAACGTGCCACACTATTTAATTCGCAGGATCAGCTTGTTAAGCCATCAGCGCCTGATTCGCGACGAAATGCAGACGAACAGAACCCTCTTCAAGACCGGAGTCCCCCTACCACTGTGACGACCCCCGTACGTGGCCCCCTGGAACGGATCCGCAACGCCTCCGTCACCCAGCATCCTCCCCCCGAGGTGCGCATCAGGTCGCGCCGGCGCCTGCGTGCCTGTCACGAGTGCGACTGGATCATGGCGCTGCCGCCGCTGCGTCCCGGTGAAGAAGCGGACTGTGTCCGCTGTGGTCACGACCTGGTCAAGCGTCATGCCTTTCCCGCCCAGCGCAGCCTGGCGCTGTCGCTGGCATCGCTGGTGGCACTGGCGCTGGCCCTGTCCTTTCCGTTTATCGGCTTCAGCACGCGGGGTGTCGGCAACGAGATAGAAGTGGCCCAGACCGCCACCCAGATGCTCGAGCATCACCAGCCCATCGTCGCCATGGTGGTGCTGATGTCGATCATCGTGTTGCCGGCGATCTATCTGCTGACGGTGGTGTGGCTGCAGATCAGCCTGATGCTGCCCCGCCGTCTGCCCTATAGCCGCACTCTGGCCCGGGGCTTGTCGCATATTGCCCCCTGGCTGATGGCCGACGTCTTTATCGTCGGCACCATGGTGGCGCTGATCAAGGTGGCGGGACTTGCCGAAATTTCCCTCGGACCGTCGTTCTGGGCCTTTATCGCCTACGCCATCCTGCTGCTGGCGACGACCCTGTCACTGGACAAGGACTGGCTGTGGTTCTCGCTCAGCGGCGAGCCGCTGGCACCGGAGGGCACGCGTACCGGCGAGACCGCTGCCTCCCAGGGGCTCACCGGCTGCCCCACCTGCGGGCTGATCAACTGCCTGGACAGCGAGGGCCATGGCCGTTGCGTGCGCTGCAGCGAGAAGCTGCACGCCCGCCGCCCGCGCAGCCTGCAGACCACCTGGGCGCTGCTGTTCACCGCCGCAGTGCTCTATATCCCCGCCAATGTCTATCCCATCATGTACACCACCAGCCTAGGCAGCTCCGACCCGCAGACCATCATTGGCGGTGTCATCTACCTGGTCAGCCACGGTTCCTGGCCGGTGGCGCTGGTGATCTTCGTGGCCAGCGTCATCGTGCCCATCGGTAAGCTGCTGGCGCTGGTCTGGCTGTGCCTGGTGGCGCCGCGGGCACCGGGCATGCGCTCGGTGGTGCGAGCGCGGCTCTACCGATTGACCGAACTGATCGGACGCTGGTCGATGGTCGACGTCTTCGTGGTAGCCATCCTGGTGGCCCTGATCCGCGCCGGTGCGCTGATGTCGATCGATCCTGGCCCCGCTGCGCTGGCCTTCGGTGGCGTGGTGATCATCACCATGCTGGCGGCCATGAGTTTTGAGCCTCGCCTGCTGTGGGACGGCAGCGAGGATCCCTGCAACCCGATGGACTCCCGGGATGATGACGGGTTGCACGGCGACCACTCGGGCCTGGCGTCCGACGCCGCCCCTTCACCCCATCGCACTGCGCCGGATGAACAAGGAAGCACACCATGAGTGACGCCGATACGCGCCACCCCGACAACCCGCCAGCGCCGTCCAGCAAGGACATGCACCGCGCCGCGCCGACCCAGCAGAAACGGCTGTCGCCGGTGTGGATCGTGCCCTTTGTGGCACTGCTGATCGGCGCCTGGCTGGTCTACGACAACTATGCCAGCCGTGGCCCCCAGATCGCTCTGCACCTGCCATCCGCCGACGGCATCGAGGCCGGCAAGACGTTGATCAAGACCCGTAACGTGGAGGTCGGCAAGGTCACCTCGGTAGCACTCAGCGACGATCTCTCCGGCGTCGAGATCACCGCTCAGATGGAACCCCAGGCCGAGAAGATGCTGGTCGAGGACACCCATTTCTGGGTGGTCAAGCCGCGCATCGGGCGCGAGGGTATCAGCGGACTCGGCACCGTTCTCTCCGGTGCCTATATCCAGCTCGAGCCGGGTCAGAGCGAGGTGGATGCCCGTGAATTCGACGTCAGCGACCAGCCCCCGGTGGCGCCGCCGGGGGCCCAGGGACTGCGCCTCAACCTGGTCAGCCAGGTCGGCAACTCGCTCAGCGTCGGTGACGCCGTCACCTTCCAGGGGGTCAGCGTCGGACGGGTCGAGGAGGCCGACTTCGATGTCTCCACCCAGAGCATGCACCACCGCATCTTCATCGAGAGCCCCTACGACACCCTGGTCACCGAGAACACCCGCTTCTGGGCCACCAGCGGCATCGACGTGCGCTTCGGTTCCGACGGCTTCCAGGTCCAGGTCGAGTCGCTGGAAGCGCTGCTCGGCGGTGGAGTCACCTTTGGCGTGCCCGACGATATTCCCGCTGGCAAGGAGGCGGAAGAGGACGCCACCTACGAGCTCTATGCCGATGAGGAGGCCGCCCGCCAGGGTACCTTCAATCGCTATCTCGAGTACGTGCTGCTCAACGAGGACACGGTGCGTGGCCTGTCCCGCGGCGCGCCGGTGGAATTCCGTGGTGTGCGCATCGGCACCGTGGCAGCCGTCCCCTGGAACTTCACCTCGCCCCAGCCGGAAGACCGCGACAAGCTGGCCATCCCGGTACTGATCCGCATCGAACCCCAGCGTCTGGGCATCGGCGCCAACGAACTGGATCTGCAGGAGTGGCGTGAGCGCTTCGACCGTCTGTTCGAGCGCGGCCTGCGCGCGACCCTCAAGAGCGGCAGCCTGTTGACCGGGGCGCTGTTCGTCGACCTCAAGATCGACGAAGAGCTGCAGGGCCAGTATCTGGCCGAGACCTTCGCCGACCGCCCGGTGTTCCCCACCGCCTCGGCCGGCCTTGCCCAGATCCAGGCTCAGGTCACCGCCCTGCTCGACAAGCTCAACCGCCTCGAGATCGAGCCTATCCTGTCGGGACTCGACCGCAACCTTCAGGTCTCAGAGGCGATGCTGACCCAGGCCCGCTCACTGGTGCAGAGCATGAATAACCTGCTCGACAACCCCGAGACCCAGGGCTTGCCCGGCAACCTCAACCAGACCCTGGTCGAGCTGCGCCGCACCCTCGACGGGCTGTCGCCGGAATCCAGCGTCTACCAGGACCTGACCCGCACCCTGAACGAGGTCGAACGTCTGGTGCGTGACCTGCAGCCGGCCGCTCGCAAGATCAGCGACGATCCCCGCGCGCTGCTGTTCGACAGCATCCAGACCGAGGACCCGATCCCGCGGGCACCGCGCTGATCGCCTCCCGCCCGAGTCTGCGGACTCGGGCGGGATAGACGGAAGCATCGACAACACTGACCTCACCGGAAAGGAGTTCTCCATGAGGCCGATACATCGCCTGTGTGTTCCCCTGCTGGCGCTGTGGCTGGGCGGCTGCGCCAGCGGCACCGCCCCCATGAACCACTACGTGCTGCCCTCGGATGCAGGAAGCAGCGATGCCCGGGTCCCCAGCGCCGACGAAACGCCCTTGCTGGTGTCCACACCCAGGCTCGCCAACTACCTCGAGGCCGAAGGCATCGTCCTTCAACTCGACGACATCTCGCTGAACGAGGCCAAGTCCCACCAATGGGCGGCACCGCTGGCACAGCAACTCGAACGCGGCCTGCGCGACCGCCTGGAGGCCAGACTGCCTGGACGTCGGGTGCTGCTGTCCGGCGACAGCGGCAACGCCCTGACCCTGGAATTGAGCGTCGACCGCTTCCAGGGCCACTACGACGGCTACGCCGTGGCTTCTGGTCAGTGGCTGTTGCGTGACGGCCAGCGCAAGGTGGTGGACAGCGACAGCTTCGAGGCCACCGAGTCGCTGGACAGCGACGGCTATTCGGCACTGGTACGAGCGCTGGGGCGCACCTGGGATCAGGTGGCCGATGATATCGCCGCCCGGGTCCGTGTCGCCCCCTGAGCGTCTCGACAACGCCTCCCCGCCCCTCATCAAGGTTCTGCCGGCCCGACTTCTTTTCACCCCCGCCGATGCGCCGGGCCGGCAAATCTGGCATCATGCCCGCAACGGTGACGGGGGTCCCCCGCTAGAGCGGTCACCGAATTTTTCCCCACGCCTTGTCCGGGACCGACGCCATCAGAACGGTGGCGTCCAGCGAGTGCGTGCGTGCTGGAGTTTGCATGAGTTTTTCCGATCTCGGCCTGCGTGCCGAATTGCTTCGCGCCGTCACGGCGCAAGGCTATGACACCCCGACTCCGATTCAGCGTCAGGCCATCCCCGCGGTACTCAAGGGTGGCGACCTGCTGGCCAGTGCCCAGACCGGCACCGGCAAGACAGCGGGCTTTACCCTGCCGATGCTGCAGCGCCTGGCCGATGGTCCTCGCCCCTCCAAGCGCCAGGTCCGTGCCCTGGTACTCACGCCCACCCGTGAACTCGCCGCCCAGGTCGGCGAGAGCGTGCGCGACTACGGTCAGCACCTGTCACTGCGTCACCACGTAATCTTCGGTGGCGTCGGCCAGCAACCCCAGATCGACGCCCTGCGGCCCGGTCTCGATGTGCTGGTGGCAACGCCTGGCCGCCTGCTCGACCTGCACCAGCAAGGCCACGTGGATCTGTCGAGCGTCGAGATCCTGGTGCTCGACGAAGCCGACCGCATGCTCGACATGGGCTTTATCCACGACATCCGCCGTGTGCTGAAGCTGTTGCCCGAGAAGCGTCAGAACCTGCTGTTCTCGGCGACCTTCTCCAGCGAGATCCAGGCGCTGGCCGACAAGCTGCTCGACCGCCCGGAGATGATCGAGGTCGCACGCCGCAATACCACCGCCGAGACAGTCGACCAGGCCGTCTACCGAGTGGACCGAGAGCGCAAGCGCGAGCTGCTGTCACACCTGATCACCAGCCAGCGCTGGTTCCAGGTGCTGGTGTTCACCCGCACCAAGCACGGCGCCAACCGCCTGGCCGAGCACCTCGACAAGCGCGACATCTCCGCCATGGCGATCCACGGCAACAAGAGCCAGTCAGCCCGTACCCGCGCCCTGGCGGCGTTCAAGGCCGGCGAGCTGCAGGTTCTGGTGGCCACCGACATCGCCGCCCGTGGTCTCGACATCGACGAACTGCCCCACGTGGTCAACTTCGAGCTGCCCAACGTCGCCGAGGACTACGTCCACCGCATCGGTCGTACCGGCCGTGCCGGCAACGAAGGCCAAGCCATCTCGCTGGTGTGCGTCGATGAACATGGCCTTTTGAAAAACATCGAGCGCATGATCAAGCGTGACCTCGAGAAGCGCATCGAACCGGGCTTCGAGCCCGACCCCAACGCCAAGCCGGAGCCCATCGAGAACGGCCGCAACAAGCGCGGTGGTGGTCAGCGCCGCAGCCAGGGTGGCAACAATAGCTCCCAGCGCGGCAACGGACGACGTGGTGACGGTGGCGGTGCCGGTGGCGGCGGTAATGCCCGCAACGGCAATGGCGAGCAGCCTGCACGTCGCAGGCGCAGGCGCTCCGGCCAGGGCAACCGCCAGGGACAGGCATAAGCTCGAGCATCGGCTCAGGCATAGCCCCGAGCGTCGGTGCAGGCATAGCCCCGAGCGTCGGCTCAGGCATAGCCCCGAGCGGCTGGACAAGAGCAATCCAGGGGGCGGCTTGCCGCCCCCTTCCATCTCAGCAGGACAGCGATATGGCATCTCCAGAACTGATCAAGGAATATCGCCGCTTCCGGGCCTTCCAGAAGCAGGCGCAACTCGATAACGAGCATCGCGGCGCCCAGACCAAGATCGACGAGGCGCGGGTCAGTGCCGCACGCATGACCGAGGCCTACCGCAGCATGGCAGAGAAAGGCGCCGAGCAGGGGGCCTGCTATCGCACCCTCTACCTGCGCGACCATGACGGCGTGGCGCTGACCTGCGAAGGCTGGATGTTCGTGCGTCGCGTGCTGGCCGAAGGCGGTGCCACTCGCGTACGCGCCAGCCTGCTCGAGACCTTCCGCCTGGAGAATGGCCAGTGCGCCCCCGGCGACACCCCGGTCGAAAAGATCACCCTGGAGATCTACGACCAGCTGCTGGTCGACAAGGGCATGGCCACCGCCGTGCGCATCGATGGCGTCGACGGCGATCGCCACAGCCAGTTCCTGACCTTCAATGATCAGGTGCGTGGCGATCTGCGTCGCTTCCTGAAATAACCGTATCGGCCGCCGTCCGCGGGGCCTGCGCCTCCGGCGGCGCGCCTTCCCCGCTGCGGTGGTCCACCCGCTGGAGCCCCCGATGAAGGTCACGTCCCTGCCCTGGCGCTTTCTGGTGCTGATGGTACTGGTCGGCCTCAACCTGAGACCGGCACTCTCTTCGCTTGCCCCGCTGCTCGCCCGTGTGCAGCAGGATACCGGCCTGTCCCCCAGCGCCATCGGCGCCCTGACCACCCTGCCGGTATTGTGCCTGGGCCTGTTCGCTCCGCTGGCGCCCCGCCTGTCGCGCCAGTACGGCCCGGAACGCGCCTTGTCGCTGGGTCTGGTGGTCATCACCAGCGGTCTGCTGCTGCGCTGGCAGGGAAGCCCCCTCGCGCTCTACGCCGGCACCCTGCTGGTGGGTGCCGGTATCGGTGTATCGGGCGCCCTGCTACCGGCGCTGGTCAAGCGCGAGCTGCCCCGGGGCGCCGACCTGATGACCGGGGTCTACACGATGGCCCTGTGTCTGGGTGGCGCCCTGGGCGCCGGCCTGGCGATTCCCCTGAGCGACCTGCTGGGTGGCTGGACACGCAGTCTGGCGGCCTGGTCGCTGCTGGCCATGGCAGCGCTGATCGCCTGGGAGCTTTACATGCCGCGCACCGCCGCTACCCCGCGGATGGCGGGTGATCCCGGCACCGGCATGACCCGTGGCCTGCTGCGCCAGCCCCTGGCCTGGCAGGTGGCGCTATTGATGGGCACCCAATCGTCGCTGGCCTACATCGTCTTCGGCTGGCTGCCGACGCTGTTGATGCAGCGCGGCATCGGCGAGGCCGAGGCCGGCCTGTTGATGGGCATGTCGGTGATGGTCCAGCTGATTTCTGCGCTGCTGGCACCCTGGCTGGCCCGCTTCGGTCGCGATCAGCGCCCGGCGCTGCTGCTGGTCCTCGCCAGCACCGCCAGCGGCCTGTGGATCCTGCTGATGGCCGACACCTCCCTGCGCTACCTCGGCGCACTGCTGCTGGGGCTCGGCCAGGGCGGCAACTTCTCCCTGGCGCTGACCCTGATCGTGCTGCGCAGCGCAGATTCGCGTCTGGCAGGCCGCCTGTCTGGACTGGCCCAGGGTGGCGGCTATGCCCTGGCCGCCCTGGGCCCCTTGAGCGTCGGCATCATGCTTGATCTGCAGGCACCGATCACCGCCATCGCCTGGCTGTTGATGGGGATCGCCGCCGCCGCCGCCAGCTTCGCCTGGTTCGCTGGTCGTCAGCGTCAGCTCTGCTTCGACGCCGACGATAACGTCATCACCCGCTGCGCGCCTCGCCGAGGCTCACGCTGATACTGTCACTCGTGTCTTCACTCCTTGTGCAGGAAGCCCACCCATGACCCACTCACCCCTGGACCCGGTGCTGGTGATCTACGCCGGCGGCACCATCGGCATGATCGAGACCCCCTCAGGCCTCGCCCCCGGCCCCGACATGGAAGCCCGGGTGCGCGACGCCCTGGCCACACTACCCGACGATCGCAAGACCGCCCTGCCACCCTTTACCTGGATCGAGGTCGACCAACCCATCGACTCCAGCGGCGCCCGTCCCGAGGACTGGGCCCGGCTGGCAGCGCTTGTCGCCGAGCAGGCCAGTCGCCATCGCGGCGTGGTCGTGCTGCACGGCACCGACACCCTGGCCTGGACCGCCTCGAGCCTGGCCTACCAGCTCCAGGGCATCGATCGCCCGGTGGTGGTGACCGGTTCCATGGCGCCGCTGGCCCAGCAGCACAGTGACGCCCTGTACAATCTCGAGAGCGCGCTGCGCTACGCCGCCATGCCTGAATTGCAGGAGGTGGCGGTGAGCTTTGGCGACAAGCTGCTGCGGGGCAGCCGGGCTCGCAAGTGGCACACTCGCGAGCCGGATGCCTTCGAAAGCCCCAACCTTGACCTGCTGGGGAAGCGCCACGGCAACGACTTCCGGCTGCATCGCGAGCACAGCCTCGAGGCTACGCAGCGCGGCGCACCCCGCTACGAGCTCGGCGACTATCATGGCCTGGGGGAGCAGGTGGTGCGGGTGGTCCTGTGGCCGGGCATTCAACCCTGGCAGCTGGCGGCCTGGCTGGGTGATGACCGCGTCAAGGGCGCCCTGATCGAGGTGTGGGGCGGCGGCAATGTACCTGACGACCCCGAGCTTGGCGCCGTGCTGGCAGAGGCCAGCGGCCAGGGCAAGCTACTGGTCGCGATCAGCCAATGCCCACACGGCACCATCGACATCGGACACTACGCTGCCGGCAAGATGCTGGCCGACACCGAGGTGGTATCCGGCGACGACATGACCCCTGAGTCGGCCTATACCAAACTGGTGCATCTGCTGTCGCTGCCCCTCTCGCTGGAACAGAGACGTCGGCTGTTTCGAACCCCGCTGGTCGGAGAACGAGGTTGACATCACACAGGTCACAGAGCAATTTTATGCTCTATTGACACTCAAGGGGCGATGATGGAGTAAGGTTAGGGAGTCCCCGTCATGACAAGGAGTTGCTCATGGAACACCCGGATCATCCCTTCAGCGAGTTGTTTGAACAGCTGGGCCTGGCTTCCGAGCCGGAAGCCATCAAACGATTCATCGATCGCAACTCGCCGATTCCGGAGGGGGTCGAACTGCCCGATGCGGCCTGCTGGAATGAGGGACAGTCGGAATTTCTGCGCGAAGCCATCGAGGCCGATGCCGACTGGGCCGAGGTAGTCGATCATCTGGACGCTTCACTGCGCAAACCCTAGGGCTTGTGCGAAAAGGGCTTGTGCGAAAAGTGTCTGCGCTCGGTAATACGGTGTTAAAAATCGGCTTGGGCGCCAGCCCGGTTAAAGTGCTCATTCACACCCCCTAAACGGCACTTTCTCACCGCTTTTCGCCTTGTCTAACCATCGCTCGTCGACTTTTCGGACATAGCCCAAGCGAGCCGCCGACATCAGCGGCTCGCGCCACTATCAGGCCGATGGATCGGCCCTGACACCAACCACACAACGACAATCGATGGCCTTTTCGACGTGACCTGCCTTCCCCCTGATATCGAAGCGCGGCTCGAGCCCGCCACGCGTCTTCCCTCTCTGCCTGCCGTGGTGTCCGAGCTGCTGGTACTGGCGAGCAATCACGACGCGCCGCTGACCGACTTCGCGACCCTGCTGTCCCGTGACCCGGCCCTGTGCCTGCAACTGCTGCGGCTGGCCAACAGCCCCTACTATCGCCGCGGCTGCGATCCCGTCATCTGCTGCGAGCATGCGGTGACACGCCTCGGTATCGATGGCACCCTCACCGCGCTTTTGGGTTTCACCCTGGTGCGCGACGCGACCCGCGGCCCCCTGGCCGACTATTGGCGACGTACCCTCGCAGCCGCGCACTTGATTCCGGCCATCGCCAAGGTGGTAAATCCCCGCCAGCCGGGCGAGCTGTCGACGCGCGCCCTGCTACGCGAGGTCGGGGTACTACTGCTGTACGCATTGGACCCGAACTACTTTGAGCTGACCGCCCAGGCCGCCACCCGCGAACAGCGCCTGGCTCTGGAACACCGGCATCTTGGCTGCGACCGCGACCAGGCGTCGAGCTGGCTGGCACGGCGCTGGCAGCTGCCCACCAACCTGTTCCTTCAGCGCCCCGTCGATCCGGAAGGCCAGCGTCACCACGAATGGCTCGACGGCATTTGCCTGGAGCTGGCAGACGAACTCGCCGGATGCTGTCTGGACGACGACAGCGACGCCATCCCCGCCGTGCTTCATCGCTTTCAGCAACGCATGAACATGGACGGCAATGCCCAGGCACGTCTTGTCGATGAACTCGCGAGTCGCCTTGAGACCTTGCCGGATTTTCTCGCCACCACGCTGTCGGCAGATGAGGATATCGAACGCCTGCTGGTCGCCGGCAAGCAGCGCCTGCATGGGCTGACCATGAGCCTGGCCGAGCGGTTGCACCACCGCGAGGACCAGCTGATTTCGCTCCAACGCGACAACGAGGCGCTGGATGTGCGCGCCAGCACCGATGCCCTCACCGGTCTTGCCAATCGCGCCGCGCTGGAACGGCGCCTCGAGGAGATGCTCGAGGACGCCCATGCCCGAGACAAGCCGCTGTCGGTGCTGTTTCTCGATCTGGATCACTTCAAGCCGCTCAACGACCGCTACGGCCACCGACTCGGCGACATCGTGCTGGTCAATGTCGCCGCTACCCTGCGTGACGCCATCCGTGAGTCGGACCTGGCGGCCCGCTACGGCGGAGAGGAGTTCGTCATCGCCCTACGGAACACGCCGGAGCCAGGAGCTCTGAGGGTCGCACAGCGGCTACAGCAGTGGCTTTCCGAGCAGCCCATGGCCCAGGTTGACCAGCGCCCCCTTTACGTCAGCGCCTCTATCGGCATCGCCCAATGGCAGCCCGGCATGGACAGCATCGACGCAGCGTCGCTGGTGGAAAAGGCGGACCTGCAGATGTACCAGGCCAAGCAAGCCGGCCGTGCCCGTATCAGTCAAGCTGAACAACTGCAGGAGCGCGCCGGGGAAACACCCTGAAGCAGCACCTGATCAGAACAGGATCTACGCCAGGCGCCGATGTCAGTAGACGTCAAGGTACTCGCTAGAGACGCGCCTCGACCCGCTCCAGGATCTGGGCGCTGACCTTGGCGACCAGCGGGCGAGCCGCGCGATTGACCGCCTTGGCGACCAGCCGATTGCGGATCTGGTAGTCGACGATCAGGCTGACCGCGGTACCTTCATCGACCGCTTCGAGTTCATAGCGGCCCTGATTGCGCACACCGTCGATCGACTCCCAGGCCAGTCGGCTGGGTGGCGACTTCTCGGTTACCTGCACCTCGAAGGTCCAGTCCATGCCGACCGCGTGGACATGCCAGCGATAGCGATCGTCCCCGAGCGGCTCGATCTCGGTGATCAGATCCGAATAGTCGGCGAAATCCTCGACCTTTTCGAGCAGGGCGAAGACGCGCTCGGGAGGCGCGGGAAGCGTGGCGCTGTGTTCGATGGTGGGCATGGCCAGACCGACTCCTTGCCTGAGGGATGCTCCAAGGTAAGGCTGCTACGGAGCCTAGCATCCCGGTTCCCCAGGCCCTTGTAAAGCCGTGCCTATCATCAGGCTGACGGCAGGTCCCGCAACAACAGCGCGAACTCGAATTCATCAGGCGACAGCGCCTCCCCCGGCAGCTTGAGCCTTACCCGGTGACCATCCCCAGGCGCTACCTTCAGCGCGCTGCCGTTGCCCGCCTCCATCGCCTCAAGGGTGAAGGGACGGTTGCCGGAGGGCAGCATCAGCTCGAGGCGATCGCCGACCTCGAAGCGGTTCTTGACCTCGATATCCAGCCAATCTGGCCGCGACTGCCCCACTACCTGGCCGACGAACTGCTGGTGGACGCCCACCGAGTGCCCACGCTCGTAATTCTGATACTCGTCGTGGACGTGGCGTCGGTAGAAGCCTTCGGTATACCCCCGATTGGCCAGGTTTTCGAGCTCATCCATCAGCCCCATGTCGAAGGGGCGCCCGGCCACGGCGTCGTCGATGGCACGACGATAGACCTGGGCGGTGCGTGCTACATAGTAGGGGGACTTGGTCCGCCCTTCGATCTTCAGCGAACTGACCCCCATCTCGGCGAGCCTCGCCACGTGCTGAACGGCGCGCAGGTCCTTGGAATTCATGATGTAGCTGCCGTGCTCGTCCTCAAACACCGGCATCAGTTCGCCTGGCCGCTGTGGGTCCTCGATCAGCGCCGAGTTCTCCTCCCGGCCCTGTGCCACGTCCTGCGCCGGGATCAGATCGCCACAGGCGTCAGTGCCGGCCGGGTGGGTCCGGTAGTTCCAGCGACAGGCGTTGGTACAGGTGCCCTGATTGGGGTCGCGCCGGTTGAAGTAGCCCGACAGCAGACAGCGTCCGGAATAGGCGATGCACAGGGCACCGTGAACGAAGGTCTCGATCTCCAGGGTCGGGCACTCGGCACGGATCTCGGCGATTTCCTCAAGCGACAGCTCACGCGACAGGATCACCCGGGAGATCCCCTGGGACTGCCAGAAGCGAGCCGCCGCGTGATTGACCACGTTGGCCTGCACCGACAGATGGATCACCTGGTCAGGCCAACGCTCACGCACCATCATGATCAAGCCAGGGTCGGACATGATCAGCGCATCCGGCCCCGCCTCGACGATCGGTGCCATGTCCTTCAGGTAGGTCCTGAGCTTGGCGTTGTGCGGAGCGATATTGGAGGCCACGTAGAAGCGCTTGCCACGCGCCTGGGCCTCAGCGATGCCTCGAGTCAGGTTGTCGAGGCCGAAGTCATTGTTGCGCACACGCAGTGAGTAGCGCGGCTGACCGGCGTAGACCGCATCGGCGCCATAGGCGAAGGCGAAGCGCATATGCCGGTAGGTGCCGGCCGGTGACAGTAGTTCAGGGGCATTCATCCAGGCGTCTCTCTCGTGGTCCGGGCTTGGGCCGGGCTTGGGCCGGGGTTAAACCGGGCAGACAGCAGTAAACCGCGCAGCCTGCCACAACCGCGAGCAATGCACGTTGACAAGGAGCAAGTCGCCGGCATCAACGCCGCACTGGTGTTGCCGTCCGGCTTTCGTTACCCTTGTCGCGCCGGACCGGACCCCGGCCGCTGGCGATCCTTGTCGCCACCCCAAATTCTCCGAATCGAGACCCCCTTCATGAGCACGACTTCCCGCTCCACCGTGGTGATCTACTCCGGTGGCATGGACTCTTTCACCGTACTTCATCGCGCCTTGCACGAAGGCCTCGAAGTTCACGCCCTGTCATTCGACTATGGCCAGCGCCACGCCCGCGAACTCGAGGTGGCCCGCCATGTCTGTCAGGAGTTGAAGATCCCTCATCAGGTCGTCGACATCACCGCCATCCATGGCCTGATCGACAACTCCGCGCTGACCGACGCCAATCGCAAGATCCCTGGTGGTGACTACGCCGAAGACAACCTCGCCGCCACCGTGGTCCCCAATCGCAACATGGTGCTACTGTCGCTGGCCATCGCCAAGGCGGTGAATATCGGCGCCAGTCGCGTCGATTACGGCGCCCACGGCGGTGACCACGTGCTCTATCCGGATTGTCGTCCCGAGTTTGTCGAGCAGATGAATGCGGTGGCCGCCATCGCCAATTTCTCGCCGGTAGAGATCCACGCACCCTATCTGCGGTCCAGCAAGAGCGAGATCCTGGCCGACGGACTGTCCATGGGACTGAACTACCGCGACACCTGGACCTGTTACGAGGGCCGGCGCCTGGCCTGTGGCCGCTGCGGCAGCTGTCTGGAGCGGCTCGCCGCCTTCGCCGACCAGGGTGTCGAGGATCCGTTGGCCTACGCCGCCAATACCCGCCACGAGCCGGCGATTGCACAGGCAGACCAGGGCGGAGCACACCAGGATGTATAGCGTCAAGGAAGCCTTCTATACCCTTCAGGGAGAAGGCGTACAGGCCGGCCGCGCCAGCGTCTTCTGTCGCTTTGCCGGGTGCAATCTCTGGTCGGGCCGTGAGCAGGACCGCGCGAGCGCCCAGTGTCGCTTCTGTGACACCGACTTCGTCGGCACCGATGGTCAGAACGGCGGACGCTTTGCCACCGCCGAGGCCCTGGCCGAGCACATCACCCGCTTGTGGCCACACCCCCACGAGGGTGTCACGCCCTACGTCGTATTCACCGGTGGCGAGCCCCTGCTGCAGCTGGATGCCGCCTTGATCGACGCGGTGCACGCTGCCGGCTTCGAGATTGGCGTTGAGACCAACGGTACTCTGGCTGCGCCGGACGGCATTGACTGGCTATGTGTCAGCCCCAAGGGCAATGCGCCGCTGGTGCAGACCCGCGGTGACGAGCTGAAGCTCGTCCATCCCCAGACCGACGCCCCGCCGGAGCGTTTCGAGGGCCTGGACTTCGACCATTTTCTACTGCAGCCGATGGACACCTCCGGGCTGATGGCCAGCGACGCTCGCAAGGAGCCGCTCTCCGCCACGGTAGCGCACTGCATGGCGCATCCACGCTGGCGGCTGTCGCTGCAGACCCACAAGATCGCGGGAATCGACTGATGGCACTCTTTGTACGACGACTGACACATCTCGACGTGTCGCTGTGGTGTCCCGATCGTGGACTGATCGGCGCAAGCTGGCTGGTCGACGTCGAACTCGATGGAGAGATCGGTGAAGACGGCATGCTGTTCGACTTCGGCGAGGTCAAACCCTGGATCAAGGCACGTCTCGACGGTGGCGCCGATCACACCCTGCTGGTGCCTACCGAAGCCCCTGGCGTCAGCGTCAGCGAATGTCGCGAAGGCATCTGCGTACGCACCACGACGCCCTATGCCATGGAGGTGCGCGGACCCCGCCAGGCCTTTACCCTGCTACCCTGGCGCAGAATTACCCCCGAGGCCATGGCCGAGCACCTGTCACGCCAGTTGATGCGCCAACCGCCCGAGCGGGTATCCAGCATCGAACTGCACCTCGCCGATGAGTCCATCGATGGCGCCGCCTACACCTACAGCCATGGCCTTCGTCGCCACGCCGGCAACTGCCAGCGTATCGCCCACGGCCACCGCTCGCGGCTGGAAATCGTTCAGCGCGGCGTGCGACAGCCGGAGCTCGAGCGCCGCTACGCCCGCTGGCTCGACGATACCTACCTGGTGGACGAACACGACCTGGAACAGCACCAGGGCGACATGCTGCAGTGCGGCTACCGCTCACCCCAGGGCCTGTTTCACCTGCGCCTGCCCCGCGAGCGCTGTCACGTCCTGCCCGGCGCCACCACGGTGGAACGCATCGCCCAGTGGCTGGCGGCCACCGTCGCCCGGGACACCGGTGAGGACACCGCGGTGCGCGCCTATGAAGGCGTCGACAAGGGCGCCACGGCAAGAAGCCCCGGCGAACGATCTCGATAACTTCTCGATAACTTCTCGATAGCATCTCGATAGCATCTCGAGATCGGCGAGAGTGTCCGACCACCGAGACAACCAAGCGCATTTGAAGAATGCCATGAGCCAACCAACGTCATGAGCGAACTGATCGCCTCCTCCTCGCCGCACAAGACCCGCACAGCGACCGGCGAACAGGGCTGCCGCCCCGGCTGCGGCGCCTGCTGCATTGCGCCGTCGATCAGCTCCCCGATTCCCGGCATGCCGGCGGGCAAGCCCGCCGGCATCCGCTGCGTGCAGCTCGACGACGACAACCTGTGCCGCCTGTTCGGCCGCCCCGAGCGCCCGGCGGTGTGCGAGCGCTTCGACTACGACGCCGATATCTGCGGCAGCCATCGAGACCAGGCGCTAGCCAATATTGACGAACTCGAACGCCTGACCTGAGTCGGGCTGACCTGAATCAGGCTGACTTACTCCGAGTAGCCGTCGCTCAGTGTCTTCTGCACCGGTTGTCTATGTTCAGGCAACCCTCATTACCGCGCTCCCTGCTGACGCCCTCTCCACTGCATCCTCATCAGTGATCCACCAACTAGAAAAGACCGGGCCACCCAAAGGTGGCCCGGTCTTCCTTATAACGACCTTCATGACAACCCTGGTCATGACGACCCAGGTCTACTCCACGTCGAGCTGGCCGTTATTACGCAGCATCGTCAGGAAGGCCTCCGACGACTGACCGTCCATGCTGACACCGCTCAGGGTGATCTTCTGATCGGCGTTGCCATGCTGATCATCGAGCCCGCCATCGCTCTTGATGTAGAGCACGGTGTCCCCGTTCTCTTCCTGGGCAAAGACAAAGCTATCCAGCGCCGACTGTTCAGGGTCGGTGCTCGAGGAGTCAAAGTCGTTGAGCAGATCCCCCAGTGACAGCTTGTCGGCCTCCGGGTCCATGCTCAGGGTCGGGTCCTTGAGGTGGAAATCGCTGACCACATCGAGGGCTGGGTCGGTGGCACTGCCGGCGTCTCCCAGATTCCATTCGAAGGTGTCGGACCCCAGTCCACCCAGCAGGAAGTCGTCACCGGCGCCGCCGATCAAGATGTCATCGTTGGCACTGGCAAACAGTTGATCGTCTCCCTGCCCGCCTTCCAGACGGTCCTGACCGCCATCGGTACGGGTCGTATCGATCAGCTTGTCGTAGTTGGCCTTGATGAAGTCGAGCGTCTCTTCCTGGGTCGGCTCCGCACCGTTCTGGCGGGTCAGATGGTCGACCAGACCGTCATAGCCACTACCGGCCTCACCACCGACGCCTGCGGGTTCGATCTGATCGCCGAACAGGATATCGTCCCCCGCACCCCCGATCAGATGGTCGTTTCCAACCTCCTGCGGCACATCGGAAGACGAGCCACCATCGAGTGCGGTCTCGAACTCCTCGGCGGAATTGACGATAAGATCTTCACCGGCTGGCACCAGTTCGTCGTCAGTGTAGCTGTATAGATTCTGCTCTATATTATGCACTGCTAACACGAACTCTCCGCTGTTAACCATATTCTCAACATCAAACGCCAGGCGGTAGGTTCCACCTTTCAAGCTATTGGTCATGATCTGAGTGGTCAGGCTTGAACCAACCGGAGGCTCGAAGCTATTTGCGACCGTCACCCAACTTCCGTTATCCTCCAGCTGCTCCACACGCCAGACAAAGTGGTCTTGCACATGAAAGACTGCTGGAGGGGCGGAGTTGCTCGTTTCATAGGTAAAGGCAATACTATAGAAATCATTATCGCTGGCAGTCATAGGCACCACGAAACTGTCACTGACCACAGTGGTGGCGCCATCGGTGGTACCAGTGTCAGCGATTCGCAAGTACTCGCCTCTCAGGTTCCTCTCGATAGAAACCGAGCCGCTCCCGCTTGTCTTCTCCCAATCGTTCGATTGACCCAGGCTGCCGGTATCGCCCGCTGCGAAGGTAGCGAGGGTCACTTCATTTACAAGCGCGCCGGTATCCAGCGGAATGGGCACCAACTCGAGCTTGCCATCGACAGTGGTATTGTCGACCACTTTAAGGATCTCACGATTGACGTCGTCGCCGATGCCAACCGCTTCAACCTGACTGATTGAAGCAAGCCGGTGATACGCATCAACCCCTTGAGAGACGTTCGAGAAAGAAGTGTCATTGCTCGCCCCGCTGACTCCGCTATCCGTGTTATGGATAGTTGGACTTCCATCACTCAAGAAGTAGGTCACATTGTCGAAGTCACTGGTACTTTGCTGGCTCATCCACGAATTAGCTTCGCTAAACGCTTCTTCGTAATTGGTGCCATCTTTCGCCACTAAAGAATCCAGAAAGTCCTTGGCATCCTGGACGTTGTCCTGCGACAAGTTCAAGAACTGCTCCGACTTTGCGGTCTCGGCAAAACCGACAAGTTGTACATTAATGCCCCCCTCAAACGTCGCGAGCTCATCCAGCTTGGCCTTGAGCGCCTCTACCGCGACCTCAAGCCGCGTCTTGCCGGTATCGCCAAGCTCAAACGCCATGCTGCCCGACGTATCCAGGATAAAGGACAGGTTGTAGTTCTGAGCCGGCTCAACCACGCTGTACTTGCCGCCGGTGTCACCGATCAGGACGTCATTTCCACCACCGCCCTGAACGCTGTTGTCACGGTTCGTGCCAACCACCAGGGCATCGTCGTCGGTAGCTGTCACGGTAATGGTCAGGTTGGCATCACTGGCATCGCCGTCTCCATCGGTCAGCGTATAGGTAAAGCTCTCATCGACGGTCTGCCCCTTGTCGAGCGCCGCGACCTCGGCATTGTCACTATCCAGCGCGTAGCTATATCCGCCCTGGGCATCGAGCGTCAGGGTGCCGTACTGCCCCTGAATCACCAGCTTGCCGTCAGCATTCAACGAGGACACCGTGGTAGAACCCAGGCTGACGGCGGTGACGCTGGCCCAGTCAGCACCGGGGGCATCGGCCTGATCACCGCTGGATGCCCCCGGACCACCGATCACGTTGCCGGAGACCGGCGCCATGTTCTCGATGGTGGCATTAGTATCGCTCGCGGCCACCGGGGCATCGTCATCGATGACCACTGACAGGGCACCATCGGCCTGGCTGCCATCGGCGTCGACGATGGTATAGGTGGCATCGAACAGCAGATCGTTTTCGTCGTTACCGGCTGCATGAGCGAGCGCCTGGTGCAGCGTCACCTGATAGGCTCCACTGCTCTGATCGGTCAAGGCGATGGTAACCACGTCTTCGCTGCCGCCACTGCCATCGCTCGCTGTGCCGGTCAGGGTGTGGCCATCGCTGCTCAACTGGAAGCTTACCGCTCGACCATCTACCGTCTTCAGATCGCCCGGCAGGCTCGCGACGTTCCAGGAAAAGGCCCCGCTCGCCGCAGCGCCATCGCCGCCAAAGCTGTAGCCCAGTGTACCGGTCGTGACCGTGTCCTCACCCGCCACATCGCCGCTGCCGCCAGCGTTGCCACCGGTCAGGCCATCCTCGTCGAGGGTGGCCGTCGGGTTCAGGGTGCTCGGATCGCCATCACTTTCCGGCGTGGACGGGATCGCTGCCTCCCTGTTTTCCAGCGTCAGCGTGCCGCTGGCGGCATCCCCGTCGTTGTCGGTCGCACTCAGGGCGATGTCGATGCTGCCGGCCTCAGGCAACGAGTTGTACTGGGCACCCGTCAGGTAAAAGCTGTTGGCGTCAGTGTCACCATAAAGATTGACCGCCTCGAAGGGCGCACTGCCACTGGTATTCAGGTGCACGAAGTCACCCGAGGAAATACCGCTGACCTTAATCCTGCCATCGGCCAGCTCCTGGATACTGACAGAAGCAGGCTGGCTCCCTGGAGGGCCCACCCGGACATCGTCAGCCGTCAACCGGAGAACATCGCCGGACTGTCGGTAAGGAGACCCCGAACCGCCGTCATCATCGGCATAGGCGATCGCCTCCAGAATTACGGTGGAGTACTGCTGGCTGGCCGCCCCTCCCGGATTGGCACCAAAGCTGAAGGCGTAGACCGCCTGATGGTCTCCCCAGGACAGGCCTTCACCGCTTCTAAGGCTGGCGGAATCGACGAAATCAAAGCGAATGAGTTCATTGTTGCCTGTGCTCTGGGGAGACTCGGCGTTGCTGCGAACGTACAACCGGTTGGCATAGCCCGGATTCTGAGCTTCTACAGCAACATGCCGATTCAAGCTTGTATCGAAGCCGGTGATCAATACATCGGCCTCATCATCATCCGCAGTCCTGTAGACGCGATGTGAGCCACCCAGGGCTGTCGTCTCGTTCGTCTTGAAGTCTGAACGAGTCCATCCTGTATTGATACGCTCGAAGCTGGTCACATCGTACTGTGAGCCATCGTCGGACAGGCCCACTTCAAAGGCCACTGTGTCGCCAGCGACGGCTTGCATGGTCGAGCCGTCGGCACTCAACTTCCAGAATAGCGGCTGAGTCACCAGGAAAAGCGCGTTACCGTCCTGGTCAAACACTCGTTGGCCATCGAGCGAGGCGTCGAAGCCGATATCACGAAGACCATCCGCGCCGGCCTCTTCGAGGTTGATATGGCCGCTGGAGCCCGTCACCAGGAGCCCGGTGTCTGCCACAAAATCAGACGGGGTATCATCGATGATGGCGACATCCAATTCGCCAGACGCCGTATTGCCCCGGACATCAACCACCTCAACAGCGAAGGTATCCGCGAATTCCGTATCCGTGGCCCCGCTCTGACTGTCGTTGTCGACCTTACGCTCCAGCAGATACTCGTAGCTGAGCGTACCTCCGCTCGCATCACCGCTGTATCCCGTCAAGGTCAGAGTGCCGTAAGGGGTATCCAGGGCGACGGGATCGCCGGACAAGGCTTGCAGGTCGGCAAGCGCCAGGCTTCGACCGCCGATGCTAAGCGTCTCGAGTCCATCCGGCGTACCGATGTCGAAGCTGCCGGCGCGTGTCAGTTCGCTGCTATTGCGCTGACTACCATCGGCCAGGTTGGCCTCGCTGACGACCAGTTCGGAAGCGAAAGGGTCGAGTCCGGCCAACTGAACCCTGCCCGGCAGAGTAAGCTCAAGGCTGCCTTCGGCCTTGTCACCGTCACCATCCGTACCTTCCAATGGCAACGTCAGGCCTTGATCCAGCCAAGTGAAGGCAAAATCGTCACCCTGCGTGAACTGGTATTTGTCACCCAGTCCCTCAAACTCCAAGGCCTCGAAAGCCTCATCAGAGGTCAGCGTCAGCCTGGCACCGTCAGGAATTTCGCTAATCGATAGCGAACCGTCCGCGTTCTCGGCAATCGTCACTAGAGAAGTGACATCGGTGCCCGAAGCATTGAAGAAACGCACATCGCCAGCCTGGAGTGCAAGTTTCTCTTCTCTGTTCAGTTCATAGGGGTTTCCGCTGGTGCTATCCTCATCCGGCGCCAATGAAAAGGCTGAAAGCTGAAGCTTGGGTCCGCCGGTATTGGTGTCACCCCGATAAATCGTCTGTTCGAAATGCGTGGCACCACGATGATTATCCCAACTCGCCTCGCTACCCGACACTGCCAGGTTGTCGACAAAATCGAATCGGATAACTTCCCCATCACCAGTCGTCGCATTGCTGCCTTGGCCCAGGCGGCCCTGATCTACAACAATTGAGCCTGCCTCACCCTCAGCACCGGCGCCAGTCCGAAACGTCCAGTTAGATACGAGGACATCGGGGGCGCCGGCTTCGCCGTCGAAGCTGATAAAGCTGTGTCCATTCCCCTGAGGAGTGAGTTTGTTGCCATCATCAGCAACCGACAGGGAGGTGCTAACTATGGCCTTGATTCCACTATCGTGGACAGTGACCTCATAGCGGGCTCCATCTGCTGTCAGGCCAACTTCAAACGCCACGTCACCACCAGCAGACTTCGCTTCCAGCGTCTTGCCATCGCTGCTGAGTTCATAGGTGAGGCTGTCACCATTGGAAGTGACTACCCTCCCGCCATTCAGGCTTGCCACTTCCGTTCCATCAATGGAAGAAGTGAATACTACAGAGTCGGCCCCATCAGCCCCTGCGGTATCGGAAAAATTGACGTCACCCAGCATGCCGCTAGTGAGAACACCATGCTGAGCCTCGAATGCCTGAGGCGTATCGTCATCGATCACCACCGACAACTTGCCGTCAGCCTGGCTACCATCGGCATCCGTCACGGTGTAGCCGACATTGAACGACAGGTCATTTTCGTCCTTGCCTTCGGCGTGCTCAATCGCCTGGTGCAGGGTTACCTCATAACCTCCTGTGGCCTGATCGGTCAGCTTGATGGTGATGACTGGCTCGGCGCCGCTGGCGCCGGCTACGCTGCCGGCCACGGTATGTCCACCGTCGACTAGTGCGAACTCCACCTTACGTCCATCTGCTGTATAGAGGTCGGGCAGATCCTTCAGATTCCATTGGAAAGCCTTGCTGCTGGCCGCACCATCGTCGCCAAAGCGATAACCCAGATTTCCGGTGGCGACGGTGAACTGTCCGCCCACATCGCCAGTGCCGCCCTTGTTGCCACCGGACAAACCATCTTCATCGACGGTCGCCACGGGGCTCTCGGTGGTCGGATCGGTGTCGGTCGACGGTGTGGTCGGCGTGGAGTCTGCCGCCACCGTCACGGTCAGGGTCGAGGACGCGGTGTCACCGTCACCGTCGGTGAGGGTGTAGTCGATCACCGCCTGGCCTTCGAAGCCCGCCGCCGGGGTAAAGGTGACGTTGCCATCGCTGGTGAAGCTCACGCTGCCCTGGCTCGGATTGCGCAGAGTGGCGGTGGTCAGGGTGGCGCCGTCGGCGCCCTGGGTGTCGCTGGTGCCGTCATCATTCTTCAGCACGTTGTAGCTGACCGCCGTGTCCTCGGCGGTGCTGGTGGTGTCGGCCACGGCACTCGGGCCATCGTCACCGATGTCGATAGTGAGATTGGCCGGGGCGGAGGTATCGCCATCGCTGTCCACCACCCGCACGCCGAAGGTCTCGGGCACGCTGTCATCCAGACCCGTTTTGTCCTTGTCGTCCTGACTCGCGCTGCTTGTCAGGGTGTACGACCAGCTGCCGTCGGTGTTCACCGTCAGACTGCCGTAATCGCCGGTGACCGTGGTGCCATCGGCGTTGATCTCGACCCAGTTGCCGTCGCTGTCCTTTACCTCATAGCGCGCTAGGTCATCGTTGCCGGTGCTGCTCTTGAACTGGCCGCTGGTGGTCTCGCTGTTGCTGGCGGCGTTACTGCCCGGGGACTGATCTGCACCGCCATTAAGCCCCGCTTCCTGCACGCTATAGGCGCCATCGGCGGTCGTCGGATCACCGTCCGGGCCGCTCGGGTCGATGGTCGGCGTGGAGTCGGCCGCCACCGTCACGGTCAGGGTCGAGGACGCGGTATCACCGTCACCGTCGGTGAGGGTGTAGTCGATCACCGCCTGGCCTTCGAAGCCCGCCGCCGGGGTAAAGGTGATCTCGCCATTGGGCGCGAAGCTCACCGAACCCACACTGGCCCCGCCCTGCACGCGGACGTCGGTCAGGGTGGCACCATCGGCACCCTGGGTGTCGCTGGTGCCGTCATCATTATTCAGCACGTTGTAGCTGACCGCCGTATCCTCGGCGGTGCTGGTGGTGTCAGCCACCGCACTCGGGCCATCGTCACCGATGTCGATAGTGAGATTGGCCGGGTCGGAGGTATCGCCGTCGCTGTCTACCACCCGCACACCGAAGGTCTCGGCCAGGCTATCGTCCAGGCCGGTCTGATTGGTGCCGCTGTGGGTGACGTTGTCGGTCAAGGTGTACGACCAGCTACCGTCGGTGTTCACCGTCAGGCTGCCGTAATCACCGGCGACCGTGGTGCCATCGGCGTTGATCTCGACCCAGTCGCCGTCGCTGTTCTGCACCTCGTAGCGCGCCAGGTCATCGTTGCCGGTGCTGCTCTTGAACTGGCCGTTGGTGGTCTCGCTGTTGCTGGCCGCGTCGCTACCTGGAGACTGACCTGCACCGCCATCCAGCCCTGCTTCCTGCACGCTGTAGGCGCCATCGGCGGTCGCCGGATCACCATCCGGGCCACTCGGGTCGATGGTCGGCGTGGAGTCGGCCGCCACCGTCACGGTCAGGGTCGAGGACGCGGTATCACCGTCGCCGTCGGTGAGGGTGTAGTCGATCACCGCCTGGCCTTCAAAGCCCGCCGCCGGGGTAAAGGTGACGTTGCCGTCGCTGGTGAAGCTCACGCTGCCCTGGCTCGGATTGCGCAGAGTGCCGGTGGTCAGGGTGGCGCCATCGGCGCCCTGGGTGTCGCTGGTGCCGTCATCATTATTCAGCACGTTGTAGCTGACCGCCGTGTCCTCGGCGGTGCTGGTGGTGTCGGCCACCGCACTCGGGCCATCGTCACCGATGGCGATAGTGAGATTGGCCGGGTCGGAGGTATCACCGTCGCTGTCCACCCCCCGCACACCGAAGGTCTCGGGCACGCTATCGTCCAGCCCCGTTTTGCCCTTGTCGTCCTGACTCGCGCTGCTTGTCAGGGTGTACGACCAGTTGCCGTCGGTGTTCACCGTCAGGGTGCCGTAATCGCCGGTGACCGTGGTGCCATTGGCGTTGATCTCGACCCAGTCGCCGTCGCTGTTCTGCACCTCGTAGCGGGCCAGGTCATCGTTGCCGGTGCTGCTCTTGAACTGGCCGTCGGTGGTTTCGCTGTTGCTGGCCGCGTTACTGCCCGGAGACTGACCTGCACCGCCATCCAGCCCTGCTTCCTGCACGCTGTAGGCGCCATCGTCAGTCGCCGGATCACCATCCGGGCCACTCGGGTCGATGGTCGGCGTGGAGTCGGCCGCCACCGTCACGGTCAGGGTCGAGGACGCGGTATCACCGTCACCGTCGGTGAGGGTGTAGTCGATCACCGCCTGGCCTTCGAAGCCCGCCGCCGGGGTAAAGGTGACGCTGCCGTCGCTGGTGAAGCTCACGCTGCCCTGGCTCGGATTGCGCAGAGTGGCGGTGGTCAGGGAGGCGCCGTCGGCACCCTGGGTGTCGCTGGTGCCGTCATCATTCTTCAGCACGTTGTAGCTGACCGCCGTGTCCTCGGCGGTGCTGGTGGTGTCGGCCACCGCACTCGGGCCATCGTCACCGATGTCGATGGTGAGATTGGCCGGGTCGGAGGTATCGCCGTCGCTGTCTACCACCCGCACACCGAAGGTCTCGGGCACGCTATCGTCCAGACCCGTTTTGTCCTTGTCGTCCTGACGTGCGCTGCTTGTCAGGGTGTACGACCAGCTGCCGTCGGTGTTCACCGTCAGGGTGCCGTAATCACCGGCGACCGTGGTGTCATCGGCATTGATCGGGACCCAGTCGCCGTCGCTGTTCTGCACCTCATAGCGGGCCAGGTCATCGTTGCCGGTGCTGCTCTGGAACTGGCCGCTGGTGCTCTCGCTGTTGCTGGCGGCGTTACTGCCGGCAGGCTGATTCGTTCCGCCGTCCAGCCCTGCTTCCAGCACGCTATAGGCGCCATCGGCGGTCGTCGGATCACCGTCCGGGCCGCTCGGGTCGATGGTCGGTGTGGAGTCCGCCGCCACCGTCACGGTCAGGGTCGAGGCCGCGGTATCACCGTCGCCATCGGTGAGGGTGTAGTCGATCACCGCCTGGCCTTCGAAGCCCGCCGCCGGGGTAAAGGTGACGTTGCCATCGCTGGTAAAGCTCACGCTGCCCTGGCTCGGATTGCGCAGAGCGGCGGTGGTCAGGGTGGCACCATCGGCACCCTGGGTGTCGCTGGTGTCATCACTGTTGTTGAGCACGTTGTAGCTGACCGCCGTGTCCTCGGCGGTGCTGGTGGTGTCGGCCACCGCACTCGGGCCATCGTCACCGATGGCGATAGTGAGATCGGCCGGGTCGGAGGTATCGCCATCGCTGTCCACCACCCGCACGCCGAAGGTCTCGGGCACGCTATCGTCCAGACCCGTTTTGTCCTTGTCGTCCTGACTCGCGCTGCTTGTCAGGGTGTACGACCAGTTGCCGTCGGTGTTCACCGTCAGGGTGCCGTAATCACCGGCGACCGTGGTGCCATCGCCATTGATCTCGACCCAGTCGCCGTCCTTGTCCTTCACCTCGTAGCGCACCAGGTCATCGTTGCCGGTGCTGCTCTGGAACTGGCCGTCGGTGGTCTCGCTGTTGCTGGCGGCGTTACTGCCCGGGGACTGATCTGCACCGCCATTAAGCCCCGCTTCCTGCACGCTATAGGCGCCATCGGCGGTCGTCGGATCACCGTCCGGGCCGCTCGGGTCGATGGTCGGCGTGGAGTCGGCCGCCACCGTCACGGTCAGGGTCGAGGACGCGGTATCACCGTCGCCATCGGTGAGGGTGTAGTCGATCACCGCCTGGCCTTCGAAGCCCGCCGCCGGGGTAAAGGTGACGCTGCCATCGCTGGTGAAGCTCACGCTGCCCTGGCTCGGATTGCGCAGAGTGGCGGTGGTCAGGGTGGCACCATCGGCACCCTGGGTGTCGCTGGTGTCATCACTGTTGTTGAGCACGTTGTAGCTGACCGCCGTGTCCTCGGCGGTGCTGGTGGTGTCGGCCACCGCACTCGGGCCATCGTCACCGATGGCGATAGTGAGATCGGCCGGGGCGGAGGTATCACCGTCGCTGTCCACCACCCGCACGCCGAAGGTCTCGGGCACGCTATCGTCCAGACCCGTTTTGCCCTTGTCGTCCTGACTCGCGCTGCTTGTCAGGGTGTACGACCAGCTGCCGTCGGTGTTCACCGTCAGGGTGCCGTAATCACCGGCGACCGTGGTGCCATCGCCATTGATCTCGACCCAGTCGCCGTCCTTGTCCTTTACCTCATAGCGCGCCAGGGCATCGTTGCCGGTGCTGCTCTTGAACTGGCCGCTGGTGGTTTCGCTGTTGCTGGCGGCGTTACTACCCGGGGACTGATCTGCACCGCCATCAAGCCCTGCTTCCTGCACGCTATAGGCGCCATCGGCGGTCGTCGGATCACCGTCCGGGCCGCTCGGGTCGATGGTCGGTGTGGAGTCCGCCGCCACCGTCACGGTCAGGGTCGAGGCCGCGGTATCACCGTCGCCGTCGGTGAGGGTGTAGTCGATGACCGCCTGGCCTTCGAAGCCCGCCGCCGGGGTAAAGGTGACGTTGCCATCGCTGGTGAAGCTCACCGAACCCACACTATCACCGCCCTGCACCCTGGCCTCGGTCAGGGTCGCACCATCGGCACCCTGGGTGTCGCTGGTGCCGTCATCATTCTTCAGCACGTTGTAGCTGACCGGGGTGTCTTCGCCGGTACTGGTGGTGTCGGCCACGGCCTCGGGCTCGGTATCGAGGATGTTGATGTCTAGACTGTCGGAACGGCTTTCACCGGCGGTGTCTGTGACTACTACCTCGAAGCGATCGACAACACTGTCATCGCCGGCGCTGTGATCCGCGCCTTGCGAGTTCTCGGTATAGCGATAATCAACGGCACCATTGTCAAAGCCGATGATCTCAAGCTTGCCCTGGTCGGTTTCTATCACCACCGGATTGTCGGCGGTAGCCTTTGTAATATCCGACCCGGCGATGGTCGCAGTGCCGATTCCTGCGCTGGCTGTCAGCAGCATCGCGCCAGAGACCGTCTCACCACTGCCTTCCACTACGCTGTTGTCGCCGGCCGTGACGTCACCATCGCTGTCCTGAATCACCACATTGGGATCGCCATCCGTGCTGCCGTCGATCAGCACGGTCAAGGTCGCAGTGCTGATATCACCATCGGCGTCCCTGACGGTGTAGTTGAAGGTCTCTAACAGATGCTCGCCATCATCAAGGGCCTGCACCGCCGCATTCACCGTATTGACGGAGTAGCTCCAGGTGCCATCACCGTGATCGGTGAAGGTGCCATATTTTGCTGAGGTGTCGTCGAAACCTTCGAAACTCAGTCCATCGGCCCTGGCGAGGTCATTATCCAGCAGGTCACCGGAAACCGGCGCACTGCTGTCTTCACCGACCCGGGCAGCGTCATCTTCAGCCAACGGCACGGTATCGAGGATGTTGATGTCCAGGCTGTCGCTGGCCACATCACCCTCGTTGTCAGTGACTTGCAGCACAAAGCTGTCCAGCACCGGATCACTGCCACGGTGATCGGCGGCCTCGCCATCCTCGGTGTAGGTGTAGGTGATCTGGCCACTGGCCCCATCAAAGTGGGTCACCGTCACGCTGCCATGGGCACCCTCGAGGGTCACATGGGTCGTGTCATCGCCCGCCCTGGCCCCGGTGATATCCTCACCGCCCAGGCTAACGTCGGTGATGCCGGCCTCCGCCGCCACGGTCATGGTGCCAGTGACCGTGGCCTTGCTACCTTCCACCACGCTATGCTCGCCGGCGCCAGCCTCATTCGGATCAGCTCCATCGCTTGGGCCGTTACGATCGGGGATGGTCACCGTCGGCGGGGCATCATCGTCACCTTTGATGGTGATCGTCAGGGTCGCGGTATCGCTGTCACCATCGCCGTCGGTGATGGTGTAGCTGAACGTCTCGGACAGCGTGTCACCGTCCTTGAGCGCCTGCACCGGGGCGCTGTCGGAGTCAACACTGTAGCTCCAGGTACCATCACCGTTGTCGATCAGACTGCCGTAGCGACCCTGAGTCGATAAAAAGCTGACTGTTGCCAGGCCATCTTCGCCAGGATCGTCGTTACCAAGAACACTGCCGGTCAGCGGCACGCTGCTGTCTTCACCGATGAGCGCGTCATCATCAAGAGCCGTCGGCACAGAATCGACAATGGCAATGTCCAGGCTGTCACTGGCTTGCGCCCCCCGGTTGTCGGTCACCACCACCTCGAAGCGATCAAATACGCTGTCGTCGCCAGCAGAGTGGTCGGCTGGCTGGCCGTCTTCGGTATAGACGTAGTCGATCGTCCCGGTATCAGGATCGAAGCCGGTGATCGCAAGGGTACCGTGCTGCCCATCGATCAGGACTGGCGTTGCGGCCGAAGCGCCCGATACATCGACGCCCGAGACAGCAACACGCGCCACACCGGCAGGAGCCGTCACTGTCACGCTGCCGGTGACAGATTGGCCACTTCCTTCAACGACGCTGTTGTCTCCGGCCGAAACAGAGCCCTCTCCCTCTTCGATCGGCGGTAGATCGGGCTCACCTTCCGCCAGGAAAACCTCTTCGTCGTCGGCGACGGGAGTCCCACCGCCCTCTACCGGCTCCAGCGACTCCACTGCTCCCGCCCCACCAAAGGAGTAGCTCTGGGGATCAACAGACTCGGAGATGCGCAACAGGCGCACGAAATCGAAGCCCTCTTCCGCGCCACCGCCACTTTCCCCCACGCCAGGCGCCTCTATCGCCTCAAGCAGATCGGGCACCTCCGACTCAAGCAGCCGCAACAGCTCCGCTACTTGCTCCTGGTCCAGAACCTCGACCGAGGAAGCATCGCCCTGCCCCATCTCCTCGGGCAACGAAACCTGCTGCGCATCGACCAGAGTGACAGCGGGCCTGCCGTCCGCAAACTGCAGCGTCACGAGGGCGCCGTCCGCCGTGATGACGATATCGCCGACCTCCAGACGATCCCCTTCTTCCAGAGCGATGACGTCGCCATTCGGCCGTTTGACCCAGGCGTTTCCTTGCAGTGAGCTGACAGTAGCGATGGTAACAGGCACGGTGACCTCGAATTTTTCGTAACGGAGCGTAAGACAATGGCTAGTAAACTGGTACGAAGAATACTACTTACGTTACACGTCGTTACACACTGTACCAATGGCCAATAGTCGCTACGATCAAGTAATGCACCTTCCGAGATACTGCTTTCCTCCTAGTCACCATAGAAAGTCATGCTTTCGGCTGCCACTTTTGTACGCTTTCTCGTCTATTTCGTGCTGATTTCGGAACAACCTGGTGCGAAATTGGCCCTTGCACAGGAGCGCTGGCGGCGAGAACACGCAGACTGGGGACGCCTTGAGCTGACAGCGCGAGGCGCCTGGGAGAAACAAACAGAAACGCCCGACTGGCCAAGCCAGTCGGGCGTCGTCCTGTCGGTGAGACGTCAGTGAATGGGCAGCTCGCGCATCAAGCGTCGGTGGTCTGCGATACCCGACGATCGAGCAGGCTTCGCCAGCGCATCAACACCGGCGCATCACTCAGGCTGACCTGGGACAGCAGGCGGCGAAACTCGCTTCGAACCGCATCGTCGTCAGGATCGACACACGTCAGCCAGACTTCCAGGGCCCCGAGCAATTGATGAAGGTTGCCGTCCCGCTCCGCCTGGGTGCGCGCCTGCTCGGCGAGGGTCCGTACCGCTTCGGCGTCGCGACCCAGGCGGTGGCGTACCAGCGCCAACTGGGTGGCAAGCTCCGGGACAAACAACGTCGTGCGCTCTCGGGCCATCAGCAGACACTGATCCAGATAGTCTTCGGCCTGCTCCAGCTCCCCCATGGCAAGACAGGCGTCCACGTACCACAGGTTCGGACGCTGACTCGGGTCCCGGCCGGTCACTTCCGCCAGTTCCTCGTGGGCCGCCTGAAGCTGCTGCAGGCCTTCACGACTCCCCGCCAACGCCTGCTGCCATCCCAGTACCGCACGGGAGGCGACCTGCCATAGGTGCAGATCGGAGCTGCCGGTGAGCTCATACGCTCGCTGGGCCCGATTGGCCGCCTCGTGGACATGCCCAAGCTGGCGGTACAACGCAGAGGCGTACATCAGCGCCATCGCCAGACTGCCGGGATGATGGATCTCTTCCGCCAGGCGGATGGCCGATTCCACATGGCGTTCCGCCCGCTGGTAGTCGCCACGCAGACACAGCGCCCATCCCTGGAAGCAGGCAGCCGCCACCTGCGGGTGGTCAGAGAACGGCAACCACTCGATCATCATCGGCTTATTCAGCGGATCCAGCTCTTCCAGATGGTCATAGGCCTGGCGAATTCTGCCAGCCCAGTACTCACAGCTTGCCCCGGCGTAGTCGGCCAGGCGCTGGTAGCGCGGGTCCTCAAGGCGCAAGGCGAGATCGTTCAGCCGCGAGGCCAGCAGAAAGGCGTCGGCGTGGGCGTTGCGCTGACTGCAGCCAACCCATAGTCCCCACTTGACCAGGAACGCCTGCTCGAGATCGTCCTCATCCTCGAGGTCGGTGGTGCACTCAGCCAGCAGCTCGCGTGCCTTGACGAAGCTCTCGTGGGCGGTAGGCGAACCATGCCCCTCCAGAGCGAAAGCGGCCTGACCACGCACCGTCAGCAGGCTGATTTCACGCTCAGCCTGAGGCTCGACCTGGCGCAGACTGGCGAGGCCGGCGTCGGCCATCTTCAGCGCCGTGCGATTGGCACTGACCTTGAGCGCCTCCCGGGCGGCAAGCTCGAAGTAGCGCGCGCCTCGAGCGTAGTGACCGCTGCGCCGCAGGTGCATGGCGAAGTCACCGGGATGACGACTGATCCACACCGGGAAACGTTCTTCGATCAACTGAACCACGCGGCGATGCATGTCGACCCGCACGTCACGCGGACAGGAAAGATAGGCTGCCTCATGCAGAAGCTGGTGGGTGAACTGAAATTCTCGCGCGCCCACATCACCATCGGACGGCTCGATGATCTCGAGTCGACGCATTTCTTCCAGCGCCCGGCTCAGCCGTTCCGGCTCCCAACCACTGCACTCGGCCAGAAAGTCGAAGCGGAAGTGGCGACCCAGCACCGCCGCGATGTGCGCCACTTCGCGATCGCCATCCAGTTGATCGATGCGACTGGTCAACAGGCCAAGCAGGCCGTGGGGCAGTTCGTCGAGCTGGACGCTACGCCCTTCCCGCCGGTCCATGTCGAGACGACGACAGATCTCCTGCAGGTAGAGCGGGACGCCATCGCAGCGCTCGATGATCTGGCCTCGCAGGCGCGGCGACAGATGCAGCCGATAGCGCCGAGCCAGCTGGGTCAACAGCCGCGATGACTGCATGGCATCGAGCCTGCCAAGCGCAATCTGCTGATCCCAGTGCAGTCGGGTGGGCAAGGATTCACGACCATGATGGCTGGCGATCAACAACAGCGGACAGTTGATCGGCAGCCGCGCTTGGAGGCCGGCCAGCACCTTGAACGATGGCTCGTCGACCCACTGCAAGTCGTCGATCATCAGTACCAGCGGACGTTCCTGTGACAGCTCATGAATCAGCCCATGCAGAAGCGCCACCACCGCTTCCACCGCCTCGCTGCTCTGCGCCAGCAGCGAGACTTCGTGAGGTTCGCGAATACCCATGGCCTCTTCGAGCCAACGAATATCGTCGTCATCCAGCTCGCTTAGCCCCAGGCGCTCGACCAACGCGGCCAGGCCCTCGCTGTCGATCTCGCCCCCCAGATGCCAGCGCACCAGGTGGCGCGCCACACCATAGGATTCCTGCACCGACATGCGGGTGTTGGGCTGCCAGCAGATGGTGGCGTCGCGACTCTGCTCAAGGTGACGAAACCCCACCAGCAGTGCCGACTTGCCAAGCCCCGATGGCCCCTTCACCAGCACGCTCTGACGCAGACCGATACCGGCCCGCGCCAGGGCGTCGCGCAGCATGCGCAGCGCGTTCTCGCGCCCCACCAGGCTTGGTGGCGTCGCGTCACGGCCGCCCTCATTGGTGCCCAGCACCAGGGCACGCAGGCGGACTCGGCCGTCGCTTGCCACCAACCGGGAAAACAACCTCGGTTGCAGGTCCAGCGCCGGCGGCATGTGCTGGCTGGCCTCCTGAGAAATGACGAGTTCGCTGCCCTCGGCGGCGCTCATCAGGTCGAGTGCCCGCTGGGTCACCTGACCCAGCGGATCCACCAGGTGGCGCGACGGCAGATAGACCACCTGGCCGCTGTTCAGGCCCGCCGCCAGGGTCATGCGGGGCAGGCTCCCTTCACCGGTCCAGTGTCGCTGCGACTCTTCCGCCAACAGACGTCGACAGTGTTCGTACAGGGCCACCAGTTCGGCCAGCTGATGCGCCGGCCCATGGGTACCGAAACAGGCAAGCCCCAGCCCGCCCGTGGCACCGGGCAACCAGAAGCCACCCAGATGGTGGCACTGCTTCTCAAGCCAGCGCATCAGTTCAATCTGCAATGCCAGACAGGCCCGTGTCTCGGCCCGGCTGCCCATGTCGCCGTCCAGTGTCAGGCGAATCGCCATGACCGACAGCTGCCGGTGCTCGACCTCCTCTTCGCCGAGCGGCGGACTGTCCATCGCCAGGGTCCGCGAGAAGGCGCCCTTGGGCGACAAGGACGGGTTTTCGGGCTGCCCGTCGGACCAATAGCAAGCCAACTGCAGGAAACTGGGGTCTGGCTGTTGCCCGGACAGCGCCAGCAACTGCAGGAAGGCGTTGTACTGCTCATGCGCCGCCGCCATCTGGCCTTGCTCGGCCAGTTGGCGCACCAGCTTTTCATGAAAGGGGGCGTAGCCGGAAAATCGGCTGACCAGCTCCTGCAACAGCGCATCGGGGATGCTGCCTTCCTGATCGAGCACGTCTTCAGCGAAGCGAATGACTCGCTGGCGCCACTCGTTGCGCACCTGAATCAGCCAACGCTGGAAGTCGGGACAGGCCGGTAGCTGCAGCTCCTCCACCAGGTCGCCTCGATACAACCCCAGCAATTCTTCCAGGGTGTCGATGTCACGATTACCCTCCAGCAGCCTCTGCAGGTCATGAACATCGAACCCCCATTGCGCCGGCAGTTGAAAGGCGATGGTCTGGCGCGACACCGTCAACACCTTGTCGGCCTCATCCCCCAGCGACTGGCGCAGACAGTGAAGGGCATGTCTCAGGTTGGTGCGACCGGAGGACAACCCCTGGTCAGGCCACAGCAGTTCGGCCAGGGTCGCGCGGTTGACCGGCTGCTGATGCAGCAGCAGGTAGACCAGCAGCGCCTTGACCTTGTCGTAGCTGAATTGAACGAGGACATCGTCTCCCAGGTTGAGGGAAAAGTGCCCAAAGAGTGCCAGGTGGTCCTGGTCCGTTATCTGGGAAGCATCGTGTTGGGCGTCCCGCATGATGGTGTCCCTGCGTGGCGGTGCTATCGGCCTCAGGCCGGCACACCGCTGTGAAATCGAAAGGCGACGTCCGGGGTCGTCACAAGTTGCTCTTCGCGGGCCTTGAAGACCGCAATGCGCGCTTCTATCGGCGCGTCTGAAAGCTGGCTCGCCAGTGTGATGTAGTCCTCGAAGTGGCGTCCTTCCGACTTAACCAGACCTCGGTAGAACTTGGCAAGTTCGTCGTCGAGATGTGGAATAAGTCGCGCAAAGCGTTCACAACTGCGCGCCTCGATCAAGGCACCGACGATCAGCACATCCACCAGACGCTCCGGCTCATCGCGCCTGACCAGTTCCCTCAGTCCTTCAGCATAGCGCGATGCGCTGAGATGGCGGTACTCAATCCCCCTGGCGCGCATGATTTTCACGACCTGCTCGAAGTGCAGAAGCTCTTCACGGGCCAATTGCGACATCTTGGTCAGCAGGTCGACGTGATCCACGTAGCGATACATCAGACTCATGGCCGTAGACGCCGCTTTCTTCTCGCACTGGGCGTGATCGATCAACAACAGGGTTTCATTGTCCAGCGCCCAATCGACCCATGCATTCGGTGTCGCACACGGCAGGAAATCGAGAAGCTCCTCAGGCAGCGAGGTGTCATGGTCGGGGCTGATGGTGACATTCATGAAAGCGGTTTCCATTGCGGGGCCCCATCGGGCCCGGACTCGAGATGAAGTGTCCGACGTTCTTCGGCGGCCTGCTGAAGGGCCTGGCTGATGGCGGCGTACAACTGCTGAGGCTGGTCCGGCACACCTGGGCGCAGCACGATACCGTAGGCTGCCAGGTCGCCGATACGATCACGCCCCACCCTCAGCAGCTCTATCACCCGCGACGCCGCCGGCTGGGACGAACGAAAACGCACGCGATGGCGTCGCATCTGGCGCTCCAGCAGGTCTTCGTCGATCACCTCGACGAAATTCGCGGCCACCTCGATACGCAGAGCGTCCAGTTCTCCGATCCGCCTCTCACGCTCCTCACCATCCAGCGAGAACCAGCGCAGAATTTCCTGATCATGGCGCTGACAGCCGCGGCAGACGTTATCGCCCACCGTGGTCGAACACAGCCCGACGCAGGGCGACACCACAACTTGGGTCATCGTCGGACACCTCATCGTGCTAAAAATTGAATCGGCACATGGTAACGCCTGCCTCGAGCGGACACACCCCTACCCCAGTCGAATAGGCACGAACCGGCCTCGGCGACCAAAGTTCAAAGCCCGTCATGACGGGCTCTCTTAACATTGTCGACAGTTTATTCTAGAATCCCGGCCACCGTTGACAGCGTGTCCCTCACGTTCGAGCGAGACGCGTTCGAGCGTGACCACCACAAACCAATGAGGGCCCCCACGTGCTTGAAGCCTATCGCCAACATGTCGAAGAGCGTGCCCAGGAAGGCATTCCCCCCAAGCCGCTGAACGCCGAACAGGTCGCCGAACTGGTCGAACTGCTCAAGGCGCCGCCCGCCGGAGAAGAAGAGACTGTCCTCGATCTGCTGACCAACCGCGTTCCGCCCGGGGTGGACGAGGCCGCCTACGTCAAGGCCGGTTTCCTGACCGCCCTGGCCAAGGGCGAAGCCGAATCTCCGCTCATCGACAAGGTGCATGCCGTCAAGCTGCTGGGCACCATGCAGGGTGGTTACAACATCGCGACCCTGGTCGAACTGCTCGATGATGCCGAGCTTGCCAAGGAAGCCGGCGAGCAGCTCAAGCACACCCTGCTGATGTTCGACGCCTTCCACGACGTCGCCGACCGCGCCAAGGCCGGCAACGAGGTGGCCAAGGACGTGATGCAGTCCTGGGCCGACGCCGAATGGTTCCTGTCCAAGCCGGCACTGGCCGACAAGATCACCCTGACCGTGTTCAAGGTGCCCGGCGAGACCAACACCGACGACCTCTCCCCGGCCCCCGACGCCTGGTCACGTCCGGATATTCCGCTGCATGCCAACGCCATGCTCAAGAACGAGCGTGACGGCATCGAGCCCGAAGTCCCCGGCACCAAGGGCCCCATGGCGCAGATCGAAGCGGTCAAGGCCAAGGGCTTCCCGGTGGCCTACGTCGGCGATGTGGTGGGTACCGGTTCCTCGCGCAAGTCCGCCACCAACTCGGTGCTGTGGTTCTTCGGCGACGACATCCCCAATGTGCCCAACAAGCGCGCCGGTGGCTTCTGCTTCGGCGGCAAGATCGCCCCGATCTTCTTCAACACCATGGAAGACGCCGGCGCCCTGCCGGTCGAGATGGATGTGTCGAAGATGGAAATGGGCGACGTCATCGACGTCTACCCCTACGAAGGCAAGGTCTGCCGTCACGACACCGACGAAGTCATCTCTACCTTCGAGCTGAAGACTCAGGTCATCCTCGACGAGGTCCGCGCAGGCGGCCGTATCCCGCTGATCATCGGTCGCGGTCTGACCGACAACGCGCGCAAGGCGCTGGGTCTGGAGCAGTCCGACGTCTTCCGCCTGCCCGAGCAGCCCAAGGACACCGGCAAGGGCTTCACCCTGGCCCAGAAGATGGTCGGCAAGGCCTGCGGCCTGGAAGGCGTGCGTCCCGGCATGTACTGCGAGCCGAAGATGACCACCGTCGGCTCTCAGGACACCACCGGTCCGATGACCCGTGACGAGCTCAAGGACCTGGCCTGCCTGGGCTTCCAGGCGGATCTGGTCATGCAGTCGTTCTGCCACACCAGTGCCTACCCGAAGCCGGTGGACGTGGAAACCCACCACACCCTGCCGGACTTCATCATGAACCGTGGCGGCGTATCGTTGCGCCCGGGCGACGGCATCATCCACTCCTGGCTGAACCGCATGCTGCTGCCGGACACCGTCGGCACCGGCGGTGACTCCCACACGCGTTTCCCGATGGGTATCTCCTTCCCGGCGGGCTCTGGCCTGGTGGCCTTCGCCGCTGCCACCGGTGTCATGCCGCTGGACATGCCGGAGTCCATCCTGGTGCGCTTCAAGGGCAAGCGTCAGCCTGGTGTCACCCTGCGTGACCTGGTCCACGCCATTCCCTACTACGCCATCCAGAAGGGGCTTCTGACCGTCGAGAAGTCCGGCAAGAAGAACGCCTTCTCTGGTCGCGTGCTGGAGATCGAGGGCCTCGAGGATCTTACCGTCGAGCAGGCCTTCGAGCTGTCCGATGCCAGTGCCGAGCGCTCCGCGGCGGGCTGCACCATCACCCTGTCCGAAGACTCTGTCTCCGAGTACCTGAAGTCGAACATCACCCTGCTCAAGTGGATGATCGCCAATGGCTACGGTGACAAGCGCACCATCGAGCGTCGCATCCTGGCCATGGAAGAGTGGCTGGCCGACCCGAGCCTGATGCGCGCAGACGCCGACGCCGAGTATGCCGAGGTCATCGAGATCGACCTGGAGCAGCTCAAGGAGCCGGTGCTGTGTGCCCCCAACGACCCGGACGACGCCCGTCTGCTGTCCGAGGTGGCAGGTCAGAGCATCGACGAGGTGTTCATCGGTTCGTGCATGACCAACATCGGCCACTTCCGTGCCGCCGGCAAGCTGCTCGAGAAGCAGCCCGCCGGCAGCCTGAAGACCAAGCTGTGGCTCGCCCCGCCGACCAAGATGGACCAGCACCAGCTGACCGAGGAAGGCTACTACGGCATCTACGGCCGCGCCGGCGCGCGCATGGAAATGCCGGGTTGCTCGCTGTGCATGGGTAACCAGGCCCGCGTCGCCGCCAAGAGCACGGTGGTGTCCACCTCCACCCGTAACTTCCCCAACCGTCTGGGTGATGGCGCCGACGTCTTCCTGGCCTCCGCCGAACTGGCCGCCGTGGCCGCCGTGGAAGGTCGCCTGCCGAGCGTCGATGAGTACCGCCGCTACATGGGCGAGTTCGACGCCATGGCCGGCGAGATCTATCGCTACATGAACTTCCACGAAATCGAGGAGTACCAGAAGGCCGCCTCGAACGTGATTCCGGTGGCTCAGGAAGCCTGAGCCATCTGACGGTCAACGGCTCGAGCCTGTCGCCAGACCGACTCGAGCCTTGAATCACAAGGAAGCGCCCCGGGGAGCGAGTTGCGTTCAACTCCCCGGGGCGCTTTTTCATGCCTTGCCAGCAAAGGCCGTGTCACTGGGTGGGCGGCTGACCGCCTACCCCACCTTCCCTCGCCTGCTTTCCTGGCCTGCTTTACTCGCCTGCGTTACTCGACTCTCAACTGACCATCGTCGAGCAGGTTCTGCAGGAATGCGTCACCGTCTGCGCCTATCTGCACGCCCTGAAGCACAACAACCTGATCGGCGTTGCCACCTCCAGCCGCCAGGTTGCCTTCGCTGCTGATGGACAACAGGGTATCGTCCCCGTCCTGACTGGCCTGAAGGTAGTCCGCCAGATTGTCCTCGTCGGCGCCCTGAAGAAGATCGGCAAGATCAAGCCGGTCGGCCTCGGCCTCAACGCCATACTCACCAACGGTGAAGTCGGCCACGGTGTCCTGCGCCGGTGCCGTTGTGCTGCCCGCGTCACCAAACTCCCAGGCGAAGACATCGGCCCCGGCACCGCCGACCAACAGATCATCATCGGCACCGCCGATCAGCAGGTCGTCGCCGCCGCCACCGTTCAGGATGTCTTCACCGGCACCGCCGGACAGGCTGTCGTTGCCACCGTCAGACCGATCCGCGATAGCCAGGGTCTCGACGTTGTCCCTGACGTAGTCGATGATCTGCTGATCCGTCGGCTCCGCCCCACCATTCACGCTCCACCTCAGGAACTCGACAAGGCCGAGATAGCCCAAGCCATCGTGTTCTCCCGCCTGGAAACTCTCGCCACTGTCGCCATCCACCCAGGACAGTCCATCGCTGTTGACGGTATCGCCGAACAGGACATCGTCTCCCTCGTTGCCTGCCAGGACATCATCGCCCAGCGCGGCCAACTCGGCCTGGCTGCCTCCGCCAAACAGGGCCGCTTCCAGTTCTTCGGCGGTATTGACCACCTCCACCTGCCCGGTCTCGAGAATGTCTCCATCGTCGAGCAGGCGCTGCTCCAGTCGGATCTGATCGATATCGAGACTGTCGTTGGTGCGGTTGCCGCTGTCGACCAGGAACCGGAGACGATACTCCCCCGTCTCGAGAAAGCCGGTATCGACCGTCGTCCAGTTCGGGGCGTAGGTCAGTGAACTGCTGGCGTACTCCTGCCATTGGCCACCTTCCCGCACCTCGACCACATAACCCATCGAATCGTTCGACTGACTGAACACACTGGTGCTGTAGCGAAACAGCAGCGAGGTATACAGCTGGTCATCGGGATCGTCATCGACGAAGAAAGAGGTACTGACCACTTCCGCCGCCTGGTCGTCATTGGCGTTGTCCCTGATCCGCAACTTGCCCCCGAACTGGGCCGCCACCGTGTTGGCGTCGGAGACCTTGGTCCAGGTCTCTACCCTCAGCGCGTCCGTCGAACCGCGCGTGAAATTGGCAAGCCTGACACCATCGACCACGGTGCCCTGGTAAGACAGCGCCCCGGTGCCCGACACATCCGTATTGTCGAAAAACTCGAGAACATCTTCCCTGGTCGCGTCACCGATGCCGACCGCTCTCACGCTACTGAGCGCGGCCAGCTCGGTATAGGCGTCGGCGGCCTCCTTGATGGCGGTGGCGTCGATCGCTGTGGCGCTCACCGTGCGTCCGGCATCATCCGTGTAGTGTGTGGGCCCACCATCGGTCAGGATGAAGCTCAGGTCCTCGAAATCGGCGAATTGGGGATCGGCGTCCTGCGCCGCCAGCCACCCAGATGCAGTGCGAATGCCGGCTTCCAGATTGGTGCCGCCCTCCGCCCTGAAACCGTCGATGAAGCTCACCACATTGGCGATATCGTCAGCGCTGCTGAGGTCGATGACGATATGATCGACGGCATTGGTGCCGAAATCGACGATCTGCAGATTGATCTGGCCGTCATGGGCCACCAGGTCGGTCAACAGGTTCTTGAGCGCCGCCTGAACCAGCTCGAGTCGACTCAGGCCTGGCGTCCCCGACGGCACCACCATGCTGCCGGTGGTATCGACAATCAGCGAAATATTGTAGTTGGTGGCCGGCGTCAGCACCGCCTCCAGGCCACCTCGATCACCGATCAGCACGTCGCCGCCGGCCCCTGTCGCTTCGTTATCGTCGTCGTTGTCCCCCACCACCAGTTCGTCCGCAGGACCTTCGACGCTGACCGTCGCTTCGGCCTCGGCGCTATCCCCATCGTTGTCGGTCAGGGTGTAATCGATCACCGCCTGCCCGCCAAAGGTCGGGTTGGGGACGAAGGTCAGCGATCCGTCGGTGTTCACACTTACCGTACCGACGCTGTCTCCTCCACGCACCGCAGCCGCCGTCACGCTTGCCCCATCGGCACCCACTTGATCGTTGTCGAGCACCTCGATGACCACCGGCGCGCCGCCGCTCGCGCTTGCCGCGTCGTCCGCCGCCAGCGGCGAATCGTCGTCGACCACGACATTCAAGCTGCCCTGGGCTTCGTCGCCGTCACTATCGCTGACGACGTAGTTCAGGGTCAGATCAATGTCATCCTCGGAGCCAGGGTCGCTGTGGTCCAGCGGACCGGCCAGGGTGACCTGATAGGCACCCGTGAGCAGATTGGTCAGTACCGCCGTCAAGACGACGCTGCCGCCTGCGCTGCCCACCAACTGGCGACCATCGCCGCTGAGCGAGAACATGACCGGCATGCCCCCGGAGATCAGCCCACTCGGACTCGGGGCCAACCAGCGGAAGTCGCCGGCGCCATCCGTGCCGGCATCGTAGCCAAGCACTCCGGCCACCTGAGTCGCTTCACCCGCGACATCGTCGATACCCCCCGCGATACCTCCCGCCAGGCCATCCTCATCGACCACTGCCACGGGCACGTCATCACCACTCGGCGTCGTCGGGGTACCGTCGGCGTCCACGATGATTGTCCACTCGGCAAAGCGAGGGTCGCCATCGCCGTCGGTCAGGGTGTAACGCACGGTGGCCACACCACTCTGGCCGGGGTCGGGGGTAAAGGTCAGGGTGCCGTCCTGGTTGAGCACTACCGAGCCGGTAACCTCGCTGTCTCCCACCACATTGGCGGCTGTCACGCGGCCACCATCGGCGCCGACGGCATCATTGGCCAGCACGTCCAGGGTCACCGCAGCACCATTGTCGGATACCGAGCTGTCATCCTCTGTCTCTGCGGTGTCGTCATCGATGAGCAGCTCGAGCTGCCCCTGAGCGGTGTCACCGTCGGCGTCGGTGACCGTGTAGGACAGACCAAGGAAGATATTGTCCTCGCTGAACGGCCGCAGATGATCGATGGGTCGATGCAGAATGGCGCGAGCCACGTCCGAGCCGTCTTCCAGACTCACCGTAATGACACTCTCGCCTGCCTCGTTGCGGCCGATCAGGCCGCGCCCCCCATCGACCACCTCAAAGCTCACCTCGCTACCCTGGGAGGTGAGGCCATCGAGATCACTGCGAGGATTGTCGTCGGTAGGGCTCTGGGGGCCTGCGGTCAGCGCGATGTCCGCACTCCAGGCGAAGCCGCCTCCCGCCGCCGGTCCATCGGCACCAAAGTCAATCTGGAGGTCCCTCACGGCGCTGATCGGCTCACCGACCACGTCGCCATTGCCGCCGGCATTACCCCCTGGCAATCCATCCTCATCGAGCACGATGCGATGCACATCACTGGTCACCGGCTTGCCATCGGTGTCCTCGACCTTGACGGTCCAGTGGCCGACCATCGGGTCTCCGTCGCAGTCCAGCACCTTGTACTTGATGCGGGCGGTGCCGCTGAAATCATCAGCGGGGGTGAAGGTCAGCGTCTGGTCGTCATTGATCACCACCTGCCCCTGGCCCGATACCACTTCGGCACTGACCAGGTGCCCCAGGTCGGCGCCCGGGCTGTCATTGGCCAGCACATCCGCGTTCACCGACTCGCCGGACCCGGCGCTGGAGTAGTCGTCGACGACCACTGGGGTGTCGTCGTCGACGGTGACCGCCAGATAGCCCTTGGCCTCGCTGCCATCGGCATCCTTCACCACGTAGCCGAAAGACAGATCGATGTCGTCCTCGGTGCCGGTGGCGAAGTGATCCAGCGGGCGCAGCAGGGACACCGTTACCAGATCCGAGTCATCTGCGCGCACCACCGTGAACACGGCTTCGCCGCTCACCTCGTCACGGCCGGTCAGGCTGAGGCCGTCGGCCGACACCTCGTAGACGACGGCGCTGCCCTGGCTCTGCAGATTGGTCGGCAGGCCGTCCGTGGTCCAGTAGAAGGCCCCGCTGGCGGCAGGTCCATCGGCACCAAAGTCATAGCCAAGCCGCGCGCTGGCGCTGGTGGCCTCACCGGCCACGTCCTCAGGGCCTCCGGGGTTGCCCCCAGCCAGGCCGTCCTCGTCGACCACCACCGAGGGAGACCGGGTGTAGGGGTCATCATCGCTCGTTGGCGTCGTGGGGACATTGGCGTCGGTGATCTCTACTGTGACCTTCGCCCGTCCGCGGTCCCCATCGTTATCGATGGGCCTGAGGGTGAACTCGAGCTCCGGATGGGTGGTCTGGTCGAGCCCGTCCCTGGCCTCGAACTCCCAGCTACCGTCGGAGTTCACGATCAGGGTGCCCACCGACAACTCGATGGGTGTGTCCAGACGGTAGAAGCCGATCTCCTCCGACACGTAGACGCGCATTTCACGCAGACCATCGGCGCCAGCATTGACCGACCAGGTACCGCGCGCCACCTCCCCTTCGGCCACCGAGCTCGGTGCCGTGGCGGTGGCATCGGGCACGTCATCCTTGACGAAAATCCGCAGATTGTCGGTCTGCACCCCTTGGCTTCCGCCGTTCACTTCCACCTTGAACGGATCGTTGATGCCCTCGTCGCCGCGCCCCTGGGAACGGTGATCGTCAGAGTTGTCGGTCAACTGGTAGTCCCAGCGATAGTTGCCCTGGGCGTCCACCGCCACCGTCAGGGTGCCAAAGTCACCGCTGAGGCTGCCGCCACCGGTCAGGTCGACACCGTTGACGACAAAGCCCTCGATCTGTCCTCCGGGCGGCCGCTCATAGACGCCCCCTACCGAGGTCGCAACGGATCCCGCCCGGGTGCCGTCATCCAGCCCCGCCTCATCCACCCTGAAATCACTGCTCTGGTTCGCCATGACGCCATCCCCTGTGTCGATGCCAAGAAGGAAAGACGCCGGGTCCGCGGCGTGCACGATCAACGCACGACTGGAGCTTGGCCGAGTGACGCCTTTCTCCTGGCCAAAGATATGCGGACGGCTGGCATTGCGACGGCCGAACTTGGTCATCGCCGATGGCTTATGCGGAAATCGGCAATGACCTCAAGATCCCCTTATCCGCAACGGATCTTTGGATTCAAGTGGAGAGTCTGGCGACACCGCTCTCGCGCTGGCGTCTCCGGCTTCCCCCGTGGCTTGCAGCGCTGCATAGTACCGGCCTTGCACGACCGACCCTCGGCCCGGCCCGCTATCGATTCGCCAGCACCACGAAAGATCAGCGCCGGTCTGATGCCGGAATCATGAGAGGAACTCACCAACAGCGAACGGAGGCCAACGACATGCACTCGCACTCGGGTGCCAGGCAAATCATCGTACCTTCAGTGGAAAAAGATCAGGCGGATTGCCAGGGCGTTTCGCCAAGGCATCGATCACATCTCTGGGCTGAACGTGGACAAGCCGGTGAAACGACGCCACTTTTCAACGACCGATATGACGACTCGCGCACAATTTATCAGAGATCACCGAAATCCATTCCCACGCTCGACCTCCTCAGCCCGTCATCCCCCGGGGGCTGGATAACATCGACACCTGTGGCATCATGCCAAGACTAGCCACGGAGACGCTCCAATGACCCAGATTGTCACGCCCGATATCTGCGACGCCTACCCAGAGGTGGCGGTGTGCGACCCGATCTTCGTCAACTACGGGGGCCAGGAGGCCTTCTTCGGCCCGGTGAAAACGGTCAAGTGCTTCGAAGACAACTCGCTGGTCAAGCAGGCGGTCGCCGAACCAGGAGACGGCGCAGTGCTGGTGGTGGACGCAGGCGGGTCAACCCGCTGCGCCATGCTCGGCGACATGCTCGCGGAACAGGCGGCCGGCAATGGCTGGGCCGGGGTGATCATGTATGGCTGCGTGCGCGACGTGGACATCCTGGCGGAGACCGACCTGGGCATCCAGGCCCTCGGCGCCCACCCACGCAAGAGCGAGAAGCGCGGCGAAGGCCAGCGTGATGTTCCCGTCGCCTTCGCCGGTGTCGACTTCGCACCGGGCCAATGGGTCTACGCCGACAACAACGGCATTCTGGTCGCCGAGTCCCGCCTCGAACTCGATTGAAGGACCATCGTTCTTCCTTCGTCCACCGACCGCCGGGGGGCCTGTGCCCCCCACCACTGACGCCATCGCCCACTCGGTGGGCCCTTGGCGCGCAGCGCCCCCTGCTCCTGCTACCCACGTCCAACGGCACACTTTAGACTCATGACGCTTGCCAGGGATGTCTACACCAGCCTGCATGATCACCTGCGTCCGCTGCTGGCCTACCATCTACTGTTCACGCTGTTCGCCTCGGCTGCATTGCTGCCGGCCATGGGCTGGCTGCTGGCCGGCTGGCTTTCCCGGGTTGGCCGCCCCCTGGTCACCACGGTGGATGCGGTCGAGCTGCTGCTGTCGCCGCTCGGCTTCAGCTGGATCCTCGCCTTTGCCGTCATCCTGCTGACACTGCTCTACCTGCAGCAGGCCGGGATGATGCTGGTAGCGGTGGAGCGCCAGGGCTCCCACGCGCGCCAGGCATTGATCGCCCTGTGGCAGAGCCTGCATCGTCTTCCCAGGCTGTTGGGCCTCGCCAGCCTGCAGGTGTCGATTCACCTGCTGGCCCTGACCCTCGTCGCCGCCTGTGCCAGCCTGGTCCACGATTCCCTGCTCGGTCACCTGGATCCCTACTATGTGCGGCGGGTGCGCCCACCGGCCTTCTGGCTCTACACCTCGACCCTGCTTCCACTGGTCGGACTCTGGGCCGCGCTGGCGGCGCGACTCTACATCCGATGGTGGCTGGCGCTGCCCTGCGTGGTACTGGAGGGTCTCTCGCCTGTCGCAGCGATGCGCCGCAGCTACCAGTTGACCCGGCACCGCCAGGGGGGACTTGCGCGGGTCATCTTTTCGATGCTGGCGGTACTGCTGGTGCTGCCGTCGGCGGTGTCGATCGCCTTCAGCGCCTGGGTCGCCCCCCTCTTGTCGACACTGCCCGAGATCGGCGCGGTGGTGATCACGACCATGCTGCTGGTGGTCACCGCCGCAACCCTGCTGACGCTCAGTGTCGCCTTCGCGGTGATCGTGCTCAACGCCCTGCTGGCGACCTGCCTGTACCTGCGCCGCGCCCATCGCCTGCCGCGCCCCGATCCCCCACCGGCAGACGCCCACCCGGGGCGGCTGGCCTGGGCGGTGGAGGTCGGCATCCTGGTATTCGCCGTCTCCCAGGCGTGGCTGATGGTGGAGCGACAGGAGCTCAATGACGAGGTCGAGGTGATCGCCCACCGGGGTAGTTCGGAGGTAGCGCCGGAAAACAGCCTGTCGGCCATCCGCCAGGCCCTGGAAGACGGCGCCGATCAGATCGAAATCGATGTGCGTCTGAGTGCCGACGGCAGCGTGGTGCTGAGCCACGATGCCACGCTGCAGCGTCTTGCGGGAGATCCGCGGCGGGTCACCGACCTGAACTGGCAGGAGTTGGCAACGCTGGATGTCGGATCAGGCTTCAGTCATGCCTTCGCCGGCGAACGCCTGGCCAGGCTCGACCAGGCCCTGGCTGCGGTGCGTGGCCGCGCCGACTTGATCATCGAGCTCAAGCCGAGCCGTGGCCAGGAACAGGCGCTGATCGAGGCGGTCGTGGCAGAGCTCGACGCCGAACGCCGCTGGCGCCTGCACTGCCGAGACCAGGCAGAAGACCGCCTGGCGCGCATGATCTGTGGCGATCCCAGGCTATTCGAGACCACTTGGCTTGCGTCCTTGTCGTACCGTCAGATCCACCTGATCGACGCCCAGGAGCCTCGCGCCAGGACACTGCTGCTGGCAGAGTGGGCCCTGCCCGGCAGCCTGCCGCAGCGTCGCTTCGACGGGCTCGGCCTGCGCAACAGCCAGATCGACGATGATCAACTGCGACGCGCCCACCTCAACCAGACGCCGCTCTACGCCTGGACGGTCAACGATCCTGGCCGCATGGCCAGACTTATCGACATGGGCGTGGACGGCATCATCACCGACCGCCCCGAAAGACTCAGCGCACTGCTGCGCGAACGACGCAGGATGAGCGACGCCGAGCTACTGCTGACCAAGCTGCGCCACTGGCTAGCCGACGACTGAACGAAGACCCCCCGCCCCGGCGGTAGCCGGAAGCGGGGGCAACATCAGTCCGTGGAGGAAATGGCACGCCTCAGTCGCCCATGACCACGCCTTCACGGCGGGGGTCGGCACCCCCATAGAAGCCATCCTCGGTGACCTTCAGCGCCTGCAGCCCGCTGGTCAACTCGCGGGTCTCGACCTCGTGGCCAAGCCCCCGCAGATCGCTCAGCGTGGCCTCGGGGAAGCGGCCCTGCTCCAGATAGACGGTGCCACCGGTGGTGATCGCATGGGGCAGATCGAGTGCCTGCTGAGCGTCCACATCACGCGTAAGCATGGCATCCAGCGTCTGGGCGGTGTAGTGGATGATCGCGGCGCCTCCGGGAGATCCGAGACTCGCTACCAGCTCGCCGCTCTCACGCTCGAACACCAGCGTCGGACTCATGCTCGAACGCGGCCGCTTGCCGGGCTGCACCCGGTTGGCGATCGGTGTGCCCTGCTCATCTGTCGGAGTAAAGGAAAAGTCGGTCAACTCATTGTTGAGCAGATAGCCGCCATCAAGCTCGCCGCCACCGTTGGCCATGATGCGCGAACCAAACGCCTGCTCGATGCTCGAGGTCATGGCGACCGCCTGACCCCGAGGGTCGACGATGCTGATATGGCTGGTGCCGTGCTCGGGCTGCTGGGGCTGGGAGGCGTAGGCGGTCTCCAGCGAACCGGGGTTGCCGGGGCGCGCCTCGCCGCTGCCCATGCTCTGCTGCTTGATCAGCTCGGCGCGCTTGGCCAGATAGTCCGGTGCCAGCAGCGTGTTCCAGTCACCGCCGGGGGGTTCGACAAAATCGCTGTCACCGATGTAGCGGCCGCGATCGGCAAAGGCCAGCCGCGAGGCCTCGAGAAACGGATGCAGCCAGTCCGCCGTGGGCACGCCCTCGTGGATGGCGGTCTCGATCTCCGGCAAGGCCTCCATCATGCCGAGTATCTGCATCACGGTCAGGTGTCCCGATGAGGGTGGCGGGAAACCGCAGACCTCCCAGTCACGCCAGGGAGTGCACAGCGGCTCACGCTCGAGTGCTGCGTAACCCGCCATGTCCTCGAGACTCAGGGTACCGGGCAGCTCCGGGTGATTCTGCACCCGGGACACCAGATCCTCGGCAAACTCGCCGGTGTGCAACGCAGAGCTGCCCTCCTCGGCCACCTTGGTCAGAATCGCCGCCAGGGCGGGATTGCGCAGGGTCGTTCCCGCCTCAAGCGGCTCGCCCTGGTCATCGAAGAAGTAGGCCCCGGCGATCTCGTCCTCGGCAAGGCTTGGCGTCGACACCAGGCTCTGATGCAGACGCGGGCTGATCTCGAAACCCTCCGTGGCCAGAGTGATGGCCGGCGCAAACAGTGACTTCCACGGCAGCTCGCCGTATTCGTCGTGCGCCAGCTCCAGCATCCTCAAGGTACCAGGCACCCCCACCGAACGCCCGCTCTCGACGGCGGTCATGAAGTCGATCGGATCGCCGTCGGCATTCAGAAACAGGGACTCGTCGGCGCCCAACGGGGCCTTTTCACGGCCATCGAAAGCGTGGACCTCTTCCCCGTCGAACAGCATCAGAAAGGAACCACCGCCGATGCCGCTGGACTGGGGTTCCACCAGCGTCAGCACCATCTGCACCGCGATGGCGGCATCGATGGCCGAGCCTCCGGCCTTGATCACCTGATAGCCGGCGTCGGTGGCCAGAGGGTTCGCGGCCGCCACCGCAAAGGACGAGGTCGACCAGCCGGGCTTCTCCTGATAGCCGGAACTCGATTCCGGCGAGATGTCCGGGCGGGCGTATTCAAACCCCTCCTGGGCAAGTGCCGGTGTCGTCAGCAGGCCGGCCAGCAGCAGATTGCCGCAAACGATGGAAGACGCCAGACGCGCCAACCGTGGCGAAGTACGCGATGTCATCACCGCTCCTTTTGTGATGAGTAATACGGGAGAGTCTTTATTGCTTGATTCAGCATAGGCCCTGAGCGTCGAGACGGCACGCAAGCTCGCGTCATGTGCGTGTTTCACCGGCCGCCTTTACCGCCGACGAGCAGCGCTGATTTATTGCCGGCGCTCGTAGCGATCCAGGCGCCAGCGGCAGAACCGCGAGACCAGTGCCAGCGCCAGCAGTGCCACGGCGGTCACACCGAGCACCGACACCAACTGGTGATAGCCCTCAGGGGTGCTTTCGGCCCTGGCCGCCATGCCCTTCTCGGCCAGGCGTACCACACCGTATATCAACGCCATCAGCAGGCCCAGCGGCAGCGCCGAGCCAAAGCGTGACAGGCCCCGAGTCAATGCCCAGGGAGGCGTAGGCTCCTTGTTCTTGACCGCCTTTGCCGGAGCAGCCTTGCCCCGTGACGCCCTGGGTTCCTGCCTGGGTTCTGACTTGGCCTGGGCCTTGTTCGCGGCCTTGCTCGACGCCTTGGTCGGGGCATCGCTGCGACTGCGGGCCCTGGGTCCTGGCTTCGCCTTTTGTGTTGCCGTGCCCGATGACTGACGCCCCCCTGGCAGCAGCCGCCCGAGAGTCCAGCGCCCCAGCGACCAGCAGGCCCAGCCCAGGCACACCCCGATGGACAGCAGCACGCTGCCCATGACCAACAGATACGCCATCACAAGATCCTGAAAAGAAAAGCTTCCCATGGTGCCAAGTTAGCGGGCACTTGGGGAGCCCCTCGAGGCGATTGAGCGAGTTTCGCACACCCGCACAACGCAACGACGCCGCGGAAGGTCCGCGGCGTCGACAGGCAGGCGATCGTGTCGCCGTCTCACAGCATGGTGATACTCAGCCGATGGTCTCGCCGGCCAGCATGAACCAGGTCTCCAGCACCGCGTCCGGGTTCAGCGACACCGAGTCGATGCCCTGCTCCATCAGCCACTTGGCCAGTTCCGGATGATCAGACGGCCCCTGGCCGCAGATCCCGACGTACTTGCCCTTGGCCTTGCAGGCCTGGATCGCCATGGCCAGCAGCTTCTTGACCGCCGGGTTCCGCTCATCGAACAGGTGCGCGACGATACCGGAGTCACGGTCGAGACCGAGGGTCAACTGGGTCAGATCGTTGGAGCCAATGGAGAAACCATCGAAGTACTCGAGGAACTCATCGGCCAGCAGGGCGTTGGCCGGCAGCTCGCACATCATGATGACCTTGAGCCCGTTGTCGCCGCGCTTGAGGCCATTGGCCGCCAGCAGGTCGACCACTTCACTGGCTTCTTCGGTGGTACGCACGAAGGGAATCATCAGCTCGACGTTGTCGAGGCCCATCTCGTCGCGCACCCGCTTCATCGCGCGACACTCAAGCTCGAAGCACGGCCGGAAGTTCTCGGAGATGTAGCGCGAGGCGCCGCGGAAACCGAGCATCGGGTTCTCTTCACCGGGCTCGTAGAGCTTGCCGCCGATCAGGTTCTCGTACTCGTTGGACTTGAAGTCCGACATTCGCACGATGACCCGCTCCGGATAGAACGCCGCCGCCAGGGTCGAGATACCCTCCACCAGCTTGTCGACGTAGAAGCTGACCGGATCGTCGTAGCCGGCGATACGCAGATCGATGGTCTGCTGCAGTTCGCTGGGCAGGGTGTCGTATTCCAGCAGCGCCTTGGGGTGAACGCCGATCATGCGGTTGATGATGAACTCCAGACGCGCCAGGCCGACACCGGCGTTGGGCAGGGTGGAGAAGCTGAAGGCACGATCCGGGTTGCCCACGTTCATCATGATCTTGAACGGGATGTCCGGCATGGCATCGACGCTGGTGACGTTGCGGTCGAACTCCAGCAGACCATCGTAGACGTGGCCGGCATCGCCCTCGGCGCAGGACACGGTGACTTCACGGCCATCGCGCAGCACGTCGGTGGCGTCACCACAGCCCACCACCGCCGGGATACCCAGTTCGCGGGCGATGATCGCCGCGTGACAGGTGCGCCCGCCACGGTTGGTGACGATGGCAGAAGCGCGCTTCATGATCGGTTCCCAGTCCGGGTCGGTCATGTCGGTGACCAGCACGTCCCCGGCGTTGACCTTGTCCATCTCGTCCGGGCTGAGGATGACCTTGACCGCACCGCGACCGATGCGCTGACCGATGGCGCGACCGGTGACCAGGGTGCGCCCCTTCTCCTTGAGCTGGAAGCGCTCCAGCGAGCCGCCCTCCTGCTGGGACACCACGGTCTCGGGGCGTGCCTGAACGATGTAGAGCTTTTGATCGTCACCATCCAGTGCCCACTCGATGTCCATGGGACGGCCGTAGTGCTCTTCGATGGTCATCGCCTGACGCGCCAGCGCCATCACCTGTTCATCGTTGATGCTGAAGCGGCCACGATCGGACAGCGGCACATCCACGGTCTCCACCGACTTGCCGGCGCTGGCATCACCGGTGTAGACCATCTTGATCAGCTTGGAGCCGAGGTTACGCCGCAGCACCGCCGGGCGGCCTGCCGCCAGGGTGGTCTTGTGGACGTAGAACTCGTCAGGGTTCACCGCGCCCTGCACCACGGTCTCGCCGAGACCCCATGACGAGGTCACGAATACCGCATCACGGAAGCCGGACTCGGTGTCCAGGGTGAACATCACGCCGCTGGCCCCGGTCTCGGAGCGCACCATCTTCTGCACGCCGGCGGACAGCGCCACGTTCTCGTGGGCATAGCCACGGTGCACCCGGTAGGAAATCGCGCGGTCGTTGAACAAGGACGCGAACACCTCGTGCACCGCCCGCTTGATGTTGTCGTAGCCTTCGATATTGAGGAAGGTTTCCTGCTGGCCGGCGAAGGACGCGTCAGGAAGATCCTCGGCGGTAGCGGAGCTGCGCACCGCCACCTTGAGGTTGGGATGCTTGCCGAGCATCAGCTCGTAGGCTTCGCGCAGGGCAGCCTCGAAGGCCGGCGGCAGCGGGGTATCGATGACCCACTGGCGAATCTTGCTGCCGGCCTCGGCAAGGGCATTGACGTCATCGACGTCGAGACGCGCAAGCTCCTGGTTGATTCGATCGTTGAGCCCCTCGTGGGAGAGAAACTCGCGATAGGCCTCGGCGGTGGTGGCGAAACCGCCAGGCACCGTGACGCCGGCGCCGGACAGGTTGGAAATCATCTCGCCCAGGGAAGCATTCTTGCCCCCGACTCGCTCGACGTCGTTCATGCCCAGCTGATCAAACCACAGAATGTACTTGTCCACGTGACCCCCTTGGATGTCGACGACCTCGTCCGTGACGCGCCGTCATGACTGGATGCTGGCGACTCTATCAGCGCCTCGCCATATTCGCCATTGGTCTAAGAGCGAAGTCACTGGAGGATTTTTACAACACCCGGGGGAAATCGACGATTCCTGTAGTCAGCGCCCTGACGCCACTATCGAGGTCTCCGCCAGGGCGCGCAAATCACGGCGTCGGATGCTGGCGTCAAAGTACCTGAAAGGTGCGCGAATGCTTGGCTCGGCCCCACCGCCAGGCCCCGTTTCAGAGGCTGATCGAAAGCCAGCCTATCTTGTAGTCGGGGACGCCTGTGCCGCCTTAGGTTTACTTTGGAACAGCGACAACTTGTCTCACCGCAGCGGTAAACGGACAATGCCATCACTGTCTTCAAGGGAATCGTCATGACCCGAACCGCCTTCTTCATTTCCGACGGCACCGGCATCACCGCCGAGAGCCTGGGCCGCAGCCTGCTGGCCCAGTTCGAGAACGTCGACATCCGCAAGCTGACCAAGCCCTACATCGACACCATCGAGAAGGCGCGCTCGCTGGTCAGCATCATCGAGGCCACCGCCGTGCGCGACGGCGTGCAGCCGATCATCATCGACACCATCGTCGACGAGAAGATCCGCGCGGTGATTCGCCAGGCACCGGGTTTCAAGGTCGACATCTTCTCGACCTTCCTCGAGCCGCTGGAGCGCGAGCTGGACACCCACTCCTCCTACAGCGTCGGGCGTACCCACGCCATCTCCAGCGACGATGTCTATATGGACCGCATCCACTCGGTACACTTCGCCCTCGACAACGACGACGGCGCCCGTACCCACCAGTACGACCAGGCGGATGTCATCCTGGTCGGGGTGTCACGCTGCGGCAAGACGCCGACCTCGCTGTACCTGGCGCTGCAGTTCGGGGTGCGCGCGGCCAACTATCCGCTGACCGAAGACGACCAGGACGACAGCGGCACCCTGAAGCTGCCGCCGGTACTGGCCAAGCAGCGCCACAAGCTGTTCGGCCTGACCATCGACCCGCGCAGGCTTGCCGCCATCCGCCACGAACGTCGCCCCAACAGCCGCTACAGCAGCATGGACCAGTGCATGCAGGAGGTCGCCCAGGCCGAATCCATGTTCCGCCAGCTGCATATCCCCTTTATCGATGCCACCCGCTTCTCGGTGGAGGAAATCTCCACCCGCATGATCGCCGAGACCGGCATCAACCGCCGCTTCTCACCGCGCTGACGCCCGCCTGCGTCCGCCGGTCCATGGCGGGAAGGTGCCTCCTTTCCGCCATCTCCCGGTCGAGTCGCTGCCCCTGCTCGGCTGCACCGCAGCGCAGGGTCCATGGGCTTGGGCATAGGGCTGAGTCACCAGGCTCCGGACCGTTCCAGCGCACCCAGCGACTTGCAATGATAGTCAATCTCGTTACTATTTCTTTCCGTAGTGGACTCCCCGGCGCAGCCATCCCTTACCTGTCGTCGCCGCGCAAGAATAACCGCCCTGAGAAAAGGTAACGCCCCATGATCTCCCGTCTCGTCCGCCGTCCCCTGGCGCTTGCCATTGCCGCCAGTGCCCTTGTCGTGTCTAGCCACGTCGCCGCCGAAGACGTTACCGCCGAGGCGGTGGTGAGCCACTACACCGATCTCGCCCACACCACCTACAGCGACGCGCTGAAGACGGCCAAGGCGCTGGACGAGGCCATCGACAGCCTGCTGGCCGCGCCGACCCCCGAGACCCTGGCAGCGGCCAAGAAGGCCTGGCGAGAGGCGCGGGTACCCTACCAGCAGAGTGAAGTCTTCCGCTTCGGCAACGCCATCGTCGACGACTGGGAAGGCCAGCTCAACGCCTGGCCGCTGGACGAAGGCATGATCGACTACGTCGCTCAGGACGGCTACCAGCACGAGCTGGGCAACGCCGGCGCTACCGCCAACATCATTGCCTCCGAGCGCATCAACGTCGGCGGCGAAGCGATCGACGTCAGTACCCTGAGCCCGGAGCTGCTGGCCGAGCTCAACGAGATCGGCGGCTCCGAGGCCAACGTGGCCACCGGCTACCACGCCATCGAGTTTCTGCTGTGGGGCCAGGATCAGCACGGCTACGAGGCCGGCGCCGGCGAACGCCCCGCCAGCGACTTCGCCCAGGGCGAAGACTGCAGCAACGGCCACTGCGACCGCCGCCGGGCCTATCTGAAGGCAGCCAGTCAGCTGTTGATCAACGACCTGGAATGGATGGTCGCCCAGTGGGCGCCGGTAGACGGCGACAACTACCGCAGCGAACTGACCTCGCAACCGGCTGAAGAAGGCCTGCGCCGCATCCTCTTCGGCATGGGCTCTCTGTCACTGGGGGAGCTCGCCGGTGAGCGCATGAAGGTCGCGCTGGAGGCCAACTCCTACGAGGACGAGCACGACTGCTTCAGCGACAACACTCATAACTCGCACTACTACAACGGTCAGGGCATCCAGAACGTCTACACCGGCAGCTACCAGCGCATCGACGGTACCACCCTGGAAGGTCCGGGCGTGGAAGCCCTGCTGGCCCAGCGCGACAGCGAGCTGGCCCAGACCCTGGAGCAGCAGATCGAGGCCTCCATGGACGCGCTCGGCACCCTCAAGGAGACCGCCGAGCGCAGCGACTCGCCGATGACCTTCGACATGATGATCGCACCGAGCAATGATCAAGGCGCCGCCATCGTCAACGATGCCATCCTGGCGCTGGTCACCCAGACCGGCTCCATCGAGCAGGCCGCAGGCGAACTGGGTGTCACCTCGCTGCAGCCCGACGACGCCGGTCATACTTTCTGACCCCGTCACTGGACCCCGCTTGATCCAGATCAGGTGATAACGCCTTGGCGGATGATGCAATGAGAGTCATTCGCCCCAAGAAGCCGCACGGCCCGCGTGCGGCTCACCTGTTTCAAGGAAACGCCTGATGCGTCAATTTCCGTCGCTCCCCCCTGCTCTGTCAGCGTTGCTGGCGGCCCTCGTCATCGGCGCGCCGGTCAGCGCAAACGACGAGCCAGCCGACGAGCCGCCCATCCAGAACGACCCACGCTCGGGTGGCGAAGGCTCGGTCAGCCAGTTCGACCACAATGCCTACTCGCTGCCCCTTGGCAACATGAGCATGACCAAGCGCCTGGACTTCAGCGTCGGCAACAGCTTTTTCCGCAACCCCTGGGTGGTGGCACCGGCCAGCACCGATGCCCGTGACGGCCTCGGACCGCTGATCAACACCAACAGTTGCCAGGGCTGCCATATCAAGGACGGCCGCGGTCACCCTCCGGCCCCTGGCGAGGCGCCGGTGTCCCTGTTCCTGCGCCTGTCGCTGCCCGCCGAAAGCGACGAAGATCATGACATCGTACGGCGCACCGGCGCCGTTCCGGTGCCCCACTACGGGCGCCAGCTTCAGACCGCGGCGATTCCCGGCGCCACGCCGGAAGCCGACATGGTACGCACCCTCGAGGATCGCGAGATCAGCTTCGACGACGGGCACAGCGTGGTGCTCGCGGCACCCGTCTATTCCATCGAGAACCCCGCCTACGGCGAGCTGCCCGAGAATCTGCTGACGTCCCCGCGGGTCGCCCCGCCGATGATCGGCCTGGGCCTGCTCGAGGTGGTCGACGAGGCGCAGATCCTGGCCTGGGCGGATGAGCAGGACGCCGACGGCGATGGCATCTCGGGCCGACCCAACCGGGTGTGGGACGTGCGCCAGCAAGCCACCGTGCTGGGGCGTTTCGGCTGGAAGGCCGGTGAGCCCACGGTAGAGCAGCAGAGCCTGCACGCCTTTGCCGGCGACATGGGCCTGACCTCGCGCCTGGCCGCGAGCACAGACTGCATGCCGGGCCAGGGCTGCGAGGACTTCCCCGATGGCGGCGATCCCGAAGTCAGTGACGAGGTCGCCGACTTCATCACCTTCTACGCCTCGAGCCTGGCCGTACCCGAGCGACGCGACATGGATTCGCCAGACGTCCAGGCCGGCGCCCATCACTTCAACACCCTGGGTTGCGCCAGCTGTCATCGCCCGTCGCTGACCACGCCGGAAGACACCGAGCGCGCCGAATTGGCCGGACAGACCCTGTGGGCCTACACCGACATGCTGCTGCACGACATGGGCGAAGGCCTCGCCGACGGTCGCCCCGAGTACCAGTCCGACGGCAATGAGTGGCGCACCCCGCCGCTGTGGGGTCTCGGCCTGGCCCAGAGCGTCAACCCCCAGGCTGGCTTCCTGCACGACGGACGGGCTCGCACCCTGGAAGAGGCGATCCTGTGGCACGCCGGTGAAGCCGAATCTTCACGAGATGCGTACAAGGCGCTGGAGGCCCATGAGCGCCAACAACTACTGGACTTCCTGAACTCCCTATGACGACTTCTCCACGACACTCGGGTAGCGCCCTGGCAGCCGCCCTGCTGCTGGCGACCGCCGGCTTGACGCTGGGCGGGCCCGGGACGGCCCTGGCCCAGGGGTCCTCTGACGCCAGCGCTGACACCGCGCACGATGCAGGGAACGAAAGTCCCCCGCGCAGCGTCTGGCATCACGATATCGGGCTTGGCTATCGGCAACTGGCGAGCCGGACTCAGGCACTGGCCGAACGCCTGAAGGCCAGCTGCGGCGAGGCCGGGATCGACCGCCCGGCGCTGCGCAGTGAGTGGCTTGCGGCCTACCAGGCCTGGCAAGCGGTGCGCTTTGTCGACTTCGGGCCGATCGAGGTGGACAGCCGCGCCTGGCAGCTGCAGTTCTGGCCCGACGCCAAGAATCTTGTGGGCACCCGCGTCGGTGCCAGGCTACGCCAGGACACCCCCGTCAGCGCCGACGACATCGCCGAGGCCGGTGTTGCCGAGCAGGGCTTCCCGGCGCTGGAAGTGCTGCTCTACGACGACGTCATGGCCAGCCGCTCGCTGGGCGACCCCCTGCCCTGCGCCCTGGCTGGGGCCATCGGCAGCCACCTGGTCGCCGTCAGCGACGCCGTGGTTGCCGACTGGCAGGCCTTTGCGCCGCACTACCTGGCCACCGTCAGCTACAACGAGGCGACCCTGCACGGTGCGATGCAGTCTCTCGAGATTCTGGAGGACAAACGCCTCGGCGAGCCGCTCGGCTTGATGGGCGCCGCGCCCAACGCCTATCGCGCAGAAGCCTGGCGCAGTGGTCAGTCAGTGGCCCTGGCGGCCGCCAGCCTGGCGGGCCTGCAGCAGTACTTCCAGCCGGGCCTTGCGACCTGGCTGGATCAGGCCAGCCATGCCGAGCTGGGCGACGCCTTTGCTCGCCAGCTGGAGGACACGCTCGATCAGGCCGAGGCGATCGATACCGGTATCGTCGACGCGCTGGACGAACATTCAGATGGCGATGCCAGCTCCCCGGCAGCACAACAAGAACTGGCGACCCTCTACCTGGAGGTGGCCCAGCTGCGGGCGCTGCTCGATGATCAGATCGCCCCCGCCCTGGGGGTGGTCAAGGGCTTCAATTCCAGCGACGGAGACTGACCCGGTGGCGTCACTTCCTTCTCTGTCCCGGCGGCGCCTGCTCAAGGCGTCGCTGCTGGGACTCGCCGCCACCGGCCTGCCGGCCAGTCTGTGGGCACTGGACGATGATGGCCGCCGGCAGTGGTACTTCAGCGCGGTGGACGACAGCGACGGTGGACACCACCTGGCAGGGCTGCGCCGCAACGGCGCTGGTCACTTTCTGCTGCCGAGCCCGGAGCGCTGCCACGGCGGCTGCCTCAGACCGGGCCGCGACGAGGTGGTACTGTTCGCTCGACGGCCAGGCCAACGCTTCCATGTGCTCGACGCCAGGCGCCAGGCATCGACACTCGAGATCAGCGCAGGACAGGGCCGGCACTTCTACGGCCACGGCGTGTTCGACCCGAGTGGACGCTGGCTCTACGTCACCGCCAATCGCATCGACGACGCCATGGGGCTGGTTCAGGTGCACGACGCCGAGCAAGGCTACCGGCATGTGGGCGACCACCTTCTCGACGGCATCGGTCCCCACGAGGTCGGCCTGATGCCCGATGGCGAGACCCTGGTGGTGGCGCTGGGCGGTATCCGCACCCATCCCGACAGCGGGCGGGCCAAGCTCAACCTCTCGGACATGGACCCCGCCCTGCTGCTGCTCGATCGCCATAGCGGCGAGATCCTCGAACGCCATCGGCCATCCCACCACCAGCTGAGCTGTCGCCATCTGGACATCGCCCCCGACGGCACCGTCGTCGCCGGCTACCAGTTCCAGGGCCCCGAGTGGGAGACCGACCACCCGCTGATCGCCAGGCGCGCGCCGGACGGCAGCTTCAGCGAGCAGGTGCTGCCTTCGCCCCTGCAAGGGAGTCTGGCCCAGTACACCGCCAGCGTGGCGACCAGCCAGGTGCGCCCGAGTGCGGCGATTTCCGCTCCACGGGGCAACAAGGTGCTGGTGCTGGGCAGGAACAGCGGCGAGCTGCTGGCACAGTTCGATATCGAGGACGCGGCAGGTGTTCGCTGCGACGGCGCCGGAGGCTATCTGGTCACCACCGGCGGTGGCGAGGTCCACCGTATCGACGATGGCGGCCGCCATCACCAACTGGCCGCCTTGCCGCTACGCTGGGACAACCATCTGACCTGATCACCACCCGCGGGTTATCGGCCATCGGGCCGTCGACCAGGGCATCGACCCTGGCATCGACGACCGCGCCAACAACACGGCCAGGCCCCTTCGGGCCTGGCCGTTGTGCACTCGGGTGTTGCTGGGGGGCTTAGCGAATGATGCCTTCCCGTCGCAACCGCTCGATGTCCGCTGAAGACAACCCCATCTCGGTCAGCACCCTGTCGCTGTGCTCACCAAGGCGTGGTGGCGCGGACTCGGCGGTGGCACTGGCCCCATCGAAGCGCAGCGGGTTGGCGACCTGGGGTACGCCGTCGATCTCTCGGGCCATGCCACGGTGACGCACCTGAGGATCGGCGAACACTTCCGGCAAGGTATGGATGGGCCCCGCCGGTATTCCCCGGGCCTCGCATTCGGCGAGCCAGTGATCGCGCTCGCCGCCGCTCAGAATGCCCTGGATCAAGGCCACCAGATCCTGGCGATGGGCGACCCGTCCTTCGTTGGTGGCGTAGTCGCCTTCGGCCCATTCGGGGTGCCCGAGCAACTCAGCCAGGCGAGCGAACTGGGCGTCATTGCCCACGGTCAGCACCAGATGACCATCGCGGCAGGCAAACGCCTGGTAGGGCACGATATTCGGATGAGCATTGCCGAAGCGCTGCGGTGCTACACCGCTGACCAGGGTGTTGAGCGCCTGGTTGGCCAGGGTCGCCACCTGAACGTCGAGCAGCGCCAGGTCTACGTGGCTGCCCTCACCGGTCTCGCGCCGGCGATGCAATGCCGCCAGCACCCCGACGGTGGCGTAAAGCCCGGTCATCACGTCGGTGATCGCCACTCCGGTCTTCATCGGCATGCCGTCGGCGTCGCCGGTCAGACTCATCAAGCCGCCCATGGCCTGAATCATGAAGTCGTAGCCGGCCCGGTGGGCGTAGGGGCCGGTCTGGCCAAAGCCGGTGATGGAGCACACCACCAGCGCCGGATTGATCTCTCGCAGCGAGGCAGCGTCGAGGCCATAGCGAGCGAGCCCACCGACCTTGAAATTCTCGAGCACGATGTCGGCGCCCTTGGCCAACGCCTTGATCAGGCGCTGGCCATCCGCGCTTGCGATGTCCACCGCCAGCGACTGCTTGGCACGATTGGCACAGAGGTAATAGGCGGCCTGGCGTTCGACCGCATCACCGTCGATCGGCTCGCCCTGATGCCAGGGCGGCCCCCAGCCGCGGGTGTCATCGCCACGACCGGGGTGCTCGATCTTGATCACCCGAGCGCCGAGGTCGCCGAGTAGCTGGCCGCACCAGGGGCCGGCCAGCACCCGCGACATGTCCAGCACCGTAACCCCCTCGAGCGGCCTGGCGGCGCTGGCAGCTTGCGCGCTCTTGCCTGGACCGCTACCGCCTGCCGTATTGCCGGCGCCGGCCTCCGCTGAGCTGTCTGCCTGGTGCATGGCGGTGTCACTCACCCGGTGAAGGCCTGCAGGCCGGTCTGGGCACGCCCGAGGATCAGGGCATGCACATCATGGGTGCCTTCGTAGGTGTTGACCGCCTCGAGGTTCATGACGTGACGGATGACGTGGTACTCGTCGCTGATGCCGTTGCCGCCGTGCATGTCCCGGGAGACCCGGGCGATATCCAGCGCCTTGCCACAGTTGTTGCGCTTGATCAGCGAAATCGCCTCGGGCACCAGTTGGCCGTCGTCGATCATCCGCCCCACCCGCAGCGACGCCTGCAGGCCCAGGGCGATCTCGGTCTGCATGTCGGCGAGCTTCTTCTGGATCAGCTGATTGGCGGCCAGCGGGCGGCCGAACTGCTTGCGCTCCATGGTGTAGTCACGTGCGGCGTGCCAGCAGGCCTCGGCGGCGCCCATGGCACCCCAGCTGATGCCGTAGCGGGCGCGGTTGAGACAGGAGAAAGGCCCCTTCAGGCCCTGCACGCCAGGCAGACGCTGGTCGTCGGAGACCTCGACGTCCTGGATCGCGATCTGGCCGGTGATGGAGGCGCGCAGGCTGAATTTGCCCTCGATCTTGGGCGCGCTGAGACCAGGCATGCCCTTCTCGAGCACGAAGCCGCGCACCACCCCCTCCTCGTCCCGCGCCCAGACCACGAAGACGTCGGCGATCGGCGAGTTGGTGATCCAGGTCTTGGTGCCGTTCAGGCGCCAGCCGGAGTCGGTGCGATAGGCCCGGGTCGACATGCTGCCGGGATCGGAGCCATGGTCCGGCTCGGTCAGACCGAAGCAGCCCACCCACTCACCGCTGGCAAGCTTCGGCAGGTAGCGATCGCGCTGGGCGTCGCTGCCGAAGGCGTGGATCGGGTACATGACCAGGCTCGACTGCACGCTCATGGCGCTGCGATAGCCGGAATCGACCCGCTCGACCTCGCGGGCAATCAGGCCGTAGCTGACGTAGTTCATGCCGGCACAGCCGTAGCCATCGATGGTGGCGCCGAGCAGTCCAAGCTCCCCCATCTCGTTCATGATCTCGCGATCGAAGCGCTCGTGACGGTTGGCCTCGAGCACCCGGGGAAGCAGCTTTTCCTGGCAGTAGTCGTGGGCGGTCTGCTGGACCATACGCTCTTCCTCGTCGAGTTGATCGAGGAGGCGGAAGGGATCTTCCCAGGTAACGGGGGTGATGCTGGTCATGGCGGGGGCTCCAGAATTTCTACATTTTTACCAAATGTAGACCTAATGGTCGATCTTGCCAACCCCCACCTTGGTCGAGCGATGACGAATCACGGGCCTCGACGTCGAACGACGAGGCCCGAACATCGTCAGCCCGGCTATTGGCCGGACGACTCGCCGGCCCGGTACAGCGACTGGATGCTGGAAAAATCCAGACCGCCGTTGCCCTGGGCGCTGTGCAGCGCGAACAGGTTGCGCGCCTGGGAACCCATCGGCACGCTGGCGCGGGACTCAAGCGCCAGCTCCCAGGCAAGCCCCAGGTCCTTGACCATCAGGTCGGTCAAGAAGCCGCCCTGATAGTCACGTGAGGCGGCGGAACCCTCCATCACCCCGGGCCAGGGGTTGTAGACGTTCAATGCCCAGTTGCCGCCGCTGCTCTGCTTCATGATCTCCGATAGCACGGCCGGATCCATGCCGTTCTTGACCCCCAGAGACAGCGCCTCGGCGGTACCGCTCATCAGGATGCCAAGCAGCATGTTGTTGCAGATCTTGGCCACCTGGCCGCTGCCACTGGGACCTGCATGGAACAGGTTCTTGCCCATGGCCTCGAGTACCGGACGGGCCTGCTCGTAGGCGTCGGCGTCGCCACCGACGATAAAGGTCAGGGTGCCGGCCTTGGCGCCCCCGATACCGCCAGACACCGGCGCATCGAGGTAGGCCAGACCACGCTTGGCGGCCTCGCCCGCCACCAGCCGGGCATCGTCCGGCGAAATGGTGGAGGCATCGAGCAGCAAGGGCCGCGACGAGAGCTGGTCAAGCAGTCCCTCGGCACCGTCACGGCCGAGGTACAGCGCCTTGACGTGCGCCCCCGCCGGCAGCATCGAGACCACCACCTCGGCGCCTTCGGCGGCCTCCAGGGCGGAACTCGCCCGACTCGCGCCCTGCTCTTCAAGCGTCGCCATGGCCGATTCGACCAGGTCGAAGACCCGCACCTGGTGGCCCGCGCCGACCAGATTGGCGGCCATCGGCGCGCCCATGTTGCCAAGGCCGATAAAGGCGATTTGCATAAGATGTCTCCTGGCTATCTAACGAATTGTGATTGTTGTGCTGGCGCGTTTCGCGGCGATCAAAGGTCGTCCAGTGGTCCGGGACCGTTGCCCCAGGGGGCACCGAACATCGCCGCCAGATCGGCGCTGCCTACGCTTGCCACGTCTCGATGCCGCCACTGCGGTGACTTGTCCTTATCGATCAACAGCGCGCGCACTCCCTCGGCGAAGTCGCCCAGCACGTTGCACTGGATCGACACCACCAGCTCGTCGCGAAAGGCGTCGGCCAGCGAGGAGTGGCGATGTCGCTCGAGCATCCGCCAGGCCAGGTGCGCGGTCAGTGGACAGCCCTTCTCGAGTCGTGCGCGATTGGCCGAAAGCCAGTCATTGTCGCGATCATCGCCCAGGATGGCAGCCACGGCGTCCTCCACGCGGCCCTTGAGGGTCAGCGAGGTGATGTGATCCAGATGGGGCCAGACCTGCGCCTCGGGGGCCTTCTCCGGCGCCTCGAATTCACCGAGTACATCGCACACCAGCGCCTCGGCGTCATCCACGTGGCCAGGGGCGAAGTGGCAGTCGCAGAGTCGCGCAAGCAGCTCGTCGCGCCGCTCGCGCGGGACGAAACGATCCGCCATGCCCAGGTCGAGGGCGTCCCTGGCGTTGATGCTGGCACCGGTCAGGCCCAGGTAGAGCCCGACCCCCGGCGGCATCTTGTTGAGAAACCAGCTGGCCCCGATATCCGGATACAGACCGATGGTGATCTCCGGCATGGCGATCCGAGTGGTCTCGGTCACCAGACGATGCCGACCACCGGCGGTCAGGCCGAGCCCACCGCCCATGACGATGCCGTCCGCCCACACCAGCAACGGCTTGGGATAGGTATGTAGCCGATAGTCGAGGCGATACTCGGCGGAAAAGTAGTGGCTGGCATAGCTGCCGACATCGCGCCCGGACTCCTGCTCGCGCTTGAGCTCTCGCACCAGCGCCACCACATCGCCACCGGCACAGAAGGCCTTGTCCCCCTCACCGTCAAGCCATACCGCGTGAACATCGGGGTCCTGGGCCCACTCCTCGAGTTTTTCGTCGAGCAGCTCGATCATCTCGAGCGACAAGGCGTTCAAGGCCTTGGGCGCGTTCAGGGTGGCGATACCGATGCAACCGCCGCCAGCCGCCGGGCGGCGTTCGAATCTGACCAGGTCGTGACTCATTGTTTGGCTCCTTGCACTCTTTTCCATGCGCTGTCTGTTCACTCCGACGTCACTGCAGCGATTCGACCACGCCGTCGGCGAGCAGGCGACGACCGACGATCAGGCGCATGATCTCGTTGGTCCCCTCGAGAATCTGGTGCACCCGGGTATCGCGGACCAGGCGCTCAAGCGGGTACTCACGAATGTAACCGTAGCCCCCGTGGAGTTGCAGTGCCTCGTTGCAGACCTTGAAGCCGATGTCCGTGGCAAAGCGCTTGGCCATGGCGCAGTGGGCGGTCGCCTCGGGATCGCCCTGGTCCAGCCGCCAGGCGGCCTGGCGCACCATCAGACGGGCCGCCATCAATTCCGTGGCCATGTCGGCGAGACGGAACTGCAGCGCCTGAAAGGACGACAGCTCGCGACCGAATTGCTTGCGCTCGCCGAGGTAGTCGCGCGCCAGGGTCAGCGCATGCTGGGCCGCCCCCAGCGAACAGCTGGCAATATTGAGACGGCCACCGTCCAGCCCCTTCATGGCAAACCGGAAACCCTCGCCCTCTTCACCCAGACGATGGTCGGCGGCCACCCGCACACCATCGAAGCTGACCAGTCGAGTCGGCTGGCTCTTCCAGCCCATCTTGTCCTCGTTCTTGCCATAGCTGACGCCCTCGGCGTCCGCCGGTACCACAAAGGCCGAGACGCCACGGGCGCCGCTATCCGGCTCACCGGTGCGCGCCATCACCACCAGCACCTCGGTGGAACCGGCACCGGAGATGAACATCTTGGCCCCATCGATGACATAATCATCACCGTCTCGCACGGCCTTGGTACGCAGATTGGCGGCATCCGAACCGGCACCGGGTTCGGTAAGGCAATAGGAACCGAGCCACTCACCACTGACCATGGCCTCGGCGTAGCGATCACGGACGCCGTCGGTGGCCCAGTTGGCAATCATCCAGGTGACCATGTTGTGGATGGTCAGGTAGGCGGTGGTGGCGATACAGCCCTGCGACAGCTGCTCGAAGATCAGCGACGCATCCAGGCGCGAGAGTCCCAGTCCGCCGTGTTCTTCCGGGGTATAGATCCCCAGAAAGCCCGCTTCGCCGGCACGCCGGATGACGTCCAGCGGAAAGTGCGACGTGGCGTCCCACTCGGCGGCGTGATCCTTGAGTTCGACTCGGGCAAAGTCGGCGGCGGCGTCGACCAGGGCCTTCTGATCGTCGGTAAGGGAAAAGTCCATGGTGGCATCCTCATGTTCAAGACGTCGATGGCGAGCCAGACAGCGAGTCGGACAGCGAACCGTTCGGCTGGCCATTCAGCCGGCCGGGCGGCTTCCCCGCCATGCAATGGGACCCAACCTAGCACTTGCTCGGTTTTCGACCTATCAACCCATAGTCGTACACGTCGCTGCGGCCCTGAATACCGGGGCGCCTTGCCCAGGCGAGGGTCAATTTCGCCACATCCACTTTACGTTAACGTAAACTTTGACTAGTGTCTTTTCCAAGGACCCCGCCGCGTCGGGTCCTCCCAACAGGACAGAGCATCATGAGCAAAACCGCCAGCGCCAACCGCGCCTCAGGCTCCTCCAGCGAAGCTCGCCAGCCCACCGCGATCTCCCGCACCTACAGTATCGGAGAGCTGGCCAAGATGTTCGAGGTGACGCCTCGGACTATCCGCTTCTATGAGCAGGAGGGGCTGTTGGCGCCCCGACGCCAGGGTCAGAAGCGCATCTATCGCGAGAAGGATCGGGTGCGCCTGAAACTGACGCTCAGAGGCAAGCGGCTCGGGTTCTCGCTGGCCGAGATACGCGAGGTGGTGATGATGTACGACGCCATGCCGGACGGAAACGCCCGCCAGCTCAAGCGTCTACTCGAGATCATCGCCGAGAAGCGTGCCGAGCTCGACCGTCAGCTCGAGGATATCCGCCTGATGCGCCTCGAGATGGACGATGTCGACCGGCGAGCCCGGGACGCCCTGGGTCAGCTCGGCGAGAAGGGCTAGCTCCCGTCCTCCACGACTGGCTGCTGGTCCCTCGCCTGCTGCGACACCCTGACTGCCAATGCTCTGCCCCGAACAATGACAACACCCTGCCCCACGGCAATCACCAGACGACAAGACGAGAGCCACGATGACACGCCAGTCTGCTTCCTCTCCCGATCTCGCTCCCTCGACCGCGCCCTCACCCTCGAGCGTGAGCTACGTCAGCGGCATCAGTGACCTGCCCCTGAAGGGCCAGACCATCGGTGACTGCTTCGACGAAACGGTATCCCGCTTCCCCGACCAGGACGCCTTGATCAGCCGCCACCAGGGGCTACGCTATCGTTGGCGCGAGCTCCAGGACGAGGTGAACCAGGCGGCCCGCGCGCTGCTGGCCATGGGCGTCAAGAAAGGCGACCGGGTGGGCATCTGGTCACCCAACTGCGCTGAATGGACGATCACCCAGTTCGCCACCGCCAAGATCGGCGCCATCCTGGTCAACATCAATCCGAGTTACCGCACCCATGAGCTCGACTACGCGCTCAAGCAGTCGGGCACCTCGACGCTGATCCTCCAGGGCAGCTTCAAGACATCGGACTACGTGGCCACCCTGGCGGAGCTTGCCCCGGAGCTCAACGACGTCCAGGGGGCTGGCCCGCTCAAACTGGCCGGACTGCCCGAGCTCAAGCGTGTCATCTGCCTCGACTCGGCCAGGACCCTGCCAGGCATGCTGGCCTGGGAGCGCATCTTCGAGCGCAGCGACGAAGTCAGCGCCGAGGAACTGGCCGAGGTGCAGTCAGGTCTGCAGTTCGACGAGCCGATCAACATCCAGTACACCTCCGGCACCACCGGTGCGCCCAAGGGCGCCACCCTGTCCCACCACAACATCCTCAACAACGGCATGTTCGTGGCCAGGGCGATGAACCTGACCGATCAGGACCGCATGGTGATTCCGGTACCGCTTTACCATTGCTTCGGCATGGTGATGGGTAACCTGGGCTGTGTGACCCACGGCGCCACCATGATCTACCCCGCCGACGGCTTCGACCCCGAGACCACCCTGGCAGCGGTGGCGGAAGAAAAGGCCACCACGCTGTACGGTGTCCCCACCATGTTCATCGCAGAGCTCGAGCATCCGGACTTCGAAAGCTACGATCTGTCGTCGCTGCGTACCGGGATCATGGCAGGCTCCATCTGCCCGATCGAGGTGATGCGCCGGGTCATCGACCAGATGAACATGCAGGACGTGACCATCTGCTACGGCATGACCGAAACCAGCCCGGTCAGCTTCCAGACCACCACCGATGCCCCGCTGGACAAGCGCGTCACCACGGTGGGCACCATCCACCCGCATCTGGAGGTCAAGCTGGTTCATCCGGAAAGCGGCGCGGTGGTCCCGAAGGGCGAGACCGGCGAGCTGTGCACCCGTGGCTACAGCGTGATGCTCGGCTACTGGAACAACGAGGAAGCCACCGCCAAGGCCATCGACAACGCCGGCTGGATGCATACCGGCGATCTGGCGACCATGGACGATGAAGGCTATGTGGCCATCGTCGGGCGTATCAAGGACATGATCATTCGCGGTGGCGAGAACATCTACCCCCGCGAGATCGAGGACTTCCTCTACACCCATCCCGCCATCTCCGACGTTCAGGTCATCGGTGTACCCGACCAGAAGTACGGTGAGGAGGTCATGGCCTGGGTCAAGCTCAGCGAGGGCGAACAGCTCGACGAGGAAGGACTCAAGGCCTTCTGCAAGGGCAAGATCGCGCACTACAAGGTGCCGCGCTACGTCAAGTTCGTCGACGAGTTCCCGATGACCGTCACCGGCAAGGTGCAGAAGTTCAAGATGCGTGAGGAAGCCACCCACGAACTAGGACTGGCCTGAGTCCTGAATAGCAGGACCTGAAAGCCAAGGACCTGAAAGCCAAGAACTTGAAAGCCAAGCTCCTGGCTTACCTGGCACCCCAAAACAGAAGCGCCCCGGAGGGTATCCCCGAGGCGCTTCTTGTATTGCTGACGCCGGACACTGGCGGTCGGTCTGGCCCTTACCTTTTTACATCCCCTTGGGAGCAAAGATCCCCGGGGCGTTGCGCCAATAGCCCTTGCTGACCTTATATCAGCAGACCGAAACCAAAGTCGTAGCGGTCGGTCTTGCCCTTACCCTACATCCCCTTCGGCGCGAAGATGCCGGGGGCGTTGCGCCAGTAACCTTTAATGTCCATCCCGAAACCAAAGACATAGCGGTCGGCGACCTCCAGGCTGCAGTAATCGGCCTTGAGGCCAGGCACTGCCTTGCGGTCGTGATTCTTGTCCACCAGTACCGCGGTGGAGATGCTCTTGGCGCCGGCCTCGCGGCAATAGTCGAGGATGGCCGCCAGGGTGGCACCTTCATCGAGGATATCGTCGACGATCACCACATGACGTCCGGCCATGGGAATCTCCGGCGAGACACGCCAGAACAGCTCGCCCCCTCGGGTCTTGCCGCGATAGCGAGTGGCGTGCAGGTAGTCCACCTCCAGCGGGAAGCCCAGACGCGGCAGCAGGTGACCGGTAGTGATCAAGCCACCGTTCATTACGCAATAGAACACCGGCAGTTCATCGCCGAGATCCCGGGTAATCTCCTCAGCCATGCGATCGAGCGCACGCTCGACTTCATCATGGCTGATCAGGCAATCCGCGGTGTCCATCACCTCACGCATATCGTCACGTGAAGCGCTATGGGCAGGGTCCAGTTTCGGCATAACAGTCAACTCGTTTCAAACATCAATCGGAAGTCATCGCCTCGAGGCGAGCGTGTACCCGGCGCCAGCGAGACAGGGCCGGCAAGGCGTCCAGGTCAGGACGAGCGCGGCCATAGCGCAAGCGTGAAGCCCGGCGAACGGTACGCTCGGCGCAGGCATCGAGCACCGCCTTGGCAGCGGCTCGGTCATTGCACACCAGCACCATGTCACAACCGGCGTCGAGGGCCGCCTGGGCGCGCTCCACCGGCCCACCGGCGACCTGAGCGCCGGCCATGGTCAGGTCATCGGAAAAGATCAGGCCCTTGAAACCCAGGCTCTCACGCAGCATGCCAAGCCAGGGGCGCGAGAATCCTGCAGGCCTTGGGTCAAAGGCGGGATACACCACATGAGCCGGCATCATGCCATCGAGCTTGGGTGCCAGAGACTGAAACGGCACCAGGTCGTGCTGTCGGAGTTCATCGAGGCTACGTTCGTCACGCGCGACTTCATGGTGGGTATCGGCCTTCACCCCGCCATGCCCCGGAAAGTGCTTGCCGACCGCCGCCATCCCCGCGTCGTGCAGCCCCTCGACAAAGGCACCCGCCAGCAGCGCCACGGTCTCGGGATCACCGGCAAAGCTGCGATCACCGATCACCGATGACAGCCCGACGTCGACATCCAGCACCGGCGCGAAGCTCAGATCGAGGCCACAGGCGGCCATTTCCATACCCAGTAGCCAGCCGGCGTCCTGGCACAGCCGTACGGCCGTCTCGGGTGAGTCCAGGTACTCCTGCCCCAGGCGGGACATCGGCGGCAGCCGGGTGACTCCGTCTTTCAGGCGCTGGACACGCCCTCCTTCCTGGTCGATGCCCAGCAGAAGATCAGGACGCACCTCTCGAATCGACCGGCACAGTTCGCGCACCTGGTGCGCATCTCGAGTGTTGCGTCCAAACAGGATGACACCACCGGTGGCGGGATGCTCGAGCAGCGATCGCTCCTCTGCCGATAGCTCATGGCCATCGAGATCCAGCATCACGGGTCCGAACGTCTGGGTCATGTCGCTTACCTGATCGGAAAAAGGGAACAATTTTAGACTAATGGCTGAGCAGGTGACACCCCAAGGGCGACGCAGGAAGCCCGGCAAGGGACGTCCAGGCCCCTGACATCACCCGCTGCCTTGTCGTATCACCAGACAATTGCTTCTTGCCAACGGTAGAATAGCCTCCTTTGACCGCCCCCGAACCACGGAGCTCCTTTTGCTTTTTTCGGATGTCACTTTCGCTTCTCTTGCTCTTGTTGCTCTGCTGGGGTTATGCCTCGGTAGCTTTCTCAATGTCGTCATCACCCGCCTTCCGGTCATGTTGATGCAACAGTGGCGCACCGAGGCCCGCGCGGCTCTCGAATTGTCAGACGATATCGAGGAGCCACTGTCACTGGCCCGCCCCCGCTCTCGCTGTCCGCGCTGTCTCACACCCATCGCCTGGCACGACAACCTGCCGTTGCTGGGATGGCTCAAGCGTCGCGGACGCTGCGCCAACTGCCAGGGACGCATCAGCATCCAGTATCCGCTGGTGGAACTGGCCAGCGCCCTGCTCGCGGTCTGCTTCTGCATCCTCCACGGACCCACCTGGCCTGCCCTGTGGCTTTACGGCGCCAGCCTGACGCTGCTGGCCCTGGCGGTGATCGATCTGCGCACCCAACTGCTTCCCGACGCCCTTACCCTTCCCCTGTTATGGTGTGGCCTGCTTTACCAGCTGCTGTTCAGCCCCGCCAGTCTGGATGATGCGGTGATCGGGGCCACCGCCGGCTACGCCGTGCTGTGGGCCATCGGCAAGGCCTTTCACGTCCTCACCGGACGCGACGGCATGGGGCTTGGTGACGTCAAGCTGATTGCCGCACTCGGCGCCTGGCTCGGCTGGCAACTGTTGCCACTGGTGATATTGATCGCCGCCTTGCTAGGTGCAATTTCGGGTCTGCTGATACAGTGGAGGTCCCGACACCTGAAGGGCCAGCCCTTGCCGTTCGGTCCTTCGCTGGTATTGGCCGGCGGTCTTGGCCTGCTCGCCGGCAATGAACTGCTCACCGGATATCAGGCGCTGTCGGGACTGACATGAAGACACGCTGCGCTCGGTGACACGGGGTGAATGGCGTCTCGAAATGGAAAGTTGCACCTCGTAAACTGCGTTCTCTCAGCGCTGCAACCTTTGATCGTCGCTTGCCGACGTTGCACTCAAGGCCCAGGCTACTGCACTACACAAGCACTACGCTGAACACACGAAGGGAGTATGGGTGGCATGATAATTGGACTGACTGGTGGCATCGCCTCAGGCAAATCGACGGTAGCCCGTCTGTTTGGCGATCTCGGCGCTCGCTGGGTCGATGCCGACGATATCGCGCGAGAGGTCGTCGCCCCGGGCGAGCCGGCCCTCAAGGCCATCGTCGACCGATATGGAGATGCCATACTGACCAGAGAAGGTCGCCTCGACCGTGCTGCCTTGCGCGCCCTCGTCTTTGCAGACGAAAAGGAACGCCGCTGGCTTGAAGCGACCACCCATCCACGCGTGCGCGAACGGCTGGTCACGAGACTGTCGCTGTTGCGGCAGCAAGACGCCCCCTATGTGCTGCTGGTTTCCCCGTTGCTGTTTGAATCCGGGCAGGTGGACATGGTCCAGCGCACCCTGGTGGTAGACGTACCAGAAGCGCTGCAGATCGAACGCACTACCCAGCGCGATGATGTCGATCTCGCCCAGGCCAAGGCTATCGTGGCCTCGCAGATGGGGCGTGACGAGCGGGTGTCACTGGCCGACGATGTCATCACCAATGACGGTGATCTAGCGGCGCTCTCCGAGGCCGTCAAGGCACTGGATGCCACCTATCGCAGGCTCGCCGCCAAGGCCTGAGCCTTTCACTTCCGCTATCGACGTTTACGTCTTGCATCAGGAGCCCCACATGTCACACAGCACTCGTCAGGGCACCTTGAAGGTTGCCTGCCCACAATGTCGCAAGGAAGTACTCTGGACGCCCGAGAACAGCTATCGCCCCTTCTGCAGCAAGCGCTGTCGTCTGATTGACCTGGGGGCCTGGGCCGATGGCAGTCATCGCATTGCCGGCGAACCCGCCATGGACGAAACCAGCATCGATGAATGGGTCGCCAGAGCCGAACGCGACCTGCACAACCAGGACTGAACGATGGACCGGCCAGGCAATGCCAGCGCCCCGTCACGGCCCGCCTACCAGCTATTGGCAGAGCTCGACGCAGGGTTCGATCGGATCATCGCGTGCGCCAGAGAGGTCGTCGACCGCTGGCAGGCATCACGCCTTCCTGCCTGGTCCTTCGATCGCGAGACAGCCGATGCGGACTGGCTGCGCCAGGCGTTACTGGATCTGTGGTATGTCGACGGCCAGGACGGCCGTGTCACCCGCAGCTATATCGGACTGGTGGCCGCGGACCCGGTCACCTGCGAGGCAGCTCTGGCGCTGAACCAGGCCAAGGCGGAGTTTTCTGAACGGCTGAGTGTCATTCGCCAGCAATCGCCCCAACTGATACCCGAGATCAAGGCCAGGCTGCCGATACGCCACCCGGAACTCAATGATCACCTGGGGGGCGCTGGCCTCGCCCGCCTCCATCTGAAACAGACCTGGCGCGCCCTGCCCATTGCCGAAGCGCCGGTGGAGCGGGTTCGTCTGGCCTGGTACGCCAGCGGACGCTCCATCACCCGCTTGAGCGTGGCCGAAGTCGAGCGCAAGCTGATGGCCTTCGACACCGAGTCACCGCACATTCGCATTCAACTCGAGCGCCTCGCCGGCATTCCTTCCAGCGAGCCCCTGGCCCAGGTGCAACGACAGGCACCGCTGATGCGAGCCAACCTCTTTTACCGGGACCCTCTGCCGGACGGTCGCCTCAGGCGTGCCATGAATGCGGCGCTACCCCTGCTTGTGCCCCAGGCGCAGCTCCCCCATCACAACCTTCCGCCGGCACAACCGCCAGCCGAACGCCAACGCGCCCGGAGAAGCGACGAACGCCTCGAGGACACCCCCTTCCTGCCAAGCTTGAGAGTCTTTCGCTACCGCTGAAGGGCCCGGTGCGGCGCACGCCAAAGCGTCCGCTCAACGAGGCTTGCCGCTGACCTGCCAAAGCACCTGCACCCCACCTTAGACGCCTGCGTTCCGGCAACCGCCGAAAGCAGCGCGCGCCTGTCGGCAAGCGCTGACATCAGCAATTGCTGACATCATTTTGCAGTATTTGCGCAAAGACGCCACGGCCTTTACCCACAGAGCCGTCGGAAAATCCCTGTCAAAATCGCACAGGTTGAAGTCCGGCAAGACCCATCTCGATGACCCCTGACAAAGGCAGAGGTCATGCGGTCAGGCGATGCGCCCCATCGATTGCAGCGTGGCAACCAATTCCCGCACCGATTCAGGGGTCTGGGCATATTCCTGGATCAAGCCCAGCAGCCGCCGCTCGAAGTCCTCTTCCTTTCGACGCTGCTCTTCTTCTTCCAGGCTGTCGATGGAGCGGACCGGAGGGCCGGTGGGGATCTCGGCGGCCTTGTTAGGGTTGTCCAGGCTGCGCAGCGCTTCCGCGAAGGCGTCATCCAATTCACGAAAGCGGCGAAGCTTCTCGCGTTCGTCCATAGGCTTTTGGGAACTCTGAGATTTCATTTGTTACCAGTCGTTAACGTCGATGGAGGTGCGACAGGTTCAGTATCCTGCGGCACCACCTTATCAAGAAAGGCTCGAAAATAACGCCTTTTTTACTTTCACAACAGCATGTTAGATATGCAATCCATCACTGACGTTTTGTGCACAAACGATCAAAACGGCACATTGCACTTGCCAGACAGGCGCGCTAGACTGCATAACTACGTAACAGGATGTATCCTAACGCTACAAACCTACACCATCATACCTCGGGACAGGCGGATGTTCCGACTACAACGACCAGCGATACGGACGCTCGGATTCGCTCTCCGAGGACCCAGGGAGGGTCGAGTCCGCGCCGATGGTTCAGGGAGGCAAGACCATGTTCAACGAGATGATGCGCGCCGAAATCTGGCTCCAGGAAACCCTGGACAGTCAGCTGAGTATCGAAGATCTTGCCACGCGTATGGGGTACTCCTCATCCCAGGTGCGTCGGCGCTTCCGCCAGTCGTTCGGCATTTCTCCAAGTGCCTACCGCGACATGCTGCGACTCGAGAAGGCCGCCAGGCTGCTGATCCATACGCCCCACGGCGTGCATGATATCGCCAAACGCTGCGGCTATCGCAATCACTCGGCGTTCACCCGCGCCTTCCAGCGCCGCTACCGTGTCGCTCCCCGGGAGTACCGTCAGAACCAGCGTCTGGAACTCTATCGCCAGCGCCACAATCTGCCCCACTTCTCGGTGAAGATGGCCGACCTGCCGCTGCGGCGTGCCGCGGTCACCCGCCTCTATCAGCCGCCCGAAATCATCGAAAACCTGGACAACTGGCAGCGTAATGCCGAAGGCGCCTACGATCTTCCGGCACGCCTCACCAACGCGGCACCGATCGCTATTCTTCACGATCACCCGCTGGCCAGCGAGGCGCCCCGTATCGACCTGGGTGTCCACGTCGACGAAGAACACGCACACCGCCTGGCGCTGCCACTGCCGTTCCGCCTGGTCATGCTGCCGGCCCAGCGACACGCCTGCATCACCCTCGAGGACAGCTCACACCTGACCAGCGCCATGCTGTTCATGGCCTGTCGCGGCCTGTCTGAACACGGCGTCTACCTGAGCGGCGAAGCGCCTCAGCTGGTCAAAGGCAAGTATGGGCTGGAACTGCGACTGCCGCTACTCGAAGAGGACTGATCGCTTAGCCTCTCCGAGCCCGCAAGCTTCCCTTCTGGTGGCCACTTCGGTGGCCACCTTTTGCGTTCCATCATACCAGAATTCAAGCGAAGTACCGGCAACGGCAACGACAAGGCCACAGCCCCGCCTCGCCTGGATCACACTGTTCCTGCATCACACTGTTGCAGTGGGAGGCCACGCTTCGCCCCCTCCCCGGAAATCAGAAACATCGCAAGGGGCAGTCGAAGCTACGGGCTTCGGGCTTCGCCTCCAACGAGACGTAGCCGATCAAGGAATACCGTGCAAAAAGAAACCGTCCCGAACAATACGACGACGTCACTGTCATGTCGATGGTTCAAGACGGCTTCTGGCACCGCAAGCCTGAAGATCGAAACAGTCTCGGACCGATGCAACGTCCCAGGCACTGCCTCATCTGCGGCTCAAACAATCATCAGTCTTCTACACGTACCAGCCAGGACTCGACGGTGTCATTACCGTGCTCTTCCTTCCAGGCCTTCAACGTCTTCTGATTGCCACCACGAGTTTCGACGACTTCGCCGGTATTCGGGTTCTTGTAGATCTTGAGCTTGCGCTTGCGACGACCGCCAGCGGCCGGGGCAGCGGCCTTTGCCGGGGAAGCAGCGGCCTTCGGATCCAGGATGGCGATGACGTCAGATGCGCTCTTGTCGAACTCCTTCATCAGCTCTTCGAGCTTTCCCTTGAACTCGAGCTCGGACTTGAGACGATCATCGTTCTGGAGCTGGCCAAGTCTTTCCTGCAGCTGCTGGAGCTGCTGCTCCATCTGCATATAGTCATTCAAAAGTGAAGACATTAAGGTACGCCTATAGTAGTTGCTTTCGGATGCAGGGGCATTATCACTCCTGCATGAGTATATGACAACCAGCCAAACGACGTTATTCAAACGTTATTGGCAAAAACAAATTCAATATCCTGTCTAACAAACGGTAGATGCTTACAACGAGGGCATCAACCCGAAAACACGTCCCCCCAAGCAGATGTGGTAAACAATCGCCCCACTCACCAATAATACTGAGGCAGCGCCGCCGCGAGAGGCAGCCCAGCCCTCTACAATTTCTTACATATAAAAAAAGAGCGCTCCCCGAAGGAAGCGCTCTTGACCATTACCAGTCCCGAACAGTGTCGGGGTCCGGCTTAGTCCTGACCCATCTGCTGCTTGATCAGGTCGCCGATGGTGGTCGGGCCACCGGTCTCGACTTCCTGGTCGCGCAGCTTGCTCATGTTGCGACGGGTGTCATCCTGGTCCTTGGCCTTGACGGACAGGGCGATCTGACGGTTCTTGCGATCGACACCGACGATACGGGCCTCGACGCTGTCGCCTTCGTTCAGCACGTTGCGCGCGTCTTCGACACGGTCAGCGCTGATCTCGGACGCCTTGAGCACGGCAACGACGTCAGTCGCCAGCTCGACGTGAGCTTCCTTGGCGTCAACCTCGACGACACGACCGGTGACGATGGTGCCCTTGTCGTTGACGGACAGGAACTCGGCAACCGGGTCGGTATCGAGCTGCTTGATACCCAGGGAGATGCGCTCACGCTCCGGATCGATGGACAGGATGACGGCTTCGGCCTCATCGCCCTTCTTGAAGGAACGCACGGCTTCTTCGCCAGTCTCGGTCCAGGAGATGTCGGACAGGTGAACCAGGCCGTCGATGCCGCCGTCCAGACCGATGAAGATACCGAAGTCGGTGATGGACTTGATGGTACCGGCAACGCGGTCGCCCTTGTTGAACTGGGCGTTGAAGGTTTCCCACGGGTTGGCGGTGCACTGCTTGATACCCAGGGAGATACGACGACGCTCTTCGTCGATATCCAGCACCATGACGTCAACATCGTCACCGACCTGAACCACCTTGGACGGATGGATGTTCTTGTTGGTCCAATCCATTTCGGAGACGTGAACCAGACCCTCGACACCCTCTTCCAGCTCGGCGAAGCAGCCATAGTCGGTGAGGTTGGTGACACGGGCGTGCACCTTGGTGCCTTCCGGGTAACGATCCTTGATGTTGACCCACGGATCTTCGCCCAGCTGCTTCAGACCCAGGGAGACGCGATTGCGCTCGCGGTCGAACTTCAGCACCTTGACGGTGATCTCGTCGCCGACGGCCACGATCTCGCTCGGATGCTTGATGCGCTTCCAGGCCATGTCGGTGATGTGGAGCAGGCCGTCAACGCCGCCCAGATCCACGAAGGCACCGTAGTCGGTCAGGTTCTTGACGATACCGATGATCTGCTGGCCTTCCTGCAGGGTGGCGAGCAGCGCTTCACGCTCGGCGCTGTTCTCAGCTTCGAGAACGGCACGACGGGAAACGACAACGTTGTTGCGCTTCGGATCGAGCTTGATGACCTTGAAGTCGAGCTCTTTGTTCTCCAGGTGCGTGGTATCGCGCACCGGACGAACGTCGACCAGAGAGCCGGGCAGGAAGGCACGGATGGAGTCGACGTCGACAGTGAAGCCGCCCTTGACCTTGCCGTTGATCACGCCCTTGACGATCTCTTCCTTCTCGAAGGCAGCTTCCAGCACCTTCCACGCTTCGGCACGCTTGGCCTTCTCGCGGGACAGGCGGGTTTCGCCGAAGCCGTCTTCCACAGCTTCGAGGGCCACGTGGACCTCGTCACCGACGGCAATGGTCAGTTCGCCGCTGTCGTCGCGGAATTGCGCGGCAGGGATCTGACCTTCGGACTTCAGGCCGGCATTGACGGTGACCCAGTCACCTTCGATGTCGACGACAGTAGCCGCGACGATCGCGCCCGGCTCCATGTTGATGTCCTGGAGAGACTGTTCAAACAGTTCAGCAAAGCTTTCGCTCATGATGTTCCTACGTGATCAACGTTGAGTGCGGCAGGGCCGCTTCTCCGCACCACCAGCAAGTGCGGGCCATATTCAAAAACCCCCGGGGATGTTGGCACTGGTTGGACCTGACCGAGTTTTCCGTTTCCTGTACTCGGGCACGTCGTGACATCTGGCCGGGGACGCCGCAAGGGAGCTCAGGTGCCGGACAAGAGCCCCTTTCGGGACAACAGTTCGGACAGCCGATCAACCACTTCCGGTATGCTCAGGCGGGTCGTGTCGAGCTCGATGGCATCATCGGCCGGCACCAACGGCGCCACGCTACGCTGCGTATCGCGGTCGTCGCGCGCCTGAATCTCCTTCAAAAGACTCGATAGACTAGCATCCACCCCGGCCTCCCGCAACTGCAGGTGACGCCGGCGCGCCCTTTCCTCGGCGCTGGCGGTCAGAAATATCTTCAAGGGCGCATCGACGAACACCACGGTGCCCATGTCACGGCCATCGGCGACCAGGCCAGGCGCCTGGCGGAAGTCCCGCTGACGCTCGAGCAGCGCCTGGCGCACCGCCGGCAGCGCCGCCACCAGAGAGGCACTGTTACCCACCTGCTCGGTGCGGATCTCGCGAGTCACGTCACGCCCTTCGAGCTCGACCACCGCCTCGCCATTCTCGGCGCGAAAGACCACATCGAGGGCCGAGGCCAGCGCCGCCAGCGCCGGCTCATCGTCCAGCGCGATGCCCTTGCCGATAGCCGACAGCGCGGTCAGTCGGTAGAGGCTGCCGCTATCCAGCAGATGCCAGCCCAGTCGCTCGGCAATCAGCCGGCTGATGGTGCCCTTGCCGGCGCCGCCGGGGCCATCGATGGTCAGCACAGGGGCCGAATGCTCGTCATGATCGCTCATGCCTGCTCCTCGCGTACCTCTTCGAGTTCAAGGCCAACACCTCGTGCCAGCTCCACAAAGCCGGGGAAGGACGTGGCCACGTTGGCGCAGTCGTTGACCTCGATCGGGCTTGATGCGCGCAGGGCCGCGATGGTGAAGGCCATGGCGATGCGATGATCCTCATGACTGTCCACGCGCCCGCCGCCATAGTTGGCGCCATCGCCGCCCTTGCCGACGATGTCGATGCCATCGTCATAAAGGGTGTTGTCGATACCCAGCACGCTCATGCCGTCGGCCATGGACTGCAGGCGATCGGACTCCTTGACCCGGAGCTCCTCGGCGCCGCGCAGTCGCGTGGTGCCTTCGGCGTTGGCCGCGGCAATGAACAGCGCCGGGAACTCGTCGATGGCCAGCGGTACCTGGTCCTCGGGAATGTCGATGCCCTTCAGCGGCCGATAGCGGATATGCAGGTCGGCGACCGGCTCCCCCCCTACCTCTCGCTCGTTCTCGAGGCGCAGATCCGCCCCCATGGCGGTCAGGATATTGATCACCCCGATCCGGGTGGGATTGATGCCGACGTGCTCCAGTACCAGATCCGACCCCGGGGTGATGGCCGCCGCCACCAGGAAGAAGGTCGCCGAGGAGATATCCGAGGGCACATCGATCGGACCAGCGGCCAGCTTGCCGCCGCCCTGCAGCCAGCAGGTATCGCCCTCGCGCTCGACGGCGTAGCCAAAGCCATTGAGCATGCGCTCGGTGTGATCGCGGGTCGGCGCAGGTTCACGCACTCGGGTCTCACCCTCGGCAAACATCCCCGCCAGCAGCAGACAGGACTTCACCTGGGCGCTGGCCATGGGCATGTCGTAGTGGATGCCCTTCAGCGCCTGGCCGCCCTTGATCCTGAGCGGAGGACGCCCGCCTTCGGCGGTGTCGATCACCGCCCCCATCTGGCGCAGCGGATCGGCCACCCGCCCCATGGGACGACGTGTCAGCGAGGTATCACCGGTCAATTCGGTGTCGAAGGCCTGCCCCGCCAGCAGCCCCGCAAACAGCCGCATGGCGGTGCCGGCATTGCCGACGTAGAGCGGACCTGCCGGCTTCTTCAGGCCGTGCATGCCGACCCCATGGATGGTCACGCGGCCCTGGTGCGGGCCCTCGATGGCCACGCCCATCTCGCGGAAAGCCTGGAGCGTGGCGAGGCTGTCCTCGCCCTCGAGGAATCCGGACACCTCGGTAACGCCCTCGGACAGCGCGCCGAGCATGATCGAGCGATGGGAAATCGACTTGTCGCCGGGGACCCGGATGCGACCGGTGACACTTCCGCCCGGGGCCACCCGGTAGCGCAGCATGGCTGATTCTTGCATCTGATATTCCGCCTGATAGCTGGTCTGATTCAACAGAGTATCGAAATAGTGGCGCGCATGACTGGCGCGGTCGAAGGTGGCCAGCAGACCATCGCCATCACCACGGTTCACCGCGTCCCTGAGTCTGGCCAGACCTGACTCGAAGTCATCCAGAGCTTCGAGCACGGCGCCCCGGTTGGCCTGAAAGATGTCTCGCCACATCACCGGATCACTACCGGCGATGCGGGTGAAGTCGCGAAAGCCGCCGGCGGCGTAGCGGAAGATCTCGAGCCGCTCATCCTGGCGCGCCAGGGTATCCACCAGCGAGAAAGCCAGCAGATGCGGCAGATGGCTGGTGCGCGCCAGCACCTGATCGTGGCGAGCCACGTCCATCTCCAGCACCTCGGCACCGGTCAACTGCCACAGGGCCCGCACACGCTCAAGCGCATCGGGGTCGGTAGCGCAGGTCGGCGTCAGGATCACCTTGTGGGCCTGGTACAGCTCCGGATTGGCCGCCGCCACGCCGCTCTTTTCCGACCCGGCAATGGGATGCCCCAGCACAAAGCGCGCGGGAAGCTCACCGAAGGCCTCGATGGCGGCCGCCTCGATCGCTGCCTTGGTGCTGCCGACGTCGGTGATCACCAGATCGCCGGCAGCGCGGCCACGCAACGCGCCTAGCTCGCCCATGACCTGGCCCATGGCCAGCACCGGTACCGCCAGCACCACCAGGGTAGCATCCTCGATGACCTCGGAGAGTTGTGTCGAACCTGCGTCGATCAACCCCATGCGACGTCCGCACTCAAGCTCCTTCGGGTCTGGGTCACAGGCCAGGATGAGACTGTCATCCCCCTGCCCCACCCCCGCCTTGCGCAAGGCGGCGGCCAGCGACCCTCCGATCAAGCCAAGTCCAACGATGACGATGCGCGAAGCCCGCGGCAAGGATGTAGATACTTCGCCACGCGTTGCGACTTCCTGCATTCCTTCTTCCTGCATTACTACAGGACCCCCTGGGGGTAGGAACCCAGCACCTTGACCTCGGAGACACGCAGGCGCACCTCCTCGAGCAGCGCCGACACCCGCGGCTCCTCGACGTGGCCACAGAAGTCGATGAAGAACACATAGTTCCAGGCACCGGTGCGCGAGGGTCGCGTCTCCAGACGCGTCAGGTCGATCTGGTGGCGGTGGAACGGCTCGAGCAGGTCGTGCAACGCACCCGGCTGGTTGCGGGTCGCCACCACCAGCGACGTCTTGTCGACCCCGGACATGGGCACGTCCTGGTTGCCGATGATCAGGAAGCGCGTGGAGTTGTCCGGGCGATCCTCGATCTTCTCCGCCACGTGGCTAAGGCCATAGAGCTTGGCCGCCATGTCGCCGGCGATGGCCGCACTGTGCCACTCGCTCTTGACCAGCCTGGCCGCCTCGGCGTTGGACGACACCGGCACCCGCTCGGCGTGGGGGAAGTGGGCATCTAGCCATTTGCGACACTGGGCGAAGGACTGAGGGTGCGAGTAGATACGCGACACCTTGTCCTTGAGGGTAGTGTCGGCCACCAGCAGATGATGGTGGATGCGCAGCACCACCTCTCCGCTGATGCGCAGCCCCGAATCGATGAAGGAATCCAGGGTATGGTTGATCACGCCTTCGGTGGAGTTCTCCACTGGCACCACGCCGTAGTTCACCGCGCCGGCCTCGACCTCACGGAAGACCTCGTCGATGGCCGCCATGGGCAGGCTGATGGCGCTGTCGCCGAAGTGCTTGAGCGCAGCCTGCTGGGTAAAGGTGCCCTCGGGGCCGAGATAGGCCACCTTGATCGGCTGTTCCAGCGCCAGGCAGGCCGACATGATCTCGCGAAACAGCCGTGCCATTTCTTCGCTGTCCAGCGGCCCCTGGTTGAGCTCCATCACCCGGCGCAGCACCTGGGCCTCGCGCTCGGGGCGATAGAACACCGCCTGGGGGTCGCTTGCGGTCTTGGTCTCCGCCACCTGGCGCGCACACTCGGCACGCTCGCTGATCAGGCGCAGGATCTCGGTGTCGATATGGTCGATGCGCTGACGCAGCGACGAGAGGTTCGGCTCTTGCGAATCACTCATGGGTTGTCTCCTTGTGACGCCCCGTGACCGGGCGTTGACGCATGGCTGGCGAAAGCTGGCCCCGCCACCTCTTTACTGGGTGCGCCAGCTCTCGCACGAACCTCAGCCGCGCCGCTTCTCGAAATCGCCCATGAACGCCACCAGGGCGTCCACCGCGGCCTCAGGCACCGCGTTATAGAGGCTTGCGCGCATACCGCCGACGCTGCGATGGCCCTTGAGATTGAGAAGCCCCGCCGCTTCCGCCTCTTCCAGGAAGGCGTTATCCAGGGCGCTGTCGGCCAGCACGAAGGGCACGTTCATCTTAGAGCGATTACGCACCGCGATGGGGTTGGAATAGAAGTCGCTGCGGTCAATGGCGTCATAAAGCTTGGCCGCCTTGCGATCATTGATCTCGGCCATCGCCTCGAGACCACCGACGTCGCGCTTGAGCCAGTCGAACACCAGGCCCGCCAGGTACCAGCTATAGGTGGCCGGCGTGTTGATCATCGACCCTGCCTCGGCCAGCTGACGATAGCTGAACAATGACGGCATCTCACTCACCGCCTGGTCGAGCAGATCATCACGCACGATCACCAGCACCAGACCGGCAGGCCCGATGTTCTTCTGGGCGCCAGCGTAGATCACACCAAAGCGCGAGACGTCCAGCGGCTCAGACAGGATGGTCGAGGAAAGATCCGCCACCACCGGCACCTCTACCCCGTCGCCGCGCCGCGCCACGGGCACAAAGTCCAGTGCCAGACCACCGATGGTCTCGTTGGGGGTCACGTGGAGGTAGGCGGCGTCGTCGGACAGCGCGATATCAGCCTGCTGCGGTGCTTCGACATGGCCATTCTCGGCGCTTGAGGCGGCAATGTGGGCGCTGCCGAACAGATGCCGCGCCTCCTTGATCGCCTTGTTGCCCCAGATACCGGTTTCGATGAAGTTGGCCCGGCCGCCGCGGCCAAGCAGGTTCATGGGCACCGCGGCAAACTGCTGGGTGGCACCACCCTGGGTGAACAGCACCCGATAGTTGTCGGGCACGGCGAGCAGTTCACGCAGGTCGGCCTCGGCGCGCTCGGCGATGGCCACGTACTCGCTGGAGCGGTGGCTCATCTCCATCACCGAGAGCCCACGGCCCTGATAGTCCAGCATCTCGCGCTGGGCGCGTTCGAGTACTGCGGTAGGCAGCGCGGCGGGGCCCGCGCAGAAATTGTAGTGGCGTGTCATGGTGTCCTGGCGATTGATCGTCAAGGGCAGGCGTCCGGCGACGCCCGCCAGTCACTATATAGGTGGGCCACGGCGTCCATCGCGGACACCGTGGCACCCCGGATCAGTCGTTATTGTCGGTGTTGCTGTCGTCGGCCGCGCTGTCGTCGCCCGGTTCGGCGCTGCCACCCTCGGCGGCGTCATCTGCCGAGTTCTCGACGGTGTCCTCACTACCTTCTTCGCCCTCGGCATCGAGCTCGTCGTCGCCTTCAAGCTCCTGGATACGCACGGTCTTGACCAGCGCCTCGGCCTCGCCGAGGCGGATCAGGGTGACGCCCTGGGTGTTGCGCGAACTGATCGAGACTTCCTCGACCCGGGTGCGCACCAGGGTGCCGCGATCGGTGATCAGCATCATCTCGTCGCTGGAACAGACCTGCATCGCCGCCACCATGGCGCCATTGCGGGCGCTGGTCTGCATCGCGATCACGCCCTGGCCGCCACGACCGCGCAGCGGGAACTCCTCGAGACGGGTACGCTTGCCGTAGCCGTTTTCGCTGCCGGTGAGGATATAGATCTGGCCGTCGTCACCGCTGGCGTCGACATCACCGGCCTCGCCACGCTCACCGCCCTCGGCGTCGGCATCGATCTCGAGGCTCTGCGGGATGATCAGGCTGATCACCTCGGCGCCATCGAGCAGCCGCATGCCGCGCACACCGCGCGCGGTACGGCCCATGGCACGGACCTGGGACTCCTCGAAGCGGATCGCCTTGCCGTTGGACGACAGCAGCATGGCGTGGTCGCTGCCGGAAGTAATGGCGGCGCCCACCAGGCGATCGCCCTCCTCCAGGTCGATGGCGATCAGGCCAACGCTGCGCGGACGCGAGAACTGCTCGAGGCTGGTGCGCTTGACCGTGCCCCGGGCGGTGGCAAAGAAGATGTAGCAGTCCGGATCATAGTCCTTGACCGGCATGATGGCGTTGATCGACTCGCCTTCTTCCAGCGGCAGCAGGTTGACCAGCGGCTTGCCACGGGACCCGCGACTGGCCGCAGGCATCTCGTAGACCTTGAGCCAGTAGACCTTGCCGCGATTGGAGAACAGCAGCACGGTGTCGTGGGTCGAGGCCACCAACAGGTGCTCGATGACATCCTCATCCTTCATCGCGGTGGCCGACTTGCCACGACCACCACGACGCTGGGCCTGATAGTCCGACAACGGCTGGGTCTTGGCGTAACCCGAGCGGGACACCGTGACCACCATGTCTTCCTCGGCGATCAGGTCCTCGATGGACAGGTCCAGGTGGCTTGCCTGAATGTCGGTACGACGCTCGTCGGCAAACTGATCGCGCACCGCGATCAGCTCTTCGCGAATCACCTCGAGCAGGCGATCGGCGGAGGCCAGAATGGCCATCAGCTCGGCGATCTTCTCGAGGATCGACAGATACTCGTCGAGCAGCTTCTCGGTCTCGAGGCCGGTCAGGCGATGCAGGCGCAGCTCGAGGATGGCCTGGGCCTGGGCCGGCGACAGACGGTACTCGCCTCCCGCCTGGTCCAGACCAAAGCCTTCTTCCAGGTCTTCGGGCTTGCACGAGGTGGCGCCGGCGCGCTCCAGCATGCCGGTGACCTGGCCGGGCTGCCAGGACTTGGCCAACAGCTTTTCCTTGGCTTCGGCAGCATTAGGCGAGGCCTTGATCAGCTCGATCACCTCGTCGATGTTGGAGATCGCCACCGCCAGGCCTTCGAGGATGTGGCCACGCTCACGCGCCTTCTTCAGCTCGAACAGGGTACGCCGGGTGACCACCTCGCGACGGTGGCGAATGAAGGCCTCGAGCACCTGCTTGAGGTTCATGGTCTTCGGTTCGCCGTCCTCCAGCGCCACCATATTGATGCCGAAGACATTCTGCAGCTGGGTCTGGGCGAACAGGTTGTTCACCACCACCTCGCCGCTCTCGCCGCGCTTGACCTCGATCACCACCCGCAGACCGTCCTTGTCGGACTCGTCGCGCAGCTCGGCGATACCCTCGATCTTCTTGTCCTTGACCAGCTCGGCGATCTTCTCGATCAGCCGCGCCTTGTTCACCTGGTAAGGCAGCTCGGTGACGATGATGTGGTCACGGCCGGACTTGTCGTCGTGTTCGATGGTGTGCTTGGCGCGAATATAGATGCGCCCGCGGCCGGTACGATAGGCCTCGAGAATGCCCGCGCGGCCGTTGATGATACCGCCGGTGGGGAAGTCGGGCCCCGGCACATGCTCCATCAGATCATCGACGCTCAGGGTGTAGTCGTCGACCAGCGCCAGGCAGGCGTTGATGATCTCGTTCATGTTGTGGGGCGGGATATTGGTCGCCATGCCCACGGCGATGCCCGAGGAGCCGTTGACCAGCAGGTTCGGCACCTTGGTCGGCAGCACGTCGGGGATCCGCTCGGTACCGTCGTAGTTGTCGACCCAGTCGACAGTATCCTTCTCGAGATCGGCCAGCAGCTCGTGGGCCAGGCGCGCCATGCGCACCTCGGTGTAACGCATGGCGGCGGCGTTGTCGCCGTCGATGGAGCCGAAGTTGCCCTGGCCATCGACCAGCACGTGGCGCATCGAGAAGTCCTGGGCCATACGCACGATGGTGTCGTACACCGCACTGTCGCCGTGGGGGTGGTACTTACCGATCACGTCACCCACCACACGGGCGGACTTCTTGTATGGCTTGTTCCAGTCGTTACCCAGCTCGTGCATCGCAAACAGCACACGCCGATGAACCGGCTTCAGGCCATCGCGCACGTCCGGCAGCGCTCGGCCGATGATCACGCTCATCGCGTAATCGAGGTACGACTGCTTCAGCTCGTCCTCGATATTGACTGGCAGAATCTCTCTGGCGATGTCACCCATGGGTCGTCAAGTCCTTTGCACAGCAACAGGTAGGCGCGTCACGCAGCCGTGACAAGGCGCACAAATACAGCGACCTAGCATACCACCCTTGGGGCCTTCCGCGCAGCGTCTGTCGTTGTGTGCGGCGCCTTGACCGCTGCCGTCATGACACCACCAGCGGCGCCAGGGCATCACGCAGCTCACCCTCGATCGCCACCGCACTGTTGCTGGCCACGTCCAGCAGCACGAAGGTCAACTCGGCGCGAGCCACCAGAGCTCCATCGCGGCGGCGCAGGATCTCGTGGCGCATCTTGGCGCTGCGCCCGCCCAGGGCCGACAGACGGGTGGAAATGTCCAGCTCGTCACCGGCCACCGCCGCCTGGCGATAGTCGATATTGAGATTGACCGCGACGAAAGCGACATCTCCCTTTCCCAGGCGAGACATCAGCGCCGGATGCTTGTCGAAATAGTCCCAGCGCCCTTCCTCCATGAACTCCAGGTAACGGGCGTGATTGACGTGGCCATAACCGTCCAGGTGGTAGCCACGAACCTTCAGCGAAGTGGTGCTGATAGCGTCTTCCATATCATTGCTCCTCATTTAAACTACTGTTTGATTCTGACCTCGAGCAGGCAAAGTGGCAACACTGTCACCAAAGAGGGACGGGCGCGGGCGACGCAGCCTGCTAGGCTTGCCGCAACCCTGTTCAATCGACCATTGCGATGGCTGGCAACTGGCACCCGAAGGGACCATTCGCCATAATGTGCCTCCTTTTTGACCCGAGAATTGCTCCATGTGGTTCAAGCACTTGCACCTCTACCGTCTGCACGACGCCAGCACCCTGGACAGCGAGCAGCTGGAGACGGCCCTCGCCGAACAGGCTTTCCGCCCGCTCGGTGGCACCGAAGCCCGCCGCATCGGCTGGACGACGCCTGCCGGACGGGGTAGCGATCGCTATCTCCACGAACTTAAGGGCCAGCGCCTGATGACCGCCCTGCGCCAGGAGCGCATCCTGCCCGCTTCGGTGGTCCGCGAAGAAGTCGACGAGCGCGTCGAGGTCATCGAGACCCAGGAAAGCCGCAAGCTACGCCGCCAGGAAAAGCAGGCAATCAAGGAGCAGGTCTACGAGGAACTGTTGCCCAGGGCCTTCGTACGCAGCCAGAAGACTGACCTCTGGTGGGATACCCGGCGAAACTTGATCGCCGTCAACAGCTCCAGCCGAAAGCGCGCCGAAGAGCTGCTGGATCTGTTGCGCGAGTCCCTGGGAAGCCTCAAGGTAACGCCGCTCTCGGCCCAGACACTGCCGATTCGCGCCATGACCACCTGGCTCAACGACGCCTCCTCGCGCCCCGCCGACATGCTGCTCGGCGACCAGGTCGAACTCAAGGCCAAGGGCGACGACGGCGTGCTCAAGGCACGTCAGGTGGACCTCGACGGCGACGACATTCAGCAACTGCTCGAAAGCGGCCGACAGGCCAGCAAGCTGGCGCTGGGCATGGAGGGGCGCCTGCGTTTCGTGCTCCACGACGACCTGGCGGTCAAGTCACTGGCCTTCGATGACGCCTTGATCGACGAAGCCAACCAGGCAGATGACGGCGACGATGCCGTGCTGCGCATGGAAACCGACTTCATTCTGATGGCCCAGACCCTGGGTGAAAGCGTCGACCGCCTGATCGACTGGCTGGGCGGCGAAGCCCAGAGTTCTTCCGTTTCGGCTACTGACCTCACTGCGACGACACCATGACTTCGACATCCGATGCCCCGCAGGATCCCTGGCACGATATTCGCCCCTATCAGGACGACGAGGTGGCGACGACCCTGACTCGCCTGGCAGAGGACCCGGAGCTGTTGAGCGCCCTGACCCGCTACCGGCTGCCGCGCCTTTCCCGCATGATGCCCCGCCTGTCACGCACGCTGGCCAGCTGGGCGATCAAGCGCGAGACCCGCGACGTCACCAGCGTGACGGCGTTTCAGCAACGCATCGCGGCCTACATGCAGCGCATGCTGAAGACCTCCACCGACGACTTTCGCGTCGATGGCCTCGATCGTCTGGACCCCGATACCGCCTACCTGTTTATCGGCAACCATCGCGATATCTCGCTGGATCCGGCCTTCGTCAACTATGCGCTGTACCTCGCCGGCCGCAACACCGTGCGCATTGCCATCGGTGACAACCTGCTCAAGAAGCCCTACGTCACCGATCTGATGCGGCTCAACAAGAGCTTCATCGTGCCGCGCAGTGCTCGCGGCAAGCGCGCCATGCTGCAGGCCTACCACAAGCTGTCGAGCTACATCCGCCACTCCATTCAGGACGACAATCACTCCATCTGGATGGCCCAGCGCGAAGGCCGGGCCAAGGACGGCATCGATCGTACCGACCCCGCGATCATCAAGATGATGACCATGGCCCACCGTGCCGACAACCGTCATGCGCCGCTCGGGGAAGGCATTGAAGCCCTGCGCCTGGTACCGGTATCGATCAGCTACGAGTACGATCCCTGCGACGTGCAGAAGGCCAGGGAGCTGAAAGCCGTCAGTGAAGACGGCAGCTACAACAAGAGCGAGTTCGAGGACATCAGCTCCATCGTCGCCGGCATCACCGGCCACAAGGGGCGTGTTCATCTGCGCTTCGGCACGCCGATCGATCGCAGCTTCGATACGCCGGAAGCGGTCGCTGCCGAGATCGACCGCCAGGTGCTGAGCGGCTATCACCTCTTCCCCAGCCACCATCTGGCGCTGGAGGCCCTGGGCAGCCATCCTGAGCTGGTAGACCTGTCCGAGGTGTCAGAGGCCGACCGCGATCGGTTCGCGCAACGGCTTTCCGAAGTCCCGGAAGACCTCAGATCCTGGTGGCTGGCCCAGTACGCCAACCCTGTCATCAACTGCGCGCGGAGCGAGCCTTCGTCGTGAGCCAGAAAAGCCAGCCGGGGCGCTCCAGACACGCCTTTGCCTGGACGGCCCAGGGCGTCACCCTGATCGGCGCCGGCGTGGACCTTGTCGTCGGCGTGCTCAAACTGGTGACCGGTGTGATCGTCGGGTCGGCCGCCCTGATTGCCGACGGCATCCACTCCTTTTCGGATATCGTCACCGACGCCTTCGTGCTGGCGGCCACCCACTACGGCCGCCAGGAACCCGACCGCGACCATCCCTACGGCCACGGCCGAATCGAGACCCTGGCGACACTGTGGCTCGGCAGTGTGCTGATCTTCGTCGCTGGTGCCATCGCCTGGTCGAGTGTCGAGCGCCTGCTCGATCGGTCTTCGAGCGCCGCACCCGGCCTCGTTGCCATCGCCGTGGCCGTGGTCTCGCTGCTGGCCAAAGAGGCGATCTACCACTACACCTTGCGCGCCGCCCGCCGCTTCGACTCACCGCTGCTCGAGGCCAACGCCTGGCACTCGCGTACCGATGCCATGTCCACCCTGGTGGTGCTGGTCGGCCTGGTGGCGGGGCAGTTCGGCGTCGGCTGGATGGACGCGGTGGCCGCCATCGTGGTCGGTCTGATGGTGGGTTGGGTCGGCGGACGGCTGATGTGGCAGTCTTCGCGGGAGCTGATCGACACCGCCCTGCCGGTCGAAGAGCAGCGTGCGATGCGCCGACTGGCGGAGTCGGTCCCGGGCGTCAAGAGCGTGCACGATCTGCGCACCCGCCAGCTCGGAAGCGACGTCGTGCTCGATCTGCATATCGTGGTCGCTCCCAGGGTCACGGTGTCCGAAGCCCACGAGATCGGTAATGCGGTCAGTCGACAACTACGCGAAGCGCACACCCGCCTGAAGGATGTCACCTTCCACATCGACCCCGAGGACGACGAAGGACAGACCGAACACAGCCTGCGCCCGGGCTTGCCGCTGCGCGAGGAGATCGAGCAACTGCTGGATGAACGCTGGTCGCATCAGCGTGCCTGGCAACACCGTACGGCGCTGAATCTGCACTATTTGGATGACCGCATCGACATTTCGTTGTACGTTGACTCTGATATCCATCATGGGGATCTCGATGACTTGGCTCATCAATTGTGCCGAGACCTCGACACCCTGCCCTGGGTAGGCCAACTGAAGCTGTGGCAAGGGCCCGGCAAGGCCTGACCTCCGCCCGGCTTGGAACTCGCCATGAGCCCAGATGCCGTCTTGTCTCGCCCGTCTCGCCGCCGTCCCCCTTCCTGGCTCGCCTGGGGGGCTGCGAGCCTGTTGGGCGCCTTCCTGGCGCTGGCACCCGCACCGGTGGACGCGACGCTCGACCATGCGCGAATGCGCGCGGCCATGAGCGCCGAGTACGGAAGTCAGGGGGTAAGAGCCCTGGACGAATGGCTCAACCTGATCGATCGCCTGAGAGGCGCCGACCTTCGTACTCAGCTGCGCGACGTCAACGACTTCTTCAATCGCAAGATGCAGTGGCTCGAGGATCGCACCATCTGGCGCCAGAGCGACTACTGGGCTACTCCCATCGAATCGCTGGGACGCGGCGCAGGCGACTGTGAAGACTACTCCATCGCCAAATACGTGACCCTCAAGGAGCTCGGCATTCCCATCAGCAAGTTGCGCATGATCTATGTGCGTGCTCGACTGGGACGTAGCCAGATCACCCAGGCCCATATGGTGCTCGGCTACTACGAGACGCCAGGCGCCGAGCCCCTGATTCTCGACAATATTGCCGCCGGCATTTCCCGTGCCAGCCTGCGCACCGATCTGGACCCGCTATTCAGCTTCAACAGCAGTGGCCTGTGGGCGGGTGGCACCACCCAATCACGGGCGGATCCCCTGGCGCGCCTGTCGCGCTGGCGAAACGCGCTGGATCGCATGCGCCAACAGGGAATCCAGTGACATCATGCCAATCCTTCATCTAGAGACGCCGCCATGTCGTTGATCAAACAACTCTGGCTCGCCATCATTGCCATCCTGCTGATTGCCCTGATCGGCAGTCTGGTGGTGGCCGTATCAGGCAGCCGCGCCTACATCGAAAAAGAAATACTGATCAAGAACGCGGACAACGCCAATGCCCTGGCGCTGAGCATGAGCCAGATGCCTGACAAGGATGAAGTGACGCTGGAGCTTTTGATCTCGGCGCAGTTCGATACTGGCCACTACCGCAAGATCCAGCTGCTCGACACCCAGGACAGACCGATCATTCGTCGCGTCTCATCAGCCCCCGAAGAGACTGGCGTACCGGGATGGTTCCGTGAGCTGGTCGCCTTCGAGGTCCCCGCCGGCACTGCGGTCATCCAGGATGGCTGGCAGCAGCTTGGCACCTTGCAGCTCGAAAGCGCACATGGCTTCGCCTACCAGTCGCTGTGGCAGAGCACCCTGCGCATGGCCGCCTGGTTCGTGGCAGCAGGTGCACTCAGCCTGCTGATTGCCTACCTGCTGGTACGCCAGATCCGCACCCCGCTGAAGACCCTGACGCGCCAGGCCAACGATATCGGCCAGCGTCGCTTCACCGTCGCCCCGCTGCCCCGCACACTGGAACTGCGCGAAGTGTCCGACGCCATGAACCGGCTGTCGGAAAGCGTGCGCGAGATGCTCCAGCGCGAGAGCGAGCAGATCGACCGGCTACGCCGCCAGTTGCTGCATGACACGGTGACCGGGGCCTTGACCCGGGAAGCCTTTATCGACCGCCTCAACTACAGCCTCGAGCAACAGGGTGAATCCAGCTACGGCGTGGTGGCGATGATCCGCGCCACCGACCTGGCCGCGCTCAACGAACGCCGCGGCCACTTGCACACCAACGGCGTGCTCAGCGACCTTTGCCAACGCCTGACCGCCATCGCCGAGGCCCATGGCGAAGGCTATGTGGGTCGCCTCAACGGCAGTGACTTCGCCCTGATGCTGTGCGGCAACGTCGACGAAAGCTGGGCCCGCGAACGGCTGGACGACAATCTGTCGACCCTGGCCGAACAGAACGCACCGGTTCTGCGGCTCCCCGCTGCCCTGGCGGTCTACCACCACGGCCAGGAGCGCACCACCCTGATGGCCGCACTGGATGGCGCCCTGTCGCTGGCCGAGAGCCGTCCTGGACAGGCGATCGAGTCCTGCCACAACGTGGAACAGGAGACGCTCTACCGTAGCCGCGCCGAGTGGCGCTCATCGCTGGTCGAAGCGATGGAGCATGGCGTGCTGCTGGGACAGTATCCGGTGCTGGATCGACGCGGACAGTTGCTGCATCACGAGGCCCCAGCACGGCTCAACATCAAGGGCGAATGGCGTCAGGCGGGTGTCTTCATGCCCTGGATCGCCCGTCTGCGCCTCCACGACAGCCTGGATATCAAGGTGATCGATGCCGCCCTCGACACCATCCATCACCACCGGCAGCCGCTGGGCATCAACCTGTCCCATGCAGCGATTACCCAGCCGAATGTCGTGATCGCCCTGCAACAACGCCTCAGCGCCCGCCCGGACTCGGCCCCCTTCCTGTGGATCGAGGTGCCGGAGTCGATCGCCCGAAGCGATCTCGAGAGCTTCCGATATCTGTGCCAGTCGCTGGCCCCCTTCGGCTGTCATCTGGGCATGGAGCACGTCGGTGCGGCCTTCCGCCAGCTGGGAGATCTGCAGGATCTTGGGCTGTCCTACATCAAGATCGACGCCACCCTGTGTCGTGGCGTGTCGGAGCGGCCGGAGCAGCAGACCATTCTCAGGGGCATGGCGACCCTGTGCCATTCGCTGGCGATCCAGGCCATCGCCGAGGGCATCGACGAGGATCGCGATATCAACACCCTGTTCGAGCTGGGCCTGGACGGTGTCACCGGCCCCGCCGTGTCCGCCAGGATGGAAACCGACAGGCACTCGTGAGCATCGATCACATGAAGGGTACACTGCAAAGGGCCACCCGAAGGTGGCCCTTTGTCTTGCCCAGGTCGACGCATGCGACTTGGGAGGTGCACATGCTCAGCGCTTAGATGAGGGGTTCGTCGTCCCCTACCAGATCCACATCATTGTAGCGACGACGCAGTGACTGGCGGTCCATGATCTTGCGGCGCGCCGCGTCAGGCAGATCGGTGAAGCTGATCACGCCCTTGTCCATCAGCAGATCAAGCACGTCCTCGAGCACCCTCACAAAGGCCAGGTCGGAGGCATGGAACTGGGACTGTTCGTTGCGCTCGTTACCGTCTGACAGGAAGAACAACAGCTCCTGATCATCCGGCGCCATGAATTCGTCGCAGGTCGCTGTAGGCTCCCGGCTGACACAGACAAGCTTTCCTTCCCCGTCACGCTGGACGTACATGTCACGTTCTCCGCAATCTTAGTTGGTCGAGCATATATCAAGTTTCCCTTGATCAGTAGCCCTCGGCGTTTACCGCCGAGGGCCTTGCCCGTTTCGCGCTATACGACTGGACCGAGCGCCTGTCTACACATCCAGCTGGCCCTGGTTGAGCAACTGCGTCAGGAAATCATCGGGGCTTGGGGCCGCGTTGGCCACGCCTTCCAGGGTAATGACCTGATCAGCGTTGCCATTGTCGTCCGCCAGATTTCCATCGCTCTTGACGTACAGCACAATATCATCCCCTTCCTGTTCGGCGTGGATATAGTCATTCAGCGACTGCTGGTCGTCGTCCTTATCGTAGCCTTGCAGCAACTCGCTGAGATCCAGCACATCGGCCTCTGGGTCCTGGCTGGCGTCGACACCGGCTGGCGCGACGTGGAAGTCGGTGATGACGTCGTCGGCGGGATCCCCGACCACTCCCTCATCACCCAGCACCCAGGCGAAGGTATCCGCACCGAGTCCTCCGACCAGGGTGTCATCGCCGGCACCGCCGAGCAGCAGGTCATCGCCTTCCTCACCATATAGCGTGTCGCTACCACCGCCGCCGATCAGGGTGTCGTCACCGTCACCGCCCTTGAGGGTGTCGGCGCCGCCATCCTTGCGCTCGGTGTCCAGGAGTTCGCGATAATGATCACGAATATAGTTCAGCACCTCATCCTTGCCAGGCGCCTCACCCGAAGGCTTTCCGGCAATAGGCGGCTCACCGGTTTCAGCCAGACTGCCGTCATCCTGCAGGCGCACATCCGATGTCCCCCATGTCAGGAACTCGTAGAGGCCCTGGTAGCCAAGGCCGTCATGCTCACCGGCGTCGAAGCGCTCACCGGTATCGCCATTGACCCAGCTCAAATGGTCGCTATTGACGGTATCCCCGAATATCAGGTCATCACGGGAAGTCCCGTCGATGGTGTCGCTTCCCAGCGTCTGGAGGCCGGTAAAGGTATCACTACCGTCCAGCACCGCGTTCAGCTCATCTGCCGAATTGACGATGTTGACTTCGCCCTTCTTGGCTTCGCTGGTTCCCAGGTTGACGTAAATGTCGGAAATACCGAGCGCTGTATTGAAGACATCAGCATTGGTCAGGCCAAACTCCAGGCGATAGGTCCCGGCTTCCTTGAGCAGGGAGGTCCCTTCCAACGCCCAGCTTGAGCTTGACGCCAGAGTTTCTGTCTCCACATCGACCCAGTCGCCGTAGTCGTCAAGACGCTGCAGCGTAAAGCGCGCACTCTCACCGGCGCCGTAGCTGGAGTTGGCATAGACAAACTGAATCTGGGCGTAGTTGCTGAATCCATCGAGGACAAAACTATCGCTCGTTGCCACTGCTTCGCCAGATACGCTCCCCGTTTCCAGACGAAGATAGTCCACACTGCCGGAAGTCGCCTCGCTGACATTACCGGTCGCGACCCCGGAGTATGTCCAGGAATCTTCGACGTCGTCGAGAAGATGTGACGCCTTGCCATCGGGGCTATCGAAGTCCGCCAGGCGATACTGGAGTGCCACCTCTCCGGACACCACCGGGATGTCGCTTTGCTCAACCACATTTGTGTTGTCAAACAGCCTCAACAACTCTTCATTGATGCCATTGCCAATGCCGATCGCCTTGACCTGGCTGATATCAGACAGACCTTCGTAGGCCTCCAGAGCACGGGTCACGTCTATTTCGTTAGTGGTCCCTCCCGACCTGGTACTTGTCCCATAGACGGTAGGATTGCCATCGGTCACGAAGTAGCTGACATTCTCATAGTCATTGTCCTGATTGAGGAACCAGCTACGTGTTGCGTCGAATGCCACCTCGTAATTGGTGGCACCATTGGCGTTAAGATCATTGACGTAGTCGATCAGTTGCTGAACCTCATTGGGGTTCAGTCCGAGATCGTTGACATCTTCCAGGTCGGCATCAAACGCAAAGGGAATGATCGCAATATTGACAACCCCTTCGTACTCGGCCAACTGATTGATCAGTCTTTCGATGGCCTCCTTGGCCACCGAAATGCGCGTGCTTCCGTCCTCCACCTTGCCTGACTTCATGCTCCCGGAGACATCCAGCATGATCGCGACGTTATAGTTGGTTGCCGGCTCAATTTCCGTGTAGATACCGCCCTTGTCACCAACGATCACGTCGTCACCGGAAGACCCGGTATGCGTATCACCGTCGTTGGTACCGACAAAGAGCTGCGACGGAGGCGCGCCCGAGACAACGAGGGAGCCCGCGACGCTGTCGCCATCACCATCGGTGCCGGTCAAGGCAAGCTCAACATCGAAGCCCGAGCTGCTGTCACCGAGACGATAGTCCATATCACCCAGGGTAAAAGGCGTATTGCTACCGCCCACCACCTCGATACCCTCAAACCCGCCATCCGGACTGAGTTCAAACGACCATCCATCCTTCATGCCATCCAGGATCAGGCGGCCTGCCCCATCGACGCTGATGGATACCGCGTTGGTAACATCGGTACCACTCTGATCGAGAATGCGGACGTCATCGGCATTCAGACGAATATCGTTGTCCACCGTCTGGCTGGGAGACCCAGAACCCGGCACATCACTTGCGTAGTTGAAGGCAGCCACCGTCACTACGGCAGAGGCATCAACACCCTCCACATGGATGGTCTGGGTTACTTCGGACACCCCTTCATGTCCCTGCCAGCTTGGCTCTCCGGTACCGGAAAAGGTCAGGCTGTCGAGGAAGCTGATGCGGATGACCTCGTTAAGCTCGATACCGGGACTTGCACCACCGAAGACGCCGAGCGTGCCGTCTAGCGGCACCATGCCAACGCCATTGGGCGTCGAGTAGAGAACGTCGTTGTCACCCTCATCGTCCTGGTAGTTAATACCGTGGTACTGCACGACGCCATCGAGACTCAGATCCGAAATATCGGCGCGCTCGACTCGAGTAGTGCTGACCTCGCCAGCGGCAACCTCGATGCTGTAGCTGTCGCCTGCCGGGTCCAGCGTTACGCTGAAGCTGACGGTGCCATCTGCGGTCACCGCCTCAAGTTGGTGGCCATCGCCAGACAACTGGTAGCTCAGCGGCTCGCCATTGAAATACAGCGTATTGCCATCGCTATCCGTCGCAGCCTGCCCCTGCAGGTTGGCAAAGGTCACGTCCTTGACGCCATCGGCCCCGGAGACAGCGGCAAAATTCAACTGTCCGCCCTGGCCGCCTGCTAGATCGACGGCATCGGCCGTGAAGGCCTCCGGGCTGTCGTCATTGACCAGCACCTGCAACTGGCCACTGGCCGGGCTGCCATCGGAATCGACGATGGTGTAGCCGACATTGAACGCCAGAGAGTCCTCCGTACCCTGCTCACCATGGTCCAGCGGCTGGTGCAGTGTCACCTTATAGGCGCCGTTCGCCACCCCGGTCAGGGCAACGGTCAACACCAGTGCGTTGGAGGCGTCACGCCCCGTGACCGTGCGGCCGTCGTCGCTCAACGTGTAGGACACCGCCTGGCCACTGGCCGTTACCGTGGGCAGGCCATCAAGACTCCAGCTGAAGGCGCTTGAGCTCGCCGCCCCATCGTTGCCAAAGGAATAGCCAAGCGTCCCGGTGGCGACGGTCGCCTCACCGGCAACATCACCCGGGCCACCGGCATTGCCACCCGACAGGCCATCTTCGTCCACGCGAGCGACCCCATTGGCGGCCTCCGGCGTGGAGTCAGCCGCCACATTGACAGTCAAGGTGGCGTTGCTGGTGTCGCCGTCGGCATCGACGATGGTGTAGTCGATGACTGCGGCGCCCTCGAAGCCCGCCGCCGGAGTGAAGGTCACCTCACCGCTGTCGCTATCGATGGTCACCCTGCCAGCACTCTCGTAGCCCGACGCCATGCTCGCCGACACCAGAGTGGCGCCATCGGCTCCGCCCTCGTCGTTGGCCAGTACGTCGACGGTGACCTCAGTGTCCTCGGCGGTGCTCACCGCATCATCGACCGCCGTTGGCACGTCATCGACAATATTGATGCTGATGCTGGCAGTCGAGCTATTGCCGTGGGCATCGGTCACGGTATAGCTGAACACGTCCTGGCCATTCAGGGTGTTCGGACCGTTATCCGCCTCGGCGCCGGTCACGGCGGTATCGAGGGTATAGGTGTAGGACCCATTCTCCTCGATGACCAGAGTGCCGTAGCTGCCGCGCAGGGTAGTGGCGGTGAACGTCAGTGCGTCGCCCTGGGCATCGCTTGCCTGAAGCTGGCCTTCCGCCACTTCGCTATTGCTGGCGGCATCGCTGCCCGTGGCAAGCCCGGCCTCGCTGACGGTAGCTGCGCTGGCATTGGCCGTGGGAGAGCCATCATTCACCACAAACTTGATGGTCGCCTGGCTGGTATCGCCATCGGCGTCCCTGATGGTGTAGCTCACTACCTCTTCATAACTACCGTTGGCGTCGGCGGTGTAGGTGTAACTGCCGTCGGCGTTCCAGCTGAGCTGACCACGCAGCCCGCTGTCATCGACGGAGATGACCGTGGCCCCGTCCGCACCCTGGACGTCATTGGCCAGCATTCCATTGCCCGCTGTGGTGGTCAACGAGGTACCGGACTGCAGCGCAGCGGGGGTGTCATTGACGGCCTGAGGCACATCATCGATGACATCGACGGTAATGGTGCCGGTGGCAGAATTGCCGTGGCTGTCGGTCACCGTATAGACAAAGCTCTCGGCGTCATCGACGGGGTTATCCGACGAGGTGACCGGTTTGGTCAGGGTGTAGGTGAAGGAACCATCGGCGCGGATGTCGATCTCGCCATAGTTGCCCTTGATGGTCTCCGCCTTGAAGGTCAAGTCGTCGCCTTGGGCATCGGTCGCCACCAATTGCCCTTGCACTTGCTCTGAATTGGTCGCCGACTGGGAACCCTGGTCAAGCCCGGCCTCGTTGACCTGCACGTTAGTCGGCTGAGTCGTCGGCCACGCTCACACCCACGGTCGCCGTCGTGCTGGTGCCATCGGTGTCGGTGCCGACCACGCTGATGCCGGTGATCGACAGGCTATCGGCGTCGACCGCGTGGGCCAGGCTCTCGGCCAGGATCGCGGTCACGGTGACAACCTGCTCCTCGCCCGCGGCCACAGGACCAGAAGAGCTCAGGGTCAAGGTCAGGACAGCGTCACCGCCGGCCTCGGTGCGGCCTTCCAGCTCACCGGCGACGTTGACGCTCCAGATCAGCTCGCCATCCAGGCCGGTGACGCTGATGTCGGCGGTGTCACCAAAGGCGATCGAGGTGATGGCGTCGCTGCCGGCGGTAAAGGTCAGACTGGCCACGTCGCTGTCGGTCGCCGCGCCTTCGATGTCGGCATCCTGCAGGGAAACGGACGCATTGCTGCTGGCCGGATCGCTGTCAGTGACCGAAACACTCGGGCCGCTACCGTCGGTGATGGTGACTGTGTGACTGTCGGTGGCGGTATCGCCATCGCTGTCTTCGGTGGCGATGGTGAAGCCGATCGACGGATTGCCAGCGCTGTTCTGTACCTGGTTGTCGTTGGCGTCAAAGGTCCAGGTACCGTCACGACCGACGGTCAGGGTGCCTTCGTCGGTGGTGAAGCTAACCGTTGCATCACTGGCATCCCCCAGCGGCTTGGTCTCACCTGCCACCGTCACACTGACGGTCGCCCCATCAGCTCCGGCGTCGGTGGTCCAGGTGCCGTTGGCACTCTGGCCTTCGACCACGGTCTCGGCGGTATCCGCGATCTCGAGGGTCGGCTGATCGTCGGCCACGCTGACCGAGACGCTTGCCTCGGTGCTGGTGCCGTCGGTGTCGGTGCCGACCACACTGATGCCGGTGATCGACAGGCTATCGGCGTCGACCGCGTGGGCCAGGCTCTCGGCCAGGGTCGCGGTCACGGTGACGACCTGCTGAGTACCGGCAGCGATCGGGTTGTTCGCGTCAACCGCCGGGCTCAGGGTCAGGGTCAGGACGGCGTCACCGTCGGCCTCGGTGCGCCCTTCCAGCTCACCGGCATCGTTGGTGCGCCAGATCAGCTCGCCATCCAGGCCGGTGACCTGAATACCGTCGGTGTCACCAAAGGCGATCGAGGTGATGGCGTCGCTGCCGGCGGTAAAGGTCAGGCTCGCCACGTCGGTATCCGAGGCGGTGCCTTCGGTGTCGGCATCCTGCAAGGAAACGGACGCATTGCTGCTGGCCGGGTCGCTGCCGGTGACCGAAACACTCGGGCCGCTGCCGTCGGTAATGGTGACGGTGTGACTGTCGGTGGCGGTGTCGCCATCGCTGTCTTCGGTGGCGATGGTGAAGTCGATCGACGGGCTGGTGCCCTGGTCGAGGTTGTCCTTGGCCTCAAAGGTCCAGGTACCGTCGCGACCGACGGTCAGGGTGCCTTGGTCAGTGGTAAAGCTGACCGTTGCATCACTGGCATCACCCAGCGGCTTGGTCTCGCCCGCCACCGTTACGCTGACGGTCGCCCCATCGGCACCGGCGTCGGTGGTCCAGGTGCCGTTGGCGCTCTCGCCTTCGACCACAGTTTCGGCGGTATCGGCGATCTCGAGGGTCGGCTGATCGTCGGCCACGCTCACACCCACGGTCGCCGTCGTGCTGGTGCCATCGGTGTCGGTGCCGACCACACTGATGCCGGTGATCGACAAGTTATCGGCGTCGACCGCGTGGGCCAGGCTCTCGGCCAGGGTCGCGGTCACGGTGACGACCTGCTGAGCACCGGCAGCGATCGGGTTGTTCGCGTCAACCGCCGGGCTCAGGGCCAGGGTCAGGACAGCGTCACCGCCGGCCTCTGTGCGGCCTTCCAGCTCACCGGCGTTGTTGGTGCTCCAGATCAGTTCGCCATCCAGGCCGGTGACGCTGATGTCGGCGGTGTCGCCAAAGGCGATCGAGGTGATGGCGTCGCTACCGGCGGTAAAGGTCAGGCTAGCTACATCGGTATCCGAGGCGGCGCCTTCGGTCTCGGCGTCATCCAGCGCGAGGCTAGCCTGGGTCGAGGCCGGGTCGCTGCCGGTGACCGAAACGCTCGGGCCGGTGCCGTCGGTGATGGTAACGGTGTGGCTATCGGTGGCGGTGTCGCCATCGCTGTCTTCGGTGGTGATGGTGAAGTCGATCGACGGGCTGTTGCCCTGGTCGAGGTTGTCCTTGGCCTCGAAGGTCCAGGTACTGTCGCGACCGACGGTCAGGGTGCCTTCGGCGAGATCGAAGCTGACGCTATCGCCATCGCCCAGCGGCTTGGTCTCGCCTGCCGCTGTCACGCTGACGGTGGCACCATCGGCACCGGCGTCGGTGGTCCAGGTGCCGTTGGCACTCTGGCCCTCGACCACGGTCTCCGCGGTATCCGCGATCTCGATGGTCGGCTGATCGTCGGCCACGCTGACCGAGACGCTTGCCTCGGTACTGGTACCGTCGGTGTCGGTGCCGACCACGCTGATGCCGGTGATCAACAGGCTATCGGCGTCGACCGCGTGGGCCAGGCTATCGGCCAGGGTCGCGGTCACGGTGACGACCTGCTCCTCGCCCGCGGCGATTGGGTTATTCGCGTCAACCGCCGGACTCAGGGTCAGGGTCAGGACGGCGTCACCGCCGGCCTCGGTACGCCCTTCCAGCTCACCGGCGTCGTTTGCGCTCCAGACCAAGGACTCACCAGCCGCCAGGCCCTGGACGCTGATGCCCGTGACGCTGTCATCGGCACCGATATTGCCAAAGCCGATCGAGGTGATGGCGTCGCTGCCGGCGGTAAAGGTCAGGCTCGCCACGTCGGTATCCGAGGCGGCTCCTTCGGTCTCGGCGTCATCCAGTGCCAGGCTGGCCTGGGTCGAGGCCGGATCGCTGTCGGTGACCGAAACGCTCGGGCCGCTACCGTCGGTGATGGTGACGGTATGGCTATCGGTGGCGGTGTCGCCATCGCTGTCTTCGGTGGCGATGGTGAAGCCGATCGACGGAGTGCCGGTGCTGTTCTGTACCTGGTTGTCGTTGGCGTCAAAGGTCCAGCTGCCGTCGCGACCGACGGTCAGAGTGCCTTCGTCGGTGGTGAAGCTGACCGTTGCATCACTGGCTTCGCCCAGCGGCTTGGTCTCGCCCGCCACCCTTACGCTGACGGTGGCGCCATCGGCACCGGCGTCGGTGCTCCAGGTACCGTTGGCGCTCTCGCCCTCGACCACGGTCTCGGCGGTATCGGCGATCTCGAGGGTTGGCTGATCATCGGCCACGCTGACCGAGACACTTGCCTCGGTGCTGGTGCCGTCAGTATCGGTGCCAACCACACTGATGCCGGTAATCGACAGGCTATCGGCGTCGACCGCGTGGGACAGACTCTCGGCCAGGGTCGCCGTCACGGTGACCACCTGACTTTCGCCCGCGGCCACAGGACCAGAAGAGCTCAGGGTCAGGGTCAGGACGGCGTCACCGTCGGCCTCGGTGCGCCCTTCCAGCTCACCGGCGTCGTTGGTGCTCCAGATCAGCTCGCCATTCAGGCCGGTGACGCTGATGTCGGCGGTGTCACCAAAACCGATCGAGGTGATGGCGTCGCTGCCGGCGGTAAAGGTCAGGCTGGCTACATCGCTGTCGGACGCAGCACCTTCGGTCTCGGCATCATCCAGCGCAAGGCTGGCCTGGGTCGAGGCCGGATCGCTGTCGGTGACCGAAACGCTCGGACCGCTACCGTCGGTAATGGTGACGGTGTGACTGTCGGTGGCGGTGTCGCCATCGCTGTCGACGGTGGCAATGGTGAAGCCGATCGACGGAGTGCCGGTGCTGTCCTGCACCTGGTTGTCGTTGGCGTCAAAGGTCCAGGTACCGTCACGACCGACGGTCAGGGTGCCTTCGTCGGTGGTGAAGCTAACCGTTGCATCACTGGCATCCCCCAGCGGCTTGGTCTCACCTGCCACCGTCACACTGACGGTCGCCCCATCAGCACCGGCGTCGGTGGTCCAGGTGCCGTTGGCACTCTGGCCTTCGACCACGGTCTCGGCGGTATCGGCGATCTCGAGGGTCGGCTGATCATCGGCCACGCTGACCGAGACGCTCGCCTCGGTGCTGGTGCCGTCAGTATCGGTGCCGACCACACTGATGCCGGTGATCGACAAGTTATCGGCGTCGACCGCGTGGGCCAGACTCTCGGCCAGGGTCGCGGTCACGATGACCACCTGACTTTCGCCCGCGGCCACAGGACCAGAAGAACTCAGGGTCAGGGTCAGGACGGCGTCACCGCCGGCCTCGGTGCGGCCTTCCAGCTCGCCGGCATCGTTGGTGCGCCAGATCAGCTCGCCATTCAGGCCGTCGACCTGAATACCGTCGGTGTCACCAAAACCGATCGAGGTGATGGCGTCGCTACCGGCGGTAAAGGTCAGGCTCGCCACGTCGGTATCCGAGGCGGTGCCTTCGGTGTCGGCATCCTGCAAGGAAACGGACGCATTGCTGCTGGCCGGGTCGCTGCCGGTGACCGAAACGCTCGGCCCGCTACCGTCGGTGATGGTGACGGTATGGCTGTCGGTGGCGGTGTCGCCATCGCTGTCGACGGTGGCGATGGTGAAGTCGATCGACGGGCTGTTGCCCTGGTCGAGGTTGTCCTTGGCTTCGAAGGTCCAAGAGCCGTCGCGACCGACGGTCAGGGTGCCTTCATCAAGATCGAAGGTCACGGTATCGGTAGCACCGTCGCCCAGCACCTTGTCGACGCCGCCGGCGGTCACGGTCACCGTGGCACCATCGGCACCGGCGTCGGTGCTCCAGGTGCCGTTGGCACTCTGGCCTTCGACCACGGTCTCGGCGGTATCGGCGATCTCGAGGGTCGGCTGATCGTCAGCCACGCTCACACCCACGGTTGCCGTCGTGCTGGTGCCGTCGGTGTCGGTGCCGACCACGCTGATGCCGGTGATCGACAGGCTATCGGCGTCGACCGCGTGGGACAGACTCTCGGCCAGGATCGCGGTCACGGTGACCACCTGCTCCTCGCCCGCGGCCACAGGACCAGAAGAGCTCAGGGTCAAGGTCAGGACAGCGTCACCGCCGGCCTCGGTGCGGCCTTCCAGCTCACCGGCGTTGTTGACGCTCCAGATCAGTTCGCCATCCAGGCCGGTGACGCTGATGTCGGCGGTGTCACCAAAGGCGATCGAGGTGATGGCATCGCTGCCGGCGGTAAAGGTCAGGCTGGCCACGTCGCTGTCGGACGCCGCGCCTTCGGTGTCGGCATCCTGCAAGGAAACGGACGCATTGCTGCTGGCCGGATCGCTGCCGGTGACCGAAACGCTCGGCCCGCTACCGTCCGTAATGGTGACGGTATGGCTGTCGGTGGCGGTATCGCCGTCGCTATCTTCGGTGGCGATGGTGAAGTCGATCGACGGACTACCGGTGCTGTTCTGCACCTGGTTGTCGTTGGCCTCAAAGGTCCAGCTGCCGTCGCGACCGACGGTCAGGGTACCTTCGTCGGTGGTGAAGCTGACCGTTGCATCACTGGCATCACCCAGCGGCTTGGTCTCGCCTGCCACCGTCACACTGACGGTAGCGCCATCGGCACCGGCGTCGGTGGTCCAGGTGCCGTTGGCACTCTGGCCTTCGACCACGGTCTCGGCGGTATCGGCGATCTCGAGGGTCGGCTGATCGTCGGCCACGTTGACCGAGACGCTCGCCTCGGTGCTGGTGCCGTCAGTATCGGTGCCGACCACACTGATGCCGGTGATCGACAGGCTATCGGCGTCGACCGCGTGGGCCAGACTCTCGGCCAGGGTCGCGGTCACGGTGACCACCTGCTCCTCGCCAGCGGCCACAGGACCAGAAGAGCTCAGGGTCAGGGTCAGGACGGCGTCGCCGTCGGCCTCGGTGCGGCCTTCCAGCTCACCGGCGTTGTTGGTGCTCCAGCTCAGCTCGCCATTCAGGCCGGTGACGCTGATGTCGGCGGTGTCACCAAAACCGATCGAGGTGATGGCGTCGCTGCCGGCGGTAAAGGTCAGGCTGGCTACATCGGTATCCGAGGCGGCGCCTTCGGTCTCGGCGTCATCCAGTGCCAGGCTGGCCTGGGTCGAGGCCGGATCGCTGCCGGTGACCGAAACGCTCGGGCCGCTACCGTCGGTAATGGTGACGCTGTGACTGTCGGTGGCGGTGTCGCCGTCGCTGTCTTCGGTGGCGATGGTGAAATCGATCGACGGGCTGGTGCCCTGGTCAAGATTGTCCTTCGCATCAAAGGTCCAGGTGCCGTCGCGACCGACGGTTAGGGTGCCTTCGGCGAGCTTGAAGCTGACGCTATCGCCATCGCCCAGCGGCTTGGTTTCGCCTGCCGCTGTCACGCTGACGGTGGCGCCATCGGCACCGGCGTCGGTGGTCCAGGTGCCGGTGGCACTCTGGCCTTCGACCACGGTCTCGGCGGTATCGGCGATCTCGAGGGTCGGCTGATCGTCGGCCACGCTGACCGAGACACCCGCCTTGGTACTGGTGCCGTCGGTGTCGGTGCCGACCACGCTGATGCCGGTGATCGACAGGCTATCGGCGTCGACCGCGTGGGCCAGACTCTCGGCCAGGGTCGCGGTCACGGTGACCACCTGCTCCTCGCCTGCGGCGATCGGGTTATTCGCGTCAACCGCCGGACTCAGCGTCAGGGTCAGGACGGCGTCGCCGTCTGCCTCTGTGCGCCCTTCCAGATCACCGGCGTCGTTGGTGCTCCAGATCAGCTTGCCATTCAGGCCGTCGACCTGAATACCATCGATGTCGCCAAAGGCGATCGAGGTGATGGCGTCGCTGCCGGCGGTAAAGGTCAGGCTCGCCACGTCGGTATCCGACGCAGCCCCTTCGGTCTCGGCATCATCCAGCGCCAGGCTGGCCTGAGTCGAGGCCGGATCACTGTCGGTGACCGAAACGCTCGGACCGCTACCGTCGGTAATGGTGACGCTGTGACTGTCGGTGGCGGTGTCGCCATCGCTGTCGACGGTGGCAATGGTGAAGCCGATCGACGGAGTGCCGGTGCTGTCCTGCACCTGGTTGTCGTTGGCCTCGAAGGTCCAGCTGCCGTCACGACCGACGGTTAGAGTGCCTTCGTCGGTGGTGAAGCTGACCGTTGCATCACTGGCATCCCCCAGCGGCTTGGTCTCGCCTGCCACCGTCACACTGACGGTGGCGCCATCGGCACCGGCGTCGGTGGTCCAGGTACCATCTACACTCTGGCCTTCGACCACGCTGGCCGGCACTTCGACGAACTCGATGGTCGGGCCGTCATCAGCGATCGCGATGCTGAGGCTACCGTTGGCTGCACTGCCGTCATCGTCGGTGACCACCAGGGCCACCGTCTCGGTGAAGCCGGCATCCGTGGCGTCAGCCTGGCTGTCGTTATCGACGCGGGTGTCCAGGGTGTAGCTGTAGCTCACGGTGCCGCCGGCGGCGTCTCCCGCAAAGCCAGTCAGTCTAAGGCTGCCGTATTCGGTATCGACCACCACCGGGCTATCGGCGGTCAGGCCCTGCAGCTGCGCCAGACTCAGCGTCTGGTTGCCCACCTGCACGCTGGCCACGCCATCAACGCTGGCGAACGTGAAGTTGCCAGGCTGGGTCAGTGCGCTGCTGTCGGCATCGCTGCCGCCAGCGAGGTTCGCTTCGCTGACCGCTACGTCGCTGCCTTCGCTCGCCAGGCCCGAAAGGCTGACGCCGTCGTCGGTCCCCGTGACGGTGATGGTCAGCGTCGCCGGTGAGGTGTCCCCATCGGCATCAGTCAGGGTGTAGGCAAAGGTCTCGGTCAGGGTTTCCTTGCCGCTAAGCGCCTGTACCCGCGGATCGTCGTTGTCGAGCTGGTAGGTGTAGCTGCCGTCGCTGTTGAGCGTCAGCGTGCCGTACTCGCCGGCGCCCGTCGCGGCGTCCAGTGCCACGCTAGCCGGATCGGCATCGGTGGTGTCGGCGCCGGTGGTGTCGTTGGACAGCACATTGCCGGAAACAGAAGCGGTCTCCTCGGCAATGGTGTCGCTGTCGTTACTCGCGGACGGGCTATCGTCGGCGATGGCGATGCTGAGGCTGCCGTTGGCCGCACTGCCGTCATCGTCGGTGACCACCAGGGCCACCGTCTCGGTAAAGCCGGCATCCGTCGCGTCAGCCTGGCTGTCGTTGTCGACGCGGGTGTCCAGGGTGTAGCTGTAGCTCACGCTGCCGCCGGCGGCCGGGTTGGCACTATCCGACGGTGTAAAGCCGGTCAGGCTAAGGCTGCCGTATTCGGTATCGACCACCACCGGACTATCGGCGGACAACCCCTGCAGCTGGGCCAGGGTCAACGACTGGTTGCCCACCTGTACGCTGGCCACGCCATCAACGCTGGCGAACGTAAAGTTGCCAGGCTGGGTCAGAGCCGCAGCATCCGCCGCGGAGCCCTCTTCCAGATTCGCTTCGCTGACAGAAACGTCGCTGCCTTCGCTCGCCAGGCCAGAGAGGCTGACGCCGTCGTCGGTGCCGGTCACCGTGATGGTCAGCGTCGCCGGTGAGGTGTCGCCATCGGCGTCGGTCAGGGTGTAGGCAAAGGTCTCGGTGAGGGTTTCCTTGCCGCTGAGTGCCTGCACCCGCGGATCGTCGTTGTCGAGCTGGTAGGTGTAGCTGCCGTCGCTGTTGAGCGTCAGCATGCCGTACTGGCCGGCGCCCGTCGCGGCGTCCAGTGCTACGCTTGCCGGATCGGCATCGGTGGTGTCGGCGCCGGTGGTATCGTTGGACAGCACATTGCCGGAAACGGAAGCGGTCTCCTCGGCAATGGTGTCGCTGTCATCACGAGCCTTCGGCACATCGTCGTTGACGTCGATGGTCAGACTGGTCGAAGCCTCGTCGCCATCGCTGTCGGTAACGACGATGGCGAACTGATCCGCCAGATCGTCGCTGGCGGAGCCCTGGCTGGTGTGGTCCTGGGTGCTGCCATCCAGGGTGTAGCTCCAGCTGTACTCGCCGTCAGAGACGCTAACGTTCAGGGTGCCGTAGTCGCCTTCGACCGTGCCGCCGCCCGTCACGTTCTGGCCGTTGATCACCAACGAGGCCAGGCTGTCGCCGCCTGTGGTGATCGGCAGACTGCCGCCGGTGGTCTGGCTGCCGTCGCCCGCCGCGCTGCCGCCCGCGAGGCCCGCCTCGCTGACGCTGAACTGACCACCTTCGGCATCGGGGGATTCGTCCGGCACACTGACGGAGGGCGTGGAATCCGCCGCCACGGTGACGGTGAACACCGCGTCGCTGGTGTCGCCATCGGCGTCGCGGATGGTGTAGTCGATGACCGCATCGCCCTCGAAGCCGTCCGCCGGGGTGAAGGTCACCTCACCGGTGTCGCTGTCGAAGCTCACGCTGCCCTGGCTCGAATCACGCAGGGTGGCGTCGCTGACACTGGCACCGTCCACGCCCTGAGTGTCGCTGGTGCCGTCTGTATTGACCAGGACGTTGTAGGTGACGGGGGTGTCTTCGCCAGTGTTGGTGGCGTCGTCCACGGCCACAGGCACATCGTCGTTGACATCGATGGTCAGACTGGTCGAAGCCTCGTCGCCATCGCTGTCGGTAACGACGATGGCGAACAGATCCGCCAGGTCGTCGCTGCCGGTGCCCTGGCTGGTGTGGTCCTGGGTGCTGCCGTCCAGGGTATAGTTCCAGCTGTACTCACCGTCAGACACACTGACACTCAGGGTGCCGTAGTCGCCTTCGACCGTGCCGCCGCCCGTCACGTTCTGGCCGTTGATCACCAGCGAGGCCAGGCTGTCGCCGCCGGTGGTGATCGGCAGACTACCGCCGGTGGACTGGCTGCCGTCGCCTGCCGCGCTACCGCCCGGCAAACCGGCTTCGCTGACGCTGAACTGACCACCTTCGGCATCGGGGGATTCGTCCGGCACGCTGACGGTCGGCGTGGAGTCCGCCGCCACGGTGACGGTGAACACCGCGTCGCTGGTGTCGCCATCGGCGTCGCGGATGGTGTAGTCGATGACCGCGTCGCCCTCGAAGCCTGCAGCCGGGGTGAAGGTCACCTCACCGGTGTCGCTGTCGAAGCTCACGCTACCCTGACTCGGATCACGCAGGCTCGCGCCGCTGACACTGGCACCGTCCACGCCCTGGGTGTCGCTGGTACCGTCTGTATTGACCAGCACGTTGTAGGTGACAGGGGTGTCTTCGCCGGTGTTGGTGGCGTCGTCCACGGCCACAGGCACATCGTCGTTGACGTCGATGGTCAGACTGGTCGAAGCCTCGTCGCCATCGCTGTCGGTGACGACGATGGCGAACAGATCCGCCAGATCGTCGCTGCCGGTGCCCTGGCTGGTGTGATCCTGGGTGCTGCCGTCCAGGGTATAGTTCCAGCTGAACTCCCCAGCGTCAGACACACTGATGCTCAGGGTGCCGTAGTCGCCTTCGACCGTGCCGCCGCCCGTCACGTTCTGGCCGTTGATCACCAACGAGGTCAGGGTGTCGCCGCCGGTGGTGATCGTCAGACTACCGCCGGTGGACTGGCTGCCGTCGCCTGCCGCGCTACCGCCCGGCAATCCGGCTTCGCTGACGCTGAACTGACCGCCCTCGGACTCGGGGGAATCGTCCGGCACGCTGACGGTGGGCGTGGAGTCCGCCGCCACCGTCACGGTGAATACCGCGTCGCTGGTGTCGCCATCGGCATCGGTGATGGTGTAGTCGATGACCGCGTCGCCCTCGAAGCCCGCCGCCGGGGTGAAGGTCACCTCACCGGTGTCGCTGTCGAAGCTCACACTGCCCTGGCTCGGATTTCGCAAGCTCGCGTCGGTGACACTGGCACCGTCCGCGCCCTGTACATCGCTGGTGCCGTCGGTATTGACCAGCACGTTGTAGGTGACCGCTGTGTCCTCGCCGGTCGTGGTGGCATCATCCACCGCCTCGGGCGCATCGTCGAGAATCGCAATATCCAGAGCGCCACTGGTAGTACTGCCATCGCTGTCGACAGCACTAATCTCGATGCTGTCGACCACGCCATCGTCGGTTGCGCCATCGACGCTATCGTTGTCGACGTTGTCGGTCAGATCGTAGGTGTAGGCAACGCTACCACCGGTGTCATCGCCGCTATAGCTTGTCAGCGTCAGGCTGCCCAGGGGCGTCTCGATGGTCAGCGGATTGCCGGACAGGCCATTGAGCCGATCCAAGCTGATCGGACCACTGCCGCCAACGGTAATGAACGACAGGCCATCGGGAGCGGATACACCAAAACTGCCACTCGCTGATGTCGCGGCGGTGCCTGATGCACTACCGCCAGGAAGTCCTGCCTCACTGACGGTCTGTTCGGCAGAGGAAAAGCCGATATCGGCGCTGCCTGCTGCTCCCGCAGGCCCATCGAGCCCCGTCAGGGTGACGGACTCGTCCTCATCGGCCGCGGTCCCGCCATCCTGCTCCTGAACGTCGTAGGCCTCGCGCTGATAGCCGTACTCGAACGACAGCGGCGACACTTCCTCGACGATACGCAAAAGACGCACGAAATCGTGCCCGCCCTCGACGCCGGCGCCCCCCGCGGAGCCAGCGGCAGGAGCTTCCAACGCCTCGAGCAGATCTCCTTCGCCCTCTTCGAGCAGCGCCAGGACCCTGGCGACCTCGGCGTCTTCTATCACCTCGTCATCGGCCGACCCTTGCTCGTTGATCGCCTCGCTAATCGCCACCTCGACTTCGCCACCGAGCTGCGCCAGGCGGGTGCCGTCGGGTTGCACGAGGTTCACTCGAGCGCCGGTTTCGGAGATCACCACCTCGCCCTCAGTCAGGCGGTCGCCCTCGGCCAGGGGCCTCAGATTGCCTTCCGCATCTCTGGCCCAGGCTTGGCCGGTAACTTGTACGACGATGGCGATGATCATAGGGGCGCGTCTCTCTTTTTTGGATGACAGACCTAGGCCTTGTGAACAAAGGGATGACAAACCTAGTCCGGCAGCAACAAAACTGTGCTTATGCGCACATTACATGCATGGGGTATAGGTCAATACTGTACTAGAGGACAATGACCTACCTCTAATCCAATGGCCTAACTTTCCCATGCCTCTGCGCTACCCCTTTGATACTTCACGTCAGTCCTTGTCGAGCCCTCCTCCAATACAGAGCCGCCTTCCCTGGCATTCCCCTCGCCCGCACCTCGGCGCTGCCCAGGCGCCAGATACGAAAACGGCGCGCCCTTTTGGGGCGCACCGTTTTCGTGGTCAAGAAACCCTGAGTCATATCATCAGGGCTAGCTAAAGCAGATTACCGTCCAGAACATCTCATCCGAGTATGAGGTCCGGGTACCAGGCCGCGGCTCGAGGTCGCCACGTCAGGTCATCGCATCAGGTCATCGCATCAGGTCTGTCAGTCCTGGCGCATCTTCCAGCCCAGAGTTTCACCGGCACGCAGCGGTACCAGCGTCTTGCCTTCGCCAAACGGCAGTTCTGCCGGTACCTGCCACTCGACCTTGTCCAGGGTGATCGAGTCGCTGTTGCGCGGCAGACCATAGAAGTCGGGACCGTGGTGACTGGCGAACCCTTCCAGCCGATCCAGCGCGCCGGCCTGTTCAAAGGCGGTGGCGTACAGCTCGATGGCCGTCAGCGCGGTATAGGCGCCGGCACAGCCACAGTCACTTTCCTTGTCGTGACGGGCATGGGGCGCGCTGTCGGTGCCGAGGAAGAAGCTCTTGTCGCCCGAGGTCGCCGCCTCGATCAGCGCCTCGCGATGACGCTCGCGCTTGAGGATCGGCAGGCAATAGTAATGCGGGCGAATCCCGCCCACCAGCATGTGGTTGCGGTTGTAGAGCAGGTGATGAGCGGTGATGGTCGCGCCGATATTCGACGGCGACTCGGCCACGAAGCGCGCCGCGTCGGCGGTGGTAATATGCTCAAACACCACCTTGAGATCAGGATGACGGGACAGCAGCGGCTTCATGACCCGCTCGATGAACACCGCCTCGCGATCGAAGATGTCGATCTCGTGATCGGTCACCTCGCCATGCACCAGCAACGGCATCCCCAGCCGTGCCATGGTGGCTACCGCTTCCTCGCAGTGACGCAGATCGGTCACGCCTGAGTCGGAATTGGTGGTGGCCCCGGCCGGATACAGCTTGACCGCCTGCACCTTGCCGCTGCCCCAGGCCGTCTCGATGTCTTCCGAAGTGGTGCGATCGGTAAGATAGAGGGTCATCAGCGGTTCGAACTGGCTTTCCGCAGGCAAGGCAGCCAAGATGCGTTGGCGGTAGTCCAGTGCCTGGTCCAGATTGGTCACCGGCGGCTTGAGGTTCGGCATGATGATCGCACGGCCCATCTGGCGGGCGGTATCGGCCACCACGGAGGCCAGAGCGACGCCGTCGCGCAGGTGGAGGTGCCAGTCGTCGGGCCGGGTCAAGGTAATCGCAGTCACTTGTTATCCTGTCGTCGAGTGATCCATGGTCGGGCGCAGTATACCGTAAAGGGCAAGGTTTCATGGCCCAAACGGGGTGAGATTTCGCGTATCATTCGAGGGACATGCGCCCGGATCTGATCCGCACCGTCGAGGAGTCGCGGCACGTTACCATCGATGTCCGGGGCGATACGTTGTCAAGGCGCCGTCAACGAGCCGACGAGTCCCAGGGCCTCTGGCCGCGCGCAGACTTATTACAGAAATATCCTAGCGAGAGTTACATGCCCAAGGTTCGTCACTACGCCGACCTCGTCGCCACCCTGGCAGGCCTGATGTGGCTGATGCTTTACTGGTCGATCAGCGTGTCGCTGCATATCGGCAGCGCCGAGCCGGCCCTGGCCGCCCTGCTGCTGCTCGGCAGCATGATCCTGGTGAGCTTCGTTCACCGTCCGGTGCGGGTGATGCTGGGCCGCTACCACGTCCGCAAGCGGCGCACGGAGATGTGGATGCACATCCTGGCGCTGCCGCTGAACCTGGCGTTTCTGCTGGCCATCGGCATTGACCATCTGATTACACCGATGAGCGGCGCCCAGAAGATGCTGCTGTTCAATGTACTGGCGACGGCCAGCTGGCTGGTGTTCCTGGTGACGCTGCTGATCAAGCTGCTGGCACGCGCCCTGGCCGATCGCCGCGGGTCATCCGGCGCCGAGCCTGCTCTTTCGACCAATAGCTCGACCAATAGCTCGAACGCTACCTTGAACGATACCTCGAACGACGGTAAATCAGCCTCCGGCCTTCACCGTCGTGACGCCGACGAGGCCTGATAAAGGCCTCAGATCATGACGGGGCCGATGTCTGGTCACCGACTGGCCCCAGCCTGACCAGCCCCGCCGCCGCCGACAACGGCGCTTGCACGCAGCTTGCGCGCAGCTTCACCACCTCTTTCGCCCTCGCTGACTGCCACGCCAGACCGCCCCTTGCAGAGGCGGCATGGCCCCGGACTACCAGCATGGGACGGCGCTAACGCACTTCCGGCATGGGCCGGCGCCAGCGCGGGATCAGAAGCGGTCTACCCTGAACGGCGCCATATCGATGTCCGGCTGCTCGCCATCGATGACCTGCGCCAGCAGCTTGCCGGTCACCGGGCCCAGGGTGAAGCCCTGATGACCGTGGCCACAGGCCAGCCACAAGCCTGACTGCCCGGGTACGCCACCGATCACCGGCTTCATGTCCGGGGTACAGGGTCTGGCGCCTTTCCATGGCGTGGGCTCGAGACGCTGCCCCAGCGGAAACAGCTTGCGCGCCTGCTGCTCCGCTGCCTCCAGCTGTTCCAGGTGGGCCGGCGCATCAAGACGCTCGAGCTCGGCCCCCGTGGTCAGGCGAATCCCGCTGCTCATGGGCGCCAGCAGATAGCCTACCTCGGCGTCCATCACCCAGTGGGTCAGCCTGGCGCCATCCGACTGACCATAGTGCATATGGTAGCCACGCTTGACGAACAGCGGGATCGACAGACCCAGGGCCTTCATCCAGTCCTGTGACCAGGGACCCAACGCCATCACCAGCCCATCTGCCTCCAGGGTGTCGCCCGAAGTGTCGATGCGCCAGGTATCGCCCTGCCGGCGCACATCGGTGACGTCCGCCTGGATGATCTCACCGCCATCATCGGAAAATGACTTGGCGTAGGCGGCCACCAGATCACCCGGACTTGCCACCGTCCAGGGATCGAGCCAGTGGATCGCCCCGGCAAGTCCGGGCTCCAGATCCGGCTCAAGGCGCACCAGCGCCTCGCTGTCGAGGTAGTCGAAGCGGATGCCGAAGCGCTTGGCATCGACCTCGGCCTGGGCCGCTCGCTCACCCAGCGCCTTGCTGCTCCGATAGACCTCGAGCCAGCCCTGGCGACGTACCAGCGCGTCGGCACCGGAAGCTTCGATCATCGCCGAGTGGGCCTCCAGGCAGCCGCCTATCAGCGAGGCGTACTCCGGTACGATCTGCTCGTAGCGGGCGGGCGCAGAATTCTGCCAGTACTTGAGCAGCGTCCCGGCGCTTGCGAACATCGCGCCCGGCCGATAGCGGATGTCGATCTGACGATTGGGTACCACCCGCAACAAGGTCGCCAGATCGCGCGGGAAGGCATAGGGACGCACCGCCTCGCGCTGGATGATGCCGGCGTTGCCGTAGGAGGTCTCGCGACCGGGCTCACGGCGGTCGACAAGTGTGACCTGGTGGCCACGGCGTCTCAGATGCCACGCCACCGACACACCGACCATGCCGGCTCCCACTACCACCATCTTGCGCGACATCATTTCCTCCTTGTCCTATAACGCCTGCTAACGTCTGATGACGTGTGATTACCTGGACATGCCGCCCACCGCCAGTAAAACCATGGCGACCACGGCGTCATATGCAGAAAAACTTATTGTAGCGTCAAGACTTTCGCTACACACCCTCGGCGCGATTCTGTTCGACGATGCGGGTGCGCACGAAGTCCGAGTGGCTGACGTGCAACAGCTCCGCCAGGGCGCGAATACGGTGTTCCTCCAGGGCATCCTTCTCGCCGTCGGCAAACGCCAGCGCCCACATCTGCTGTACCAGCGCGACCCGATCCTGGTAGCCGGTGCGGTCACGCAACTCGCGCACGAAGCGGTGATGATCCACCGCACCCTCGGCCTCTTCCCGAGCCAGTGTCATCAGCTCGTCCAGCGCTTCGTCCTCGAGTTCGAACTGTTCCTTGAGCTGGCTGCGCATCAGATGGATCTCGCAGTCATCCAGTCGGTAGTCCGCACGCATCACCTCGCACAGCAGCACCGCCGTGGCCAGTGACAGGTCCACCCTGGACGACGCATCCTCTTGCTGCGCCACATCATTGATCCAACGCTTCAGGGACGCCATCATCGTCATCGTGTTTTCCTCGTTGTTGCGCCTTCCAAGAGTTGCGCTTTCCAGGAGTTGCGCCTTCCAGGAGGCTCATGAACCGCCCGTGACGGCGCCCCCTGCTTCGCCCTCGACATTCATGGGCTCATTCGGAATACCACCATGCCTCATCCGCTGCTGATCGTCTCCCTTGCCGCTCTGATCGGCGCCGTCATCGCCGGCGTCGGCGCGTACAAGGTCCGCGACGTCAACCGCTGGCCGACTACCGAGGCCACCGTGACCCACGCCGAGGTCCGGCTGGCGGAAGCCCAGCGCCACCAGCGCGAGCGAGACGATCAGCAAAGGCGTTACCTGGCAGTGCTGCGCTTCGAAGCCACCATCGACGGTCGGCGTATTCAATCCGACAACGCGGGCTTCGATGGCGTTCCCTCCTTCACCCGACAGGAAGACGCCGATGCCTACATCGCCGACTACCCCGTAGGCAGCGTCGTGCGTGTGCGCTACTCACCGCGCAAGCCTGAGCTGATGCATGTGGGCAACGCCTCGCTGCCCTGGGGCCGCATCGGCCTGGCGGGTTTCCTGCTGGTGGCAAGCCTCGGCGCCTTCGCACTGTTCTCGTTCAAGACCTGAATCACGCCTCACGCCCACTCGCTGTCGCCAGCCCCCGTACAACCTGGCGTTGAAACATGGATGTGTAATGCAGACTACAATCGTCCCGACAGCCTGATATCGCCCCCTCCTGGATTGATGGAAAGCCACGATGACGTCCGCAGATTCATGCTCTACACCGAAGGGCGAGGCCCGCCGCCAGCGGCTGCTGGCCGCCGCCCGCGAGGTATTCCTGGACAAGGGCTACGCCGGCGCCAGCGTCAATGACATCGTCGCCCGAGCGGGCGGCTCGCTAAGCACCCTCTACAAGCTGTTCGGCAACAAGGAGGGGCTATTCACCGCGGCCCTGGAAGCCCAGGCGTCCAGTGTCTGGTGTCGACTGGGACAGGCCGGCGAGCGTCCGCCGCAAGAGGTGCTGGAGGAGCTTGCCCGAGACCTGATCGACCTGGCGCTGCCAAACGCCAACATCCGACTGATTCGTGGCATCGCCGCCGAGGCCGAGCGCGCCCCGGAGCTGGGAGCACTGTTTCTCGATCACGGCCCGGATCGTACCCGCCGTGAACTGGCCGACTACCTGCGCGACCAGCATGCCCGCGGCAAGCTGGTGGTAAAGGACCCGCGCACCTCGGCCGGCTTGTTTACCGGTATGGTGCTCGGGGAATGGATGCTCGATTCGCTGGTCGGGCGCCCACCCTCGCTGACACTGGAGGCGAGAGACCACCGCGCACGCTACGCGACCGAGCTTTTTCTGGCTGGGCATGCACCGACTTGAAGATAGAGTTGACTCCTTGCCCCACCCCGCTTCGGGCACCTCTTCTAGCGGGCTCGCTACAAGAAAACCTGCTTAGATGTCAGGCCCGTAGTCACCCTCTTTAAAGATGCGCCACTCCTCGGCGCGACGCCGCTCCAGTCCTGGCATCACCTCGCCGCCAGCGTACTTCCAGGCAAGCCACGCCTGTTCCAGCGTCGCGTATGGGGTCACCGTACGGGAATCACACAGCATGGCCACCAGTGAAGAGTTTGAAAATGCCGCCAGTCCGATATTGAAGGCCAGCAACACCAGGGCATCGAACTGGTGCTGACGAAGACCTCGCGCGCCCACCCTGGGACGACAGGCCTCGAGGCGATCGAGCACCCCAAGCTCCACGTGCTGCAGGTCCTGGCGCAACAGTGACTCCGCCCAGTTCCTGTCGATGCCGTTGGCAAACCGCGGCCACTGCTGTCGAATGATCAGATGGCCCACACCGATCGTCGCCCCCTTCTGCCAGTGGTGGATGGGCGCTCCACTCAGGTCGAGATAGGGCATCAGCCGGCAGCCCTCGGCGTTGATCAACCATCGTCGCCCTCTCGGGCTCAGCCGACCGGGCGGAGGACTGACCTCCGCGTCGATCGCCTCGTAGAGCGAAACCGGTCTCGGCCCTGTACGCCTTGCCCCGCTGGCTGCGGGATTCTCCTCGGGGTCATCCTTGCTGCCCACTTGTGTTGCCATGCCACCCTCCCTGCGAATTGACGCGGGCTCTGCATGAAAGGTCGACATTCCTGAGACCGCGCGTGCAGCACCCGCCGCTCCACTCCATGGAATAACGCTTTTAGAGTGGCAGCCTGCTGACGGCAAAACCCCGACTCAGGACAACAGAAACCGAGTCGTTCGGCGGTCGCAGACGAAAGTGCTCGACCCAGTCAACCTTGGAGGGTCGAGTTTGAAGCGAGGGATTTGGCGGGCGGGTCTTGCAGACAGGCCTGCGGGTCAGGCTTTCGCGATGAGCGTGCAGGCTTTGCTTGTGGACCGAGCGTGCAGGCCGGGCTTGCACGGCGAACGTGAGGGCCGTGAAGGCCCGGCCAGGGCTGGCCGGGCCAGCGCTGGCCGGACTATGGGTATCACTGCGGACAGGTATCGGAAGCGACCTGGCCTTCGGCCCAGCGCCCCCAGCGATACAGAAACAGCGCGTAGGCCTTGAGGGTGTGCTGGATAGAGGCAATCTCGACCCGCTCATCGATGCCATGGATGCGTTCGGCCACGGGCCCGTAGCAGGTCCCGGCGATGCCGTGTCGATTGAGCGCTCGCAGATCCGTGGTGCAGGTCAACGCCACCGAGGGCAGCTCCTCACCGGTCAGGGCACGATGACAATCGGCCAGCAGGGCGACCCCGGGGCTGTCGGTGTCGACGTGGTGGCCCTCGGAGCGAAAGCCGTGAAACTCGACGTCCAGTCCGGAGATGCCCGGGCCCAGCGAGGCGCTGGCCGCCTCGACGCAGCGCCGCACCTTTTCCATGATGTCTTCCACCCGGACTTCAGGCGCGAAGCCGATACGTCCCTCCAGGGTCGCCCGGGACGGCACGCTGGACGCCCAGTTGCCCCCTTCGATCTTGCCGATATTCAGGTTGAACGGGTGCTCGATCTCGTCATAGGGCGGCTCGCGCCCGGCGTTCAGTTCCGCCTCCAGTGCCTTGAGCGGCGCCACCACCGACTGGATCGCCTCGATGGCGTTGGCCCCGGCGGCGGTATCCAGCACGTGGGCCGGCACCCCGTCCAGCGACACCTTGAACCACAGGGTGCCGATCTGGGCCGTGGTCAGGGTCGCCCCGAACGGCTCGGGAATCAGCGCAAAGTCGCCGCGGCCGTCACGGGCCAGGCAGGCCAGCGCACCATGGCCGGTGCATTCTTCCTCGATCACCGTCTGCAGCGTCAGCGGAAAATCGATCTCGAGCCCTGCCCGCTTCATCGCCGCCACCGCCGTCACCATGGCGGCGATGCCGGCCTTCATGTCGCCGGCGCCGCGCCCGTAAAGCCAGCCATCCTCCTGCCAGGCTTCCCAGGGCGGACGAGACCACATCGACAGCGGCTCCGCCGGCACCACGTCCAGGTGGCCGTTGAAGATCAGGTGCGGCCTGGACGAGGTGCCGTTGATCACCGAGATCAGGTTGTGTCGGTCGACACCCCTGGCCACCGCTGCCTGCTCGGCATCTGCGCCTTTCTCGGGCAGTGGTACGCGCTCGACAGGCAGCCCCATGTCCAGCAGATGGCTTTCCATCACCTCAAGTACCCCGGCCTCCGCCCCCAGTACGCTGTACTCGCGCACCAGAGCGCTGGTCAGGGCAAGGGTCTCCGGCATCAATTCATCGCAGGCATCGAGCAGCCGCCGTTCGTTGGCGTCCAGGGCATCGGTGGATAGTTGTGGTGTCGTCATTGACGGCAAATTCCGCATGTTAAATGTGTTTTACGCTTACTAGTTATGCACCTTCGAGCACCTGCAACACAAGCCCACCGCACCCGATACAAGCTCTAGCCGCGGCCCCGGGCCCACCGTTCGACCAGGACTTCCCTCACTATTTGAGCCACGACGTCACTCCCGACGCCGCCCACTCGTTCAGCCACGCGCCACCCCGGCGTGATCGGCCAACCGCTCGATCACCGAGTCCCTAGCCACGCCAATATGGTAGTCCACCTCGTCCCGGCAGCGCTGAGGATCACCGCTCTTCAGTGCCTCCAGCAGCCGCCAGTGGGAAGCGGCGATGCTTTCGGGGGTCTCGTGGGTACGGGTGATCAGGGTGATGCACAGCCGCAGCTCGAAGCTCAGGTCGTCGAAGGCACGTGCCAACCGGGCGTTGTCGGCCAGCTCGAACACCAGGCGATGAAAGGCCAGGTCCTCCTCGATCTTGAGCCCCTCGTCGTCACCGGCGGCGACCTCGCACAGACGACTGATCTGCCGATGCAGACGCTGCTCGGTATCCGCGTCGAAGCGCGTCATAACACGCTCGAAGGCGTGGCGTTCCAGACCGATGCGCAGATCGAAGACATCGCTCAGCTCGGCCACATCCAGGGTACGCACGAAGAACCCGCGCCGCGGTCGCGATACCAGCAGGCCACGGCTCTCCATCAGCCTGGCGGCCTCGCGCACCGGGGCCCGGCTGATGCCGAGCTCCGCCGCCAGCCCCGCCTCCGACAATCGCTCGCCCGGTGCGAAGCGCGAGGCCAGGATCGCCTCGGTCAAGTAGTCGACCACCTGGTCCACCAGGTTGCGCTGAACCACGAAGGGCGCGGCTGAGGGGTCCCGAGGAATGGCCATGCTCGACTCCCGTAGTTGGCCTGAAGGGTCATACCCCAGTATGACCGCATCCAGCGTCGAACAACAGTCGATTGCCGACTGTCGACAGTTTGTGCCGAGGCTGCTAGGTTCTTAAGGGCTTACGGAAATCCCCAACAACAACAGTCCCGGAGCTGGCCTCAGCGACGCGAAAGCCCGGCAACAGCGCACTGGCAGCGCTTTCTGCCCCTGGCTTCACGCACCTCTGGCAACACCTCCGGGCCACCAAGGTGCCCTGATATGACCTCGAACTCCCGCCACCCCCGCTTCGCCGTTCTGCCATCTTGCTCGCCGCTGCCTCCCTCGACCCGGGCAAGCTCGACTCAGGCACGCGCCTCTCGCTTCAACGCCTCCCTGCTGACGCTGGGGCTCGCCGCCCTGCTGCCGCTGGCGGCCACCCAGGCGCTGGCCCAGGACGACGGCCAAGACGCCCAGCAAGAGGCCACCCAGGAACCCCAGCGGGGCGGTGTCATCGACACCATCATCCAGCCGGAGCCGCCGGGCCTGGTGCTGGGCATGATCCAGAACGCCCCCACCCGCACGGTGGCCGGCAACATCTACGAGGGCCTGCTGCGCTACTCCACCGACATGGAGCCGATGCCGCAACTGGCCAAGAGCTGGGAGGTCAGCGAAGACGGCCTGACCTACACCTTCCACCTTCAGGAAAACGCCAAGTGGCATGACGGCGAGGCCTTCACCGCCGAAGACGTGGTGTTCTCCGCCGACGTCTTCCACCGCGACTTGAATCCCAGCGCCCGTGCGGTGCTCGAGCACGTCGAGAGCATCGAGGCGACCGACGACCACACCGTGGTGTTCACCCTGAAGAAGCCCTTCGGCCCCTTCCTGATCTCGTTCGAGGCCGGCACCTTCACCATGGTGCCCGAGCACATCTACGCCGGCACCGACTTCCGCAACAACGAGGCCAACAACCATCCCATCGGCACCGGCCCGTTCCAGTTCGACAGCTGGGATCGCGGCACCGTCATCAAGCTGACCCGCTTCGATGACTACTACGAGGAAGGCCTGCCCTACCTCGATGGCATCAACTGGCACGTCATCCCGGACGGCGCCTCCCGCGCGGTGGCCTACGAGAACGGTACCGTCGACGTGCTGCCCTACGGCACCGTGGAGAACTTCGACGTTCCCCGGCTGACCGCCATGGACAACACCTGCGTGACCGAGAAGGGCCACGAGTACTTCAGCCCCTTCGCCATGCTGTGGATGAACAATCGTGAAGGACCGACCGCCGACAAGCGCTTCCGCCAGGCGGTGATGTACGCCATGGACCGCGAGTTCGCCCGGGACGTGCTGTGGAACGGCACCGGCAAGGTGCCGGCAGGGGCCTTCGGTTCCAACGCCAAGTTCAACGACCCGGACCTCGAGGGCTACAGCTACGACCCGGACAAGGCCGAGGAACTGCTCGACGAGATGGGATACGACGGCGAAGAGGTGCGTCTGTTGCCGATGCCCTACGGTGAAACCTGGAGCCGCTGGGCCGAGGCAGTACAGCAGAACCTCAAGGAGGTGGGCATCAACGTGCGCACCGAGGCCACCGACGTGGGCGGCTGGAACCAGCGCCTGGGTGAGCGCGACTACGACCTGGCGTTCACCTACCTGTACCAGTACGGCGACCCGGCGCTCGGCATCTCGCGCACCTACCTGTCCACCAACACCGAGAAGGGCTCGCCCTGGAACAACGTCGAGGGCTACCAGAATCCCGAGGTGGATGAGCTGTTCAACGCTGCCGCCACTGCCTATCCGGACAGCGAGCGTGAGCGTCTCTACCACGAGGTACAGCAGATCCTGCTCGAGGACGCACCGCTCGGCTGGCTGCTGGAGCTCGGCTTCCCGACCATCTACCGCTGCAACGTCAACAATCTGGTGACCTCTGCGGTGGGCGTCAACGACGGCTTCAAGGACGCCTGGATCGCCGACTGAGCCAAAAAAAGCGATACGGCGCGGCCCAAGGTGGGCCGCGCCAGCCCTGATTTCGCTGCTGCCATCACCACAGGCTTACTGCCCGGGACCTCACCATGCTCTACGCCCGCCTGATCATTTCACGACTGTTGAAGGCCGCCATCGTGCTGCTGCTGATCGTCGTGTTCAATTTCGTGCTGATCCAGCTCGCCCCCGGCGACCCGGCGGCCATCCTGGCCGGGGAAGCCGGCGCCGCCGATGAAGCCTTCATCGCCCAGCTGCGCGAGCAGTTCGGGCTGGACCAGCCCATGTATGTCCAGCTGTGGCACTACGTGTCCGGCATCCTGACCCTGGACTTCGGCTACTCCTACCGCCAGCAGATGCCGGTGCTGGACCTGATCCTCGACCGCCTGCCCGCCACCCTGCTGCTGACCGGCACCGCCTTCGTGCTGTCGCTGGTGCTCGGCATCCTCGCCGGCTCCATGGCCGCGATGCGCGTCAAGAAGGCCTCGGGCTCGCTGATCATGGCGCTGGCCCTGCTGTTCTACGCCACCCCGCTGTTCTGGGTGGCGCTGATGGCGGTGGTGCTGTTCTCGGTGTACCTGGACTGGCTGCCCGCCTACGGCATGTTTACCGTCGGCGCCAACCTGGAAGGCCTGGCCTACGCCCTGGACGTGGCCAAGCACCTGGTACTGCCGGCCACTACCCTGGGCCTGTTCTTCATGGCCATCTATACGCGCATGACCCGCGCCTCGATGCTCGACGCCGCCCAGCAGGACTTCGTCAAGACTGCCAAAGCCAAGGGCCTGGCGCCAAGGGTCATCCAGCGCCGCCATATCCTGCGCAACGCCCTGTTGCCGATCATCACCCTGGCGGGGCTGCAGGCCGGCCAGATGGTCGGCGGCGCCATCCTCACCGAGACGGTGTTCGCCTGGCCCGGCATCGGCCGACTGATGTACGAGGCGCTGATGCAGCGTGACTACAACCTGCTGCTCGGCATCTTCTTCTTCTCCGCCGCCCTGGTGATCCTGTTCAACATCGCCACCGACCTGGTCTATCGACTGGCCGATCCACGCATCAAGGGGGCCGCCGCATGAGTTTCTTCGCCCGTTTCGCCCAGAACCGAGGCGCCCTGGTGGGACTGATCATCCTGTGGGCGATCATCCTGATGGCCGTGCTGGCCCCGGTGCTGTTCCCCGAATCCCCCTGGCGCATGGTGCAGCGCCCCTTCCTGCCGCCGCTGGCCCAGGACGGCTTCTGGCTCGGCACCGACACCATGGGCCGCAACGTCGCCGCCGGACTGATGCACGGTGCCTGGGTATCGCTGCTGATCGGCCTGGTATCCACCGCCGTGGCGCTGGCCATCGGCGTGCCGCTGGGCGCCATCGCCGGCTACTACGGCGGCCTGGTGGACGACGCCCTGATGCGCTTCACCGAGTTCTTCCAGACCATCCCCAACTTCGCCCTGGCCATCGTGCTGGTGGCGATCATGCAGCCCAGCGTGACCTCCATCGTGCTGGCCATCGCCATCGTCAGCTGGCCGCCGGTGGCCCGCCTGGTGCGCGCCGAGTTCATGTCGCTGCGCCATCGCGAATACGTCGAAGCGGCGCGCCTGGTCGGCCAGACCAACACCCAGATCATCCTGCGCCAGATCCTGCCCAACACCCTGTCGCCGATCATCGTGCTGGCCTCGCTGATGGTGGCTACCGCCATCCTGCTGGAGTCGGCGCTGTCGTTTCTCGGCCTCGGTGATCCCAACGTGATGTCCTGGGGCTACATGATCGGCGCTGCACGCACCGTGATTCGCCAGGCCTGGTGGCTGTCGTTCTTCCCCGGCCTTGCGATCCTGTTGACCGTGCTGGCATTGAACCTGGTCGGCGAAGGGCTCGATGACGCCCTCAACCCCAAACTCGCACGGGAGCGCTGAGCCATGAACACCTTTGACAACAGCACCACCGGCACCAGCGCTTCCACTGCATCGCGCAGCGAACCGGTGAAGGTGCCGAAGGGAGCAACCGCTGGCGATCCTTGCGGCGATCACAGCGGCGATCCCGCCCCGGAACCGATCCTGCGCATCGAGGGCCTGAGCGTCGCATTGCCCGCCGGCGCCGATCGCGAATACGCCGTGGAAGAGCTGTCCTATGAGGTCAGCCCCGGCGAGATTCTGTGCGTGGTGGGCGAATCCGGCTCCGGCAAGTCCATGGCCGCCAACACCGTCATGGGCCTTCTGCCCAAGGGCGTGCGCCCGGTGGCCGGGCGGGTGATGTTCGAGGGCGAGGACGTGCTGACCCTCGACGAGAAGCGTCACCGGGCGCTGCGCGGCAAGAAGATCGGCATGATCTTCCAGGAGCCGATGACCGCCCTCAACCCGCTGATGCGTATCGGCGACCAGATCGCCGAGGTGTTCGAGGCCCACGGCGAGCTCAAGGGCGCCGAACGTCAGGCCCGGGCGCTGGAGCTGCTCAAGGAAGTCCGCCTGCCCCAGCCCGAACGGGCCATCCGCGCCTACCCCTTCGAGCTCTCCGGCGGCCAGCGCCAGCGGGTGATGATCGCCATGGCGCTAGCGCTGGAACCGAAGCTGTTGATCGCCGATGAGCCCACCACCGCGCTGGACGTCACTACCCAGGCGCAGATCCTCGAGCTGATCGCCGACCTGCAACGTCGCCACCATATGGCGGTGATGTTCATCACCCACGACTTCGGCGTGGTCGCCGAGATCGCCAACCGGGTGTGCGTGATGCGCCACGGCCGGATCGTCGAGATCGGTCGCCGTGACGAGGTGCTCGACAACCCCCGTCACGACTATACCCGGGCGCTGATCGAGGCCATTCCCAGCGACGCCGCACCGCCCGAGCGCGAGCCGATGGCGCCGACGCCGATCCTCGAGGTACGCGATCTGAATCGGGTATTCCGTTCCCGCGGCGGGCTGTTCAAGCCCTCCCGTGAGGTACGCGCCCTGGACGAGGTCAGCTTCACCCTGTCACGCGGCGAGACCATCGGCATCGTCGGCGAGTCGGGCTCCGGCAAGTCGACCCTGGGGCGCTGCGTCGTGCGTCTGGAGCGCCCCGACAGCGGCGAGATCCTGCTCGGCGGCGAAGACCTGTCCGCGCTCAAGGGCGACGCCCTGCGGCGCCAGCGCCACCGGGTGCAGATGGTATTCCAGGACCCCTACGCCTCGCTCAACCCGCGCACCCGGGTGGGCATGGCCATCGCCCAGGGCCCCATCGCCAACGGCGTGCCCCGCGACCAGGCATTGGCCAAGGCCGACGAGCTGCTCGAACTGGTGGGGCTTGGCGGCAGCGCCGACCGCTTCCCTCATGAGTTCTCCGGCGGTCAGCGCCAGCGCATCGGCATCGCCCGCGCCCTGGCACTGGACCCGGAGTTGATCGTCGCCGATGAAGCGGTATCGGCGCTGGACGTATCGATCCAGGCCCAAGTGCTGGAGCTGCTCGAGGATCTGAAGCAACGCTTCTCGCTGTCGCTTCTGTTCATCACCCACGACCTGCGCGTCGCCGCCCAGATCTGCGATCGCATCATCGTCATGCAGAAGGGCCGCATCGTCGAACAGGGCAGCGCCCAGGAGGTTTTCACCCGACCTCAGGCCGACTACACCCGCGAACTGCTCGCCGCCATTCCCGGCCGCGACAAGACCACCGATGACAAGACCAGCAAAGAGGAGACCACCCTCTGATGGCCGTCACCTCCCAGCAACTATCGCCGTCGCTTGCCACGCTGATCGAGACACTGCGCGAGCGCCTGGGCGCCGCCCAGGTGCTGACCGGCGACGACGTGGCAAGCCGCCAGGTGGACTGGCTGAGCGGGGCGCCCTGTCGCGCCGCGGCCATCGTGCGGCCCGGCACCCCCGAGCAGGTAGCAGAGGTGCTCGCCCTGTGCCACCAGGCCCGACAGCCCATCGTCACCCACGGCGGCCTGACCGGGCTGGTCCACGGCGCGGAAACTGCCCCGGACGAGCTGGCGCTGTCACTCGAGCGTCTTGCCGCCATCGAGGAGATCGACCCGGTGGCCGGCACCATCACCGTGCAGGCCGGCGCGCCGCTGCAGAAGGTCCAGGAAGCCGCCCGCGAGGTCGGCATGCAGTTCGCGCTCGACCTGGGCGCCCGGGGCAGCTGCAGCATCGGTGGCAATATCGCCACCAACGCCGGCGGCAACCGGGTGATCCGCTACGGCATGATGCGCCAGCAGGTGCTGGGGCTCGAGGCGGTGCTGGCCGATGGCCAGGTGATCAGCGCCATGAGCCCGATGCTCAAGAACAACGCCGGCTACGACCTCAAGCAGCTGTTCATCGGCAGCGAAGGCACCCTGGGCGTGGTCACCCGGGCGGTGCTCAAGCTGCAGCCAGCGCTTGGCGATACCCGCACCGCGCTGGTCGCCTGCCCCGACTTCACCTCGATGACGTCGTTGCTTACGCACCTGCGTGACAGCCTTGGCGGCAGCCTGGCCGCCTTCGAGGCCATGTGGCAGAACCACTTCGCCCTGATCACCGAACAGGAGCGTCATCAGCCGCCGCTGGACACCGACGCACCCTACTACGCCCTGGTCGAGTCCCTGGCCAACGACGAGGACCACCACCGCCAGCAGTTCGAGGCGGCACTCGAAGCGTCCGTCGAACAGGGCTGGGTGGTCGACGCCGTGATCGCCCAGTCGGAAAGCCAGCGCGACAAGCTATGGGCGATTCGCGATGATATCGAAGGACTGGTGGAGGCGCTCTCGCCGATCATGGCCTTCGACGTCAGTCTGCCGATCGGCGAAATGCAGGACTATGTCGCCGAGGTTCAGGCACGCCTCGAGGCCCGCTGGCCACAGGTGCGCCTGGCGGTGTTCGGCCATCTGGGCGACGGCAACCTGCACCTGTCGGTGGGTGTGGGCAGCGACGATCCGGACACCCGCCACGAGGTCGAGGCCTGCCTCTACGAGCCGCTGGCCCGGGTCATGGGATCGATCTCCGCCGAGCACGGCATCGGCCTGGAAAAGCGCGACTGGCTGTCGATCTCGCGAAGCCCCGAGGAACTCGCGCTGATGGCGACGCTCAAGCGCACCCTCGACCCCCATGGCCTGCTCAACCGCCACAAGGTGGTGCCCTGGTCCGCGCTACAGACCTGACCTGACGTGACCTATTAGCATAGGCCGCTGTCGTAACGCTCTCGGACCACCCTCTGACACGCCTCCGCCCCCTTCAAGCCAACTCCCACAGGACATCCCATGGCATCCGATACCCCCACCTTCGCCGACCACCTCTACTCCCCGGGACCGGACAACCCCTTCCCTGGCATCTGGGTGCTGAAGCGCCGTATCGGCAAGGAGATCCCCCACCGTCTGGGCTCCAACGAAGGCCTGGACATGCCCCATCGCGCCCTGCGCGAGCACTTCGGTGACGCCATGGTCGAGCACGTCTACTGCTACGGTGACTCCGAGGCCCTGGGCGTGCGCGAACGTCTCGTCCGGCTGCACGGCTTCGACCTGGACACCCTGCTGGTGGACGCCGGCTGCGACAGCCTGCTGGCGCTGGTGCTGCGGGCCACCGCCCCCGCCGGTACCAGCGTGGTCAGCTCCGCCGGCACCTACCCCACCTTCGGCTACTTCGCCAAGGGCCAGGGCTGCCGCCTGATCGAGGTCGACTACGAGGAGACCGCCGACCACCTGGCGCCGGACATCGACGCCCTGATCGACGCCGCCCACCGCCACCACGCTCGGCTCGTCTACCTGGCCAACCCGGACAACCCCACCGGCTTCGTCCACGACGAGGCTACGGTCGCGCGGTTGCGTGACGCCCTGCCTGATGACTGCTGGCTGCTGCTGGACGAGGCCTACCACGACTTCCGCGACGACGCCGCCAAGCCAAGCTTTACCCGCGCCCTGCCCGGGGTGATTCGCTGTCGCACCCTGTCCAAGGCCCACGGCCTGGCCGGGCTGCGGGTGGGCTACGCCATCGCCGAGCCCGACACCCTGGCGATGCTGATGAAGGTGCGCATCCACTACGCGGTGTCGACCCTGAGCCTGGCCGCCGCCGAGGTGGTGCTGGACCACCAGGACGAGACCGACGTCCACATCCAGGCGGTGCTGGAGCGTCGAGCGCGCCTTTCCGAGCACTTCAAGGCGCTGGGCGCCGACGTGCTGGAGAGCGGCACCAACTTTATCGGTATTCGTCTGGCCGATGCGGATCTGGCCAAGCAGGTCAACGCCGACCTGCTGGACGAAGGCAAACTGATCGCACGCCCGGCTCACCCGGCCCTCGGCCATGTGCTGCGCATCACCGCCGTGGCCGACGCCCTCGAGCCCGGTCGGCTTGCCCGCCTCGAGCAGGCGGTGCGTGAAGGAGTCTGAGGCCAAGGCTGAGGCGATGGAGAAATTGATCTTCCAGGCGAAGGTCTCGATGGCAGGCGAGACCTCGGTGCCAGACAGGATATTAACGGCAGGCGAGGTCTCAATGGCAGAGGATAGCTCAACAAAAAGTACCGCCAGGGGACCGAGGTCGCCTGGCGGTAATGCTGGGGTGATGTAAGCGCCTTAAGCCCTATCGCATGCCAGCATAGCAATCGGCTGGCCCGGGCCCTCGACCCGGATCTCGCCACGGACCCTCAAGGTCAGTGAAACGCCACCGACGCCACCTTGCCTGGTGGACGCCGACCTTCAGCTGGCGCTTTCCATTATCGCTTCGTTCAACACCGCCTGGGGGAAGTGGCGGCGCAACATGCGATTCTGGAACTCGTCCACGAAGCAGGCGTTGATGATGATGATAAAGCGCTCGAAAGGGGCGCTTGGCTCGCACTGGGTGATCGCATCGACGCTATGGAACAGGCGATCGTCACGCAGGTGCAGCACCTCCCCCGGCGCCAGCGTCACCCGGCCGACTTCCTGCTGGCCGGCCTTGTCCCGATACAGGGTGTTCACTGCCCCGCTGACGTTGTCGCGATTGAGCACAACGATGCTCAGGTACTTGCAGCCGTCGGCGTGGATGCCCTGCCCCTGCAACGGATCCACGGTGCCGTCACCACGTACACCGGTGATCTGCATCAGAATGGGCGCGCGGCGCTCGAGCCCCCAAAGCTCCGCCCAGGCCTTGACGAACGCCTTGACGTCCTCGCGCTCGGTAAACTCGGGCAACAGCGGCTCGTAGTAGCGCAGCCGATCCGCCATGCTGGCAGCGTCATTGAAGCGTCCCCCCTGGGCCATGGGGCACTCGCCCAGGGTTTCGACCTCTCCCTCGTCGTTCAGGTGCAGCCAGGACATGCGCTTCCAGCGGCGATTGACGTAGGGGTCCCGCGGCAGGTCACCAATGAATGACTGCCAGGCGGACAGATCAATATGCGCCAGGCGCGTCTTGCTCCAGGACTGAGAAGCGACCTCCTCCAGGACAGACAAATCCCAGTACCCGGATTCAGGAATCCGGTGCTCGACGTTGATCGCCTCGATGGCGGAAAGATACCGATCTTGTACGATTTTCTGCGATATTTTAATGTCATTAACCTCGGTTTTATGCACAAAAGTGTGCATTTCATGGATGTTGCATATGCAACACCGAGGATCATGTGGAGCGCCCACACAGTGGTCAAATACCGCGAACGAAGAAACTTCGTTGACCAACTTGCTGCCAAAAGAGAGTATTTGCGAAGTTAGGTCCGATAATGAAATATCTCATTACGACGTTTCGCACTCGCTGCTAGCGATAATTTGTACGACACTGCCGATACATGCGGATTCGTTACTTTTGTTCAGCCACACCTTTCGGGCACACCTGGCTGGCCCTGCTCAGGAAATGACGCCATTGCACATCGGTGACAGATTCCACACACCGCGCTCGACCGCTGCCGATACCGGCAGCGGCGCAGAGAACGCCCTCCCGCTGCCGTCCCTGACGCTCAGCGACTGGCGCTTTCGTGAACTGCTGATGAGCCTTTCGCGCGTCGCGGTGCAGGGGTATGACAGGGATAGGCGCGTCATCTACTGGAATGGCGCCAGTCAGGCGCTGTATGGCTACAGCGAGCAGGAAGCCCTGGGCAAGCGTCTGGAACAGCTGTTGATACCCGAGGCCATGGTGGACGCGGTGATCGATGCCCACCAGGCGTGGGTCCACCGGGGCGTGGAGATCTCCGCCGAAGAACTCGAGCTCAAGCACCGTTCCGGCGCCAGCGTACCGGTGTTCTCCCATCACGTGATGCTGGGCCAGGAGACCGACAATCCGCTGATGTTCTGTATCGACATCGACCTGGCGGGTGAGCGCAAGGCGCGTCGTGATCTGGACTACATGACGCGCTTCGACCGCCTGACCGGCCTGCCCAACCGCCACGCCTTCGAAATCGAGCTCAAGCGGACCCTGGCAGAATGTCGGCGCCACAACGACAGACTGTTGATCCTGTTTGTCGACCTCGACCACTTCAACGAGATCAACGACACCCATGGCTACGACTGCGGCGACAAGGTCATCCGCCAGGCCGCCAACCGCCTGCAGGCCTTCCGGCGCAGCGATGACCTGCTCTGCCGCTTCGGTACCGATGAGTTCGTGCTGGCCCTGCCCCAGGTGGACATGGCCACCGACGCCATACAGGTGGCCGAGCGCCTGCTGGAAAGCCTCTCCCGCCCGATGCGGGTGGACGGCCGCGAACTGAGAATCCACGCCTCGATCGGCATCAGCACCTTTCCCGACAATGGCAGCGAGGTGCAGGAACTGGTGGGCAGTGCCGACGCCGCCAAGACCCGGGCCAAGCTTACCGGCCGCAACACCTACCAGTTCTTCAGCCCCGAGGCCCACGCAGCGATGGTGCGCCAGCACACCATCGCCGAACGCCTGCAGCGCCTGCTCGACCAGGATGGCGGCGGCGAGCTTGGCCTGGTCTACCAGCCCCAGGTGGCTGCCGCGAGCGGCCATATCGACTCCCTCGAGGCGCTGCTACGCTGGACGACCCGGGACGGTGAAGCCATCTCCCCCGCGGAGTTCATCCCGGTAGCCGAGCGCAGCGAACTGATCAAACGCCTGGAGAAATGGGTGCTGCACAAGGTGTGCGAGCAGCAGCGCCAATGGCGCGCCGAGGGCAGCCGCCAAGTGCGGGTGGACGTCAACGTCTCCGGGCGTCACGCGGTCATGCCCGGCATGTTCGAGGCCTTCGCCTCCTGCGTCGCGTCGTACGGCCTTGGGCCTCGCGAGATCGGCATCGAGCTCACCGAGAACGTGCTGATCGAGGCCGGCCAGGACGTGCTGGACAGCCTGCGCAGACTCTACGACCAGGGTTACAAGATCGCCATCGACGACTTCGGTACCGGCTTCTCATCGATGAGCTACCTCAAGGTGCTGCCGATCACCGCGCTCAAGATCGACCGCACCTTCGTCGCCGAGTGCACCCAGGACCCCAGGGACAGGGCGATCATGGAAGCCAGCATCTTCCTTGGCCACCGCCTCGGTCTCGAAGTCGTCGCCGAAGGCGTGGAAACCGACGAGCAGCAGGCGCTACTGCAGGAAATGCGCTGCGACCTGCTCCAGGGCTTCTACTACCACCGCCCCATGGATGCCGATCTGGCGGCGAGACTGTTGCGTGCCGACAACGGCGATGTCGTGCAAACCAGGGGCGTGAGTCATTGAAATCAACTCGCCAACGCCGCAACGGCTCCGCTACGTTTCTGGCAAAGATGATTGACATCACATCTGGCACCGTCCAATTAGAAAAACCTTTTTTACTGACGGCTTCCACAGTAGAGTAATGCGCGAATCTGTATACACGACGAGCACTTCGCGCCATGCCAGCAGCGCCCACCTGCATCCAGCCATCCGACGTTGCCGGACAGCTTGCCCAACTTCAGCAGAATAGAAGCCGACCAACTGCCATCATCTTCCTGTCTGGCCCGAGCGCTACCCAGGTACCCATAGAGACGCTGCGTCAACACGACGTCATCTGCGTCAACGGGTCTATTGATTACTTGCTGCTCAACGACGTTAAACCCTTCATCTATCTGGTGACCGACCACAACTTCTTCCTGAAAAGGAAGCAAACCTTCTTCACCAATGCCGCCAGGGCCGAGAATCTGGTGGTATCTCGAGAGCTCTATGACAGAGCCTCGGCAGAGGAAAAGCAGCGACTCGCCGGCCTGGACGCCGTCGTCATCGACCGCGCCAGCAAGAGCAAGAAGAGCGGCATCAGACGCAAGCTACGCCTCGCCAGGAAGTACCACGGCTGCCGCAATGTCGACTACCAAGCCCCCTGGCTGAAAAGGCAGTCCATCATCGGTTACAGCCGTGATATCAGCCATGGCTATTTTCATTGCCGTACTGTCGCCTACGCCGCGTTGCAACTGGCAGAAAGCCTTGACTACCAAACAGCTTACCTGGCCGGCTTCGACATGAACGCTGCTGCAGGCAGATTCTACGAAAGTGATAACCAGCCCAGGCTCAGGACCACCCTGGACCAGGACTACGACGTCATCGTTGCTTCGTTGACCTTCATGAAATCAGTCTCGCAAATGAAGGCCTACAATATGTCCCTGCACACTCGGATACCGTACGACGTCCTGCCCTTCGCCCGTCCTGCGACACTCCTGCCAGAACAGCGTATTGCCGATCCTGCTGTTACCCTCTGAAAGCTGACCCGGCACCTGCCCGATAGATCCGCTGTAGATCGCGCCCAATTCGAGAGCGTTGCTCCTGCCTACGACAACCCGCTTGCGCACTGCAACGGCTTCTGTATCCTCTGCAATGCACCTACCAGTGAATGACGCCATCGACTTTCTTCATCACACTGAACACTTCAGCCCCGACTCCTCGGACATGGCGAAGCGCAAGCAAGGACCCCACTGCAATGGCAAACACCCCTACCCAACCTCCGGAGCACTACTACCCAAGGCCCCCGGCGGATGACGAGATATCGCTGGTCGATATCACCCTGATCCTGGTCAGGCGCTGGAAGATAATGGCAGGGGTGTTTGTGGTCATCGTGCTGCTGGCACTCGCCTATGCAATGTCCATGACCGATAGCTATCGCTACGTGTCGATTTACAACGTGGCCGAACGCCAACCCAATGGCGGCGCCGGCGTCGGCGTACTGGAATCCCCGGAAAGCGTGGTTGCCAAGATCGACAACTACTACTTCGACGTGGTGACAAGCGAACTGCTGGAAGAAAAGTCCCTCGACGAGCTCAGTTTCGAGACCACCGCCAAGGCGCCGGCAAACGTGGCCTTCCTGACCCTCGCCTCGGAGGCAACCGAGGAAGACGCCGAACTGGTCACCGAGTTTCACCAGAAGCTGCTGGACACGGTAAAGTCTGATCAGGACGAGCTGCTGGCCAAGCGCCGCGACGCTCTGGAGCAGCAACTTGCCAGCACCCGCGAGAGCCTGGAGGCCGCCAAGCAGTCCACCTCCGAAAGCGCGGCCGAGCTGGTGGCCACCTACACCGCCAAGGTGGTCGACATCGAAGAAAAGCAGGCCTACCTCGCCGAAGGCAGCGTTCAGCGCGTGGCTGCCCAGAGCCAGCAGCCGGTCGGCACCGGCAAGGCCCTGATCATGGCGCTGGCCATCGTGCTGGGTGGTATGCTCGCGGTGATGGCCGCCTTCCTGGCCGAATTTGCCGGTACAGTGCGCAAGGCCTCAGCCCACAAGGACTAAAGTCCTTTCGCTCCCGCCAGGCGGACGCCAGCACCAATAGCAAAACGCCCCGAAGGCCAAGGCCTTCGGGGCGTTTTTCTTTCAGGCAACTTGCTTGGGCCACTTGCCTTCGGTCGACCTGCTGTCGAGCCCTTCGGTCAACCTGCTTTCGGTCGACCTGCTTTCGAGCCATCAGGCAATGCGGCTCACGCGGCCTCTTGCAATATGCTTTCCGGATGGAAATCCTTCACCATCAGCGTTCATTACCCAGCGCTTTCCAGCGAATCACCACGACCGACGGCGTAGTACATCAACCCAGCCTGACGCACGCTCTCGGGGTCGTAGAGGTTGCGGCCATCCACCACCACCGGCATCGACAGCTGGTCCTTGAGCCAGGGGAAGTCCAGCGAGCGGAACTCCTTCCACTCGGTGCAGATCACCAGGGCGTCGGCGCCCTTGACCGCCTGGATGCGATCCCCCGCCAACATCAGGTCATCACGCTCGCCGTAGATGCGACGGGTCTCACCCATGGCCTCAGGGTCATAGGCCTGAACCCTGGCGCCGGCCTCCCACAGGGCCTCCATCAGGGTACGGCTGGGCGCGTCACGCATATCATCGGTATTGGGCTTGAACGACAGCCCCCAGATGGCGATGGTGCGGCCCTTGAGGTCGCCGTCGAAGGCGTTGGCCAGCTTGGCAAATAGTGTCTGCTTCTGGCGCTGGTTTACCGCTTCCACCGCCCCCAGCAATTCGGCCTCGTAGTCCACCTCTCGGGCGGTGCGCGCCAGCGCCTGGACATCCTTGGGGAAGCAGGAACCGCCGTAGCCACAGCCCGGGTAGATGAAGTGGTAACCGATACGCGGGTCACTGCCGATGCCGCGACGCACCTGCTCCACGTCGGCGCCGAGGCGCTCGGCCAGGTTAGCGATCTCGTTCATGAAGCTGATCTTGGTGGCCAGCATGGCGTTGGCGGCGTACTTGGTCAGCTCCGCCGCCCGCACGTCCATGAACATCAGCTTTTCCTGCAGACGGATGTAGGGCGCGTAGCACTCCCGCATCAGTTGCTTGACCTTGTCGGAGTCGGTGCCGACGACGATGCGCGCACCATGGGCAAAGTCCTCGATGGCCGCGCCTTCCTTGAGAAACTCAGGGTTGGAGCAGACGTCAACGTTCAGGCTGACACCGCGCTGCTCGAGCTGGGACTCCACCATCGCCTTGACCCGATCGGCCGTGCCCACCGGCACGGTGGACTTGTCGACCACCACCTTGTCGTCCTGCATGTGCTCACCGATGGCCTTGGCCACCGCCAGCACGTACTGCAGATCCGCGCTGCCGTCTTCATCCGGCGGGGTGCCCACGGCGATAAACTGCAGCACACCATGGTTAACCGCCTTGGCGGCATCGGTGGTGAACTTGAGCCGCCCCGCCGACACATTGGCCTTGACCATGGGCTCAAGGCCCGGCTCGAAGATGGGGATCTCCCCGGCCTCGAGGCGTGCAATCTTGTTCTCATCCACGTCCATGCAGATGACGTCGTGACCGACGTCCGCCAGACAGGTCCCGGTGACCAGCCCCACGTAGCCGGTGCCAAAAATGGTGATCTTCATCCCTTGTCACTCACTCACTGAAATTTTTGATCGGCAAAGGATAGCAATCCCGCCCTACAAATGGCACAGCCGTTTCTCCACCTGGGTCAAATGGGATAGCGAGAGAAGCCCGCAGGCACAACCTTTCGCCTTTTGTCGCCCCTTGGCTGGCACATGGCTTACACCGCGTAGAACCGGCGATACCAGTCGACAAAGCGCTTGACGCCTTCTTCCACCGGCATCTGCGGGCGATACCCGGTTGCCTGATACAGCGCCTCGGTGTCTGCCCAGGTGCGCGGCACATCTCCCGGCTGCATGTCCTTGTAGTGGCAGATCGCCTCTCGTCCTACCGCCTTCTCAATGGCGCGAACGAAGTCCATCAGCGACACCGGGCTACCACAGCCAATGTTGTAGAGCGCGTAAGGGGCAGAGGCAGTATCGGTGGTGACCTCGGTACTGCCCCGAGGGGTCGGTACTACGTCCAGCACGCGCACGACGCCCTCGACGATATCGTCGATGTAGGTGAAGTCCCGGGACATGTCGCCATGGTTGTAGACGTCCATGGGCCGGCCTTCCAGCACTGCTCGGGTAAACTTGAACAGCGCCATGTCAGGACGCCCCCAGGGGCCATAGACGGTAAAGAACCTGAGCCCGGTGGTGGGCAGGTCATACAGGTGGGAGTAGGTGTGGGCCATCAGCTCGTTGGCCTTCTTGGTGGCCGCATAGAGGCTGATGGGGTGGTCGACATCGTCGTCGGTGGCAAAGGGCACCTTGTCATTGGCCCCGTAGACCGAACTCGATGAGGCATAGACCAGGTGCTCCACCCGACCGTGACGGCAGCCCTCAAGAATATTGAGGTGCCCCACCAGATTGGCGTCCGCGTAGGCGTGAGGATTCTCGAGCGAATAACGCACACCAGCCTGCGCCGCCAGATGGATAACCCTGTCAAAACCTTCCTCTTCGAACAGGCGTTCTACATTCTCTCGATCAGCGATATCCAGACGCTCGAAGCGGACATCCTCACACCCCTTGAGATCGGCAAGGCGCGCCTCCTTCAAGGATACATCGTAGTAGTCGTTCAAGTTGTCGACACCGACCAGTTCGTGTCCCTGACCACTCAACCGCTTGGCAACCGCGTGACCGATAAAACCCGCCATCCCGGTAATCAGAATCTTCATATGTACACCTGTTCCAAACCTGGGCCAATTGTAACGCGATACCACTGAAATTAGGAAAGCCCACGTAACGAACCTTCGCAGCGTAAGCGCCGCCCTCTTGAGCAATAAACAGGTTCTAGGTGCAACGAGACCAACCAAGGCTCTGTGGTAAACTCTGGCGTCCGCAGCCGCCACTGAAACTCAACCGGAGCCGCCGTGAACCATCAGCGAATCGCCTTTGTCATCGAAGACCTCTACGGAGGCGGCGCCCAGAAGTCGCTTTTGTACACGGCGGACCAGTTGCGCCAGCGTGGTCACGCCGTCAAGGTCTTCACCCTGCGCGACAAGGTGGAGCACCGCCTTCCTGACGGCCTCGATATCGAGAACCTGGCGGTGGTCACGCGCCTGACCAAGGCGACCTCCACGGTGCTGACCGAAAAGTGGCAGGCCCGCAAGGTCCAGAAGGCCCTTGAGGCCTGGCGGCCGGAGGTGGTGATCTCCTGCTCCTGCGACAAGATCACCCGGCACCTGCACTGGCCCAATCTCTACTTCTGGATCAAGTCGGACGTCAGCGCCAAGTTCAGTGACCCGGCCGCCCGGGACAAGGCCTTTGCCAAGGTGCGTCGCTTCTACGGCGGGCGCAAGGTGATCGCGGTGTCCGAGGGCGTCAAGGAGAACCTCGAGCAGGTGGTAGGACTCAAGGCCGAGACGATCATCCCGATCTACAACCCCTACGAGCGGGAGCCCTTCGTCGCAATGGCAGACGAGCCCCTGAGCCTGCCTCCAGGGATCGAAAAAGGCCGCTACCTGTTGTCGGTTGCCGCCATCGAGCCGCGCAAACGCCAGGACCGCCTGCTGCGGGCCTATCGCCAGACCCGAGACGAGCATGGCCTCGATGCCCCCCTGGTGCTGCTGGGCAAAGGCAAGCCAGAGAATGAACAACGACTGAAGGCCATGATCGGCGAGCTGGGGCTCGATGACCACGTCCACTGGTTAGGCTATACCGCCAACCCCTACCCCTACATTCAAAACGCCCTGGCCATGGTACTGACCTCGGACGCCGAAGGCCTCCCACGGGTGCTGATCGAGTCATTACTTCTGCACACCCCGGTGATTAGCGTCGACTGCCCCAGTGGCCCGAAGGAGATCCTGACCCAGGAGCTTAAGGACTTCCTGGTCGCACGCGACGACGAGGCAGGGCTTGCCAGCGCCATGGCGCATATGGCCGAGGCGCCCGTAATCATCGAACCGCGCCACTATCAGCAGTTTCTCACACAGAACGTGCTGCCGAAGTTCGAAGCCCTGCAGTCAGGGTCAGCCTGAACTATGCAGCTTCTGGATATTCCCTTCAACGACCGGCGCCGGCGCTACCTGATGTTCCACACCCGGGAGCTGCCGGAGCGCCTTGCGCTGTCTCAGACCACGACCACTGCCGCCTTCGAGGCGGTGGGCTCCAGCCGCTTTTTTGTCTCCCAGGACGGCAGGATTCTGGCCAAGGTGGTGCCGGACAAATTCTCGAAGACGCTTGATCCCTTCAAGTGGCTGACCCGGGACTACCTCGAAAAACGCTGTCTGGGCCAGTCGGATGCGCGCAAGGAATACCTCAGCATGCGCATCCTCAAGCGGGCGGGGCTACGCACGCCACGTTTCCACGGCTGGGGTTTGAGCCTGAATCCGCTGAACAGAAACGCATCACTTTTATTGATGGAGCGGGTCGACAACGCCACCGCGGGTGAAGCGCTATTTCTGGAGCAAGACGAAGCCGCGCGCATCGCCCTGCTGGAGACCATCGGCAAGGATGTACTAAGGCTCGCCCGGGCGGGCTACCTTCACCGAGACCTTCACCTCAACAACCTACTGGTGACACCCACAGGGGCACTGATCTGGATCGATGCGCACCTGCGCCCCATGCCCAGCAACCCCAGACGTCACCTCGGTGCCCTGCTGAGCACCCTGTCCTCACGCAAGCTGCAGGGTGAACGGTACCGAACTTGGCTCGCCGACTACCTGACACGGCGCTGGGAGGCCGGCGCCTAGCCCACCAACGCCTCCCCAGACAAGCGCTTCAGCCATCCTCAAGCGCCAGGTAACGTTTGACCACGTGATCCAGCCGGAAAGACTCAGTGAGCGCCGGACCAATCACCGGAGGCGCTTCCACCACCCTGCTGATGGCGTCAGCGAAAGCGCACATGTCATCGAGTGGAGCCAGATAGGGCGCCAGTTCCCCGACGAGCAACTCGGCGGGCCCTGTCGGGCAGTCCACACTGACCACAGGCGTGCCACACGCCAGGGTTTCCGGCAACACCAGTGGGAAGCCTTCATAGTCGGAGCTAAGCAACAACGCCCTCGCCCTGGCCATGTAGGCGTAAGGATTATCACGGGGCCCCAGCAGCCATACCCTATCGTCAAGCTTACGCTCGCGAATCATCGCGCTTACCTTCTGCGCTCCGTCACCGCCGCCGACTAGCAATAGCGGCAGTGCCACACCACTTTGATGATAGGCATCCAGCAAACGATCGAAACGCTTTTGGCGTAGATCCATACGGCCCACATAGAGCAGAAAATTGTCGGGTACGTCGATAACCTCATCCGAAGCCAGCTTTTGTATCCGTTCAATATCCAGCGGATTGTGAATGCCCACGCCACGCTCGGGTTCAATACTGAAGTGCGTCTTGAGTCGTTCCAGCATTCCGTGGGAGACGGTGACAATCCGCCGCCCTTGATAGAGTGCGCGTACCTTGCGCCGCTTCATCCAGCGCCCCAGACCACGCTTGTTGCCGAGAAAGCCAGTGACCGGATCGGCGTGCAGGCAGTACCAGGCGCTCGCCGCAAGACGCGACCGCGATACTACTTGGTGGGCGTGGTGAAGGTGAGCATAGACCAGATCAAAGCGCCTACCGTGCTGTACCAGCCAGCGATCAAGCAGCTGCGCATGGCGGCGATAGCGGCACTGCCTCGCCAGTACGCCTTTGGCGACATAGGGCAGCTTGACGACCTCGGCACTGGACGGAAGGACATGACGCTGACGATCACTCAGTATCACCAGGGTAACCTCGACACCGGCATCGACCATACCGACGATCAGGTCTCGTGCCACGACAGGTGCGCCCCCCGAGTCCAGATGGTCGATAACAAAAAGCACACGCCTTGTGCTTCCACTACCCTCCCACCTTGCGTTTTGCCCCTGTGTCCTGCTACTCACGTCATCGCCATCCCTGAAAAAACCAGGCGCTATCATAGCACCGGGACAGCCAATCCAAACCCATTGTCCAGGCCATACTCTTACCACCGACCTCAAGCCCCCGAATATCCTTCGGGGTTAGCCGACTGCCAACGCCAGCTATCACGCATCATGTCTTCCAGCGTTTTCTCGGCGCTCCAGCCAAGCTCAGACCTCGCCTTAGAAGCATCTGCCCAGAAGGCCGGAAGATCCCCTTCACGGCGCGAAGCAATGCGATACGGCACACCTTGCCCCGTCACCTGCTCGAAGGATCGGACCATCTCAAGGACCGTCGTACCCCTGCCGGTGCCCAAGTTATAGGTTGCTACACCTGATGACGTCATTTCCTTCATCGCCTCCAGCGCCTTGACGTGGCCCACGGCCAGATCCACCACGTGCAGATAGTCGCGCTCACAGGTGCCGTCTCGGGTCGGATAGTCATCCCCGAAGATGGACAGCTCCGGCAGACGCCCCACCGCCACCTGGGAGATAAACGGCAGCAAGTTGTTGGGGATACCCTGGGGATCCTCACCGATGCGCCCGGAGGGATGCGCGCCGATGGGATTGAAGTAGCGAAGTAAGGACGCAGACCAGCGATCGTCGGCCCGGGCCAGATCCTCGATCATCTGCTCCACCACGGCCTTGGTTGCGCCATAGGGGTTGGAAGGTCGGCCTCGTCCCATGGCTTCGGCGTAAGGTACCGGTGCGTCCTCACCGTAGACCGTGGCGGAGGAACTGAACACGATCGATCGGACCCCAGCCGCCTCCATGGACTCGAGCAAGCGCTGGGTGCCGGTGACGTTATTGTCATAGTAGGAAAGCGGCTGCCGATAGCTTTCGCCGACCGCCTTCAGGCCCGCAAAATGGATCACCGCTTCCACCGAGTACTCGGCAAAGGCCCTGTCCAGACAGGCACGATCACGAATGTCACCACGCACCACCGGCACCTCCTGCCCGACCAACTCTTCGACTCTAGCGATAGCCCTGGGTGAGCTGTTGCGGAAGTTATCGTAAACAACGACCTCGTGCCCGGCGGAGATCAGCTCGACCTGGGTGTGGGTCCCGATATAGCCGGCTCCACCGGTGACCAATACCTTCATGACATCTGTCTCCTCAAGAGAGCCTGGCACCGCATCGACAGACCCACAAACATGGGCGCACGATGCCTACATCAGTCAGCCTAAATCCACGGCCCTTTATCAACGGGCCTTTATTAACGGGCGATGAAGGCCTGTGCCACCCGCTCAGGTCTGAAGTCGTCTAGCCATCGCTCTCGCACCTCAGGCTTGGGCACTTTGAGCGCAGCAGTGATTCCGGCAGCGAGGGCTTCCTCGCTACGCTCGACCAGGCAGGTTTCAAGTTCACCCTTGAGAATCTCGCGTACTCCCCCCAGGCAGTCCACCGACAAGACCGGCGTTCCGCAGGCGAGCGCCTCGAACAGCACAATGCCCATGCCCTCAAAACGCGAGCTGAGCACAAACAGCCGAGCGTGGCGCATCCAGGGGTACGGATTGTGTTGATTGCCGACGAAGATGACCTTGTCAGCGATGCCTAATTCATTCGCCAAGGCCTCCAAGCTGTCTCTTTCCTGACCATCCCCCACCAGGACAAGCGGCAAGCTAGTACCGGATCGCGCGTAGGCACGCAGCAGCAGGTCGTGCCCCTTGGCCGGCACCAGACGCGCCACGTTCAAAAGGTATGGCTGGGACGGTATGGCGTCATTGGCCTCCAGCATCGCCTCGCGGATCGAGCGCAGCGGGCAAGGGTTGGGAATCACAGTGAGAGAGCGTGGGCGAAACTTCCAGAGTGTCTGCGCCTTGCGCAAGCTCTCGGCCACCCCCTGAGACACTGCCACCAGATCCCTGCGATGATAGAGGCAGCGAGCAAACAGCGCCTTGCGGCGGCTGGCGCCATTGACGTGGAAGATATTTTCGAGCACGTAGCGGGCACGCTTGTCGCGAAAGCTCCAGACCAGTTCGAAGGTGCCGATACCCCGGAAAACCATGCGGTCTACCTTGCCATGCTCTTGCTCGAAGCCCTTCAACCAGTGCCGAAACACGACACCGCCCATCACGCCAAGCCCCAGGAACAGCGCCCTGCCCATTAGCGGGTTGAGTAACAGGCGGGCCAACACCTCAAGGCCATAGCCGACCAGCGTCAGTCGATTGCGCTGTTGAAGCGGCAAGTGATGCACCTTGACTCCTGAATGCTCTGGCCTTAGGGGACGCTTCACCTTACGAAAATACACCAGATGGCTTTCATAGCCCGCCTCATGAAAGGCATCTGCAAGATTCACCGCCACCCGCTCCATCCCGCCCATCTTGAGGGATCTCACCACCACTAGCGTTCTCATGATAGGCGCCCTTGTATCCTGGCATCGCAAAAGTGCTCAATGAGACCATACAATGCTATGCAGGTTCGAGCCGGCTACTCGCGAAGCATCAACGACGATGCTTCCTCACTTCCTCTACCCTCCTCACCACGGGCCATCCGTGCCCTGTAAGACGACTGTGCTGGATCATAAACTGCGCTATTTCGCCCATTCGCACCGACCAATCACCTGCTAAACTAACGAAAAATCGAAGAAAAAGCTGGGACTGGGAATATGAAGGACAAAAAGCGCGTTCTGCTCGTACTGAGAAGAATGGGCATGGGCGGGATAGAGCAGGCCACACGAAACCTGGCAAGGGAGCTGCAAAGCGCCGGCCACGAGGCTCACCTGCTGGTCCTCAAGGGCACAGCCCCATCAGCCGATAGAGAAACCTGCTGGCTCCACCAATACGATGTTGATCGTGAGAGCCGCCAGGGCATAGGTCGCTTCACCCATCTTGCCGACAAGGCGCTGTTGTCTCCTCTTATCAAGCAGTCGGGGTTCGTCTGGCGCGGCAGGCGCTGCTCAAATGCCTTCAAGCACTATGTGGCAACACTGGAAGCTCAGCATGGGCGTTTCGACCTTATCCTGATTCGAGGCCAGGGCGCCTTCGAGAACCTCTGGGCGTTCGATGACGAACGCACCTGGCGCGTCGTCGAAGCCGTGACAGGGCGATTTCCAAACACCGCCAAAGGCCGCTGGCTGACGAGAACTTTGTACCAGGGCAAGAAACTACTTCACGTCTCCAGAGGGGTACAGCAGGAAGTCGGCGACTATCTGGAGCGCCAAGGGGTCGAGCCCAGCAGAAGCGAACTTCTCTACAACGCGGTACCGATCGAAGACATACGCTGTAAGGCAACAGAACCGGCAGAACCGGCCATCACCTGCCCCTACCTGGTACACGTTGCACGACTGGTTCCAGTAAAGAACCAGCAGCGGCTGCTCAAGGCCTACCATTTGGCGGTGAATCAAGGTCTGGACCACGATCTGGTGATCATTGGCGATGGCTCCGAACGTCGCCATCTGGAAGAGATGACCCTGGAGCTCGGCCTTGCCGCCCGTGTCCACTTTCTGGGCCAACGGGACAACCCCTACCCCTGGATGAAAGACGCAACCGCCCTGGTGCTCAGCTCCAACTTCGAAGGGCTCGGTATCGTCTTGGTCGAAGCCCTGGCCCTCGGCACCCAGTGCGTCGCCTGCAAGGTACCAGGCGGCATCAGCGAGGTGTTGGCGGGCCCACAAGGCAGGCTGCTGGCCGAGCCCAGCGATGCAGGCCTTGCCGAAAAGCTTCTGGAAGCCGTTCAAGAACCTGTCAGCATCGACGAGAAAATGATCAAAGTATTTGAACCGCAAAGCGTTATCGCGCAACTTATGGCACTGACAGAAGCCCCTTCGGAACGCCTCTATGCCCATCCAGCGTGACCACCACTTACCCCTTGCACCCGATTGGGAGTGCAAGGCCACCATCAACGACAATGGCATCATTCAGTTGGCTGACCCAGCCATTGCCGCACTGAGCGCGGGCGACGTTCGACCCAACACCTGGATGCTGGAGGTACGCTACCGGGCGACGTCACACTTGAAGTTGCCAGCCGTCACAACCTTGGACCGAAGTAAAAGCCAAGCTACGGAACTCTTTACCCAGTATCTCGAGCCCAACGAGACCGGCAAGCGCCTAATCAACCTCACAGGCATAGAGACCCTCGACCAACTCCAGCTAACGCTGAAACATCTGACGCTAGAGCGCGATGCCACCCTTCTGGGTTTTCGCAATCCGGACCTGGCGAACGGACCAATCCTTATCATCGCGCCCCACCCTGATGACGCGGAACTCGCTGCCTTCGGTATCTATAGCCAGCACCCCAAAAACACCTGGATCGTCACCATCACCGCGGGCGAGCGCCTCAAACGCCTCAACAAGCAATATTGGCCAGGACTCGATGATTCACTAGATGAGGCCTCACAGCGAAAGGGTTTTATTCGCGCCTGGAATAGCGCCACCACCCCCCTGCTCGCCGGTGTGCCGGCAGAGCAACTGATCATGCTAGGCTACTTCAACGACACCCTTGCAGAGCTGTTTGAGAAGCCAGACACTGTCGTGCCCTCACAGTCTGCACCAACGCTCACGCCCGACACCTATCGCCAGTGGAACAAACTGTCTCTCCCAACTGACGGGCTGGCGCAAAATACTGGGGATAATCTCCAGCGCGACCTCGCATCGCTACTGAACAAAATCAAACCGACATCCATCATTACGCCCCACCCCGACATCGACCCTCACGCCGACCATATCGCCAGCACCCGACACCTGCAGGCAGCCATCGAGCAAAGCGGACATGTCCCTGACCACCTTTTGCTATACGCCAACCATTTGAAGAGCACACGCGGCTTCCCTAGGGGGCCCGCTCACGCCGCTGCGGGCGTATGGCCAACTCACGTCACCACACCATCACCTCGAAACGATAGAATCGCCAGCTTCCCGCTAAGCATCGAAGTCCAGAAACTAAAAGCCCTGGCACTGCACTCCATGCACGATCTTGGAGGCACGCCAGGGCTTGAGCGACAACTGAAACGAAAGCTTAAGAGGTTACTGAGCGGAATCCCCTCCGCAGACTGGAGTGACTACAGCGGTCACGATTTCTTCCAGACCCATATCAAGACACATGAAAACTTCGTGCGACAGCGCCTGGGCCAGCGCTAACAGTCCAGAGTCACTATGAAGAAGTCAGTCTCTTTCGACATGAGAAAACCGATTTCCCGGTCTCCAGCTGCCACCGCCAGATAAAGGTGACGACTACTCCCATCACGACATTTTGGATGTAGGACCCCGTCCAAAAGAAGCTATAGGATTCAAATAGGCTGACGATAAAGTAGTAGACAAAAAATGCCCAACCAAACGCAAAGACTTCTGTCGGCATCACTCCTGCTCGCCAAGCCTTCCAACTTCCTAAGCCAGTCCATATAACAAGAACAATAATGACGGTCAGCCCCAGCAATCCATAGCTTACGAGAAAATCCAATAACGTATTGTGCAGATGACCATACCTTTCCTTGACCGATTGGGGCAGCCAATCCGTGTGGTCGATTACCAGCCCTCGGCCTTCACCACCCCAGCCTACGATTGGACGTTCCGCAAACCACTCGAGGCCAGCGCGCCAAGTGTGAAGACGGTTGCCGATACTACTATAAGGTACTTCTTCCCAGTTACCTTGCCAGGCATTGACCATAACCGAATTTTCGGCCGAAAGACGTTTTTCGAGCGTATCCTTGAAGACAAAACCTCCTGTTCCAAGAAGGGCCAGAATACACACGAGTGCTACGACTCCCTGCCTTTTGATACTTCTGGAGACAGTCCCTTTGAAGATCACTATTAAAAACACAAGAATCGCGAGAAATGTGGTTACCGTCAGCGAAAGCCACACCGCACGAGTCTGAGTCACGAAGACGCCGAGCAGGCAAACAGCGAATGAAATGACCCAAAAAGGAACCGTCAACGCTGATAATCGGCCAGGTGAAAAACAACGGCGAGAAAAGCACAATAAGCCAATAACAGCCACGCCAAAAAACATGGCGGTATGTTGGGCATTTCTTATATCAAGGTCAATTCTCTTCCCCTGGAGGCCTCGCAACCACTGTTCAATCGAACCTTCAAAAAGAAAGCATGTTGCCATAAAGCCGATTAATGAAAGCAGCAAAACTGTCCACACATGCTTACGCATACCACCAAGCCAGAATGCGACACCTACGAACAAAAACCACTTACCAAGCCGATCCAACTCGGGGTTGTCTGGTAACCAGTCCGGATGGTGATAATACCCTGCCCCCCAGCTTAACAGTTGGGCAATCAGGACTCCTAGCAGACACCAGAAAACCATACTGGTTCGAAGCGTCTTCCCCTTCCATAGAATCAGAACCAATGCCAGCAAGGCTATTACGGTTCCTGCCTTTTGGCCAACATCAGGAAACCATATACGTAGCCCCCCATAGATGAACGTCAGCCCAAGACAAAAAACATACATCCACTTCGGTGTAAAAATGGAGGAGAAAGCAACAGCACAATTTTTTTCTTGAAACATTTATTATCGACCAAATTAACTTTATCTTGCGCCGTCACCGGTAAACACCGTCTTCACGGTCTTGAACAACACAAGGACATCCAACCAAAGGGAGAAATGCTTTATGTAATAAAAGTCATATTGAAGCTTTTCAATCATGCCTTCAACTTCTGCAGCATACCCCTGCTCTACTTGTGCCCACCCTGAAATACCTGGACGGACGACATGGCGATACCTAAAAAAAGGCACATCTCTTTCATACCATTCGGAGAGTTCCATCGACTCCGGACGAGGTCCAATAAAACTCATCTCACCCTTAATTACATTAAAAATCTGGGGCAGTTCGTCTATCCTGAACTTCCTAATCACTTTTCCGACTCGTGTTATACGTGGATCGTGTTCCCCGTCAGTAAATCCCTTCCCCGCCTTACCCACATACATACTACGAAACTTGTAAACCTCGAACGCCTCCCCTCTGTACCCCATCCTTTTCTGCCGAAAAATAGCAGGACCTTCACTTTCTTTTCGGATCAATACAGCTGTTATCAGCATAATAGGAAGAAAAAGAGGAAGCAGCAATAAAGCAGCAACCAAATCAATGACACGCTTTACATTTGAATAAATGGCAGACGGCATCAAAGAACCAAATTCATTTTCGGAAAGATGGTCGACCCTAACCTTGCCAGTCATTGACTCTTGAATTTGCCTTACATGATATACAGGGATTCTACAAAGGGTGCATTCAGCCAAAAACCTTTCCCACTTTGCACCCAAGTTATCGCTTCTCAAATCCGCAACTATCGCATCGTAGCGCACACCGTCGGGCTCAGGAGAGCTCAACTTACGCAACTCTATTCTTGAGTGTGACTTCATTTCCACGGCATTACCAACAGGAACAACACCTATTTTTAGCTGCCTATAACGCCGCCCTACAAAATAACCAGAAAAAAACCAGGCTAGGCATGTTAGATAACCCATAAATATGACTTGGCGAGTGTAGGCCTCTCTAGTGAACAGCAAAACAGCAACGACAACAAGAAATGCCAGGGTTACCGTTGGTGCAACATAGGCTGCCACTCGCACACCAGGAAAGCGCGTAAACCGACGCAGAAAAAAAACTATAGCGCAAAATGCCAGACCGATAGCTAAAATACTGTTTATGCGATTATCAGTTAGCGCGTTCCAAAACCCCCACCCCCACCTTTCCAATGAAGGAACGAATATCACTAAAGGAAGTCCAACTAAAAGTTGAAAATAAACTCCTAAAAGGAACTTTTCATACCACCTCGAGTGGCGACGCTCATAAGTATAATTCACAAACACGACCCAAGTTGTATTTTGAGCTTATTCTCAGCCCTACTAGTTAACGAAGAAGGACCAAACGAAGATTTCTGGTTATAGCGCCCTGCCAGAACTGAGTGCACGATGGCACTACTGTCATGATTACTGTATCCGCAGCGGCAGCGCAAGGATAAAGAGATACCTTTGTCACCAATCAGCTAAGAGCCAGATGAGACCGATGCTCCCTAGACACGGCACTGTCTGTGATCTGATTACCGCTGTGGTCCTGTCCAGCTAGGCGAAGTGACTTTGTCGTATACACTCTGGAGCAGTTTCTGATCTAACCTGTTTCTCCAGTTTCCTAGCAACGTCGATTTTGTGACGCTAGTACAGAACGATGCTTCAATGATGACCGGAAAACAAGAAAATCGCCTTGACTCCTCCTGTCCAGCCAAGAATCATTCGGGGCGTCAAACATCACAATTCCAAGGGGCTAAATCTTACTGTGTATATCATGTCGTATAGCGAGCAAGACCTGTGGCCAAACTATTTATCCGACCTCATTGATTTTACGTTTCCTCTTGTTCAGAAACTGCGGCAACTTCGAGAGGTTCTTGTAAGGCAGCGCGACCAGAGGATTAATGCCGTTGTTCCGCATTGCAGTGTAATCTTCCCGGGACTTACGCAGGATCTGCTTCACGCTACCGTTGCTAGCCCCACCCACGCGCATCTTGACTAGTACCTCATGGAGATACACAACCTTGACCTTCCCGCTGGCGAGATAACGTAGCAGCGCTTCGTAGTCACCGGCAATCCGATAGCCGAGATTGAAGCCACCCAACTCTCGATAGAGCTCACGCCGCATAAAAAAAGTGGGATGCGGCGGCATCCAGCCACGCCTGAGCTTTTTTTGGCTGAAGTTGCCAGACGTCCAATGCCGAATCACTCGTTCGGTATCTGCCGCATCCACATATTGCAGATCTCCATAGACGGCTCCCACCGAAGGGTCCTTAAAACAGGCGGCTACATTGGCCAGTACATTTTCATGGGCATAGAGGTCATCGGAGTGCAGGAACCCCACCACGCTCCCACTAGCGCGGTCAATGCCTTTATTCAAAGCATCGTAGATGCCCCGATCCGGCTCTGAGATTAACACATCTCCCTGCCCCAGAGTCTGCTTGGCAACGGCTACAGTGGCATCCGTTGAGGCTCCATCAATCACCACATGCTCGATGTGTGGCCAGCCCTGACACTTGAGCGTTGCAATGGCCTCGCCTATGGTCGCCTGGCTATTGAAGCAGGCGGTGATCACAGAAATCGTCAGCGGCTCTCCCATCAGCAGCGCCCATAGCGGTCGTTGAAACGTACGATATCGTCTTCTCCAAGGTAAGAACCCGACTGGACCTCGATCAACTCAAGCGGGATCTTTCCAGGATTTTCCAAGGCATGAACCTGACCAATAGGGATGTAGGTTGATTCATTCTCGCTAACAATGTGAGTTGTCTCGCCAATGGTAACCTTAGCTGTGCCAGAAACCACCACCCAATGTTCGGCGCGGTGGTGATGCATCTGCACCGAGAGCTTGGCACCTGGCTTCACGGTGATGCACTTGACCTGATATCGGCTACCACTATCGATGCTATCGTAGACCCCCCAAGGACGATAGACCTCACGATGGCTTATCTGTTCGTTGCGCCCCTCTGCCTTGAGGCGCTCAACGATCTGCTTGACCTCCTGCACTCGATCCTTATGAGCCACCAGCACCGCATCTTTAGTTTCAACTACCACCAAGTCCTTTACACCCACCGTTGCCACCAATCGATGATCGGCATGCACCAGCAAGTTGTGGCTATCGTGTAGCATAACGTCACCACTGCAGGCATTGCCCTGCACGTCACGATGGCTGACCTCCCATAGTGCTGACCACGAGCCGATATCACTCCAACCGGCATCCAAGGGTACTACACTGGCACAGTTAGTTCGCTCCATGACGGCGAAGTCGATGGAATCGGCCGGGCAAGCCTTGAACGCTTCGGCATCCAGTCGTGTGAAATCTAAATCCTCACTGGCGCCGGCCAGCGCAGCCCGGCAGGCCCCGACTATATCTGGCTCGAAGCGTTCCAGTTCCTCAAGGTAGCGCTTGGCCGAGAAAAGGAACATCCCACTATTCCAATAGAAGCCTCCGGTCGCTAGGTAATCCTCAGCAGTGGCCTTGTCAGGTTTTTCGAAGAAACGCTGGACTTGGAAGCCGCAGTCACCCATCACTGCGCCTCGCTGGATGTAGCCGTACCCGGTCTCAGCATGGGTAGGCACTACCCCAAAGGTAACTAATTGCCCCTGCTCGGCAAGCTCTCGGGCACTATCCACGCTCTCGTGAAACTGGGCCACGTCTCGAATCAAATGATCGGCGGCCAGAACCAAAAGCAACGCGTCGGGATCATTCTCTGACACCTGCAATGCCGCCAAAGCAATTGCCGGAGCGGTATTGCGTCCCTCTGGCTCGAGCAGAATGCGCGCGTCAGCGATGCCCAACTGCCGCACCTGCTCCGCAACCAAGAAACGATGTTCTTCGTTGCAAATAAGTATTGGTGACCGATGCTCGAGGGACGCGATACGCTTGAGAGTCTCCTGCAGCATGCTGCCTTCACCCGTCAGGGGCAAAAACTGCTTGGGCCGCAACTGACGCGACAGCGGCCAAAGCCGCGAGCCACTGCCCCCGGCCATGATGACAGGCGTGATCATGAAAATCTCCTTATTCGGTTTTTTGAAAGGCAACCGCCGGTAGGTAGGCTCGAGTATTTACGTGCACGGCCTCATCGCAAGCGACGGCCTGTGGCATCCACCATCGATAACACCTGTGCTGCTGTCTTGGCAGCGTCTCGATATCTAGCTCCGCTACGAACTGGTAGGCCAGCACCACGTAGTGAGTCGACAGGTCAGGAGCAAGCATGCTGTCGGCATAGAAGTGCTGGTAGACACCTAAGAAATCCATGTCCTTCAAGTCACCTGGGTGTCCCAACTCCTCTTGGGTCAACCTGTGGGCGGCATTTTCTAGGGTCTCGCCCTTGCGCACTCGCCCACCAGGCACGAACCAACTGCCCTGAGCCGGCCGATTTACACGCCGACCCAACAGCCACTCACCCTGGGTATTGGTCACTACGAAGTCCAGAGAAACCAACGGGGTATTCGCCACCGTTTGATGGAAAGCATCATCACTTAGCCATCCATCGCCGTTCTGCCGTGACTCCTTCATCTCAATCAGCCGCGAGAACGATCTTGGTTTTCAAGGAACCAGCGGAAGGCATCCGCCAGACCATCCTCCAGGGTTATGCTGGACTGCCAACCCAGCGCCCTGAGTCGAGAGACATCCATAAGCTTTCGCGGAGCTCCATCGGGCTTGCTGGCGTCGAAAGTCACGTTCCCTTCAAACCCGGTGACTCGCTTAACTGTCTCGGCCAGCTCGCGGATCGTGCAATCTTTTCCGGAGCCAACGTTGATATGCGAGAGCATTGATGAGGTATTAGCTTCATAGATAGCGCTGTCGAGTTCCATCACATGTACGCTAGCAGCAGCCATGTCATCAACGTGCAGAAACTCACGCATCGGCTCTCCACTCCCCCACACGCTTACCTCACTGGCCCCATTCAGCTTGGCTTCGTGAAAGCGGCGCAGCAGCGCCGGGATTACATGAGAGTTCTCTGGATGGAAGTTGTCGTTAGGTCCATACAAGTTAGTTGGCATCACGCTACGATAGTCACGGCCATATTGGCGATTGTAGCTCTCACAGAGCTTGATTCCGGCGATCTTGGCAACGGCATAGGGTTCGTTAGTTGGTTCTAAAGAGCCGGTAAGGAGAGCCTCCTCCTGCATAGGTTGTTTGGCCAGTTTGGGGTAGATGCACGACGATCCCAAGAATAACAGTTTGTTAACCCCCGCCTGATGAGCACTATGGATGAGATTCGCTTCGATCATCAGGTTCTGATAGATAAACTCGGCCGGATAGATGCTGTTAGCCTGTATTCCCCCTACCTTTGCCGCCGCCAGATAGACCTGATCGACAGAATGATGTTCGAAAAAGGCTTGCACTTGGTTCTGATTGGTGAGATCCAGCTCATCCCGGCTGGCGGTAAGGATGTTACGGTAGCCAAGCGCTTCTAGCCGACGCACGATGGCTGACCCCACCATGCCACGGTGCCCGGCCACAAATATCGCCTGGTCGAGGTCGCGTGTCATACTTAACCCTCCACCGAGACAGGAATCTCGTATCCGTGGTCCTTGAGCAACGCATGGCGCTTAGCCACTTTGAGATCCTCGGCAATCATCTCCGCACACATCTCTTGCACGGTGATCTCTGGCTCCCAGCCCAGTTTTGTCTTGGCCTTGGCGGGGTCACCCAGCAGTGTCTCGACTTCTGCTGGGCGGAAATAGCGCGGATCGACTCGCACGACTACATCCCCAACTTTTCGCGCTGGCGCGTTGTCGCCTTCGATACGATCAATGATGGCAACCTCAGCCAGCCCCTCGCCTTCGAAACGCAATGCAATACCCAACTCCTTAGCACTCATACAAATGAAGTCGCGGACAGAAATCTGCTTGCCGGTAGCGATGACAAAATCTTCGGCCTCATCCTGCTGCAGCATTAACCACTGCATTCGCACGTAGTCCTTCGCGTGCCCCCAGTCGCGTAGCGCAGCCATATTGCCCATATAAAGACATTCCTCCAGCCCTTGGGCGATATTGGACAAACCTCGAGTTATCTTACGCGTTACAAAAGTCTCACCACGGCGCGGCGACTCGTGATTAAATAGAATGCCGTTGCAGGCATACATACCGTATGACTCGCGGTAGTTTACTGTAATCCAGTAAGCATACAATTTAGCAGCTGCATATGGTGAGCGAGGATAAAAAGGTGTAGTCTCGCGCTGAGGTGTCTCCTGTACGTCGCCGAACAATTCAGAGGTCGATGCTTGATAGAATTTGGTCTTCTTCTCGAGACCAAGCAATCGAATTGCCTCAAGAATACGCAATGTACCCAGTGCATCTACATCGGCGGTGTACTCGGGGGACTCGAAACTCACTGCCACATGCGACTGTGCCGCCAAATTGTAAATCTCGTCTGGTTGAACTTCCTGTATAATGCGCGTCAAATTAGTTGAATCTGATAAATCCCCATAATGCAGAACAAAGCTTTGGTTCTCAACATGAGGATCCTGATAGATATGATCTACCCTCTGAGTATTAAACGAAGAGGCACGGCGTTTAATACCGTGAACTTCATATCCTTTTTCCAGCAAAAATTCAGCAAGATACGAACCATCTTGCCCAGTAACACCCGTAATTAGAGCTTTCATGGCAACCCTTTTAACATCTGAAACAAAGAATATATCTTTCTTTAACTTTAAATATTTCTATCCATTTACTTCAATAATTCGCGGTACAAAGACATGTATTCACTTCCTATTTTTTCAGGAGAAAGCTCATTCTTCGCAAATAGGAAAGCACATTCAGAATAATCTTCATAGCATTCAGTTATTTCCAAACTCAGAATCCGAAATCTTTCTAAATTAGCATCAGAGGCATTCTGAAAATCAAAAAGTTTCCCATTTTGCCCGTTAACATATGTGTCGATCCCCGTGCCAGATTGAGCTATCACAGGACAGCCATATGAAAACGACTCACACACTACATTTGGAGAATTATCCAGTTTGGATGGACAAAGCAAAATGTCAAATTCATCAAAAACCCAATGCAATGAATCTTTGCTAAAAGGGCCATGAAATTTCACATATACGTTTGTTGATCTAACTGCTTTAACATTACTAGGATTACCAAAAGCATGCAACTCGACTTTTTGACCTTGCGCTTGCAAATACTCTAGACCTTTAAATATATCAGAAAACCCTTTTCTTGGATCATCGATATTTCCTGATATAAAACCAAACCTTAACACTCTTTTTCCTGAGAGAGATTTACGTTTCTGAGAAGAACATACAACGGCATTTTTAATATGTCTAACTTTGGATCTAACTTCTTTATTTTCATTTATTTTTCCGGCGAGCCAAATCGATGGCGCCACACGGCAGCAAGGAACATTATTTTCATTAAAAATAATTAACTTAAAAATTGAATTTGATAGCAAATTCTGACTATTCTTTTCTGCATAGTGTTTTGCCCCATGATAAGGCCAAAAGTCACTCATCCGATGTATTACCGGACATGGCGCTTTTCGAATATCCTTGAAAGAAATTGTATTAGCGGAAACATCACATAGCTGAACTACATCTGGTTTATGATTTTCAATCAACCTCAATATATTTAGAGATGCAGGATAGAACTTAAAGAAATGCGTCTCTGCATCAAACAAAACTCTTTCAAAGCAACGTTCAACCACTCTCGCCGCCGTTTTTACCTTACCCACCTGCTCTTTGGAAGCCTCTATTTCAACAACTTCAGCGCCCGCACTCTCCAAAGCCAGCTTTAGATTTTTTGCTCCGCTAGCGGCGCCTCCTTTTTTAAAGCTTCTTGCTACTAGCAGCACTTTCATAACCCCTCTCCTTCAACTTCGGATTTTTTCCTAATCATTTTTGACCTAAATAACTTGAGAGGATGAAACTCTATTTTTATACTATCAATGGATCTGTTATATTTGCTAAAACTTACCGGCATGTCCGTCTCAAAAACTATTCAACGTACAATAGCCATCTTAGGGCTTTTACCAGTTTATTTCTGTCGCATAGTGACGAACGATCTTGACCAAAAAAATATATAAACCGGTCTAAGTGTAGTGTCTCGGATGTTCAATTGCCCAAAAGGAGCTATCCTTTGATAGCCGCCCCCGAGTTCGACAGTTAGAAGCGTAAACTACTGATTAGCCTGGAAACGCGTTTTCAAAATTGGCACTACAAGCGTGATGCAGCAGGTGCCGGCAGGCCAATCGCCTCGAAAAGGTCGCGCTGTTCAGGCTTCAATTTGGTCAGGCCGCTCGCCGTCTCGCGACGGTGGAGCAGGACCTGGTGGAACTGGATCTTGCGGGCAATCTCCAGTGCCCGCGTCGGCGACAGCGGATGACTGCTCGCCTTCAGTCGCATCCTGAGCACCCGGTAGAGCACCAAGGCGAGGAAGCAGATCAGCGCATGAGCGCGGATGCGATCCGGTAGCCGGTGGTAGACCGGCGCGATCTCGATGTCGCTCTTCAGCACTCGGAAGCCGCGCTCGATGTCAGCCAGCGCCCGGTAGCGCTCCACGATCTGTTGTGGCTCATGATCAGCCATATTGGTGACCAGCAGCAGCTTGCCATCCAGCATCCTGGCGCGATCGAGCGCTCGCTGATCCAGCACGTAGTTAAACGTCTCGGCCGTCAGGTCGACCTTCAGGATATGCCCGAGGTGAGCATCAGTGACGGCCTTGTAGAACCTGGCCGTCACGCCGGCATCAGAGAGCTTTCTGCCGCGATAGCGACGCCCGGCATCCTGGTTATCCAGCTTCTCGAACCACTGGCGAGCATCAGCTTGCAGTGCCTCGAGCTTTTGATCGCGCGCCGCCGTCTGCACCTTGGCGACTTCCGGCCGGTGCGCCACGATCAACCGGTGATCCTGCCATGCCATCTCGCCATAGGCTTCGGTGTCGGCGTCCTGGCAGTGGGTCTGATGAAACACCTTCAGCAGATCATCAAACTCGCTGTAGCGGCGACCCGGAACCGCCAGGATGAACTCGAGGGGGCGTCCCTCGACACGCACGGCTGACAAGGCCTCCAGGTTATCGAGGGAGAGCAGCCCACGGTCGGCCACCAGCACGACACGGCGGACGTTGAAGCGCTTGACCACGGTCTCGATGGTCGGCAGCAGCGTCTTGGTTTCCGCGACGTTGCCATCGAATACCTCATGGTGGATGGGCAGGCCTTCCGCCGTCTGCACGACGCCCAGCATGAACTGTCGGGCGATCCCGCCCTCCTTCGAGGGACCATAATGGCGAACATCACCATCGAGTGAGGTACTGCCTTCTGCCCGGATCGTGGTGAGGTCATAGAAGACGATCGACAGCTCTTGATCGATCAGCGGCTTGAGCTGCTGTGCCAGCACGTCATTGAGGGCTTCGCTGCAGTTCGACAGCGTGTCCATGGTGCGCAGCAGGTGCTGATGGCTGATCGAGGCTGTGTCGACATCGGGCACCAGCACATCTTCCAGCCAGCGCAGCACACCGAGCTTCGATTCGGGATCGCATAGCCGATTGAATACCATGACCCGCAGTAGCCGCTCGGCATCGAACTGCCGCTTGGTGCGTAGCACCCGCCGGAAGGCGTCATCCAATCCAAGCTCTTTCCAGAGCGACGTCAGCAGCCAGGTATCGCCAACGGATCGCGCCGGCGCAAAGTCGGTCTCGCCGGTGCCTTCTTCAAGCGTCGGCTGGCCGGAGACGCGCAGCAGGCCATTGATCAGCGCGCTGGATTCCCCCGCCGTGACGGCTTCCAGGCGTCCCAGCGTCGCGATCACGCGTTGCCGCGACTTGCCAGCTTCGTCGCGGTAAGACTCGACGAGCTTCACGTAGCGGCGCGGCCCGGATTTGGTGACTTTGACGAACATGTCACCACCATAGACAGCCTACTCAGCTATTGGCAAGGTGCCACGAGAAAAACGTGTCACTACAAGAATGTTGGCCACGATTCGATAAGTCACTGAATTCTCAGACCACAGGGGCCGGTTTCAGGCCAAAATCGGGCTGAAAGTGTCGAACTCGGGGGGGCTCTTTACATGTTCATGGATGAACTGACTAAGAAATCCTCGGGCTTCTAAAAAATAAAAGCTCCTTCTAGTAAACTGGAAATCCCACACACTAAACATGACTTATAAATAAGGCATGATCAATTCACCTATTTCCTGAATCTACTCAAACTGACTTCACGCTGATTGATCAAAAGCCAATTTTTATTCCTCGAACAGAAGTGGTATCCATACTCTATTGTAAAATAGATCGTAATACCTTTTAACCCTATAAAAATTTCCTTTCCGGCACCGACAAACACCACAAAAAATGTCAAACATAAAACAACTAAAAAAGCAGGATCGCAAGATCTCAAAAATGCTTTTAGTAAAGTGATCAAAAAAACAAAGTATGGAAACAATAGCACACACGTTCCCACAAAGCCAAACATTAGCGAATATCGTGTATATCCAATATCAGACTCTAGATAAAAAGAATCTCTTCCACTACTACCACTTCCAAAAAGATAAGATGCGAACGTATCTTCAGCTTGGCTTACAACAACCATTTTTGATAGTCTCGAAAATGTTTCTGAGTCACCTGAAGAGAAATCGCTTAAAAACCAAATTAAGGACTCTTTAATATAAGGAGACAAAACAATAATAGAAATCACGAAAAATGGCAGCAAGAAGACTATCCTTCTTTTTCTAGAGTAAAAAACAAAGGATAGCATCAAACATATCAAAAATATAAACACACCAGTCCTAGCCATCAAAAAAAGACTTACGAATATAACCAAAGACACAACCAGCCACATTAAATTCAATTTATAATTGTTAAAGTAATAGTAGCTAGCCCATACTAAACCTATTCCATGCAAAGTTCCGTTAACTGCATTTCCCGCATACAACAACCCCGGGAATCGGACCCCATAGAAATAACCAGTTGTCTGGCTCGATACTGATGAAAAACCATATATAAAATCTGCAAACCCGGGTACCATTTTTTGCAGAATAACAAAGATCGAATTTATGAAAACACAAACAACGAAAATTTTTCTAAAATCTTCTAATTTTATTCGATGCTGGATAAGAAAACTACAAAGACCTCCACCAAGCATAACTAAAAGAAGGTATCTTAGCGAAAACTCGATAGAACCAACGTATCCGTATACGACATAATTAATAAGCGACAAAAAAAGCAAAAATATTGCTGTAAATAATATGAGTAAAACTCCGTGTTGCCCCCCCCTGGCTATCAAATAAAAAGAAAAAAACAATGATAAAAAATATACAGTGTCAAACCCACTATCAAACTTAATCCCTACTATGGAAAAGAACACGATGCATAAAATTGTCGTTTGCTTTATTAATTTCATTTCACTTCCCGAATAACATCGCGTTCGTCATCGCTAGATTTTGAGAAAAAGTCCACTCGTAATCGACGGTCTAGACATAATCTTACCCATGACCAGTCGCCCCCCCTTTAAGGAGCTACTTTGAACGAGGTGGCCCCATATAAAGGCAAGCAACTTTGATGGATAAGTCCCATACCCGTTTGTTCTCAAGCGTACAAGGATCAGGCCTTGGCTCTAAGCCTGCCGAGAGTTTGACCTCCAGCCCAGCCAGTTCTACAAATGGCGAGCCAAAGCCCAACAAAGCTCCCCAGCATGCAAACACTCCCTTGTAACACCCCTTTGGATTTTGCCCACCCTCCGCGGCTAAATCCGGGTGTACTCGGCGTGCCACGTAGCCGAGGATTGATGTAGCCGCTATTCGTTGTAGTAGCTAATCCATCGATTGATGACGACCTTGGCCTGACTCAGCCATTCAAAGCGATGGAGCCAGATGCAATCGTCCTTCAAGGACCGAAAGAAGCGCTCCTTGAGCCCGCTCTGTTCCGAAGTATATGAGGCGTTGCGAACTCTTGAGTCATGCCATAGGCCTTCACCGGGCCCGTGTACTGGCGGCTGCGGAAAATAAGCCCGTTATCGGAGCGAAAGGCCCATGACGGCTGCACGCGCCCCAGCGCACCGAGCAGATAGATCAGCGCTTCTTCCAACGCCGCCTCCACGGTCTTGTTGCTGCCATTGCCCGTTAACCGCCAGCCAAGGATCTCACGCGTGCCGCAGTCAATGAGGATCGCTAAGCTAGCCCGCCGATCCTTACCGCACCACACACAAACGAGGTCTGTTGCCCAGCATTCATCAGGCCTCGATGCGACGAACGGCAGACTCATGGCACGATGGCGGAAGCGCTGAGGCCGCTTGCGCACTTGCCAGCCTTTAATGCGCTGAATTGGCTTGCGCTTCTCCCCCAGGACGCATGCCAGTCGACGAAAGAATTGGTAGGGAACCGTTCCCCGGCCAGCTTCACCCGTGCTGTCAGATCGGTATTGATGGCACTCTGCCGCACGCTGGTCCGTCTCGGCCTGCTGGCGTCGCCGTGGAGACGCCTCATCGACACGTTTGCGCCAAACGTAGTAGCCTCGGGCGACGCAGAGAAACGCGCACATCCGCCGGATGCGGTGGACCTTGTGGTGTTGCTGGATGAAGGCGTACTTCACTTCAGGCTTTTTGCGAAGTACACCGCTGCCTTTTTTGCGATGGCCAGATCCTCCGCCATATCAGCCATCTGGCGCTTGAGCCGGGCATTCTCGTCAGCAAGAGCCTGTTCGCGTTCCGTCACCGTTTTGCGCTGCTGGGCTTTGGTGCGCCATTGATAGATCTGACTAGGCTGGAGGCCGAGGTCACGGGCGGCAGTGGTGACACCTACCCGTTCAGCGAGCAATAGAGCTTCCTCGCGGTAGGCATCGGTGTAGTGGGCACGTTGCTGTTTCTTCATGGGGGTAGCTGGCTTTGTCATGGGTCACCTCGTTCAGCGTAGTTCCTTAACGGGGTGTCCACCGCTACTGGGTAAGATCATTCTGCAGTGTCAGCAGTTGTTGGAAGGGCTTGTCGCGGCGGAAGTTCTCGATGGCGTCATAGTCGCTCATGCCCAGACACAGCAGGCCCAGGTAGCTCTTGATCACGTCGCTGGTGCGCATGCCCAGCGTGGTGGGGAAGCGGCTGTCGATGCTGTCGACGCCAGCGATCTCGAAGCACTGCCCGATGATGGACAGCCCGGCGTGGCTGGTGAGGGTGCGGCGACAGGCGCGGAACTTGACGTTGGGCATGAGACTGTCTGGGTGAATGGCGATATTCGCTATATTGCCATGCAGATTAGTAGGTTAGAAGCATTTCAGGGAGTCGGTCTCACGGATTCAGGAGGTAGAAAGGATACCTAACGTCGGAGGGCTACTCTTTACGGCATCTTTCGCATATCCTAATAACTCTTCTTGCCCTTTTACTCCATGTATACTTATCGACAAAAAGATCAAAAAGCGAATCAATATCTTTTTCCACATTAACCGACTCATCGATTGTTTGTGCCAAAGAAGCAACATCACTATTTTTAAAAAAATATACCTGAGCCGGAGAAACTATTTCCCTGAACACCGCAATATCGGATATAACAATCTTCTTTCTAAACGACATATATTCAAAAAGCTTTAGGGGCGAAGTATATTTACCAATATCCTCCCCATCTGCAGTCAATACCTTCGCCATATTTGGCAAAACAGCAACATCAATTTCATTCAAAAAACCCATAACGTCTGGTTGCGAGAGATGGCCGTAAAAAAACAAATTGCTAGCGTTTTTATATCTTTTTTTTAGCTTATTTAAAGTATCGCCATCTCCCCCTGCAATATGAAATGCGTAACGAGGAAGACGAAGGGCAGCCTCGCAAAGCAACTCCACTCCTTTCCCCTGCAAAAGACTCCCTGCATAGCCGACATTGAAGTCGTATTCCCCACAAAGTTTAAACTCTGGTATAGATGGTAAGTCATCAACCTCGTCAGCTGCATCATGCACAACTACAACTTTTTCCTTCGCAACTTTGTATCGCACCAACAAATCTTGCTTTAAAACTTCTGAAATAGCAACTACTTTTGTTATGCTCGAAGACCTTAATACTCTTTTTTCCACCCACGAGTTAATTAGTTTCGAGGACACTCCGTGTGATTCGTAGACGTGCGGTACTCTCAATATAAATGAAAGCACAAAAGAGCAATGTACATTTCTCGAATATATCAAGGCGTCCTTAGCTTTAAAAAAAATAAAAAAGGGAAAAAAAATAAAATTAATTATAGGAGATAAAAATGATTTGCCGTATAAACTATATAGATTAAGTTTAAATTTATCTTTCACACCATAACGCAACAAAATGTCCTCACCCCCATAGGCGGTCCTCCGCATTTTCTTCCCTAACAGCTCCACCCGGACTCCATTCCTTGCTAACGCGGCACACATTTTCATTGCATGAACTGAATTTGCCGTTTTACTAGGGATTACTGAATTTGAAATATAATAAAATTTATTCACCTTCGATTCTCAATTTTTTCAAAGACGGAAGTAGACGCAGAAAAGCGGAAGCAACATTATACAGAAAGTTTGAAAGTGCTACGCCAAGAACACCTACGTACGTACTAAGTGCATATAAACAAACCAAATACACAATACCTGTTACTATATTAATCTTTAGGACATATTTTTCCAGCCTTAATGAGATCGACAATGGGTGAGCGTAAAAGAACAACATATTTATTGCCACCCCCGCAACATAAATTTGTAATGCATAGTATGCGTTCTGCACACTCCCATCAGAAAACTCGTCCAACACTAGCCCACCAAAACCAACACTCACCAAGACAAAAAACAGAGCACCAGCAAACGAAATAAAGGTTATCTTTTTAAGGAAGAAAAGCACCTCACCCTTTCCTTTTTCAAAAAGAATTTTATTTATTTCTGGGTATATCACAATATACATCGGCTCGATAAGCTTTGACAAAATAGCTGCAAATAATTTAATTAATTTATAGACCCCTACAGCTTCAAGACTGATAATCTTTCCCACAATGACTTCATCAACATTTCGAATAGAAAGCACCGTGGTAACGTTGAAATGATTGACTGTTATAAACCTCTTTATATCTGCAAGCTCATGACCTTCATGTTGATTACTGATTTTAGTAAAAAGCCATTCTCTACAGTTTTTATTCACTATGCCAACTGTTAAAATCACTAGAAGAAGAGATCCAACTATCTCGAAAAAGGCAAAACCCAGAAGAATAAAAACAATATCCATCTCTGGTTTTTGCGTTACGTATAGCGCTAAACCAAGTTTTCCCATCCCTACAACTAGCAACTGCGCATTAATATATTTTAGTTTCTCTTCCGCTCTAGCAACTCCTTGCCACGTCCCGATCATTCTAAATGGAATGACGATCCCATACGCTGCTAGAGCTTGTGGATCTGATATGCCAAACCAACTAGAGTTCAATAAAACTACTACCAATACCACTATGCCTAAAAAAGCATTTAAAACATCAGTACTAAGACTTGCTCTGACAATCCTAAGATAACATTCTTTAAAATCACTATTTTTTCTAGGGTAGAACTTTACGACAGCTTGCCAACTCTGTGAACAACATAAGCCTTCTATTACGGCAACTATTGCCAGAACCAGCGAGAATTCACCAAAATCAGCAAGGGTTAATATTGATGCCAAGATCAATACGGATGCAAAGGTAGCGCCAGAGGAGACAGTGCTACCTGCTAGAAAGTTGGCAGAATTTAAAAGAAACCGTTTGTACTTCAGCATTTTAAACGTTGTATTCCAGCCAATCTTTCAGCACCCTTACGTGAAAAACATTCTCGCTATTTCCATCTTGATAATATTTGGGCCCAGGCAACCCAAATCCTCGTTTCTTTCTCTTTGTAAAGTCTAAACCGGTCTTTCTATAAAGATACTCTACTAATAGGGTCTTCGTCCCGTAATCTCGCTTTGATTTTTCGTCATATCGAGAAAAGGCGTACTCTACGATAGTTCTATCCATGAACGGCACCCTCACCTCTACTGAGTTCAACATAGATGCAAAGTCTACTTTACAAAATATCAACCCTGGTAGAAAGGTTTTAAAATCCAACCTCATATAGTCTTTCACACCATCACTTTTTTCATAGTGCCTCTTGTAATGCCAATAAGGATCATAATTACTTTCAAGATTTGGAAATAAATTGCGGTAGTCCCTATAAACTTTGGAAGCAGGCATGCCCCCCAACAAGTGAGTATACCTTTCCCATCTTTCGTCGTACCTAAACGCGCATAAAAACTTACTTCTAAAGTGTTTAATATAATGCTTGGCTAAAAAAAGCAATTTACCCGCAGTCACTCCAGGCGCCAAAATTTTATATCTAGAATAACCACAGAACAACTCGTCGCCTCCATCACCACCGATAGCCACTGTAACTTTATCTTTCGCTTTTTTATTCAACAAGTAGGTCGGAATTACAGAATCATCACCTATTGGCTCGCCCATTTTTTTGACAATTTCCCCAAGGACATGATTCGTATCTTGTGGTTCAATTGTCATAATATCAAGATTATTGTGATCTAACTTATCACAGAACTCATCAACAAAGTCTCTCTCTGATTTTTCGGACCCTACGAAGTCTAACGAAATTGCTCGAGGATCCAAATTTAATTCTCTTGCACTGCATAACAAACAAGAAGAATCAACACCTCCGCTTAGATAGAATCCCAGTGGCACATCAGAGACCACCTGCAACTCCATTGAATCTCTAATAAGTCTTTCAATCGTACTTTTATTCTCATCTACGTTGATACTAGCTTTCTCATTGCTCATTTCCCAGTAAAATCTTTTATTAACATCAAAGGTACTCAGATTAATCTCAACCACTTGTCCTGGTGACGCCTTGAAAACATTAACATAGATTGACTTTGGATACGGTACATACCGATACACTAGATAATCGAATATAGCTGTCTCATCAACAACCAGATCCGAGCTGTAGTTTTTTAAACTCGCGATCTCACTAGATACAATAACCTTACTACAGGCACCATCCACTTGATAAAATAATGGCTTAACCCCATACCTATCAATAAAGAATACAATTTTTCCTGACTCTCTGTCATGAATCACGACACCATACATACCATCTATTTTCTCTAGCATTCTATCCACACCCCAATGACAATAGGCGTGAAGAATCACCTCGCTATCAGATTGACTTGAGAATTTTGCACCACATTCTTCCAGCTCCCCTCGGATTTCTTTGTAGTTATAAATCTCGCCATTAACGGCAACTTCCGTTTTCTCATCTTCTGACACAAACGGCTGAAAACCTCTATCACTAGTATCTATGATAGACAGTCGACGATGTCCTAAAAAATAATTACTCCCTTGTATAGATCGGTATCCGTCAGGCCCGCGATGATACATCAAATCAAGACTCTTTTTTGCTTTCTCGATGTCCAAATTTTTATCATATGCAAAGAAAACACCACACATAAATATAACCTTATCTTTAAATCTGGTCTGACTCATGGCTCAGGCGTCGACACAACAACTCGGAATTTACTGATCATGAGACCTTGGCCTAGGTGTCAGGTCCCGGATGATTAATTACACGCTTGGTGAATAGTTCAGGACGCCTATTCTGCCAGTCTTTCATCGCAGAAATGGGGGCCTGGTGCTTCAATGCCTTCTGCGGGATGTGATGATTGTACAGCCAGCAGTATCGTTTTAGCGTTTGCTCCAGGTCTTCTCCGGAGACATAGCGACGCGTCGCCAAGACGTCACTGATACGGCCATTGAAGCGTTCGACTATTCCGTTGGTTTGAGGGTGGCCCGGTCGAATCAGGCGGTGCTCCACGTGGTGCTCTGCACATGCCTGGTCAAACGGATGCTGTCCGGTGGGCTTGCGCTCTCCACCAGAGGTGAAGCGATCCGTGAAGCTCTTGCCATTGTCCGTCAGCACCTTTTGGATCTTGAACGGGGCCTTCTCAACGACCCGATGGAAAAACGCTTCAGCATCGCTTGCCGCCTGGCTGGAGCGCACCTCCAGATAGACCCAGCGCGTAGCTCGGTCGATGGCAACGTACAGATAGCGGCGCTGCGTCTCATCAGGCATCTGCGGCAGATACTTGATATCGATATGGAGGTAGCCCGGTTCGTAGTCTCGAAAGGGCTTGGGCGCTTCCTTCTTGCCCTCCTGGTCCCTCTTAGCCAATTGGGCCAAGGTGGGCACCTGGCGACGTTTCAACATCCGGTGGAGCGCCGCTCTGGATAACGTGGGGTGCAAGAACTCCCGGGCGACGACGAGCAGGTCGTCGAGCCCGAGACGAAGGAATTCGCGTGCCGCAATCAGCACCTCTTCCTGCTCGTGGTAGAGCGTTGCCTTGAGGTTGTGACGGGTGTGGGGACGATCATAGACATCATCGCGGTGCCGCCACCGACGTATCGTCATGTCACTGACACCAAAGCGCTCCGCCAGCGCCGTATCGGTAACGTGAGCGGGAGCCGCCTGGATCTCAGCGCGGATCTTCGGGGTTGTAGTGGCTTGCTTATGAAGCTTGATGTCCACGGCAATGCTCCTGGATGAATTGACGGAGAAGCCCTCGGGCGGCTATCAAAGGATAGCTCCTTTTGGTCAATTGAACATCCGAGACACTACATTTACAGCTGCAGCATGCGTTTTAAGAGCACCCGCCAACTTACGCTGGCTTTTACAAGTTCCATGAACTAGTCGAACGTTGTCGACTTTCCTACCATGCTCTGAGACAAAATCGATCAAGTTCTTTTGATCCGCATGCGCTGAAAAGCCCGAAATACTCTTGATGTGAGCATTCACCGGCACGCTCTCTCGGTCAAGAACAACTTCGCTCCCACGTTTCGCTCGCTGAATCTGCCTGCCAGGCGTCCCCTCAGCCTGATATCCAACAAACAATACGGTGTGGCGAAAGTCAGGAAGGAGTCGCTTCAAATAGTTGACGACCCTGCCCCCGGTGACCATGCCGCTAGCGGCAATGACGATGGCCCAGGTGTTGGTGGTGGCGAGGTGCTCGACCATGGCGAGGTGCTCGACCATGGCGAGGTGGTCGTCGTGGCTATCTACGGTGACGAGGCCATCGAAGCTGAGGGGGTGGCGGCCCTGGTCGAGTCGCTCCTTGGCTTCGCTGTCCCACCAGGGCTTGAGGTCTCGGTATACTTCGGTGAAGCGTGCGGCCAGTGGTGAGTCGACGATGATCAGGGGGCGATCGCCTTTCTCTTCTGTCTGTCGCTCGTGCAGAAGGGTCTCGATTTCGTAGAGCAGCTCCTGGGTGCGGCCTATGCTGAAGGCTGGAATGACCACGCTACCGCCCTCGCGCTGTGCACGATAAATCATTTCCTTGAGCTGTGCGCGCCGCGTCCTGCGGCCTTCATGCCTTCTATCGCCATAGGTGCTCTCAAGCACCAGGACGTCCGCCCGCTCCAGCGGTGTGGGATCCGGCAACAGCGGGGTGTCGGGTGGCCCGAGGTCCCCCGAGAAGACGTAGCGATTATCCAGACTCGCGCGCTCGTCCTCAACATCAATTTCGACGTATGCTGAACCGAGTATATGCCCCGCGTTCTGTAGACGCACCTTGACCTTGTAACGCTCATCGTTTAACAGGGTTTTCCAAGCGCCATAGGGACTTGGATCAAGATGCATCTCAACGGTATCAAGAAAACGCTCGATTAGCCTGCGGTCACGGGTAAAGCCAATCTTGAGGGCATCCTCGATCACCAGCGGCAGCAGCCGCGCACTCGGCGGGGTGCAGATGATGGGGCCTTTGAACCCTGCTGCCATCAGGTAGGGCAGGCGGCCGATGTGATCGATATGGACATGGGTCACCACCAGAGCGATGACGTCGTCCACCGAAAATTCGATCTGGTGACGTTCAAAGCTAGACTGGCCATTGAGGTCTTCTCCCTGAAACAGGCCGCAATCGATCAAGATGGCGTGGTCAGGTGATATCTGGAGACGGTGACAGCTTCCGGTGACGCCATCGGCGCCACCATGGTGGATAATACTAGGGCCATTCAAAGTGATATCCCCCTTTACTCGGCAGGTACCAACTTTTCAGTCTCGAGATCGACTCGACCCAATAGCGCGTGTCAAGTCCAAGAGGCTTGACTGACTACAATGTCGAGGCATCGACAAGCTCCGGAATATCGAGCGAAATTGGGTCATCAGCATCGGCATAGTCCGCATTGGCCGGCGCCGCTTCTAGCGAACCCTCTGCGTCAGTTGTCGGTGCAGTGTACGAGACCTTAGTACCGTCGCATGCACTCCAGGCATATTCAGCATCCAGCGCTGGCGCTGTCTTGTCCGCCGTTCCTAGCGTTCCACTGACCGACAACGCCGTCCTCGCAGCTGCCAGCTCTTCCTTGCAGGCATTTACCGCGGCGCGCTTCTGGAAATTGGTGTACTGCGGTATGGCGATGGCTGATAGCAGCCCGATGATGGCCACCACCACCAACAGCTCTATCAGGGTAAAGCCGCCCTGCCCTGCCGGTATCACGGTTCCGCTCTGCTCAGAATTACTGATATTGGTACTGGTACTGCTTTTACTGTCTTCCATGTCTGATGCTCCCTGTTGGCTTTTTGCCGTTTCACGGTGGTGCACTTCCTGACCGGTGGTGCGGCTTGGAGAAAATGGCGCTGAGCCAGGCCATCAAGCTCCATAACGCCGCCCTACCGGGTTCGGAGCATCTTACTTGGCGCTGCGGGCGCCTCTGAGGGCTATACGACCAAACCTTGACGCTGATTCGGGTCCGGATAACAAAACCGCTTGTGCGGCCTCTATGGGCGCTCTGTAGCGGGGTAGACTGACGGCTAGATTCAGGATGTCGCCGACGGGAGCTATCGGGCCCATCGTGGGTCCACTTCCAGGGAGGGTGCAGTGCCATTTGACCAGGGGTTCGGCAACGGCTCGCCGCAGGGGCCAAACAGTGGATTGGCCCAACGGCTGGTGTCACAGGGGTTACTGAGTCCTCCGGCGGCGCTGCGGGCCGAGCGGGAGGCCCAGGACAGCCACAGCACGCTGTTGCGCTACCTGGTGGAGCATGAACTGGTGAGCATAGGGCCAGCGACCCGAGCTGCGGCAGAAGAATACGACCTGCCATTTGTCGATCTACAGGAGCTGGAGCCGAGCGAACTGCCGGCGCTCTCTCACTTCCCCGAAGCCCTGTTGCGCGAGCATTCGGTACTGCCGCTTAGCCTCGATGATCATCAATTGCACGTCGCGGTGCCCTACCCTTCTACTCTTGCTCGCCTCGGTGAGCTTCAGTTCGTCACCGGCAAGAGCTTGAAGCCGGCGCTGGCACCGCTGGATCAGATCCGCGCGCTGCTTGACGCCTACCTGGGCGCCGATCGCCCCGATGATGGCGCCATCGCCGTCGCCCTGGGGGCGCTAGGCGCCTCAAGCGGGAACAGTACGGGCGTCGACGAGCGTAGGGGCAAGATGTCTCAGTCGCGGCAGCCGGGTCTGCAGTCGGATCTGGCTTCTGGCCAGGGCGTGGCTTTCGACACTGAACAGGATGCCGATCTGGACGAGGAGCTCCATGCCGGGCTGGGTTCCGGGCTCAGCTCCAGCCTGAACGACCAGGCCGATGACGCGCCGGTGGTGAAGTTCGTCAACACCATCCTGCGTGACGCGGTGAGAAAGCGTGCCTCGGACATCCACTTCGAGCCCTTCGAGGAGTCCTTTCGGGTGCGCTTTCGCATCGATGGCCTGCTCCACGAAGTGGCCCAGCCGCCGCTTAACCTTCGCGGGCGCATCGCCTCGCGCCTCAAGGTGATGGCGCGGATGGACATCTCGGAACGCCGCCTGCCCCAGGATGGCACCATCAAGGTCCAGCTCGACGATGGCGAGGACATCGACTTCAGGGTCAACTCGCTGCCTACCGTCTATGGCGAGAAGATCGTGCTTAGACTGCTGGGCTCCAGGTCGGCACGCCTGGGTATCGAGCAGCTCGGCTTTTCACCGGACCAGCGCCGGCTGTTCGAGGCTGCCCTGGCAAGTCCCCAGGGGATGATTCTGGTCACCGGTCCCACCGGCAGCGGCAAGACAGTGACGCTGTACACCGGCATCCACCAGCTCAACGCCGTCGAGCGCAATATCTGTACCGCCGAGGACCCGGTGGAGATCAAGCTGTCCGGGATCAATCAGGTCAATGTGGCGCCCCGCATTGGCCTGGACTTCGCCAACGCACTGCGCGCCTTTCTGCGCCAGGACCCGGACGTGGTGATGGTCGGCGAGGTGCGCGACCGGGAAACCGCCGAGATCGCGATCAAGGCCGCCCAGACCGGCCACCTGGTGCTGTCCACGCTGCACACCAATTCCGCCGCCGATACCCTGTCGCGACTGTCGAACATGGGCATCGAAGCCTTCAATATCGCCAGCGCGGTCAGCTTGATCGTGGCCCAACGCCTGGCGAGGCGCCTGTGCAGCCAGTGTCGGTCCCCGGTCACCCTGCCTGCCGAGGTGCTGGTGCAACGTGGACTGACCCAGGCCGAGACCGATAGCGCCCAGCTGTACGAGGCCGTGGGCTGTCGTCACTGCACCCAGGGCTACAAGGGGCGGGTCGGGCTATTTGAGGTGGTGCCCGTGGACCAACGCATGCGCCGGCTGATACTGGAAGGGGGCAGCGCCGATGACTTCGACGCCCTGGCCCGCGCCCAGGGCTATCCGAACCTTCGTCGCAGCGGCCTTGATCGGGTGCTCGAAGGCGTGACCAGCCTGGCCGAGGTCTGCCGCATCACCGCCGCATGAGACCGCCGCCCTTCCCTCCACCATTTGAGTCCACCGACACGTGCCCTTTCGTCATCGTTCGCCTTCGACGGCTCCGCCTGCCTCTTCGTCCCTGTCGTCTTCTTCGCCAGCCCCTCCTCCTGGGCCCCCCGGGCAGGTAGGTGGCTACACCCCTGATGCAACGACGGGGGAGCCAACCTCTTCTGCCTCCGGCGGATCGGGTTCCCACGCTGGCCACAGCCACCTTTCAGCCGGGTCAAACGGGTCAAGCGGGTCACGCGACCACCTGCGCAGTGCACGCCGTTCCGCCCCCCAGCATCCGAGCCAGAGGTGCTGGCACTGGAAAGGCGAGGATCGCCAGGGCCAGCGGCGCAGCGGGGTGCTGCTGGCAACCGGCCGTCCCGAGGCCCAACGCCAGTTGCATCAGCTTGGTGTGATCCCGCGCAAGCTGCGCCAGGGCGGCACGCTTGCGCGCTTCGAGCGCCAGATATCGCCCCGGGATCTCACCCTGTTCTCGCGCCAGCTGGCGACCCTGCTGACCGCCGGCGTGCCGTTGTTGCAGGCCTTTCACGTGCTGGGCGAAAGCCTTTCAAAGCCAGCCATGCGGCTAGTCGTTCAGGCATTGGGCATGGACGTCAGCGCCGGGGCCAGCATGGCCCAGGCACTGTCCCGCCACCCGCTCACCTTCGATGCGCTGTACGTCAATCTGGTCGCCGCCGGTGAGCAGTCGGGTACGCTGGACCGCATGCTCGAGCGTCTGGCCGGCCACCTGGAAAAGCGCGAGCGATTGAAGGCGCGGGTTCGCAAGGCGCTGTGGTATCCCTCAACGGTGGTGGCGGTGGGCATCGCGGTCAGCGCCATCCTGCTGATCAAGGTGGTGCCCCAGTTCGAACAGATGTTCGAGGGCGTCGGGGCAAGCCTGCCCCCGCTGACTCGCCTGACCATCGAGCTTTCGGAGTTCGCCCAGCAATGGTGGCTGGTGCTGCTGGGAAGTGCAGGCGTGATGGCCGGTGCGACGAGATGGTGGATCAAGCGCTCGGCCAGGGCGCGCTTCGCCGCTCACGGCCTGGCGCTCAGGCTACCGGTGGTGGGGACGATCCTGGAACAGGCCTCGGTGGCACGCTTCTGTCGCACCCTGGCCACCGCCTTCGCCGCGGGCGTGCCCTTGGTGGAAGCGCTGAAGACCGCCGCCGGTGCTTGCGGCAATGACGTCTACCGCCAGGCGGTGGCGGCAGTGCAGACCGAAGTCGCCAGTGGCCAGCGACTCCACCTGGCGATGCGGGCGACCAGGCGCTTCCCGCCACTGGCGCTGCAGATGGTGGCCATCGGCGAGGAAGCCGGCGCACTGGACAGCATGTTGACGCGGGTAGCAGACCACTTCGAGCGCGAGGTGGACGATCGCGTCGACACCCTGACAAGCCTCCTGGAGCCGCTGATCATCGTGGTGCTGGGCGTGGTGGTGGGTGGCCTGGTGCTGGCGATGTATCTACCGATCTTCCAATTGGGCAACGTCATCTGACCAAGCCCCGGACTGATGAATCCAGGCATGACGAATCCTGACCTGAGGAGTCCAGGCTCGACGAAGCCTGAGCCGACGAGGACTTCGCTCAGTGACGCCTTTACTGACGTCTGCATTGGCTTGATCAGTGGACGTGATCAGTCATGCAGCCACACCGGGGTACCGGGCGTGGCTTCGTCGAACAGCCGCAACAGGTCGTCGTCACGCAGCCGAATACAGCCATGGGAGTCGGCCACCCCCATGGGCTTGTCCGGCGGAGTGCCGTGAAAATAGATATAGCGGCGCAGGGAATCGACGTCGCCGCCTCGATTGAAGCCCGGCTCCAGTCCGCTGAGCCAGAGGATTCTGGTCAGGATCCAGTCGCGCTCTGGCTGGGCCTGGCCTAGCGCCTCGCTGTAGACCTCACCGGTGGGCCGACGGCCACGAAAGACGCAGCCCGCGGGCTGCCCCTCACCGATAGCGGCACGGATCTGGTGCCAGCCCAGCGGGGTCTGGCCGCTGCCCTCTTGCTGGCCCGTACCGGCAGCACCGGTGGACACCAGGCATTGCCAGGCGGGGGCTTCGCCCTGCCACAGCGTCAGCTGCTGACGGGCGGTGTCGACCTCCACCCACACGCCCTCGCTGGGGGGAAGCGCTGCCAGTTGCGGGGTTCGCATGACCCTGACTCCCTTTTCGGCTTATGCAGTTGGCTCGCGCGTCGCCGCTGGCATCGTCGGCGCCGGCTCCGGCAGTGGCGCCTTCAGCGCCGATACCACCACCGGCATCATGCGGCGCACCAGATCGCGCACCGAGACGTGCTCGTCGTAGTCCTTCTCGGCGATGTCGCGCAGGGCATCGAGCCCCGACAGGGTAAAGATCACGGTGCCCAGCGCAAAGTGCAGACGCCAGAAGCGCTCGGAGTCCGGCAGCTCCGGCGTGGCCTTGCGCACCAGCGCCACGAAACGGGTGAACACGGTGCCGTACTGGTCCTGGATATAGCGACGCAGATGCCCCTGGGCCTGACTGTAGGCCAGCCCCAGCAGGCGCATGAACACCTTGAGGCTGTGCCGCTCGGCCGGTACCTCGAGCACGGTGCGGGCCATGGTCTCGAGCAGCACCTCCAGCGGAATCACGCGATCGCCGTAGCCGCGCTCGAGCTCATCGATGGCGGCATGAAAGCGATCGGAGAAGGGATCAAGGTAGCGGGAGAACACCGCCTGGATCAGCGCCTTCTTGGAGCCGAAGTGGTAGTTGACGGCGGCCAGGTTGACCTTGGCCTTGCCGGTAATGTTGCGCAGCGACGTTTCCGCGAAGCCGCGTTCGGCGAAAAGCACCTCGGCGGTGTCCAGGATGCGCGTCACGGTATCGGTCTGGGCCATTCGCGGGCTCCGTCCAGTCTTGTCAAGGGCAGTTGGAAACAATTGTTTGAATACTGGCTTGAGTGTAAGGGAGCCGCCCTTCTCGCACAATCAACCCTGGCTCCACCCTGTTTCAAACGAATGCATCAGGCGGCGGCCCACTACACCAGTGCCCTGGCACACTATTCCTGGGCTTTCGCGGTTTTACTGGATGTACATCCATACTGTACACTTCCCCAAGGGCGAGCATTGACGCCCTCAGCACTGGCAAGCGTCGGCAGCAAGCCGCCGCCAAGCCACCCTGTTCCATCGCCGCCCGTGGGAGGCCGCATGACACGTCCCCTGACCCCTCGCCAGCAAAACGTCTATGACTTTATCGTCAAGACCATGAACGAGCTGGGGTACCCGCCCACCCGCGCGGAGATTTCACGCGCCCTGGGCTTTCGCTCCCCCAATGCTGCCGAAGAGCACCTGCGGGCGCTCGAGCGCAAGGGTGCGATTCGCGTGATTCGCGGCACCTCTCGCGGCATCCGCCTGCCGGCCCAGGAGGCAGACTCCGGCGCCGCCAACGAGTCGCCCCAGGAAGCCAGTCCCTCGCAGGGCCTGCCGATCATCGGTGAGGTCGCCGCCGGCAGCCCGATCCTCGCCGCCGAGCATATCGACCGCTACTGCCCGCTGCCGCCGGACTACTTCACCCCGCGCGCAGACTATCTGCTGCGCGTGCGCGGGCTGTCGATGAAGGACGTCGGCATCCTGGAGGGTGACCTGCTGGCGGTGCATCGCACCGAGCGCATCCGCAACGGCCAGATCGTGGTAGCACGCCTGGAGGATGAGGTGACAGTCAAGCGCTTCCAGCGTGACGGCCATCAGGTCACCCTGGAGGCCGAGAACCCCGACTTCGCGCCCATCACCCTGGACCTGCGTCGCGACAGCCTGGATATCGAGGGCGTCGGGGTTGGGGTCATTCGCGGTGGCAACGGCCAAGCCCTGGGCTAGTCGCCGTTTTCACCGACGTCGTGCCAGCACCTGCCCGCCCATGCCTGCACCCGTACGCAAGATTCTGCATGCCGACTGCGACTGTTTCTACGCCGCGGTCGAGATGCGCGACAACCCCGCCCTGCGGGACATTCCACTGGCGGTGGGCGGCGCGCGCGAGGGCCGTGGCGTCATCACCACCTGCAACTATCCGGCGCGCAAGTTCGGCATCCATTCGGCGATGCCGACAGCCCGCGCGCTTCGCCTGTGCCCCGAACTGACGCTGGTTCCGCCGGACTTCGACAAGTATCGCGAGGTGTCGAGGCAGATTCAGGCGATCTTCCATGAGCTGACGCCACTGGTCGAACCGCTGTCGCTGGACGAGGCCTATCTGGACGTCAGCGATGTCGAGGGGTTCAAGGGCAGCGCCACCTGGATGGCCCGCTGGCTGAAGGAGGAGTGTCTGGCGCGCACCGGCATCACGGTGTCGGTGGGGGCGGCACCGTCCAAGTTCCTGGCCAAGATCGCCAGCGACTGGGACAAGCCGGATGGGCTGACGGTGATACCACCCGACCAGGTAGAAAGCTTCGTGCTGGCCCTGCCGGTGCGCAAGCTTCACGGCGTGGGGCCCGCCACCGCCGCCCGCCTGGACGCACTGGGCATCACCACCTGCGAGGAGCTGCGCGAACAGCCCATCGACAAGCTGCTGGACGAGTTCGGCAAATTCGGGCGACGCCTCTATGAACTCGCCCGCGGCATCGACGAGCGTCCGGTCAAGGTGGAGCGCGAACGCAAGTCGATCAGCGTCGAAAGCACCTACGGCCGGGACCTGCCGGATCTGGCCGCGGCCCAGCAGGCGCTGGTCACCCTCTGCGAGAAGTTGAAGGCGCGCATCGACCGCAATGGCCGACCACCCCTGGCCGGTGTGTTCGTCAAGGTGCGCTTTGACGACTTCACTACCACCACCCTGGAGTCGAAGGGCCTGGAGCCGGATCTCGCCAGCTACCGCCAGCTGCTCGACCAGGCCTGGCAACGCGCCCACCGCCCGGTGCGCCTGCTCGGCGTCGGCGTGCGCCTGGTGCCACAGGAAGCCAGGCAACAGCTGTCATTGCCGTTTTGACGTCTGAGAACCCAACGCCACTGGCATGCCAAGCAGGTAGCGTCTCAGCACGCGGTGCTCTTCGGATGTGATCGAGTCGGGCCACAGCCAGTGGGTATGCCCCTGCCAGCGCAGGGAGATCAGCCTGGCGCCGACGCTTTCGCAGGTCAGCTCGATCTCGCGCCAGTCAGCGTCATCCAAATAAAGCCTCACGGATTTGTCCGCAGATGACGCCAACGGACACCACTGCCAACGCCCAGGCACCGGGGCCCTGGGCTTGCCCCACCAGCGCACGAGCGTCTGACTCAGGGTGCGCAGAAGGCGTCGCTGCCGACGCTGCCATACGGAAAGCCCCGCCTCTTCGGTCTGCTCGTCATCCACGGCGACCAGCGTTGCCCCAGCTGTCGCCGCTGGCTCATTCTCGACCAGGCACCTTAGCTGACCCTGAAGCGGATGGCGGTAGGCGTGAATCAGTCTGCTGCAGAGAGCTGCGGTGAGCACAGCTCCTACCGGCGAGGGAGTGGCGCCGGCGACGACCAGCGCGATGGTCGCCACCAGCGCCCCCTGGAAGAGATGCTGCTGCTCAGAGGCCCCGATTGTGACCGTGACCGCTGGTCTCGGCATAGTCCACGATCATCTGCACGATACGGCGACGGATGGGCTCTTCTGGCCACTCGCGGCGCATCAACCACATGAACAGATCCTGGTCCTCTTCGGTGATCAGCTGGCGATAGGCGGCCTGGTCGGCCTCGTCGAGTTCATCGTAGCAATGCTCGAGAAACGGCAGCAGCAAGAGGTCCAGCTCCCACATGCCACGGCGGGAGTGCCAGTGCAGACGTTTGCGCTCGGCCTCGAGGCGGGAGGCCACGGAAGACGGTTGATCCAAGGGGAACCTCGTCAGGGATGGAATGTGTGGCCTCAGTATACCGCAGCACGATCCGCCAGGCAGCCGCGGGCGTATCCCGAAGGTGACCCGGCGCAAGATCATTGCCACGAATGTAGTGCGTTGTTTTCTCAAGACTTGAAAAGTATGCTATCTAAAAACAAGAGGCTGTGACGGATACGGCCTTCGCCACTGGCTTGGCCAGCGCTCAACACCCAGGTGGGACTCACGGAGACAACCGATGACAAAGTCCGAACTGATAGAGCAGATCTCCATGCGGCAGCCGGAGCTGTCGATCAAGGACGTCGAGGCCGCGGTGCGCCTCATTCTGGATGACATCACCGATACCCTCGCCGATGGTGGGCGGGTCGAGATACGGGGTTTTGGCAGTTTCTCTCTGCACTATCGGGAGCCCCGGGTCGGCCGCAACCCCAAGACAGGTGAAGCGGTGGAGCTGGAAGGCAAGTTCGTGCCACACTTCAAGCCCGGAAAGGAGTTGCGCGAACAAGTCGACGCCAGCCGTGCGCTGGGCTACTGAGTTCGCTGACAACCGCTCTCTCCGTTCTCTTTGTCTCACTATGGGAAGTCACACATGCGTTGGCTAAAAGGCCTGATCATGGCCATCATTCTGCTGGCGGTACTGGTCATCGGTATCCTGTTCGCGACCAACAACCAACAGGCCCTGCCGCTGAACCTCATCTGGTTCGAATTACCCGAGGCCTCCCTGTCGGTGTGGCTGCTGGCCTCCCTGGCTGTCGGCGTGCTGCTTGGCATGCTGGCGATGAGCGGCGTCTACATTCGGCTGCGCGCCCTGCTGACTCGCGCCCAACGCCACAACCAGCAGCAGCGCAAGGAACTTGATCGTCTTCGCGTGCAGGAGATGAAGGAACTTCCCTGAATGCCCGATCTTCTGCTGCTGGGCCTGCTGGTCGTCGCCCTCGCCATTGGCTGGGCGCTCGGCCGGCGGGAGAGTCGACAGCAAGAACGCCCCGCCCCAAGTCTCCACCGCGACTACTTTGTCGGTCTGAACTACCTGCTCAACGATCAGCAGGACCGGGCCATCGAGACCTTCATCTCTGCGTTGGAGGTCAACAGCGATACCATCGAGACTCACGTCACCCTGGGGAACCTGTTTCGCTCTCGCGGTGAGGCCGACCGCGCCGTCAAGATTCACCAGAACCTGCTCGCACGTCCTTTCCTGGACGGCCACCAGGGAGCCTGGGTTCAGCTCGAGCTGTCCCGGGACTTTCTGCAACTGGGTCTGCACGATCGCGCCGAACGGCTGCTGAAGGGGCTGGTCAAGGAAGAAACCCACGCCGAAGTACGCCACCATGCCAAGCGGCTGCTGGTGGACCTGTTCGAGCGCGAGGGTGAATGGCGGCAGGCGATCGACGAGGCCGTTCCCCAGTTGACCCGACGCCATGATGACCTGCGTCGGGCCGCTGCCCACTGGCACTGCGAACTGGCCGAAGAGGCGCGAGCATCCAATAGCCACGGCATCGCCAGAAAGCACCTGAAGCAGGCGCTTTCCATCGACGAACGCTGCATCCGCGCCAACCTGATCCAGGCCGAGCTGTGCCACGACACCGGCCAGTACCGCCAGGCGCTCAAGCATCTGGATCGCATTCCCCAGCAGGACGCCGACTTTATCCCGACGCTGCTTGAGCCGCTGGAACGCACCTATCAGCTTCTTGACGACGCCGAGGGACTGATCGCGCACCTGCACCGGCTGCTGGAGCTGAATCCCTGTACCAGCGTAATGCTGCTGCTGGCGCAGACGCTACGTCGGGTGCGAGGGAGTGATGAGGAGGCGATAGCGCTGATCACCGAACAGCTCAGGAAGGAGCCGAGCCTGGGTGGGGTGGACTATCTGATGGGGCTGTACCAGCGCAGCGAGGCAAGCGAAGGCGACCCCCGTTTTGACCTGCTGCGCCAGCACACCCAGCCGCTGATCAAGGCGCTACCCCGCCACCGCTGCCGACGCTGCGGCTTCTCCGGTGAACACCTGCACTGGCAGTGCCCAAGATGCAGGAATTGGGGCACCACCAAACCCATCACCGGTATAGAGGGGGAGTAGCGGTCACTTGGCCTCTAACTCCTTCTCGATCGCCTCGAGCGCTGCCATCGGGTCTTATGCCTGACTTGATCAGGATCGTGGTCAGCCGACTCCGACTGGGTTACGCCTCTTTCAGCTCCTTCTCGATCGCCTCGAGTGCGGCCATGGGGTCTTCTGCCTGAGTGACAGGTCTTCCCACCACCAGGTGCGTGCTACCGGCGTCCATGGCCTGGCGCGGGGTCATGATCCGCCGCTGATCTCCGGCCTGGGCAAAGCTCGGTCGAATGCCCGGGGTAACCTTGAGGAAGTCTTCGCCACAGGCGGCCTTGAGACGCGCCGATTCCTGCGCCGAGCACACCACGCCGTCCATCCCGCTGGCCTTGGCCAGTCGTGCCAGGTGCTCCACCTGCTCGTCCAGGCCAACCGAAACATTAGTAGCTGCAAGTTCCTCGGCGGTCATGCTGGTCAGCACCGTCACCGCGATCAGGTGGGTCGCAAGGCCCTCCCTGTCGAGCCGCTCTCGCGCCGCTTCCATCATGCGGGCGCCGCCGCTGGCATGAACATTGACCATCCACACGCCTTGCTCTGCCGCCGCCTGAACGGCAGCCGCCACTGTATTCGGAATATCGTGAAACTTGAGGTCGAGAAAGACCTCGAAACCCCGGCCATGCAGCGCTTCCAGCACATTGGGGCCGCTGCGGGTGAACAGCTCCTTGCCAACCTTGAGACGACAGCGCTCGGGGTCCAGTCGGTCCGCCATGCACAGCGCGGCGTCCATGGAGGGATAGTCGAGTGCGATGATCAAGGGCGATGAGGTAGTCACGGAGGCCTCCGGCACAGTGGAATCGAAGGGCGCACCTGCGGCCTGAATGACGTGAGCCAAGCCGGCCCGGTCGCGAGACTCAGGACCCGGAGCGCCAAAACGCCGCAGTATATCAGCCCAAGCGACTTCCGCGCGGCCCTCTGGCTTCATCTGAATATCTAATTCCACTGATATTTTTATAAGTAATTTCTTATAACTGGATCCGTCGCTCGGCGCCTAAGGTGAAAGACGAGACCAACGGCATCACGTCGAACGGACTCGAAGGGGCAAGCCCCCTACGTCATGAAGACGACTTTCAACAGCAAGGAGATGTCCGATGCAGACCCACAACGCACAACAGGCTGTTCGCCATCCATCGATGAACGACAACTCGAGTACCCTTTCCGCAAGCAAGCGGTCCAGGTTATGGACCATCGCACTACTGGCACTGACCTGGATGTTGCTGGCACAGCCAGTCATGGCCGAGGAGCGGCTGAGTATCGAGCCGATCAACGTCAACGAGGCCAGCGTCGAGCTGCTGGCGGAACTCCCCGGCATCGGCCCCGGCAAGGCCCAGGCCATCGTCGAAGACCGCCAGGCCAACGGCCCCTTCACCACCATCGAGGACCTGACTCGAGTAAAGGGCATCGGTGACGCCACCGTCGCTCGGCTGAAGGATGAAATCAGCCTGCGCTAGACACCGGCTGCAACCTAGCCCTCCGCCGCGCTGTGCGGCGGAGGGCTTGTGGGCGTGAGGACAACTGAACACCTCAGACAACGGGCTCTCCAGGCAACCAAAAGGCCATGATAGACCATCAGTTGGAACGCTCCATTTCCTCTCGCAGCTTGGTGACCAGCTCTACCGAAATCTCGGCCACTTGCGCGATCGTCAGGTCATCCAGTGAGGTCCGCTGAATCATATTGCGGGCTACGTCTTGCTTGCCTTCCTGACGACCTTCCTCGCGACCTTCCTGACGACCTTCCTGACGACCTTCCTCGCGACCTTCCTCGCGACCTTCCTCGCGACCTTCCTCGCGACCTTCCTCGCGTCCTTCCTCGCGCCCTTCCCGACGCCCCTCCGCCAGCCCCTGCTGCTTCCACTGCTCAGGCCACCGCTTGGCTCGTTCTGCCAGCATGTTGTGCACCTCGCTCAATTCATTCAGGGCCTGCCATCCGCCCTGTTCCTCATTTGACACCCAGTTCGGCAATAGTACTCGCTTGATCCAGATGACGAAGTGTCGACGCAAATCTGTCTGCTCTGGTGTCTGCAACCATTTCACCAGCAATCCGATCAGCTCAACCGCATCTGCGGGACTCCGGTGATGCTCCAGCTGGAAGATGGCCGACACCACATTGCGCGCTTCGCTGGAGAACTGCTGGTCGGCAACGAGGGCGCCTTCATCCAATAGCAGAAAGGACAGATCCGGTCGGTAGTGCGCCAGGCTGCCAGGTCCTGCCTGAATGAGATCCCGAACGTTGACAGGCGCGCTCCAGCGACGCTCTCCATTATAGAGCACGATAGGCAAAACCGGCGGTAGCTTGCCCGACCGAGTCAGCTGTTTCTGCTTGACCAGATCCTGGTAGAGCAACCCGACGTAGGTCATGGTGCGAAGCGCCATGAAACGATCCACCGTGCTCTGAAATTCCAGCAACAGGTAGACGTAGCACCACTCATCACCGAAGCGCGCGCGCCAGATGACGTCGTTTTCGCGATCACGAAGGTCATCAGTGACGAAGCTGCCGCTGACCCGCTCCAGCGAGTCGAGGTCCAGCTTCTCGATCCAGTCTTCGCCGATAAAGCCGGTCAGCAGGTCTCGGATCACCCTCGGCTCGCTGAACAACAACTTGTAGCTTTGATCATGCTGGTTTTTCATGGCGCCCTGACCCGGCCAGGCGGCCGGCCTCTTCCCTTGGCTAGACCTAGACCTGGATCTAGAGCCGCAGCCCCCCGTCCACTTCCATGACGCGGGCGGTGAAGTAGTCATTGTCAAAGATGAAGGCAACGCTCTCGGCGATATCGGCAGGTGCGCCAAGGCGGCGCAGGGGCACGCCTGCGGTCAGTTTTTCGAGCATGTCGTCACGCATGGAGGCGGTCATCTCGGTCTCGATGAAGCCAGGTGCCACCGCGCCCACGCGAATACCATGACGGGCCAGCTCCTTGCCCCAGGTGACGGTCAGGGCGGCAACGCCGGCCTTGGCCGCGGCATAGTTGCTCTGGCCCATGTTGCCGGCGCGCGAGATGCTCGAGATATTGACGATGACACCCCGGCGGTCATCCTCGATCATGGCTGCGGCGGCGGCACGCCCGCACAGGAACACTCCGGTCAGATTGACATCGATGACCGCCTGCCACTCGTCCAGCCCCAGCGTCTTTTCGACCTTGCCGTCGCGCGCCTTGACCAGCAGGCCGTCACGCAGGATACCGGCGTTGTTGACCAGACCGTCGAGCGGCCCCATGTGCTCGCGGATGTCCGCAAAGGCTTCAGTGACAGAGGCCTCGTCCGCCACGTTGGCGACAAAGGCTCTGGCGGTGATGCCGGCATCGAACAGACCATTGACGGCCTGGTCCAACTGGTCGTTATCGGTATCGATGAGCGCGACCCGCGCTCCACGGCTTCCCAGATGGTGCGCCATGGCCAGGCCGAGTCCACGGGCTCCGCCGGTGATGGCGATCAGTGCATCGTCGAGTTGCATGCGGTTTCCCCTTGCAAGACGCGTCGTACACGCGTGTTTTCAGATGGTTTTTTCTGTCATGGCACCCAAGGCATAGCGCCAAGGCGCGGCAGACCGCACCTGCCGCCAGGCGAAGCGGCCGCGCGATACATCAAAGCACCACATATGAGCCCACTAACCATTGGTGCACCGCATCATGACAACCTTTCACACCCCCCGCCACTCTTCCTTCGTCTAGCGCAAGCCGGCGCTACCACCTGCGCCCGAATCGGGCGATGAAGGAAGATCTTTGCCACACCGAGCGGAGGAAACCGTAAGCACAACCGCGCGAGTGGCCGCGCCAGAGTCGGCAAGGCGCCGCCAGCAGATGAAAGGCGCTGCCAGCAAATGAAAGCCGCCGACAGCAAAAGCCACAGCAACGCTTGAACTCCGAGGTGGCCACCCCCATCTTGAACGGAGATCACAACGCGGAGCTGACATGCCCTTTCTTCTTATCTTCACCATCTTCGCCCTGCTCGACTTCGCTGTACTCTTTTCGGTGGGTAGCGAAATCGGTCTGCTTTCCACCCTGGCGCTGGTGCTGGCGACCGGCTTCATCGGTCTGCACCTGATTCGTCGCGAAGGCGTGGCCACCTTCGCACGCGCCCAGGAGCGGATGTCCCGCGGCGAGATCCCCTCCTCGGAGCTGATGACCGGTGCCGCGCTGATTTTCGGTGGCGCCCTGCTGATGGCGCCGGGTTTTCTGTCTGACGCACTCGGCTTCATGTGCCTGATTCCCAACGCTCGCCGCCTGCTGGGCAAGGCGCTGGCCAAGGTCGGGGTGCGCATGAAGGGCTTCCAGATGGGCGGCACCCATTTCGGCGGTACTCAGGAAGGGGGCTTTGCGGGCCCGAAGGCCAATGCCGATGGATGGGACGAGGCTTCCGGCCGTCGCCGGGATGACACCAGCTGGCGCGAAAGTTCGGCCGGCGATGAAGAACCGCTGGAAGGCGAATTTATCAGCAAGGATGAGCGACGCCGCTAAGACTTGCCTGAACAATGCTTACGTTCCTCAAGGTGGTGGAACAAGCCTGAGGCTTGCGCGGCGGACCCACCCTTGTCGCATCATCGTCTTGTCCCTCGCATTGGCACCCTTAGGGGTGCCGATGCCGTTTCATGGGCTCCGTCAGCCTTGGATGCAAGAAGACAAAAAAATTTTCATCCAAGCCCTTGAAAGCCCCCACTCCAGCCCCACTTACCAGAGCAGCACCAAGCTTCGGTGAGGGAGCACGCTCCCCCGCCATTGACAGGAGGGCCGACAAGGGCCTGCCACTTCATCGGCAGCCCGGCACTGACCTCCAGCTCTCGCCGAGTCGCAGGGCGTCACGACGAGAGTGAACAATGAACCGCCGGGGTGGATGCCCCGGCCTTGCAAAACCATCAGGAGAACGTGAGCAATGAACATCCGTCCCTTGCACGATCGCGTCGTCATCCGTCGCGTTGAGGAAGAGCAGAAGACCGCAGGCGGCATCGTGCTTCCGGGCAACGCCCAGGAAAAACCGACTCGTGGCGAAGTTCTCGCCGTCGGTAACGGTCGGATTCTCGAGAGCGGCGACGTGCGTCCTCTGGACGTCAAGGTCGGCGACACCGTGATCTTCAAGGATGGCTTCGGCGTCGAAAAGCAGAAGATCGACGGCGAGGAAGTCCTGATCATGAGCGAGTCCGACATCCTGGCGGTCGTCGAGGGCTAAGCCCTGCCCCGCAGACTCACTCGTTTCAACGTTCACTTTTGACGCTTAGATTTTAAGGAAGTACAGAAAATGGCAGCGAAACAAGTCAAGTTCTCTGATGATGCCCGCAAGCGCATGGCGCGTGGCGTCGATGTCCTGGCCAATGCCGTCAAGGCTACCCTGGGCCCGAAAGGTCGCAACGTGGTGCTGGAGAAGTCCTTCGGCGCGCCGACCGTGACCAAGGACGGCGTCAGCGTCGCCAAGGAAATCGAACTGAAGGACCGGTTCGAAAACATGGGCGCGCAGATGGTCAAGGAAGTGGCTTCCAAGACTTCCGACGTCGCCGGTGACGGTACCACCACCGCTACCGTGCTGGCCCAGGCCATCGTCGCCGAAGGCCTGAAGGGCGTGACCGCCGGCATGAACCCGATGGACCTCAAGCGCGGCATCGACCAGGCCGTCATCGCTGCGGTCAAGGAAATCCAGGCCCTGTCCGTGCCCTGCACCGACTCCAAGGCCATCGCCCAGGTCGGCACCATCTCCGCCAACGGCGACTCGCGCATCGGCGAGATCATCGCCGAAGCGATGGAGAAGGTCGGCAAGGAAGGCGTCATCACTGTCGATGAAGGCCGTGGCTTCGAAGACGAGCTGGACGTGGTCGAGGGCATGCAGTTCGACCGCGGCTACCTGAGCCCGTACTTCGTCACCAACCAGGACACCATGGCGGTGGAACTGGAAGATCCGTTCATCCTGCTGGTGGACAAGAAGATCTCCAACATCCGCGAACTGCTGCCGACCCTGGAAGCTGTCGCCAAGGCCGGCAAGCCGCTGGTGATCATCGCCGAAGACATCGAAGGCGAAGCGCTGGCTACCCTGGTGGTCAACACCATGCGTGGCATCGTCAAGGTCGCCGCCGCCAAGGCGCCTGGCTTCGGTGATCGTCGCAAGGCCATGCTGCAGGACATCGCGATCCTGACCAACGGCACCGTGATCTCCGAGGAAGTGGGTCTGAACCTCGAGCAGGCCACCCTGGACCACCTGGGCACCGCCAAGCGCGTGACCATGTCCAAGGAAAACACCACCATCATCGATGGTGCCGGCAACGACGGTGACATCGAAGCACGCGTCAACCAGATCCGCGCCCAGATCGAAGAGACTTCCTCCGACTACGATCGCGAGAAGCTCCAGGAGCGTGTCGCCAAGCTGGCCGGCGGTGTTGCCGTCATCCGCGTCGGTGCCGCTACCGAAGTCGAGATGAAGGAGAAGAAGGCCCGGGTCGAGGACGCCCTGCACTCTACCCGCGCTGCGGTCGAGGAAGGTGTCGTGCCTGGTGGCGGTACTGCCCTGATCCGCATCCTGACCAAGATCGCTGGTCTCAAGGGTGACAACGAAGACCAGACCCACGGTATCGCCATCGCCCTGCGCGCCATGGAAGCACCGCTGCGTCAGATCGTCACCAACGCCGGCCAGGAAGCCTCCGTCATCGTCAACCGCATCAAGGACGGTGAAGGCAACTTCGGCTACAACGCCCAGACCGGCGAGTACGGCGACCTGTTCGAGATGGGTGTGCTGGACCCGGCCAAGGTGACTCGCAGCGCGCTGCAGTCCGCTGGCTCCGTTGCTGGCCTGCTGATCACCACCGAAGCCATGATCGCCGACGATCCGGACGAGAAGGACGCTGCTCCGGACATGGGCGGCATGGGTGGAATGGGCGGCATGGGCGGCATGATGTAACGCCTGCCCCGGGCAGCTCCGGCTGCCCGACCCGCGCACCCCAAGCGCACAAAGCCCTGCCTGATGGCAGGGCTTTCTTGTTTGTCCCCATTCATTGAGCCGCCTCATCCAGAGGTTGAGGACTTTTCAATTTATTCCCGCCCCCGGGACATGATTCACTATCGGCTGGATCAACTTGCAGGCAACATCATGGATTTGACGCTACTGGACGGCGGCATGGGGCGCGAGCTCAAGCGTATCGGCGCCCCCTTCTCACAGCCCTTGTGGAGCGCCCAGGCGCTGATCGAAGCTCCCGACCGGGTCATCGAGGCCCACCTCAACTTTATTCGGGCCGGCGCCCGAGTGATTACTGCCAACAGCTACGCCTGCGTGCCGTTCCATCTTGGCGAGCGGCGCTATCGGGAAGAGGGGCCGGCACTCGCTTCTCTCGCGGCACGACTGGCAGCGCAAGCGGTCAGCCGCTGGCAGGAAGCATCCGTCCAGCCACCACCGCAGGCAAATGCCCCAGAAGCCTCGGTTAGCGTCGCGGGCTGCCTGCCTCCCGCCCTGGGCAGCTATCGTCCCGATCTGTTCGACCCCGGCCGCGCCAGGGAGATCACCACTGCCCTGTATCATGCACAGGACCCACACGTGGATCTGTGGCTCGCCGAGACGCTGTCGAGTCTTGCCGAGATCTCGGTCATGCAGGAGGTCCTGGCGGCCTCCGAGAAGCCTCGCTGGTACGCCCTCACCCTGCAGGACGAGGTGTCCGACATCGCACGCCTGCGCTCCGGAGAGTCCGTTGCCGAGGCCACCCAACAGCTATGTCAGGGCGGCGCCGACGCCATCCTGTTCAACTGCTCGATTCCGGAGGTCATGGCGCAGGCACTGGTCGACGCCGGCGACGCCATGCAACGACTCAAGCTATCGCGCCCGCTGGGCGCCTACGCCAACAGCTTCTCACCGATCGGCGATGCCCACCGGGCCAACACCACCTTGACGACGGACCGGGAGCTCACCCCGGCAGGCTACCTGGACTATGCCAAACGCTGGCACTCCCTGGGCGCGCGTCTGATCGGCGGGTGCTGTGGCATCCATCCGGCCCATATCGAGACACTCGCCGACTGGTACCAAGCCGACCATCGCTAGAACGCGCTCTGTCGCCTCACTTCTTCGCTCCTCACCCGCCAGCCACACGACACCCAAGAGCCCAGACCATCGGCTGCGACGTCCTTGATCTTCGTCAGGGCGGCGCAGCGTGGCGGCCTTTACTTTCTCCCTTCCTGATCCACGGCAGCGTCGCGCCGCGTCCACGCCGCTAGGCTGTTCGGCCAGCAGATGAGTCGGTGGTTTCCCGTCCTTGAAGGTTGCCCCTGTGGCACACCGATGGCTCATCGACCGCCAATTCCTCAACGCTCGATCAGGACTCTTCGATGTCACCCTCTCGGCTATTACTTCTCGGCCCCATCGCCTTGCTGCTTCCAGGGGGCTTTACCCTGATACGCGGGCATGCACTGCGCGCCTCCGTCGCCTTCATTGCCTGGTTGGCTCCGCTGGTTGCGGCAGCACTGGGGCTGATGAGCCTGGCCGTCGCCGGCCTGCTGGAAGCCTTTGTTCTTGTTGGCCATGGCCTGATCCTCAGCATGCATCTGGCACTGTGGAGGCCGCAGCGATGAGCGCTATCGACAGCCAACTCCCCGCGCTTTCCTATCGCCGAGATGATGAGGTAGACCTGCGCGATATCGCCCTGATGTTGCTTGAAGGCTGGAAATGGATCCTTGGCAGCGTGGCCACCGCCCTGGTACTGGCCCTGGTGTATGTTGCCATCTCCACCCAGAGCTTTCGCGCGTCAACCAGCTACACGCCCTCCCCGGAGGGGCTTCGCCTGCTCAACCAGATGCCCGGCATCGACTATTCGAAGGCCTCTACGCAGGCAGAACTGGAACTGAAGCTCGGCAGCTTCGGCAATCTGCGAGAGTTCATCGATATCCACCCTGAGTGGCAGTCCATCACCCAGGCAGAGGCCGACGAGCAGGGCGTGACTCTGGATGAGCATCTACGCCTTCACTACTTCGACAAGCTGGAGATCAGCCTTCCCGACACGGAAGGAGCAGGCCCCCACCAGTTGAGTTTCGAATATCCGGAGTCGCTCAGAGGGGCAGCGCTACTCAATGAATATCTGGCCTGGACAGAGGCGCAGTACACCCAGGCCCTGGTCCAGCGCGCAACGCGTGCGCTGGAAACGGCGTTGACACGCAACAGCGAAAAGATGCAGGCACACCTGAACGCCTACCAGGACAGCGTGACTGCCGAGATCACCCGTCTTCACGAGCAGCACGACATTCACCTGGCCGAACTCGAAGACCAACTCCAGGCCGAAAAGAACGCCGAGCGCAAGTCTCGCCTCGAGCGCATTCGCACTCTGTCCCAGGCGGAAGCCATCGCACGGCGCCTGGGTATCACCCAGCCCACCTCGCCCCTGGAGCTGGGTGACGAGGGACAGACGCAGACCGACTACGATGACATCAGTATCGGCGCCAGCCTGCCGCTCTACTTCATGGGGTCCCAGGCACTGGCCGCAGAAAGAGAGGTGGTCGAACAAAGCCTGGAAGAAGACGCCAGCACCTCCGCTATCCGAGATATCGAAAAGAAGATTGCACAGCTTCAGCACGAACGTCGCATCGAAGCGCTGCAGCAGCGCGATGACGGCTCGCCGTTTATCGAGGCCTACAACCAGCTGCGCCAGGAAAATACCCTGCTGCGGGCCAACCGCGTCACCGCCGACGATATCGACGTCGTCGAGGTGGTCAACCTGGCCTATCGTCCGAACCGCCCAGAAGGCCCGGGCAAGGCCCTGGTGCTGGCCCTCGCCGTGATACTGGGGGGCATGCTCGGCGTCATGCTGGTGATGTGCGTATCGTTCGGCCGAAGCCTCAAGCGCTACAGGGCCCAGCGCGCTTGATGTCGCCATCCAGACCTGCAGCGCCAGCGCTGCACCCCTAGCCGCGCCCCCCAGGCTTTCCAACGCTATTGCATAGCACCAGCCGTTTAGCACTCGCCTCGAGTCAGACCTGGGTCTGACTCGGGGTCGTTGTGTACGTGCCGGCTCTCGACCTCGCCTACTTCGCTCCCTGGCTCCCCTTTCTCCTTTTATGCCCTGCCGACTCTTGCACGGAAGGCTGAACGTGACTTTCTTGGCGCTGGTGCCACGTCGATTGTGCACATTAAGGCATATCGCTGCTTACGGTTGCTTATGGTTGCTACAGCCGTTTTAGCAAAAAATAACTGGCCAAATAAGCATCTATGTAAAGATACATCGAGATATTGCTGGCGTTATGTAAGGAAATGCACGAAATAATCTATTTGCCGGCTTACAAACTCGCCTTCATCCTGCTACATTCGTGCCGCGAAAAAAGTGCATATAAGCACTACCTTTTGGCTCACGCAGGGCTGATAAACGCTATGTCAACATTAAAACACCTGGTGGCATCTCCCATGATGCTGCTGCTTCCGGGCGCTCTGGCGTTCAGCGAACGCCGCTATATCTCCGCGGTCATCATGCTCGCCGCGATGCTGGCTCCCATCTTCCTGCTGTATCTGGGTCTGGTCGACACCTCTCAATTCCTTCTTGTGGAAGTGTCTGTCCTGCTCGTTCACCTGCTCGCTCTGACGGCGAGGCTTGCTGTCTGGAATCCTCACGCATGAACTCTTTCAACCACCACTCCGTCGATCAATCCCAGCATCATTCCACCGACGAGATTGACCTGCGGGACATTGCCATCATGCTGATCAACGGATGGCGCTGGATCGCCGTCAGCATGGCAACCTGTCTCGTACTGGCGTCGATCTATCTGGTGGCATCGACACCGTCATACCATTCTTCACTCACCTACACCGAGACGAGTGATGGCCTCAATGTCATCAACCGCATTCCGGGGGTTGCCGTCACTCCCCAGCAGGCCGTTTCCGAGCTGGAGATTCGTCTGGGGAGTTACGAGCGCTTCCGCGTCTTCCTCGATCAGCACCCCGACTACGCCGACATGCTGATGCAGGATAGTGCCCCGGAACTCGAAGGCACGGTGCTTCGCACGCAGTTCCGTGAGTTGAAGGTAGCGCCTGGCGACCTCGCCGCCGGCAGTCCCGGGGAGGTCAGCTTCTCCTATCCCGAAGACATCGACGGCGCTGCATTGCTGAACCAGTACTTCCAGTGGTCGCAGCAGCAGTACATCACGGACCTGCTTGCGCGCGTCGACCGCAGCCTGGCCAGCGCCATTTCGCGCAACGAAGCCCAGATGGAGGCCCACCTGGAGGCCTACGACGCAGAACTGGATGCCACCGTCACGCGGATGAACGAGGAACACTCGGTTCGCCGACTCGAGCTTCAGGATCAGCTCGCCGCCGAACGCGCCGCGGAGCGCGCTTCACGCGAGGAGCGCATTCGCACCCTGGAACAGGCAGAAGAGATCGCCGGCATGCTCGGCATTTCCAAGCCGACGTCTCCGCTATCGCTGGGAGACGCCGATGACGCCGCGCGTATCGTCTACGACAACGTCAGCATCGGCAACGATCTGCCACTGTACTTCCTGGGTACCGAAGCCCTGGCGGCCGAGCGCGAGGTGTTGAAGCAAGGTCTCGACCAGCCCATCACCTCGCCGGCCATCCGTCAGATCGAAAAGCAGCTCGAACAGTTGCAGCACCAGCGGCGTATCGAAGCCTTCAAGGCCCGCGAGAATGACTCGCCGTTTATCGATGCCTACAACCAGCTGCGCCAGGAAAACACTCTACTGAGGGCCAACCGCATCACCGCCGACGACATCGACGTCGTCGAGGTAGTCAATGTGGCCTATCGCCCAATGCAGCCCGAAGGCCCCGGCAAGGCCCTGGTGCTGGCGCTCGCCCTCATCCTGGGGGGCATGCTGGGCGTGATGCTGGTGATGCTGGTGGCATTCAGCCGCAGCCTAAGGCGGTATCGTTCACAGACAGCCTGATCTTTCCACCATCGTCTCAGGGGCCGCCATCGCGGCCCCTTCGCTTTGGGCGAAAGTGGCGGTATGGTGTCGCTCGTTTACCCATCGACGGTTGCCGTGCTCCATGACTCAAGCCTTGCCCTTCGCCAATCTGCGCATCGTTCTCGTCCAGACCTACCATCCCGGCAACATCGGCTCCGCCGCTCGCGCGATGAAGACCATGGGACTCACCGATCTGGTGCTGGTCAATCCACGCGTCTTTCCCGATGAAGAGGCCACCCGCCTGGCCGCAGGTGCGGCAGATGTGGTCGAAAACGCCCGCGTGGTCGAACGTCTCGAGGACGCCATCGATGACTGTGTCAGGGTGGTCGGCGCCAGCGCCAGGCTGAGAAGCCTGCCACTGCCTCACTACGACGAACCGGACGAGATGGCCCAGGCGCTGGTGAAGGACGCAGTACACGACCCGGTGGCACTGGTCTTCGGCCGCGAGCGCTTCGGCCTGACCAACGACGAAATCCGCCTGTGCTCGCATCAGGTCAGCATTCCGGCCAATCCCGACTACGGCATTCTGAACCTGTCCCAGGCGGTGCAGGTGCTGGCCTACGAGTTGCGCCGGGCCTGGCGCCGACTCCCCTGCCCTGATGTCGATGCCGCCGTCGATCGCGATGCCGACACGGATACCGACACCGATACCGACACCGATACCGACACCGACAACGTCGCCACTTCGGGGACTCCGTCTCGGCTACGCCAGCCCACCCGCGAGCAGGTCGCCCACTTTCAGGCACATCTGGGCCGGGTGATGCGCGACAGCGGTTTTATTACCCAGCCCCACGCGCGCACCGAGGAACAGCTCCAGGCGCTGTTCGCCAGGGCTACACCCACGCGCAAGGAACTCTCGCTGCTGCGCGGCCTGCTGTCGTCGCTCGAGGCACACCTGCCCCCTTCCAGCGACGATCGCCAGGACTGACGTCACTACAGCAAAAGGCCCCGCCTGGGCGGGGCCTGGATGGCCATGTCGGGGGTGGTGTCGATCAGCCTTCGATGACGCCACAAGCGACGCGGGCTCCGCCACCGCCGAGCTTGGGCTCGTCGGAGTAGTTGTCACCACCGGTGTGAATCATGATGGCGTGACCTGCAAGGTCCTCCTCGCTGATGCGCGGCGCCAGGGTCGGCAGTGTCGCCTCGCCCTGCTGTCCCAACGCCAGCGCCGGCAGGTCACCCAGGTGGCCGTCACCGTAGGGGCCCTGGTGGGTGCCGGTGTCCTCCGGGTCGAAGTGGCCTCCGGCGCCAGCCGCCGCAACCGTCTCGCCATCCTTCTCGGCCGGCTCGCAGCTCGGGTTCACGTGAACGTGAAGGCCGTGGATGCCGGTATCCAGACCCTCAAGGTCGGGGGTGATCCTGAGACCATGCTCACTATCCTCGAAACTGATGGTGCCGAGGGAGTCGCCAATACCGTCGGTGCTGACGCTGTGCATCTCCACCTCCGTGGCGGCGTGGGCGGCGCCTGTTACCAGCAGGCCTGCCCCCAGCAAGCACGATCCGGCAAACACGCGTGCCTTCAACATCTTGTCGCTCCTGTCCATGTGTCGATCCTCTCCATCTGTGAACAAGTGTCTTGCTGCGCCCTGGGCTCGATAACTCCTTCATCTTCCCGGGAGCGCCACGACCCACCGGTCGATGAGTCTCCCCCAGCGTGGACCATATCGACGGATCTGCACAACCCGTAGCACTCATGTCTCACTATTGCAGTGGCTCACACGTCGATGTTCGGGCCGGGCCTGGCGCACAAAAAAACGCCCGCGCGAATAGCGCGGGCGTCTGGGCTTTCCGGCGGGCGATCACAGCGTCATCGCCGCCAGCCAGCCAAAGCCGATCAACGGGATGTTGTAGTGCACGAAGGTCGGCACCACGCTGTCCCAGATGTGGTCATGCTGACGATCCACGTTGAGGCCGGAGGTTGGCCCGAGAGTGGAGTCCGACGCCGGGGAGCCGGCGTCACCCAGGGCGGCGGCGGTGCCGACCAGGGCGACCGTCGCCAGATCGGAGAAGCCGAACTGTACCGCCAGCGGAACGAAGATGGCGGCGATGATCGGGATGGTCGAAAACGACGAGCCGATGCCCAGGGTGATGAACAGACCCACCAGCAGCATCAAGAGCGCCGCCAGGCCACGGTTGTCGCCGATGACCTCGACGCTGGCGCTGACCAGGGTCTCGATCTCGCCGGTGGCGGTCATCACGGCCGCGAAGCCGGAGGCCGAGATCATGATGAAGCCGATCAGGGCCATCATGCGCATGCCGCTGGTGAACAGATCATCGGCTTCGCGCCAGCGGAAGATGCCGCCCATGGACAACAGCGAAAAGCCCACCAGGCCACCCAGGATCATTGAGCCGGTATAGAGCTGGATACCGAGCGCAGCGACGATCGCTATCACCGACATGATCAGGCCCAGGGTGTGAGGCTCCTCGATCTCGCTGTGGTCGTGGCCATGGCCGTGGGCCGGCGTATTGCCAAGCTCCACCTCGTCATAGACCCGAGGCTTGCGGTAGGACAGGAACACCGCCACCAGAAGCCCGAGGAACATGCCGGCGACCGGCACACCCATGGCCATGGGCACCATGGCGCGGTCGATCTCGAGGCCCAGTGCGGCGCCAGCCTCGTTGATGTTGGCCAGCAGGATGTCGTTGAGGAAGATCGCCCCGAAGCCTACCGGCAGCAACATGTAGGGCGCGGTCAGGCCGAAGGTCAGGGTACAGGCGACCGCGCGGCGGTCCATTCTGAGCTGATTCATCACCTTGAGCAGCGGCGGAATCAGGATCGGAATAAAGGCGATGTGGACCGGGATCAGGTTCTGGGAGGAGATCGCCACCAGCAGCACGCTACCGATCAGCAGGTACTTGACCGTGGCCTGACGGGACGCGCTGGACTCCTGCCCCAGCAGAGTGATCAGGCGGCGTGCCAGCAGGTCCGGCAGGCCCGAGCGAGAGATCGCCACGGCGAAGGCACCGAGGGTGGCGTAGGCCAGCGCCACCTTGGCACCGCCACCGACACCGTCGTTGAAGGCCGCCAGGGTGTCCTCGATGGACAGACCACCGGCCAGGCCGCCCACCAGCGCCCCTACCACCAGGGCCAGCACCACGGAGACCCGCGCCAGCGACAGTCCCACCATCACCAGCACGGCAAGGATTACAGCGTTCATAGACGAATCCAGGTTTATGTTCGAGAGAGGGTTTGCGCAATCAAGGCTTGTCGGAAAAGCACCTGCGCTCGCCGGCTTTTCGTGCCAAGCCTGGTGCCTGGCGAGACGGCCTCGACTGCCGTACGCGACGGCGCCTGGGCATTTCGCCGGTAACAGGCGGCGCGAATGGTACCAGAAAAGTCCTGTGGCCGGGATGTCACCAAAGGGTCATGAGGCGGTTATCTGACTGACACACGCCTGGCCGATACTACCTCTGTGTTCAGGCGACACCGGGCAAGGGACACTGCCCCTCGAGCGTCACGGAGGCGACGGCGCGGGAAGCGCCAAGGGAGCAACACGGGCACAGGGAAGCTGCCCCAGGGAGGAAAGACGGCTAGCTGCGCCACGACTCAAGGGTCGTGGCGCCTTTCTTTGTGGCCATCGGTAAAGCCCTGTGCGCCATGCTTTGCCACTCTGGCATTCCGATCTATTGCCGCCGGATGGTTGTGTAAACCGTCCTAGTCGCTGTCTGTGTCAATATCCACTTCGCTATCCGTCGGGACCAGGTTCAGCCAGTCGGCGTAGCGCGCCAGGTCATGGCGATCTCCGTTGGTCGCCGGTGACAACCGACCTCGACAGACGTCGCGATACAGCCGCTGCAGTCTTGCCGTCAGGCTATCGGCGGCTATCGGCTCAGCGACCCCGGGTGCGCCGGCGCGGGCGCCGATATGGCGACCATCGAGCTCCCGCAACGGCAGTATCTCGGCGGCGGTGCCGGTAACAAAGGCCTCGTCGGCGATGTACAGCTCATCGCGGGTGATGCGGCGCTCATGCACCTCCACGCCCAACACCTCACGCGCCAATCGGATCACGCTGTCCCGGGTGATCCCCTGCAGGCAGGAGGTGACCTCCGGCGTGTGCAACACCCCGTCTCGATAGAGAAAGACATTGGCCGCGCTGGCCTCGGCCACGTAGCCTTCGGCGTCAAGCATGATCGCCTCGTCAAAGCCCGCCTTCACCGCCGTATTCAATGCCAGCATGCTGTTGACGTAGTGGCCGCTGGTCTTGGCCCGACAGGCGCTGATATTGACGTGGTGGCGCGCCCAGGACGAGGTCAGGGCCCTGAGCCCGACGGCAGCGGTCTCGGCGCTGACGTAGGGTCCCAGGTCCCAGGCCACCACCATCATCTGACAGCTCAACGCCTTGGCGCGCAGCCCAAGGCCCTCGGGACCGAGAAACACGGTGGGCTTGAGATAGGCATCGGTCAGTCCGTTGCGGACCAGGCACTGGCTCTGCGCCTCGATCAGCTCTTCATGGCTCCAGGGCACCTCGAGGTCGAGGATATGGGCGCTGTCCAGCAGGCGTCGGGTATGCTCGTGGACCCGAAACAGCCGGGCATTGCCGTTGTCGTCACGATAGGCGCGCACCCCCTCGAAGCAGCCCATGCCATAGTGCAGCGAGTGGGTCAGCAGATGGGTCGTGGCCTCCCGCCAGGGCAGCCATTCGCCGTTCTTCCAGATCCAGCCGTCGCGCTGGTGCAGTCCACTCATGTGCCTGGCTCCCTGTCCCTGTTCCTGTCCCTGTTCCTGTTCCTGTTTGCATCGCTGTCCCTGCCACAGACGCAGGCGATAGCCTCTTCAGCCTGGCTGTCGTCGTGGGCCTCGGTGATCTGCCCAGGCCAGTCGCGCCGCCAGCCGTCGATCAGTTCGCGCTGGTGGGGCTGCAGTGCCTGATAGCCCCAGGCAGCGATCTCGTCGTTCTGTGGGTCATCCACGCCGATGTCGCTGTCGGCCAGCGCCTGAATCACGGCATGGCCACACAGCGGGACATAGCCTTCCGAATAGCCGCCTTCGTGGACGACCACCAGGCGCCCTTCACAACATCGCTGAGCCAGCGCCTTGACCGACTGGGCCATGCGCCCGAAGGCATGGCTATTGAGCAGCATCTTGCCCAGCGGGTCCTTGGCGCAGGCGTCATAGCCACAGGCCACCACGATCAGATCCGGCGCGAAGGCCTCGATGGCCGGCAGCACCAGGCGCTCGAACGCATAGTCGTAGGCGCCAAGCCCCGAGCCCGGCGGCAACGGCAGGTTGAGACAGGACCCCGGCGCGCCCTCACCACCCTGCTCGTCGAAGCCACCGGTCTCGAGCGGATAGTTGCCGGCCTGGTGCAGCGATACCGTCAGCACCTTGGGGTCGTCCCAGAAGGCGCTCTGCTGGCCGTTGCCGTGGTGTACGTCCCAGTCGAGGATCGCCACCCGCTGCACCAGCCCCAGCGCCTTCGCTCGCATCACCGCCACTGGAATGTTGCCGAGCAGGCAGAAGCCGCGACCGCGATCGGCTTCGGCGTGGTGCCCCGGTGGACGGCACAGCGCATAGGCACTGGCGTGGGTGCCACGGGCCACCGCCTCCACCGCTGCGATGGCAAGCCCGGCGGACTGCCGGGCGCTGGCCAGACTGCCCGGGCGATAGGGCGCGGCCTCGCCGGCATCGCCACCCAGGCCCGCATCACCTGCCTCCAGCGCATCAAGGTAGTCTTTCGTGTGGAAGCGCTGCAGGTCCTCGCGGCCGGCCGCCGGCGGCTTCACCACCTCAAGCTCGTCGATCAGCCCGCTGACCTCCAGCAGGTTCTTGAGACGGCGCTTGCTCTCCGGGCTCTCCGAGGCCGGCTGGGGCTGCAGCCAGGGCCCTGGCGCCGAAAATACCCCGATCGCCCCCTGGTCGTGCCAGAAGCAGCGCTCGTGCCAATAAAAACCCGTCGTCTTGCTGTGGCTCATGGGTGACCTCAGGCCTGGGGCAAGGCGGCCACCACCATGATCTCGACCTTCCACTCCGGCCGGGCCAGGCGCGCTTCCACCGCGGCACGCACCGGCGGACGACCGGGGCTGACCCAGGCATCCCAGGCGGCATTCATCTCGTCAAATTCGGCCATGTCGGTAACCCACACCTGGGCCGAGATCAGTCGATCCTTGGAGGTCCCGGCCTTGGCCAGCAGTTCGTCGATTCGCGCCAGCACCTGCTCGGTCTGGCCGCGCATGCCTTGGCTGGCGTCCGCCGGTACCTGGCCGGAGAGGTAGACGGTGCCATTGTGCACGGCGATCTGGCTCATGCGGTCGTTGCTGTCGTGAAGGGTCGGGCTCATGGTGTTTTCCTTGTGGGAGATCATCCGCGGGATGATCGTTGGGCTAAATATTGAGCTGTTCAGGGCTGTATCAGGCTTTATCAAGCTATGGTCAGGCGTCGTTGAATCCGCGCAGGAAGGCGGCCAGGTTATGGCTCAAGGCCGCGGTCGGATAGCCGCCCTCCTGCACCAGCACGGTGGGCAGGCCCAGCTCACCGATCTGGCGACCGATGGCGACGAAGTCCGGGGTTTCAAGCGTCAGCCCCGCCAGCGGGTCGTCCTTGTGGGCATCGAGTCCCAGCGCCACGACCAGCGCGTCCGGGCTGAAGCTCGCCATGGCGTCGAGCAGCTCATCGAGACCGGCCTGAAAGGCCTCGATACCGCTGCCCAGTGCCAGCGGCACATTGAGGTTGGCGCCGAGTCCAGGACCGATACCGGTCTCGCCGGCACCGCCCCAATAGTAGGGATAGAACTCGCTGGGATCGACGTGCAGCGATCCTGTCCAGACGTCGCCACGGTCGTAGAAGATGTCCTGGGTGCCGTTACCGTGGTGGAGGTCGATATCGAGGATCGCCACCTGGGACACATGCTCGCGCAGCACCGTGGCCGCCAGGGCGGCGTTGTTCAGAAAACAGAAGCCCCCGGCACGATCGGGACCGGCGTGGTGCCCCGGCGGACGACACAGAGCGTAGGCGGTGCCGCCGCCGGCGACGATGCTTTCGGCGGCGGCCTGGGCGGTAGCGGCACTGGCCAGGATGCCTTGAAAGCTGGTCTCGGTCATCGGACAGGCCATGTCGTGCATGTGCCAGCCCACCTGCCCCACCGGATGGCGCGGGTAGTGCTTGCCGCCGCCGCAGGGGTGGACGTTCGGCGCCACAAATTCGGTGGCGTCCGGCAACGCCTGCCAGCGGGCATGGATGGTCTCGAGAAAATCCAGGTAGCGCTCGCTGTGGATCTCCTTGAGACGCTCCCTGAGCGTGGGACTGTCGACCTCGGCCGGCGCGGTCAGGGCCAGGCCGACCTCGGCCAGGCCTTCGCTCAGAAGCTCCGCCCGGCGGGGCCCTTCGGGGGAATCGGTAAGGGCTCCACGCTTCAGGAACTGAGGCGGCGCGTGACGTTCCTGGTCAGGATGGTAGAAAAGTTTCATCTGAATCTGTCTCCGGTGATGACGCTCCGTCACTGCTCACATCAGTCGAGCAGCGAGGGGATCCATGTCGATAGTGCCGGAAAACCCGCCAGCAACACCACTACCAGGATAAAGGCGGTATAAAACGGCAGCGACGCCAGGATCGCCTTTTCGTAGGGGACCTGGGCGATTCTTGCCGCCGTCATCAGCGTCATGCCCACCGGTGGCGTGACGTTGGCGATGTTGAGGGTGACGATCATGACGATGGCGAAGTGCAGTGGATCGAAACCCAGGCTGACCATCGCCGGCACCACCACAGGGCCGATGACCACTAGCGCCGGCAGTACATCCATGACCGTGCCGATGACGATCAGCAACAGGCACACCAGCAAGATCTGCACGAAGGCGACATCGCTCAGGGAGGTGATCAGGCTCGCCGCCTCCCGGGCGACGCCAGAGCGGGTGACAAACCAGCCGAGCACCGCCGAGGTCGCCAGCAGAAAGAACACGACACCGGAAAACTTGACCGTGGTCACGAGCGCCTGGGCCACCTTGGCCAGGGTCAGGTTGCGATAGAACAGCATGCCGATCAGGATCGCGTACACTGCGGCAAAGCCTGAAGCTTCGGTGATGGTGGTCATGCCCGAGAGTATCCCGCCGAGGATGATCAATGGCACCAGCATGGCCGGCAGCGCCGAGAAGAATGCCAGCAGAGCCATCTTCAGCGGTGTCGGCGCCTGCTTGGGGTAGCCCCGTCGCCAGGCCAGCACGATGCTGGTGGCCAGCAGCGCCACGGTCATCAGAATGCCCGGCACGATGCCTCCGGCAAACAGGTCGATGACCGAGACGTCCCGCAGCAGGGTGGCGTACACCACCATCACCACGCTTGGGGGAATGATCGGCCCGATGATCGAGGAACAGGCGGTGATCGCCGCCGCGTACTCGGCGTCGTAGCCCTGCTTCTTCATCTCCGGAATCATGATCTTGCCGATCGCCACGGTATCGGTGATGGCGGCCCCGGTCAGCCCGGCGAAGAACAGCGACACCGTCACGTTGACGTGAGACAGTGCCCCCCTCACCCGGCCGAACAGCGCATTGTTGAAGGCGATCAGCTTCTGGGTCAGCCCGCCCTGGTTCATCAACTCGGCGGTAAAGATGAAGTACGGCACGGCGATCAGCATGTAGCCGGAGACACCGGAGAACATGCGATCGGCGATGATCCCCACCAGGCGCTCGCCGCCCAGCTCATAGACCCCGGCAACTCCCGAGATCGCCATGACCACTGCGACCGGGGCGCCGATCGCCAACACCAGGATAAAGGCCAGAATCGCGGCGGTCATGAGCGTGGCTCCCGGGCGACGGCGTCGCCTTGTGGTGAAGAGGGATCGGCAGATGCGACACGGCTGTCGACCGCCTGCTCGACGTTGCTGCCGGCGCCATTGTCATTGGAATGGATCGCCTGCTCGATCACCGCGTCGCTGTCGATGAAGTGCTCGAGCAGTGCAAAGCCGTGCACCAGATGCAGTGCGATGATGGCGCCGGTCAGCGGCACCGCGAAGGTGGTCCACTTGTAGGAAATCTGAATACTGTCGGACACCATGTAGCTCTGGCGGGCGTTGGAAAAGAAGTCCCAGCCGTAGAACATCATCAACACCGCCAGCGCGCCGATGACGGCCAGGGTCGCGCCGGCTGCCAGCACCACCAGTGGGCGCGGCAGCAGCTTGACCAGCAGTGTCATGGCCACGTGCTCGCCGGAATGCAGCGCGATGGTCGAGGAGATGAGCCCGATCCACGGCAGGAACAGGCGGGCCAGGGAGTAGGTCCAGCTGAGCGCGCCGCCGGTAAACAGGGTGTACAGAAACCCGGTGAACGAAATACCCAGCATGGCCAGGACACAGCCGACGCAGAACACGATGGCGAGGCGATTGACGCCGTCGCTCAGGCGCTGGAGCCAGGCCTGAAGAGATCGCAGTGATGACATGACAGGAGAACTCGGGCAAGGCGGTGGGCACTGGCGGGGCGGCCTGGCCGCCCCGCCGCGACAATCACTGGCCGTAGCGGCTGTAGGCCTCTTGCGGCAGCGACTGGCGCAGGCCATCGACCTCGGCCAGCAGGTCGTCGATCAAAGCGGCGTCGAGCCCGAAGTCATCGACGATCCAGCTCTTCCAGGCTGGACGCGCCACCTCGGCCATGCGCTGGCGCTCTTCTGCCGGCATCAGGTAGCACTCCTCGAAGATCTCGCAGGACGTCTGCCAGCTGGCGGTCGCCAGCATGCCGGAAGCACCATGGCTCAGACTGACCGCCTCCCGGGCGGCGTTGGTGATGACCCGCTGGTGCTCCTCGGGCAGCTCCTGAAACCAGCTCTCGCTGACCATCCAGCTGGCGCTGTTGTACACGTGCCCGGTCAGGGTGGTGTAGTCGGTCACCTCGTCCAGGCCGAAGGTGGTGTTGATCACCGGCGCGTTGAACTGGCCGTCGGCGAGCCCGGTCTCCAGCGCGGTGATCAGCTCGCCCCACGGCAGCGGTGTGGCGGAGGCACCCAGCGCCTCCATGGTGGCGACATGGGCCGGATTTTCCTCGGTGCGGATGTTGAGCCCCTCGAGGTCGTCCACGGTCTTGATCAGCCGCTCGTTGTTGGTGAAGGCGACAAAGCCGCCACCATCATCGAAGGTCCCCAGATACCGCATGTCCGCCTGTTCGATGGCGCCCTGCATGAAGTCGGCGAACCACTCGCCATCGAAGAAGGCCCAGGCCTGGCGCCAGTCATCGAACAGGAAGGGGGCCGTCACCGCCTGATACTCGGGGTAGAACGACGACATCGCGCCGGAGGTCAGAATGGCGGACTGCAGCGCCCTGCCTCCGGCCTGGACCTGGGAGCCGGTCTCCACCTCGGAGCCCATCTGGCCGCCACCGAAGATGCTGACGGTGACGTCGCCTTCGGTGCGACTTTCCACCAGCTCCTTGAAGTGGACCAGGGCAGGATAGATGGCGTTGTTGGTCAGGTTCTCGGGGATCAGGGTAGCGATGGCCATCTCGTAGGACTGAGCCTGCGCCTGGGACGCCATCAGCGCCAGCGGCAACGCCGCGAGCGCCAGCATCGGCGCTCGTCGCCGCTGTCTGGCCCGTTGGCCACGCCGCGCGCCAACCCCGTGGTTGTCGTGCGAGCGGCGGTCAGCTGAAATGCGGTCATCAGTGTGGGCGGAGGCAGGAAGGGAGGTCGAAGACATCGGTAACTCCGGTTGTTGTCATGGTTGTTGTCATTGTTGATGGCGCCGAATCGAGGCCGGCGCCGAGTGACTCCTTTTCAGGCTATGCGCGAAACCCATCGTCAACTTGCCCGAGACTACGAAAACCTTGCCCGAGGCTCAGGCAAAGCTTGTCGTCGGGCGCAACGTCACCGCGACGAGAGGAGAAAAGTGACAGGTGGCGTAGCGCGAGAGCCGAGAGAGGCTGGCTGAATCGCTGTTTAGAAACCTGAGCGTTCCTGGGAGGGCGCCACCCCATGAACCCTGCGATAGGCTCGGGAAAAACTGCCCTGGTCGCGAAAGCCCACCAGCGCCCCAATCTGCCCCAGCGGCAACTCGCTGTGGCGGATCAGCGCCTGGGCGTGGCTCAACCGGCGTCGACGAACATAGGCCTGCGGCGTCATCCCGGTGGCCTGGCGAAAGCTGGCGTGGAAGTGACCGGGGCTGAGCGCGCACAAGGACGCCAGGTCATCCACGCGAATGTCGCTGGCCAGGTGCCTATCGATCCAGTCGTCCAGCAGACGAAGATCGAGCCGACCGCTGACGCCCGTCGATCGTGCAGGGGCACAGGTTTCGCTGGAAGCCTCCAGATGGAGATAGAGCGCGCGTAACAGAAGCGCTGCGATATCGTTGCCCAGGGTGGGGAATTGGTCCAGTTGCCGCATCAGGCTGTCGGCAAGCCGCTGCAGATCGGGGGGCACCGCGAAGAAACGCGGTCGCTCGAACAGTCGGGCCACGTCGACGTCCGGGAGCCCGAAGACCACCGGCACGTCGAGTACGAAGGTACGATTGTTGCCGTCTCCCAGGTAGTCGTGATGGCAGTTGCCTGGAATCAGGCAACCACGCTCGGCGGTGACCCGTTGCTCCCGCCCCTCAAGGGATAGTTCGGTACTGCCGCAGGTGGGCAGAATCAACTGGTGGTAACCGTGCACGTGGGACACGTGCTCGTTGGCCAGGGTCTTGGTCCTGAGATCGATCCGGCTCACGATCGCCTCGCCTGAAGAAGATACCTCTACCATGCCGCTCACCGAACAGCCTGACAAGCCGGGGCGAACGCCCGGCTTCACGCGACCTCAACGCTTGTCGCCTGGTCATCCTTGTGGCGGTGGCATGGCGGCCTTTGTCAGACTCGGCGTCTTCTCAACAGCGACCCTTCTTGGCCTGTCCCGGCGGACAGAAGTCGCCACCGTCATGATCTCGATGGTCGCGATGATCGTCGTCAATGATGATCAGCGGCTCCGGCGAGACCCGTGCAGGGTCATAGCTGCAGCCCACCATCAACACGGCCATCACGAGGATAATCATCCATCCTGCGGTTCGCATATGCACAACTCCTTCAATTCAGACTGACGTCAGGCTAACGCAAACGGCGTCTTTTCGCCGCTGTCGACGCTTCGCAACACCCGGTGTCTGTCAACAGCGACAACTACTCTCTGGATCCGGCGCCCACAAAAATGCCGCTCCCGGGGGAGCGGCATTCACACGGTTGGCAGTGGCAAGCCTGTCAGAACAGCTCGTCGGGCTGCTGCTGGGGCAGGCCCTGCAGATCCAACGGAACGACCACATCGGGCACTTCCTGAGCAGACTCGCCCTGCTCGGCGGCTACGGTGAAGCGCGACGACGGCACCACCTGGTCGGTTTCCTCCGGCGGGACACCGTTGCCATCGTACATCGGCTTGATACCCTCGATGACGAACATGTTGTCGTTGTAGTCGTGGTTGGCTCCGGGATAGTCCTGGATGACCAGGTAGGTATCGGGAATCACGTTTCCTTCACCATCTAGGGCCTCGAACAGGCGTACCAGATAGCCCCTCTCCAGATCGGGAGCGTCCGCTGGCGGCGTTCCGGCCCCCGACGGGTTGAGCGAAGGGTCCGACGACAGGGTGGCCACCTCGATACCAAACAGATCGTTGCCTCCCCAATTGTTGGGGATATCATCACGCGTGAAGGTTCCCTCTGGCTGGTTACCCTCCAGCGTTATCGGCAGAAACGACTGGTTCTGATCCTCCGCGTGCCGGATCAACTTGATATCCTGGGAGGTATTCTTGAAGGCATGAAGACCAAAGGCCGAGACACCAGCACCGTGGAGAGCCACTATCTGGGTCACCTTGGCTTCATCGACCCCGTCGGCCAGGGTCCAGTAACGCGACAGCACTTCTTCCTCGCTGACGGCGCGATAGAAGCCAAAGTCATCGAACGCAGATCCCTTGCCCCCTCCTTCCGTAGGCAGGCCTCCTATGCGATTGCCGAATCCCGCCACATTCCAGACTTCATCTACCGTGGGCTCCCAGCCGCCCTCATCCTGAGCCTGCCAGAATCCCGCCAGCGTCAACTCCTGGACAGGGGAATCGGCATCGTTTGTCACCAGTCGTAGACTCCCGAAGAAGCTGCCGTCATCGGCGTTGGTAGCGGGCGGACGATAATTCGCTCGATCGAACAGAACATCGATTTCGAGCGACTCCCCCGGCGCCAGCGTCAAACCTTCAAGGGCCGCCGCATCGGCGAGCACGAAGGGGCCGTCCAACGAAACATCGAGAATCGTCAAGGGGTCGCTGCCATCATTGGAAATGACCGCCTTGGCGCCTTCCTTGAAGTCCCTATCCGGGCCACCAAAATCATTTTCTTCCAGATAGTTGAATAGCAGGCGATCGCTGAAGTAGTTGACGTCACCGCTCTCCAGACGCACCTCGGCGTCGGCAACGACAGAGACGGGCGTCACGTCCAGATAGTCGATGCGCTGACTACCCAGGTCATCGGAGACGATGTGCAGACGGTATTCTGTCCCGGGCTCCAGCTCGACGTAGTAGGACTCCTCACCCGACGTGCCGGCTCCGGGGAAAGTCATCAGGGTCAAAGACTCGCCATTGAGACTGAGCGCCAGATCATCGCCACGCAGCACACCGGCATTGGCCGCCAGATCGAGCCGATAGAGCCCCTTGGAGTCGACCTCAAAGAAGAAGTCCGCGCTGCGCGGGTCGACGCTGAGCGCCGAGATGCCTTCCTCGAGCTCGATGCGAGTGCCCTCGGTGGCGTCGGCTGGGCCAAGGATGGAGGCGCGGATGGCTTCGAGCGATTGATCCGGCACCCACAGCAGATCGATATTCGGGCCGACCGCTTCCGGGGCCGTCAACACCAGCGTATTGATGCCGGCCTTCAGGCTGACCACCACGTTCTGATACACCCAGTCCGAGTTGTTTTCGCTGAGCCCTTCGAATCTCAGATTGGGCTGCGCAACACCATTGATGCCGAAGGTCAGGGGTCGATCAGACTTGGTCTGGGACAGGTGGTAGCGGAAACCGATTTCATAGCTTCCCGCTTCGTCGACGCGAATCGACCAGGTAATGGTCTGATCCTCCGACCCCTTGTAGTCGACGTAGGCATTCTCGGACACGTTACGATCATCGGCCACCTCGACCACCCTGGCACCGTTGAGCAGAGCCCCCTCTGCCTCGTAGATATCGAAGCCGGGTGAAGGCTCATGAATCACCTCCAGTTGATCCACGTTCGGCCCGGCCTGTGATACCGACTGCAGTCGCACCTCGACCTCGCCAGGGTTCAGATTCACCTCAATGTCCTGGGTCATCCAGAAACGCCAGCGATCGGATCCCTCGAGGCTGTCCGGCGCCGGCGGGAAGTCGGCGACGCCGACACTCTGGCCATTGACGAAGACTTCCAGCGGGCGGTCCGAAAAGCCACCGTTGGCGTAGCGAACGCGCAGCACGGTATCGCCACCATCGCCGGCTTCCACGGTGAAACCGAAGGTGATGGCGTCCTCGGCATTCCTGCCGAAATCGGCGTATCCGCCACCGACGCCGTCGTTGTCGTCCAGATTGCCATCATTGCCGAAGCTGCCCGGTTGCAGTCCCGGTACCTCACTGGCGATCCCTTCACGGATGATGATCTCGGCACCACCGCCCTCGCTGATAGTGGCGCTGGTACCATCATCCGGGGTGTTGTCCTCGGCCTGGATGGTGGCCAGTACCCGCGTCATGTCAGTGCCCCCCCCGGTCGACGTCGGCTCGACCGGATCCAGGCGGACCAGCTGACTTTCGCCGGTCAGTCGGTTGAGGGTGACCAGGTAAAGGCGTCCAGTGGCCGGGTTTTCGATGATATCCAGGGGATCTGTGTAGGTAATGACCCGCCCCTCTGCATCTCTCAAGACATCGTCACCGATGACCTTGCCCTCGGCATTCACCGTGATCCAACGAACATCGTCCCCCCCGGAGTACTCGGTAAACAGCAGACTGCCCTTGAAGGCGTCACCAAAGGTATCGCTGACGTACTCGGTCACGCCGTTGGCAGAACGATTCTCTCCCAGCGAGTAGGCGTCATCGATGCGATAGTTGGGGTCGGGCTGGATACCCGGATCATAGGACGTGACCTCATTGATGTCTTCCAGGCGGGTCGGGTTGCCGCCGTTGAGGATAAACTCGTCGTGCAGCGGATTGGGGTGGCCGTAGTAGCCGCCCTGCTCGACCTTGAACAGGTAGTCGTCCTGCTTGGCCACGTTGGTGACCGACTCGTCGATCAGCGTAGAGGGATCGTCCGGTACGGCGCCGCCCGCCGCCGACCCGTTGGTCGGCGTGTACAGGTAGCCGTTGGAGTGCCAGACCAGGTCGTAGGCATTGCGAATACCGGTGGCGAACACCTTGACCACAGCGTCATCGGCATAAGGATCGTAGAAGGTCTCCAGCACGACACTATCGGCGTCCTGAACGCTGGCGACGCCATTTTCGTCAAACACCAGAAAGCGTCCATCCCCCATGGGAATCGGGTCGTTCTTCAGATCGTTGTCATCATCGACGAAGCGAGTCTGGTCGTCCGGTAACGGCTCGGTGGTGACGTCAAAGCCACCCTCCGGCGGCGTCCGGGACGGATCCACTTCCAGCACGGCACCGGCCAGCAGGCGTTCGGGCCGGTTGCCCCAGGCACTGTCATCATCACCCATGGCGGTGTTGGAGCCCTGGGTCAAGTAAAGCAGATGGGACGGCTCATCCGGCGACGTTTCAGCATCGAACGCCGGATTCTCGCGGAACTCGATGCTGTTGGTGACGTGATCCGCCACCGAACGGGGGAGTCCGGTCAGATAGACCTCGGCGCTGCCGCTGAAGCTGCCCCCCTCGTCCAGGGTTATCTTCAACAACCGCCCGCTGAAGTCGGGGGTCGAGGTGTCGCGCCCGGACAGCGGGATCGGATAGTTATCGGTCACCCACAACACCTGAGGATCGGTCGGATCCACGGCGATACCGATAATGCCACGCCGATTGTTGAAGGCGTCGGCGTCCGGCTGCATGAACGGATCAAGCGCCAGCGCCAGGACGTCACCGTCCCCTAGCGAACCATCTTCCGGGTCCAGCGCATAGCGCACGATCTGTCCGCCCATACTGACCACGTACAGCGCGTCACCGGTCGCGCTGACCTCCAGGGAGGTGAAGCCAAAGGCACCGTCGACGGCACCATCCAGCTCCACCGTGCCTTCAAAGGCCACATCGCTGGGCAGGATGTCCGGCTCGGCGCCAGTGACAAAGGTATTGGTGTACTTCAGGAATTCTCGAGTGGGCGAGTTGCTGTCACTGTTGTCGCCACGATCCTGGAAGCCATCGATCACCAGGCTGTAGCTGGTAAAGGGCTTGAGCGTCTGCTTCGGAGAAAGGGTCAGCGAATCGAAACCACCGGTGGTGTTGATATCGAAGGCCACCTCGATGCCGGTGACGGTCTCGAACAGTCGCACCGAACCATCGCTGAGGCTCTCCAGCAGCGTGCCTCCTCGGCCCTCGACCACCTGAACCCCGACAAAGATATCGGAGGTGGGATCGACGCCGGTGGGCAGGCTGCCGTCCTCGCTGTCCAGATCCACCTCGACGGTATTGGACCCTACTCCGGCGATGGCCCGGGCATCGACAAACTGCGCATAGTCTTCGCTCGCCGGCTGCTCATCTCCAGGCGTCAGATCCGGTAGAGGACGAATCTCCACGTACTGCAGCTTGACGTTCTTGCTGTCGACACCGAGTGCATCCAGGGTCAGACGACCATCGGTGACCTCCACCACTCGGGTAACCAGGTCAGAGCGCAGGCCCTCGGTATCGTTGGTCGCGTTGGCATCGAGGGGGAAGTCGCTGGGACGACCTGGCGCAAAAGCATCATTGAAGGCGCTGCCTTCGGCATTGACGCTGTAGTAGGCGTCGAAGTTGCCCGACACATCACCCACCGACAGCGTCACCTCATAGAAGCCGGGCTCCAGCTCTATCTCCCAACCGGCATCGACGAAGCCGTCGCGCTCGCTGGTCATCTGAGCAAAGGTCGCCTGGCGCGGGTCCAGGCCGACGAAGCGCTCGGAACGATCCACCAGGGTAAAACCACCCTGGTTGGCCAGCGATAATGGATTGGTGCCGTTCTCTGTTCCGTCGGCGATGCTTTCCTCGGTGACCCAGCCGTAGCGGTAGGTCTTGCCATCCACTATCAGCGACTGCATGCCGAAGGCCTGACCGGTATCCGCGACATGGCCCTCGGGCACATCGGCGCCCTGGGGCTGAAAATTGATCCTGAAGGTCTCTCTATCGCCCGCCTCGACGATCATCGGCGACAGCTTTACCACATCAAGATTGGGGCCGCCCCTGCCGATGTTCTCCAGGCGTACCGTGTGCGTCCCTGCCTCGAGCTCGAGTTCAAGCGATTCTTCCCGCCAGCGTTCCCAACCCTCGTCGCCAGCCCCGGTGGAAGCAAACTGGAACTCGCCGACCTCGACGCCATCAATGTAGAGCGTCATGGGGCGATCTGTGCTGCCACCATTGGCATAGCGAGCGTCCAGTCGGAAACTACCGCCGTTCTCCACGGTCACTTCAAATATCCCGGCGTCGCCGACGTCGTTGCCCAGGTCAAGGTAACCTTCCCCGCTGTAACCCGGCCTGAGAGAATCCACGCCGTCGCTTTCCAGGCGCGCAGCGGTATCGGCCGGGCGGCTTGGATCCGACTCCTGGTCATCGATGGTGAAGGTTTCTGCCTCGAACGACATGATGCCAGTTTCGGGCTCGGGTTCTGGTTCTGGTTCGTCTTCCACCTTTACCAGTGTCAGCTGATCCAGGTTGGGTCCCTGGTCCACGCCGCCCTGCTCTGCCGTCGGAATCGACAACAGCAGCTGATGCGTGCCCGGCTCAAGCTCAAGGTCGACTGTCACTTCCTGCCAGCTGCTCCAGCTACCTGAGCCGGGAAAGCTCACCGACGTCGTGACGCCACCATCCACCTGAAGCGCCAACGGACGATCACTGTTGCTGCCGTTGGCGTAGCGCAGGGTCAACTGATAACTGCCAGCCTCCTCGACGCTGACGTCATACTGGACACCGTCTCCGGGGTCCCGGCCAAGATCCACGTAGGCATTGTCGATGGCGCCCGGCCTGGCATTGTCCCCGGATATCACCTCCGTCACGGCCTTCTGGGACCCACTGTCCAGATCGATGATGGTGCCTACCTCTGCCTGCCATACCAGCAGACCGGTATCCGATGGCACAGCTAACGCCTGGGCGGCTCTACCCGCGACAGAACTGACCACCTCTTCTTTGCTGCTCATGGTGACTCCAAATTTTTTTCAAATGTCATGCACCATGAAAACCCTTTTACATTTGGAAACAAATAGCCAATATCTCACGCCAACATCAGATAAAAAGAAAAATTTTCTATCCAACTACCTCGCCTCGATCAAGGTTTTTCTAAAATGACAAAAACCTTTCAAGCGCATATTAATCTTACGAAAACACTCTTTCCTTTTTAAAAACAAATACCTTTTGTATCACTAATATCGTCGCTGACGAAAACAGCAAACATATTTTCAAAAAAACAACGATAAAACACCAAAATAATCTTTTTATTTCTTCATTCTTTTTGCCAAAACAACCATCTGTGTAAGCTACTGAAAAGTCGTTTCAGCGAACTTCTCGCTGGCCTCTTTCTCCTTGCCAACTCCATACTGCACCCCATCACCTATCGGGCACCACGCGATACGACGCCTGACGTCACTCTTTCTTCTGCCTGTCCCTACCACCAAGCACTTCGCCGTAAACCCAAAACACGAGATGCCTTTACATGACCCCCACCCGCTATAGCATTCGGGAGGCGATGCTTCACTGCCGGCGCGGACTCTTCGACGTCGGCCTGTTCAGCCTGTTCATCAATCTGTTGATGCTGGTGCCATCGCTCTACATGCTGCAGGTCTACGACCGGGTGCTGACCAGCCGCAGCGTCGAGACCCTTGTCATGCTGACGCTGGTCGTCGTGTTCCTGTTCGCCGTCATGGGCGGACTCGAGTGGGTTCGCTCTAGACTGCTGGTGCGCATCGGCAACGCCCTTGACGAACGACTCCAGCCAGCGATCCATCAGGCCATCTACGATCAGGCCCTGCGCCGTCCGGGTGCCACCTCGACCCAGGCGCTGGATGACTTGACCACGCTGCGCCAGTTCGTCTCGGGCCCCGCCCTGCTGGCCTTCTTCGACACGCCATGGATCCCCCTCTACCTGGGGGTCCTGACCTTGTTTCATCCGCTCTACGGGCTCTTTGCCCTGGCCGCCGGCATCCTCCTGCTGGCCCTGGCCGCGATCAACGAGGCCTGCACCCGGGGACTACTGAAGCAGGCTGGCGCTCACCAGGTCGCCAGCCGCGATGAAACCGCCGCCAACTTGCGCAACGCCGAGGTGCTCCATGCCATGGGCATGCTGGAGAGCGTAAAACGGCGCTGGCAAACGCAGCACCGTGACTCCCTCGCACTGCAATCCCGGGCCAGCGATCGTTCAGGTGTACTCACCCACCTTTCGAAGATACTAAGGCTGCTGTCCCAGTCGCTGATCCTCGGCCTGGGGGCATGGCTGGTGCTGAAGGCGGAGTTGACACCGGGGATGATGATCGCCGGTTCGATCCTGCTGGGGCGAGCTCTGGCCCCCATCGATCAACTGATCAATGGCTGGAAGAGCTTTATCGCCGCCCGTAACGCCCGTGAACGCCTGGGCCAACTCATCGCCAGCGAAGCACCACCCCCGCCGATGCCGCTGCCCGCGCCGACGGGCCAGCTTTTTCTTCAGCAAGTCTGCGCCGGCCCACCCGGGGCCACTGTCGCCACACTCAACGCGATCAGCGTCGACCTCAAAGCTGGCGAACAACTCGCCATCGTCGGCCCGAGCGCCTCGGGGAAATCGACCCTGGCACGGGTAGCCCTGGGCATCTGGCCGAGTCTCGACGGTTGCGTGCGCCTCGATGGCGCCGATATCCAGCGCTGGGAACGCAATGCCCTGGGGCCCCACCTGGGCTATCTGCCCCAGGACGTGGAGCTGCTGGCCGGCAGCATCGCCGAAAACATCGCTCGTTTCGGCCCGGTCGACGCCGAGGCTGTGCTCAAGGCGGCCCGCCTGGCCGGCGTCCATGAGTTGATCCTCAAGCTCGACGAAGGCTACGACACCACCATCGGACACGGCGGCACGGGGCTGTCGGCCGGCCAGCGTCAGCGTATTGGCCTGGCCAGAGCCCTGTACGGAGAGCCAGCGCTGGTGGTGCTGGACGAACCCGACGCCAACCTGGACGAGAGCGGTGAGCGGGCCCTGGTGGAAACCCTGGTACGCCTGCGCCGACTCACCACCACGACACTGGTCATCACCCACCGACAGCGCCTGCTGGCCCAGGTCGACCGGGTGATGGTCCTCGACGACGGTAGAGTGACGTCCCTGACCCCGCCCTCCCCGGCCGGCGGGGTTCGGCTCAAGGGCGCTGTGCCCTCGGCGCGGGTGGTAAAGCAAGTCGCCGGTGCCGGTACATCTTCTTCGCCGCGCCCCCCGTCCGACCTTGCATCATCTCCCAGCTCGAGGACGCCACGATGAGCGCTCAAGCCTCTGCCTCGGCTTCCTTCAAGCCCCCCGCCATCGACTCGAGCTCGGCCGCCGCTGGTACCGAGGATCGCGTACCGGTGGACCTTCGGCCCTATCGCCGCTGGGGCTTTGCCATCCTGCTGGTGGCCTTCGGTGGCTTCGGTGTCTGGTCGGTCACCGCTCATCTGGCGGTGTCGGTGGTCGCCCCCGGTTCGGTCTCGGTGGAAAGCTTCACCAAGACGATCCAGCACCTGGAAGGTGGCATCGTCGCCGACGTGCTGGTCGAGGACGGCGATCACGTGGAAGCCGGCGACCCACTGATCGTGCTGGACGACACCCAGGCGCTGGCGCAACAGCGCATCGCCGAGACCGAGTACCTGATCACTCGGGCCAGTGAGGTGAGATTGCTGGCGGAACAGGCCGACAGCGACAGCCTGGCCTTTCCACAGGAACTGATCGCGTCCAGCAATTCGCGGGTGCAGGAGGTGCTGGGCGTGCAGCGGCGCCTGTTCGAGGTACGCCGGCAATCGCTGGACGATACGCTGGCCGCCCTGGACCAGCAGATTCTTCAACTGGAAGAGCAGATCACCGGCCTGGGGCAAACCCGCTCGATCACCCAGCAACGCATCGACTCGCTGGAAGGTGAGGTCGCCAACCACCGCAAGCTGTTTCGTGACGGCATGATCAGCAGCCAGCGTCTGCGTGAGCTGGAACGCGAGAGCCTGGAGTATCAGAGTGACAATGCGGGACACGCCTCGGAGATCGCCCGACTGCGCGCCCAGATCAGTGAAAACACCCTGAACAAGCAGATTCGCCTGCAGGAATTTCAACAGCAGGTCGGCGAAGCGCTACGTCAGGTCCAGGCAGAGGTCGCCGACGCCGAAGAGCGCCTGGTCGCCCTCAATGACACCCTCGCGCGCACGCGAATCACGGCCCCAGTGGCGGGTACCGTGGTGGACCTGCAGGTGCACACCCTGGGCGCCGTGGTACGTGGTGGCGACCCGCTGCTGGACCTGGTCCCGGCCGGCGACGGTTTCGTGATCGAGGCCCGCGTCCCCAACCACGATGTGGATCACCTCTACCCCGGCCAGTCGGCGGAAATCCGCTTCAGCGCCTTCAACCAGCGCCTGTCCAATGTCATCGACGGCGAGGTGGTCCGCGTCAGCGCAGACAGCTTCGAGGACGAAGCCACCCGCCAGCGCTACTACAAGGTCCGTGTCGGCGTGACCGACCTGGGCAAATCGCAGCTGACCGACAACATGCGTCTTGTCGCAGGCATGCCGGCAGAGGTGATGATCCTCACCGGGGAGAGAAGCTTCGCCAGCTATATCACCAAACCGATCAACGACATGCTCGCCCGGGCCATGCGTGAGGAATAGGTGAAGTGCAACAACTGAATAGCAATCACCAAACCACTGATTCAATGGCGACATGCTCGCTAGGGCCATGCGTGAGGAATGACGAAGGAGCAATCACCAAACCGCTGATTCAATGGCGATATGCTAGCCCGGGCCATGCTCCCCGCCTCCCCCGTGACACTCTCCGCCACCGTGGCACTCTCCACCACGGTGACACTCCCCATCACCGTGACAGCGGCCGCCAAATGAGCGACAATTCCTTAACTTTTACCATTTGGCGCCCATCTTCCAACAACCAGTGCCGTCAATGCGAGGAGGTTGTCATGGCGATTGCGCAACTGACCGCTGACAAGCGTCGCGACATGGGTGCGGCTGCGATGAGGACCTATCCCAACATCATCCGTGACTGGGGACTGCCTGAACAGGACGCCGCGGTGTTGCTCGGGGTGGCCGATTCCACCTATCGACGCTGGCGCAAGGATCCAGAGTCTGCGCGATTCGATGTCAACCATCTGGAGCGCATGTCGCTGATCATAGGAATCTACAAGGCCCTGCAACTACTGCTGCCGCGCACGGATGCCGCCGATTCTTGGCTACGGCGTCCCAACAGCAACCCGCTATTCGGTGGACGTCCCCCTATCGAAAGGCTACGCCAAGGCCAAGTGTCGGACCTCTATGTCGTGCGTCAGCATCTCGATGCGGCAAGAGGGGGCGGCCACGCGTGACCTTTCCGGTCTCTCGGGTGACCTGGCGTCCCTGCTACCGAATCGTACCCTCACGCTTCCCACCGATCGACCTGTTCGAAAGGGTTGCCGAGCCCGGTGATCGGGAGCTGCTCCAGGAGCTGGAGGGGGCGACTTCCCCGCGCCTGAGGGAGCAGGCCGGTGAGATACACCTGGTGAGGGACGAAGATCGTCGCTATGGCCCTGGCTGGACGCCGGTGATGGCGGCTTTTTGCCATTTCAACAGCCGCGGGACCAGATTCACCGATGGCACCTTCGGCGCCTACTACACGGCGATGAGCGAGGCTACGGCCATTGCAGAAACGCGATATCACACAGAACGGTTCCTGAGAGAATCCGATGAGCCTCCCATGCAGGTGCAACAACGTGTCTATCTGGCCAATCTCGACGCCGAATTGCTTGACCTGAGAGGAAGCCCGCCTGGCGCCGATACTCTGATCGCACCAGATGACTGGAGGGCCAGTCAGGCCTTTGGAAGACGCGCCTGGGAAGACCGCAGCGACGGTATCGTATACCCCAGCGTGCGCGACCAGGGAGGCCAATGCGCCGCGATATTGCGACCTCCTGCCGTATCCGCGACATGGCAGGGGCGTCACCTCGGGTATGAGTGGGATGGACACCAGATCCGACACGTTCTCGAATTGCGGCTCGTCTGAAGTACGCTTTAGCGCTGGTTCGACGGCGCCATGCACACGCGCAGACTGCCAGTTCCAGGAAGGGCCCCCCGAGGGATCAAACAGTGCGATCAAGCAGAGGGATCAAGCAGTGGGAACAAGCTGCCGGGTCAAGCAGAAGAAGATGACGAGGACCGAGTTGGACCACTCGGCTCGTTGATGGCAAGAAAAAGAACTGCGCGGACCAAGGTTCAGGGGGGGACGGTCCGCGCAGGGCCAGCTCCCTGCCGGCACGGGACACCATGACAGCGACTCTGCTGCATCTTTCTGGAGCAGAGGATGGCCCCCCGGCCATCCTCCCTCCTCCATTTTTGTTGTCGTCAGACCCCGTTGCCGGGGCCTGACATGGCTTCCTCCCTCGTTTTTCTGTTCCGCCTTGGCTTGTTCTCCAAGCCTCAGCCTCAGAAGCCGGCGTCGTCCTGCTGAACGCCCTGGAGCCCGACATCGTCACTCATCGGCTGGCTGTCGATACCATCGTCGGCCTGGCTGGCGAGCGGATCGTCCGCCAGCAGCAGACTGGCGCTGGCCGCGTTGGCCGCCGCCACGTCTGGATCACGGGTCAGCTCGAAGGACGCGATGTCCTGGGAACCCCCGTTGAAGGTCAGTCGCAGCACCTGCACGCCTGCCTCCAGATCCAGGGTCATCGACGCCGTGTCGACGAACACGCCCCAGTCACTGGTCACCGGCGTGTCGACGCTGCCCTGCTCGTAGACGCTGCCGTTCTGCTCCACCGAGGCGGTGATACTGCGTCCGCCATTGGGGCCAGAAGTAACGAAGGACAGGGTATGGCTACCGGCCTGCTCGACATTGATGGTGTACTCGAGCCACTCGCCATCCTCGATCCAGCCCACGGCCTCACCCTGGCCGACGATATCCACTGGAGTATCGCGGAAGTCGCTACCGAACTGCGCCGAGCTCAGCTCGTTGAAGGCCTCGCCCTGCTCGCCCTCGTCGAACTGCACCGCATCCAGCGCAAGGCCATCATCGGCGTCCACCAGCCAGGGGGTACCACCGGCGTTGAACGCCTGCTGGCCATCCCGTGACAGCGAGAAGCCCTCAAGGTCCATGGACCCGCCGTTGAAGGTCAGGCGCAGCACCTGCTCACCGGCCTCCAGCGTCACCTGGGTGCTTTCGGTCTCGACATAGTTGGTCCAGCCACCGGTGGGCTCGACCCCCACCGGCGTGGCGGTGGCGTAGGGCGTGCCGTCGTCCTTGGTGAAGCTGGCGGTAATCGAGCGCTGCCCACCGCCGGTGGTACCCAGCGAGGCCAGGAAGGCCATGTCGTAGGTCCCCGCCTGCTCGATGTTCAGGGTGTACTCCACCCATTCGCCATCCTCGATCCAGCCGATGGCGCTGCCGCCGTTGGACAGATCCACCCCCTCGCCGCGCACGTTGCTGCCGAGCTGCGCCTCGCTGGTGTCGTTGTAGGCGACGTCCTGTCCGCCCTCGTCATAGTTCACCGCATCGAGGCTGAACTCGCTGCCCACCTGCCAGGGCTGGCCATCGTCGGTGAATGCCTGCTGGCCATCGTCCACCGCTCCCACCGGCGCCAGGGTAAAGCTCGCCAGATCCATGGAGCCGCCGTTGAAGGTCAGGCGTACCACCTGTTCGCCCGCCTCCAGCGCCACCTGGGTGGTCTCGGTCGGCACGAAGTTGCTCCAGCTACCGGTGTCGTTCACCGCCACCGGCGAGGCGCTCACGTAGGGGCTGTCGCCGCCCTTGGCAAAGCTTGCGGTGATGGTGCGCGGCCCGGGGAAATTGGTGTCCATCGAGGTCAGGAAACCAAGATCATAGAGCCCGTCTTCGGCCACGTTGATGGTGTACTCGACCCACTCGCCTTCGGTGATGTAGCCGATGGCCAGTGACGGCGTGGAGATGTCCACCGCCTCGTCCGAGCGGAAGCCATTGCCCTGATGCGCCGCGGTGGAGTCGTTGTACGACACCCCCTGACCGCCGCTATCGAACAACCGCGCCTCCAGGGTCAGACCGTCGGCGTCCACCAGCCACGGGGTCTGGGTGTCGTTGAACGGGTCCTGACCGTCGTCCACCGGCTCCACCAGATCCAGGCTGAACGATGCCAGATCGAGCTGACCGCCGTTGAACGTCAGCCTGAGCACCTGCTCACCCTCTTCCAGATCGAAGGTCAGGGGACCCACCTCGGTGAAGCTGGTGAAGCTGCCGGTGTTGGGCAAGGCCTGCGTCTGGGCATCGGTGTAGAAGTTGCCATCCTGCTCGAAGGCCGCGGTGATCGACTTGCCACCTGAGACCGCCGAGGTGGAGAAGTTCAGCGTATAGGTGCCTGCCGTCTCCACGTTCAGGGTGTACTCCAGCCACTCGCCGTCGGCCACATAGCCGATGGCCAGGCTACCGTTGGAGATGTCCACCGCCTCGTCGGAGCGGAAGCCATCGCCCTGGTGCGCGTCGGTGGTGTCGTTGTAGGCCACTCCCTGACCCCCGTTGTCGAAGAACCTCGCCTCCAGGGTCAGGCCGTCTGCTCCGACGGCCCAAGCGCTCTGGTCGTCGTTGAAGGCGGTCTGCTCCACCGGCGTCGGATCGTCGAGGAAGTTCGGGGTACCGTCGCCATCATCGTCGTCGTAGAGGTCCACGCGGCCATTGCCGTCGGCGTCCTCGGCGCCGGTCGGATCATAGGTGGTGACGTTCTCGACAAGGAAGATATTGTCGTTGTAGTCGTAGTTCACCCCCGCGTAGTCCTGGATGACGATATAGGTGTTCGGGATCACGTTGCCGTCGGCGTCCTTGGCCACGTACACCCGGATCAGGTGACCGTCGTTCTCGTCCCAGTTGAGGTTGGCCCCCGGGATACCGATGGCATCGATGGTGTCCTCGTAGAGGTTGGCATCGGGATCGGACCAGGAGATGTATCCCGGACGATCGGAGATCTCGGCATAGAAGCCGAAGGGATCGTCACGATCCAGGGTCGCCACCGCCAGGTTGTCGCCGTCATTCAGGGTACGCGGCAACAGGGTCTGACCGTCGGCCTCGTCATGGGCGATGATCTCGTCGATGTCGCGGCTGTCGACGTCGTGGATGAACAGCCGGGCGATGTCACCCTGGCCATGGTAGGCCGCCAGCTGGGTGATGGTGATCGGCGAGGCCCCGTCGGCGCGCTGGAAGTACGGCGCCAGAACCTCGTCGCCGTTGGCCTCCACCAGGCCGCCCTGGTTCATCTGTCCCTGGGCCACGTCGGTGGAGTAGCCGAAGGCGTTGACGATCTCCTGCACCGTCGGCTCCTGGCCGCTCTCGGACTGGTTCTGGCTGATGCCGGCCAGTTCGATCACCTTCTCGGCCTCGTCGGCGTCGCTTGAGCTGATGATCAGGCTGGCCTCGTAGAGCGAACCGTCGTTGGGGTCATCGGCGATAAAGCGCACCGTCACCTCCACCGACTCGCCCGGCGCCAGGGTCACCGCACTGAACGCCTCGGTCAGCTCGAACAGCGAGGTATCGCTGACCTCGACGTCGTCGATGGTCAGGGCATCGAAGCCGTCGTTGGACAGGGTGATGGTGACCTCGTCGTGGACCTCCTGGGCATCATTGACCGGGTTCTCGATGCGCGACATCACCAGGCGCTCGTCGGAAGGCACGCCGTCGTTGTTGGTCACGGTCAGCGAGCCACCGGACACCGGCTTGACCCCTTCGATCACGAACATGTTGTCGTTGTAGTCATAGTTGATGCCGGTGTAGTCCATGATCCCCAGGTAGGTATTGGGGATCACGTTGCCGTCGGCGTCCAGCGCCCGGAACATGCGCACCGTGTAGCCCCGCTCGATGCCGTCGGCGTCCGCCGGCGGCGTGCCTCCACCCTGGGGGTTGAGCGACGGATCGGTGGACAGGCCGGCCATCTCGATGCCGAAGACCTCTTCGCCGGCCCAGCCATCGGGGATGGTATCCCGGCTGAACGTCGCGGTGGCAAAGTCACCGTTGTTGACCAGCGGCAACAGCGTCTGGTTGTTGTCTCCCTGGTGGTTGGTAAAGATGATGTCCTGGTTCTTGTTGCCCGGCGCATGGATACCCAGCGTCGCCCCGCCACCACCGTGGTAGGCGGCGATCTGGGTGATCTTGGCCTCGCTTACGCCGTCGGCCAGCGACCAGTAGCGCGACAGCACCTCGTCGTCGTTGACCGGCCGATACAGGTCGAAGTCGTTGAGCACCGAGTTCTGGCCGCCACCGGTGGTCGCCAGACCATCGATCTGGTTGCCGAAGCCGAACACCTCCCAGACCTCGTTGACGTTGGGTTCCCAGCCACCCTCGTCACGAGCCTGCCAGAAGCCGGCCATGTGGATCTCGGCCACCGGCGAGTCCTGGTCATTGGTCACCAGTCGAATGCGACCCTCGAAGACACCATCCCCGGCGTCGGTGGTCGGCGCCGTATAGGCGTCCCGGTCGAACAGCACCGTGACCGTGAGCGACTCACCGGCAGCGAGGGTCAGGCCGTCGAACGCACCCGGATCGGCCAGCACGAAGGGCCCGTCGATATCGGACTCGAGAATCTCCAGCGGCTCGCTGCCGCTATTGGAGATCGTCACCGTGGCGCTGTCCTTGAACTCGCGATCATCGTTCGAGGCGCTGTTGTTCTCCAGGTAGCTGAAGTGCAGGCGGTTGGCGAAGTAGGCAGCATCGCCGCTCTGCACCTCGATATCGGCGTTGTCGTTACCGGTCAGCGGCGACACGTCGAGGTAGTCGAGGTCATCGGCACCATCGGCGCTGGATACCGCGCGCAGGTTGTACTCGACGCCGGCCTGAAGCTCGACGTAGATGCCCTGCTCGCCGTCGTCACCCACCCCGGGATAGGCCAGGCTATCGATGGTCTGCCCATTGAGGGTCAGCGCCAGCGAGCCACCGTCATCGGCACCGGCGTTGGCCGCCAGGTCCAGACGATAGAGACCGTCGCTGTCCACCGTGAAGTAGAAGTCGGCGGTCAGCTCATTGACGGTACGCGCACTGTTGCCATCCTCGAGCTCGATGCGGCCACCATCGGAGACATCGGCGTAGACCGGGATGAAGATGTCACCACTGTCGTCCGGCACCCGCAGCAGGTCGATGTTGGGGCCCACGGCATTCGGCGCGGTCAGCACGATGGTGTTGCTGCCGGCTTCCAGGTTGACCAGCACGTCCTGGAAGAACCAGTCGGTCTCGTCGTCGTTGCTCTGGCCGACGAAATTGAGCTGACCCAGGTCATTGCCGTTGATGGTCAGGCCCAGCGGACGGTCGGCCTTGCTCGCGGCCAGCGCGTAGCGGAAGCCGATCTCGTAGCTGCCCGCCTCGTCCACGTTCACCGTCCAGGTGATGGTCTGGTCCCCGGCACCGGCAAAGTCGACGAAGCCATCACCGGAGGCGTTGCGGTCGTCCTGGCTCTCGGGGACGACTACCGCCCCGCCGAGCGCGGCGTCCTCGGCCTCGTAGAGGGTGAAGCCTGGCGTTGCATCCTCTTCCTGGAGGATCGCCAGCTGGTCGATGTTGGGCCCGGTGTTGTCGGTGGCCTGGAAGCGCACCGTGTTGAGACCGGCTGCCAGATCGGCATCGATATCCACCGTCAGCCACTCGGCCCAGCGCGAGTCTGCGTCATCAAGCGACGGGTCCTGGGGCGGCGGGAAGGATACGACGCCCACCGAGACGTTGTTGACGAACACCTCCAGAGGACGATCGGCATTGCCGCCGTTGGCGTAGCGCACCCTGAGCACCGAGTCGCCGGCCTGATCGGGGTCCAGCTCGAAGCTGAAGGTGATGAAGTCCTCATTGGTGCTACCGAAGTCGGCGTAACCGCCGGGCACACCGTCATCGTCGACGTCATTGCCATCGACCCCGAAGGCGCCGGGTCGCAGGCCGTTGGGCAGATCTGCCTGGTTCGGCTCGGGATTGTTGATGTCGCGGATCTCGATCTCGGCGCCAGCACCGGAGGCCACGACCACCGAGGTGCCGTCATCCGGGGTCATGTCCTCGGCCTGGATGGCCAGCACCATGACCAGATCATCGACGGGATCGGGATCCGGATCGACGGGACCGGTGGTGCCACCCGGGGCCGGGTCGAGGCGAATGATCTGGCTCTGGCCGTTGCCGCGGTTGAGGGTCAGCAGGTAGAGCTGGCCGGTAGCCGGGTTCTCGATGATGTCCAGCGGGTCGACGTAGGTGATGACGTTGCCGTCGGGATCACGCAGCACATCGTCGCCGATGACGTTGCCGTTGGCGTCCAGGGTGATGGAGCGCACGTCGTCACCGCCGGAGTACTCGGTGAACAGCACGTTGCCCTGGAGGTTGCCGCCGAACACGCCGCTGGTGTATTCCACCGCCCCGTTGGGCGAGCGGTTCTCGCCCAGCGAATAGACCCCGGCGATGTCGTAGGTGCCCTCGGGAATGGTGCCCGTCGGGTACTTGTCGACCTGGTTGGGGTCGTTGGCACCGGTGGGATTGCCGCCATTCAGAATGTACTCGTCACGCAGCGGGTTCGGATGGCCGTAGTAGCCGCCCTCCTCGATACGGAACAGGTAGTCATCCTGATTCTCGACATTGGTGTAGCGCTCGTTCTCCGGCGTGGAGGGATCATCCGGCACGTTGCCACCGGCCGCCGAGCCGTTGGTCGGCACGTAGAGGAAGCCGTTGGAGTGCCACACCAGGTCGTAGGCGTTACGCGCCCCGGTGGCGAAGATCGTCAACACCGCGTCGGGGGCGTAGGGATCGTAGTAGGTCTCCAGCACGTTGCCACTGGCGTCCTGGACCGTGGCTACGCCGCGATCGTCGAACACCAAGAACTCGCCGTTGCCCATGGGGATGGGATCATCCTTGGGATGACCGTCGGGGTCATCGAAGCGCCGGTTCAGGCCATCGTCGGGCAGCGGTTCGGTGCTGACGTCGAAGGGCCCATTGGACACGTCACGGGTCGGATCGATCTCCAGCACTGCGGCGTTCAGAAGACGCTCGGGACGGTTGCCCCAGGCGCTGTCCGGCTCGCCCATGGCGGTGTTCGAGCCCTGGATCAGATACAGCAGATGGCTCGGCACGTCCGGGTTGGTGTCCGGGTCGTAGTCCGGGTTCTCGCGGAACTCGAGGCTGTTGGTCACGTGGTCGCCGTTGGAGCGCGGCAAGCCGGTGATATAGGCCTCGGCGGTACCGGAGAAGCCGGGTCCATCGTCCAGGGTGATCTTGGTGATCCGTCCGCTGAAGTCCGGCACACCGTTGTCACGTCCGGTCAGCGGGATCGGATAGTTGTCGGTGATCCACAGCACATTGGGATCGGTGGGGTCCACCACCAGACCGATGATGCCGCGCTGCTGACTCTGTCCCGGCTGGTCGAAATAGTCGTTGGGCAGACTCAGATCCTGGCGATTGGACAGCGAACCGTCGATCGGGTCGACGTCGTAGCGCAACAGTTCACCGCTGATGGTGGCGATGTACATGTAGGCGCCATCCGGGCTCATCTCCAGCGAGGTGAAGCCGAAGGCACCGTCGGCGGCGCCGTTGAGTTCCACCACGTCGTTGAAGGCCACGTCGCGCGCGACCACCTCCGGCTCGGCGCCGGTGACGAAGGTGTTGGTGTACTTCTGGAACTCGCGGGTCGGCGCGCTCGCATCGTCGTTGGGGCCACGGTCCTGGAAGCCGTCGATCACCAGGGTGTAGCTGGTGAACGGCTTGAGGGTCTGGCTCGGCGAGATGGTCAGCGAATCGAAGCCGCCGGTGGTGTTGGCGTTGAAGCTGACTTCCTGACCGGTGACGGTCTCGAACAACCGGATCGAGCCGTCGCCCAGGCTTTCGAGCAGGGCTCCACCACGTCCGTCCACCACCGAGATGCCGACAAAGATGTCGGAGGTCGGATCGACCCCGGTGGGAATGGCACCGTCATCCGGATCGAGATCCACCTCCACCTCGTTCTGGCCGACCCCGGCGATCGCCCGGGCGTCGGTGAAGAAGGCGTAGTCTTCGGCGGCATCGCGATCGTCCCCAGGGGTCAGGTCCGGCAGGGCCTGAATCTCGATGTACTGGATCTCGGTGTTCTCGTTGTTGAGCCCCATCGAATCCAGGGTCAGACGACCGTCGGTGACCTGGACGATGCGGGTGACCAGGTCAGAGCGCACGCCGTCGGTGTCGTTGGACGGGTTGGTGTCGGCCGGGAAGTCATCCGGGCGGAACGGGGTGAAGGGGTCGTTGAACAGCTCGCCCTCGGCGTTGAGCACGTTGTTGCTGTCGTAGGGCCCACTGGTATCACCGATGGAGATGGTGACCTCGTAGAAGCCGTCTTCCAGCTCGATCTCCCAGCCGGCCCGCACATAGTTGGGTCCCGGCTGGTCGAAGTGGGCGTAGGTTCCCTGACGCGGGTCGAGGCCGGCGATGTCATCGGTGCGATCATTGACCGCAACGCTGGTCAGCGAACTGATGTCCAGTGGCTCGGTGCCGGGATCGCCATCGTAGATCGACTCCTCGGTGACCCAGCCGTACTGGTAGGTCTGGCCGTCGACGGTGACCGACTGGGTGCCAAAGGCCTTGCCGTTGTCGGCGATGTAGCCATCCGGCACCGCGGTGCCCTCGGGCTGGAAGTTGATCTTGACCGAGAAGCGATCGCCCGGCTCCACCGGACGATCCGGTGCCACCCCGTCACGACTCACCGTCAGGCTGTCGATGTTGGGGCCAGCGTTGCCGATATTGGCCAGACGAATGGTGTTGTCGCCGGCCTCAAGCTCCACCTCGATGGTGGTGGTGGTCCAGTTCTCCCAGCCGGCCGCGTCGGTTCCGGTGGAGGCAAAGGCCAGGCTGCCCTGGCTCTGGCCGTCGACCAGGATATCCATGGGACGGTCGGCGCCGTTGGTGCCGGCGTTGGTATAACGCACCTCCAGGGTGTAGGTGCCGGCCTCATCGACGCTCACCTGAAACTCGGCGGCGTCACCGGCGTCGGCGCCCATGTCCAGGTAACCGCTACCGGAGAAGCCATTCCATAGACCGTCGGGGCCGGCTGCGGTGTTGGTTTCCGGATTGTCGGCGTCGCGCACCTGGGTGTCGCCGTCGGCGTCGACGATGGTCAGCGCCTCACCCTCGATGGCGAAGTTGAACGCCGGGGTGCCGACGTCGGCCTCGTTGAAGTCGAACACCACCTGGTCGATGTTGGGACCGCCGGTGGCGCCCGCGGGCATGGTCAGGGTGAAGGTGTTGGCGCCCTCGACCAGCTCTACCTCGACTTCCAGGGTCTGCCACTCGTTCCAGGCGTCCGCGCCGGTGGCGTTGGGGAAGCCGAGCTGGCCCTGATCATCGCCGTTGACGGTCAGATCCAGCGGCCGCGGGGCATCACCTCCATTGGCATAACGCACGGTGGCGGTGTAGCTGCCGGCCTCCACCGCGTTGACGTTGAAGGTGATCTGGTCGCCGGGGTTGGAGCCGAAGTCCAGGTAGGCGTCACCCACCGCGCCGGGGCGATGATTGCCGAAGTCGTCGGGATTGTCCGCATCCACCGGCCGGGTGACCTCGCCCTGGGCGGTACCGCCCACGTCGACGATGTCGGCGTCCTCTCCCTGCAGGGTGATCGGCGCCACCACCACGTCGTCGTCCTCGAAGCTGACCACTTCGGTGGCGCTGGCCTCGTTGCCGGCGGCGTCGGTGACAAACAGCGAGACGGTGAGATCACCGCTCTGGTCGTCGAGCTGGCCGCTCAGGTCCAGGGTAATGTTGCCCGAGGCATCCGGCGTCACCTCGGTGCGGGTCGCGCCACCGTCGAAGGACACCTCGACGGTGGTAACGTCGTCATCGACGCCCGAGACATTGAACACCGCCGCCGCCAGCTGGTTGGCGTCGAGGGTATCGTCGTCGGCGACGATGGCGAGATCGCCGTCCTCGTCAGCGCTGACGTCCTCCGCAATCGGGCCGCTGCCGCCCTCGGTCACCTCGATGCGATCGATGTTGGGACCGGTATTGGCACCTGCCGGGATCGCCAGGGCGATGGTGTTGCTGCCCGCCTCCAGGGTCACGGTGACGGTCTCGAACTGCCAGTGGTCGAAGCCTTCCTCGGGGCCGGTGCCGTCCGGATCGGTGCTGACCATGGCCAGGGCGAGCGGATCACCGCCGTTGATCACCAGGTCCAGCGGACGATCGGTATTGGTGGCGTAGCGCACACTGATGTCGTACTGGCCGGCCTGGGCCACGTCGATCTGCCAGCTGACGTTGTCTCCCGGGGTGTCACCGAAGTCCAGATAGCCGGTGCCACTGAAGCCCGGACGCAGTCCGGTGGGCTGGTTCGCCTCGGGGTTGTCCGGGTCGCGAACCTGGGTGTCGGTGTTGTTGGGGTCGGTATCGAAGCTCTCGACCACACCGTCCTCGGCCTGCAGGCTCAAGGGCGAGAAAGGCGCCTCGTCGACGTCGTTGACGGTGACCGACACCAGCTCGGTGGTGGAAAGATCACCGTCGCTGACGCTGACCTCGACCTCATAGACGTTGTCTTCGTTGGCGTCCGCCGCCAGCTCGAAGTCACGCGCCGAGGTAAAGGCCAGCGCTCCGGTATCAGCGTTGATGGTGAACAGCGGCGCGTCGACACCACCGGTGATGGCAAACACCGGCGCCGTCAGGGTGGCCGGCTGACCGTCCTCATCGAGCACCGCGATGGACCCGATCTCGGTCAGGTTCTCGTCGATGGCAAGTGCGGTTGCACCGATCGAGAGACTCTCGTTGACGTCGTTGACCGTGACCAGGGTCGCCTGGGACACGCTGTCTTCGCCGTCGCTGACGATGACCGTCAGCTCATAGACGCCGTCTTCGTTGGCGTCTGCGGCGAGCTCGGCGTCCGGGGCATTGACGAAGCTCAGTACGCCGGTATTGGCGTCGAAGCTGAACAGCGCGGCATCGGCGCCCTCGAGGGTCACCGTCAGGGCGTCACCGTCCAGGTCGTCCAGTGTCAGGGTCGCCACGGCACTGGTGTTTTCATCGACACTGACGCTGTCGTCGAGGCCGTCAATCGTCGGGGCGTTGTTGACCGGCTCCTCGATGCGCAGGAGGTCCAGCGAGTCGATGCGCATCAGCTCGCCGCCCTCGCCTCTAAGCTCCAGCGACAGCAGCGAATCGGCGGTAATCTCCACCGGCGTCTCGAACACGATCTCCTTGCGGTTGCCGCTCTGACCGGCGTTGCCCCGGCCACCACTACCCACCAGGGTGCCGAAGTCGTCGCTCAATACGACGTCGGAGGTCAGGCTGTCGCTCGACAGATTGCGCGCCTCGAGGGCATTGCCGTCGATGGACAGGGTCAGTTCACCCTCACCGTCGGTCTCGTCGAAGACGTACAGGGTAACGCGATACCAGCCCGGCTCGACGCCTGCGGCCGCAAGCTCGGTGCCCACGGTGGCGGGCGCGTTGCTGGTCACGCGGATCAGCTCATTGCCCGAGGCGCTGGCGTTGCCGGTGGCGATGACGTTGTCGGCGTCCAGGTCGGTAAAGGCCTCGGCCTCGATGGTCACGACGTCACCGATATCGGTGCCCTCGATCTGGAACTCCAGCACCTGGGTCGCGGACAGACCGCCGGGATCGGTGGCGCGCAGGGTCACACTGAAATTGCCGCCCTGGGAGGGCGTGCCCTGGATCACGCCATTGACCACCTCGAGTCCTGCCGGCAAGTCTTCGACCGTCAGGGTCAGGTCGTCACCATCGGGGTCGGAGAACAGCGGCGCGAAGTCGGCGATCGCCACCTGGCCGAAGGCCTCGCCGACTTCACCGAAGAACGGCTCCAGCGCCGCCGGTTCCGCCACCGGAGCGTCGTTGACGTTGTCGATGGTCAGCACAAAGCTGTCGGAGGTCTCGATCTGACCGTCATCGGCAAACAAGGTAACGGTATAATCACCGGGTTCCAGCCCGTCCAAGCTGCCGCTCAGCACGCTGCCGTCGATGGCAAGACCAGCGGCGTCGACAGGCGCACCATCGGCGTCGGCCACCTCAAAGCGGTAGCTCAGGTCGTCGCCGTCGGGGTCCTCGAAGGCCAGGTCGACCTCGAGGGTGGAACCTTCATCGAGGGCAAGGTCGGCGACGCCACCACCGACCACCTGCGGCGCCTGATTGACGTCGCCGGTGGTGGCCTCGCTCAGGGTCACGTTGGAGAAGCGCGCGCTGCCCTTGGCGCCCAGGTCGTCGTCGTTGACGAACACCAGCGAATCGATGGTGGTGCCCGCGTGGGCCGACAGATCGATGGTAAAGCTGACGACGCCATCACCGTCGTCATCGACGCCCTGTCCACGCAGGTCGACAAAACCACCCTGGCTCTGGGTGCCGGCCAGCTGGTAGGCGCTGTTGCCACCGTTGAAGGGGTTGTCGTCGAGGTCAAAGCCGATCGCGATGATTTCCGACACCGGGGTGTCAGAGGCGCTGAGTTCGAGCGTCAGGCGGGTGTCGGCGGTGATCTGGTAGCTTTCGCCCAGGGCCACCCGCTTCCACACGTTGTCGGTCAGGGCGAGCGTCGCGCCGGCGTCTTCCACCGCCGCGCCGGTGCCCTGGGACGGGTTGTCCTGGTTGCCGCCGTAGGACGAGATCGCCCCCGCCGAGAAGTCCACCGTCAGCGGGGCATCGTCGGCTTCCAGGGTGACCTGGGTGCTGGTGCTGGCTTCGTTGCCGGCGGCGTCGGTGACGTAAAGGGTGACGTCCAGGGTGCCGGCGCCCTGGCCGGACAGGTCCAGCTGGAAGCTGCCGCCATCGACCCCGACCGGGGTGCGGGTGGTGCCGCCGTCGAAGCTTACCTCGACGACGTCGGCGTCGGTGTCCAGCCCCGCCAGGTTGAAGGTGACAGCGTCGCTGTCATCCGCGGTTACCGGATCGACCGGGCCGCTGAGCGCCAGGTCAGCACCCTCGTCGGCGGTGGTATCCAGCGTCAACGAAAGCTCGCGAGTCGCACGGTTGCCGAAGGCATCCATCGCGATCAGGCTGGCCGCCAGCGGCCCATCGGCCTGGCCGGACAGGTCGAGGCTGAAGTCACCGTTGGCGTCCGGGGTGACCTCCTCGACGTTGACGCCGCCATCGAAGCTGACGCCGACGAAGACGATGTCATCATCCAGCCCCGTCACGTTGAAACCCGCCGAGGCAGCGGCGTCGGCATTGATCAGGGCGGAAGCGGAGCTGAACGACAGGTCGTCACCTTCGTCGCCCTCGACATCGCCGACCGGACCGGTACCCGCCGTGGTGACCTCGAGACGATCGACGTTGGGTCCATTGTTGCGGCCAGCCGGGATCGCCAGGGTGATGGTGTTGTCGCCGGCCTGCAGACTCGCCGTCAGGGTCTGGTAACCCCAGACATCGAATCCCTCGGGATCGACATTGCCGGCGTTGGGGTCTGTGCTGGCAAAGGCCTGGGTCGAGGCGTCTCCCCCGTTGATCGACAGATCCAGCGGGCGCGCCCCGTTGCTGGCGTAGCGGAAGTTCAGGTCGTAGTCACCCGCCTCGGACACGTTGACGGTAAATGTCAGGCTGTCACCGGGTTCGCTGCCGAAGTCCACATAGCCGGTGCCAGAGTAGTCCGGGCGTAGCCCGACAAAGCCGCCGCTCTCGGGGTTCTCGGCGTCGCGCACCAGGGTGGCGGCACCGTTGTCGACGCCGAGCTCGGCGTCCTCGGCCTGCACCACCAGCGGGTCGATCACTGGATTGGTGACCGCAGCGCTGACCAGGGCCAGCTCGATCTTGTCGATATTGGGGCCATTGGTATAGCCGCCGCCCAGACGCAGGGTATTGGAACCGGCAGCCAGGTCTACCTCCAGGGTCTCGACGGTCCAGCCTTCCCACTGGCTGCTCTGATTGGGCCGGTTGGCAGCGTCGAGATCGGACTCGACATCGTCGGGGTAGTAGTCCGGCGCCGTGGTTGTCGCGAAGGCAAAGGTGCCCAGGGTGGTGGTGGTCGCGCCGTCCACCAGTATCAGGTCCAGCGGACGGGGGTCGGAGGTCGCGTAGGTGACGCTTACGGTGTAGGTGCCGGCGGTGGCCACGTCCAGGGTAAAGTCAGCGCTGGCATTGGCATTACCAAACGCCCAATCCAGGTAGCCGGCACCTTCGGCGCCGACGCGGAAGGTCTCGTTGTTGTTGGTGAAGTCAGCGATGCTGTCGAGCGTCGCCACCCGGTTGGTGCCGCTGTCGTTCACGTCCTCGGCGGGCGACAGCAGCATGTCCTCGCCTTGCACCACGTAGCGATCGGGGTCCGGGGCGGTGATTTCCAGATAGTCGATGTTAGGCCCGCTGGCCCCGTTGGAGGTCAGCGTAATGGTGTTGGTGCCCTGGGCCAGGGTCACCCGTACCGGCTGGGTCAGCTCGAAGTTGGTGAAATCATCGCCGGTGGCGGGCAGGTCGAACATGCGGTCGAACAGCTCGCCATTGACGTCCAGTCGCAGTGGACGGTTGCCGTCGCCCATGGCGTAGCGCAGCACCAGGTCGTATTCACCGGCCTCCGGCGCCTCGAAGGTGAAGGTCAGGCTCTCGCCACCGGCCACGCCGTTGCCGTAGTCCACGTAGGCGTTGCCCTCGGCGTCGGCGGCGTCAGGGTTAGCCGGATCACTGACCACGGCGATTCCGGTATCGCCGGCAATACTGGCCGAGGCGCCGTCGCTGGCGTCATCGTCCTCGGCCTGGATACGCAGCGAAAAGCCGATCGGTGCGGCCGCGGCCACTATTGAGGGGGTGGCTGAAGGGGTGGCTGAAAGCGCTGCGGCTGGGGTGGTAGAAAGCGCTGCTGGGGTTGCTGCCGAGCTTGATGCTGGGGTTGCCAAAGGCGCTGTGCTATCGGACGCAGCAGGCGCGCCTGGTGCCGACGCCGGCGCTGCATCTGCCGGGATACCCTGATCACCAGACGCTTGTTCCGATGCTTCCAGACCTTCACCGTCCTGCCCCGCTTCCACCTGGCCACTCGGGCCTGCGACTTCTTCGTCACTGGCAGCCTCGGCGTCCTCGATAAGCACATCGAAGGCGGCACGAAGTCCGCCCAGAGCCTGCCCTTGCCCATCGAGGGCATCGATCACCATGGCCAGCTTGCCCGGTTGCGGCGTCGGAAGATGGTCAAACACAAAGGGCCGTTCGAAACGCTCGAAGACGCTTTGTGCGCCGGCGGCATCCTTCCAGGTCATCCGCACGGCTTCGACCGCGTCCCGCCATTGGCCAGGATGCGGTGCGACCACCAGATCATGCATCTCGAAATCTTTTGTCCGAAATTCCGCCTTATCTGCCAGACGCTTTTGAAATGACTTTTGCCCACGGCTCACAAATGACATGGAAAACATGGCCTGCCCCCTGACGATTATTTTGGATAGTGATTGCCACCAACTACCAACAAGAACCCATCGACTTTCTTCGAAGATCTCTCTCGCCGCTTTACAGTCCGCCCAGACGAATCCCCAACTTCCGCTGAGACAACAAACGAACCGGCAGCCAGAAAGAGATGGCTCTCTCTGATTCTATAACCCGACGGAGGTACATCAAGATTTTTTTGACAGCGCTAACAATGCGAAATAAACGGTAGAAAAACCCTCATCAACGGTGCTATATCTTGTTGTTTTTTATTGTTTTATTAAATTTCTAACCTATCTGCATGCAGTATACCAACCACTCCAAAACCAAAAACAAGGCACCTTGAAGTCCAGCGTAACAACACTCCAACATGAGACTTTTATTATGCCAACATCGGATATATATTCAGATTTTCACTATTAAAAAATCAGAGATACAGCCCGCAGATAACTGGGGAATAAAATCCAAAGAATAACTAGGCAAAAGCCCCTGCAAAGTAGTTGCAAGGTAGAAAAATCCGCATAACATCTTTAGTCATTCGTCGTCCTCATTGACCCACGACATTGACCATCTATAGGCAAATGGCCCAACCGATTTTCTAAAAAAACGGCGTAATGTTCGCCAAACAAGAAAAATGACGTAACGTCCAGGGGGAGAGGGAAGATGTCTGCGGAACACAACGATCTGCGCAAGGTGCTGGCCTTCTGCCGGCGCAGCTTTGGCTATGTGGCCCTGTTCAGCCTGTTCATCAACCTGCTGATGCTGGTGCCGCCACTCTATATGCTGCAGGTGTATGACCGGGTGCTGACCACCCGCAGCCAGGAAACCCTGTGGATGCTGACTCTGGTGGTGGTGTTCCTGTTTCTGGTGATGGGTGGGCTCGAGCTGATGCGCTCACGCATCCTGGTCCGGGTCGGCAATCGCCTCGATGCGCTGATCAGTCCCCGGCTCTACAGCGCCATGTTCAAGCGCACCCTGTCGAGTCCCGGCAAGCCCTCCGCCCAACCGCTCAACGACCTGACCAGCCTGCGTCAGTTCCTCTCCGGCAACGGCCTGTTTGCCTTCTTCGATGCGCCCTGGGTACCGGTCTACATCGGGGTGCTGGCACTCTTTCATCCGTGGTTTGGGCTGTTTGCCCTGGGCGCCGGCGTGATCCTGGCCACCATCGCGGTCATCAACGAGCGTATGACCAAGCAACTGCTGACCGAGGCCAACGGTCGCCACGTGCAGTCCCAGGACCTGGCCAACAGCAACCTGCGCAACGCCGAGGTGCTGCACGCCATGGGCATGCTGCCCGGGATCCAGGGCCGCTGGGCGGCGCGCCATCGTGAATACCTGGTGCTGCAATCCCAGGCCAGCGATCGTTCGGGCCTGCTGACCAATACCTCCAAGGTGCTGCGGCTGATGTTCCAGTCGCTGATCCTGGGCATCGGTGCCTTTCTGGTGCTCAGGGGCGAGCTGACCCCTGGCATGATGATCGCCGGTTCGATCCTGATGGGCCGCGCCCTCGCCCCCATCGACCAGATGATCAACGGCTGGAAGGGCTTTTCCGGGGCACGCACGGCCAAGGGACGACTCGAGGCGTTGCTCGACGAGGTGCCCGCCGATCCGCCGACCATGCCGCTGCCCCGGCCCCGGGGTCAGCTCAGCCTGGAAGGTGTCAGCGCCGCGCCTCCCGGCGTGCGCCTGCCGACCCTGACCAACATCGACCTCAAGCTTGCCAAGGGCGAACACCTGGCCGTGGTCGGCCCCAGCGCCTCGGGCAAGTCGAGCCTTGCCCGGGTGGTGCTCGGGCTATGGCCGGCTCAGCTTGGCTGTGTGCGCCTGGATGGCGCCGATATCAACAAGTGGGATCGCACTGCGCTGGGCCCCTACCTCGGCTATCTGCCCCAGGACATCGAGCTGTTCGACGGCAGCGTGGCCGAGAACATCGCCCGCTTCCAGGAGGTCGACCCCGAGCAGGTCGTACGTGCCGCCCGCCGTGCCGGCGTGCATGAACTGGTGCTGAAGCTGCCCGAAGGCTATGACACCTATCTGGATCACGGCGGCACCGCGCTGTCTGCCGGTCAGCGCCAGCGTATCGGCCTGGCCCGAGCGCTCTACGGCGACCCCGCGCTGATCGTGCTGGATGAACCCGACGCCAATCTGGACGATGCCGGTGAGGCCGCCCTGGCCGAGTGCCTGCTCCAGCTGCGCCAGCAGGGCACCACCGCGCTGGTGATCACCCATCGCCAACGCCTGCTGAGCAACGTCGATCGTATCCTGGTACTCAAGGACGGCCAGATCGCCTCGCTGACGCCGCCCCGCCGCAACACGCCGGCGGCCGCCGTGGCCACCGCTGGACGGCGCTCGCCCGGCGTCACCACCCTGCACCCCAGCGCCCGGGGGCGCTCCCCCGTCAACCGCCGCAGCGGCGGTGAGGAGACCTCATCATGAACAGCCCCTCCCCTTCCCAGGACGACCTGCCGCTGCAGGACACTCGCTATCGGCGCATGGGCCTGATCATCCTGCTGGTCGCCTTCGGCGGCTTCGGCAGCTGGTCGGTGATGGCCAGCCTGGCGGTCTCGGTGGTGGCTCCAGGCTCGGTGTCGGTAGAGAGCTTCACCAAGACGGTGCAGCATCTCGAGGGTGGCATCGTCGAGCAGATCCACGTCGAGGATGGCAGCCAGGTCGAGGCCGGCGCACCGCTGATCACCCTGGATGACACCCAGGCGATGGCCCAGAGTCGTATCGTCGAGACCGAGTACCTGATCGCCCGCGCCAGCGAAGTACGCCTGCTGGCCGAACAGTCCGGCGCCGAAACGCTGGTCTTCCCCCAGGCCCTGATCGATTCGGACAACGCCCGGGTACAGGCGGTGCTGGAGGTTCAACGACGGCTGTTCGAGGTACGCCGCGACTCGCTGGAGGGCACCCTGGCGGCGCTCGACCAGCAGATCCTCCAGCTCGAGGAGCAGATCACCGGCCTCGAGGAGACCCAGGTCATCACCCAGCGACGAATCGACTCCCTCAACGGCGATGTCGCCAACCACCGCAAGCTGTTTCGTGATGGTTTGATCAGCAGCCAGCGCATGCGCGAGATGGAGCGCGAGAGCCTGGAGTACCAGAGCGACAACGCTCGTCACGTCTCCGAGGTGGCCAGGCTCAGGGCCCAGATCAGCGAGAACACCCTGAACAAGCAGATTCGCCTGCAGGAGTTCCAGCAGCAGGTCGGCGAGGCGCTGCGCCAGGTGCAGGCCGAGGTGGCGGACGCTGAAGAACGCCTGGTGGCGCTGAACGATACCTTGAAGCGCACCCAGATCACCGCCCCGGTAGCGGGCACCGTGGTCGGGCTCAAGGTGCATACCCTGGGCGCGGTGGTGCGCGGCGGCGACCCGCTGATGGACCTGGTGCCCATGGGCGACGGCTTTATCGTCGAGGCCAAGGTGGCCAACCACGACGTCGACCATCTGTACCTTGGCCAACCGGCGGAAATCCGCTTCAGCGCCTTCAACCAGCGGCTGTCCAACGTCATCGACGGTGAGGTCGTCCACGTCAGCGCCAACAGTTTCGAGGACGAGGCGACGCGCCAGCGCTACTACAAGGTACGCATCCAGGTCACCGAACTCGGCGAGAAGGACATGACCGAGAATATGCGGCTGATGGCCGGCATGCCGGCAGAGGTGATGATCCGCACCAGCGAAAGAAGCTTCGCCAGCTATGTGGCGAAACCGATCGTGGACATGCTGGCCCGAGCGATGCGGGAAGAGTAACTAGTGAGACCGCCTTTTCACGCGACACCCTTGCGCGCGTGAAAGGCGGAACACCGAGGATCACCGGCCCTCCGCGACACCCTTGCGCGCGTGAAAGGCGGAACACCAAGGATCACCGACCTCGCATCAGGCGTTGAAGCGAATCGTCCCGATCCGCGACACCTCGTAGCCGCCAAGGCTTTCCGCCTGGTCCCGTAAACGCTCACCCCGGGCGAAGGCGAACAGCCGCTGCAGGGCATCGCTGAAATAGCTGCGTCGCCGCAACAGCAGGTCGAAGGACTCCTGGTGCAGGGGCAGGAAATGAAGCCCCTGGCGCCTTGCTGCGGCCTCCACACCAAGCCCAACGTCCGCCCTGCCCTGGGCAACGGCAAGCGCCAGGTCGTCCTCGCTTGTCGCCGGATGCTCCAGCATATCCAGCTGTTCCATCTCGATGCCCTGCCGCTCCAGCAGCCAACCCAGCAAGCGGTGGGCGCCGGCACCTTCGGGTCGCCGACCGATACGTAGCCCCGGCCTTGCCAGGTCACCCAGGCCTTCGAGGCCAAGCGGGTTGCCCGGCGCCAGCATCAGCCCCTGGGTACGTCTGGCCCAGTGCACCACCACCAGGTCACGCATGCCACCGAGGCCAAGCTCCGAGGGCACATTGTAGCGCCCCGCCCCGTCCAGCAGATGAGCACCCACCACCATGGCCTTGCCCGCCATCAGCCGCTGGATACCGTCGCCGCTGCCCAGGCAAAGGCTCGCCAGGCCACAGCCGCTCTCGCGCATCGCCCAGTCCAGCAGCGGATCCTGACTGCCGGCCATCACCTCCAGCGGCTCGGTCGCGGAAGACTGATCCCCCTCCAGGTGATTCATCAGCCACAGGTCGATGGCATGACGTGGAAACAGCAGTTTGCCGGTGGCACGGGTGCAGGGAATCTGCCCCTGGCGGACCAGATCGTAGACCTTGCGTGGCTTCAACCGCAGATAGTCGGCCACCTCTGCGGTGGTGAGATAGCGAGGCAGGACGGGTTCGACCATCGGGTTACCTCCAAAAGGTGTAGAGGGTCACTTTGCAGGAAGTGGTCTATGGCTGCATATATTACGGCCATGGGGTGCGCGCCGCAGTAGATCATCACATCATGCCGGTAGACCGGAAAACGGCAAGCACCCGACGCCCCCAAATCGACCGAGACACGATGACCGACTCTGCCTTCCTTACTGCCCTTGAACTCGTCATCGGTCTGGACGCCGACCTGCTCGACATCGTCGGGTTATCGCTGAAGATCTCGCTGACCGCTGTCGCCATCGCTGCCCTGCTGGCCTTTCCATTGGGGGCGGCGCTGGCGCTGTTTCGCTTTCCAGGCCGAGCCCCTCTTATCGTCACCCTCAATGCCCTGATGGGCCTGCCGCCGGTGGTGGCGGGCCTCGCCGTCTATCTATTGCTGTCCCGGGCAGGGCCGCTGGGTTCTCTGGGCCTGCTGTTTACCCCCACCGCCATGGTCGTGGCCCAGGTCATCCTGGTGCTGCCGATCCTGGCGGCCCTGACCCGTCAGAAGGTCGAGGAGCTCCACGGCGAGTACGCCGAACAGCTCGCTTCCATCGGGGTTTCTCGGCGGCGCCGTATTCCGACCTTGCTGTGGGACGCCAGGCTGTCGCTGATCACTGTGGTGCTGGCCGGCTTTGGCCGCGCCAGCGCCGAGGTCGGAGCGGTGATGATCGTCGGCGGCAACATCGATGGCGTCACCCGGGTCATGACGACGGCCATCGTGCTGGAGACCAGCAAGGGCAACCTGCCCCTGGCGCTGGGCCTGGGTATCGTGTTGCTGACACTGGTGGGGGTCATCAATGCATTGGCACATCTGCTGGGCGAAGCGACGCGGAGGCAGCTCGGATGACCCATCTGACCCTTTCGGTGCCGGCCACGACGCCACGCCTGAACTTCGATCGCGTCAGTTACGCATCCCGTGGGCAGACGCTGCTGGGGCCGCTGTCGCTGAACCTGGAGGGCCATCGCCGCACCCTGATCATGGGGCCCAACGGCGCCGGCAAGAGCCTGCTGATGCGCCTGGCCCATGGTCTGCTGCAACCGACGTCGGGGCGCCTGGTGTGGGAAGGCGCGGCGCCACGCCAGGCCATGGTGTTCCAGCGCCCGGTGCTGCTCAGACGCTCGGCCCTGGCCAACCTCGAGTATGCCCTGGCGGTGCAGCGGGTGCCGCGGCGTCAGCGCCGCGAACGGGCCGGGGAGGCGCTGACACGATTTGGCCTGGAGGCGCTCGCCCGGCGACCGGCCAGGGTACTGTCCGGCGGCGAACAGCAGCGCCTGGCGCTGGCCCGGGCCTGGCTGCTGTCGCCCGAGGTGCTGTTTCTCGATGAGCCCACCTCGGCCCTGGATCCCGCCGCCATTCGCGCCGTGGAGGCCGCCATTGGCGACTTTCACCGCCAGGGCGTACGCATCGTGATGACCAGCCATGACCTTCATCAGGCGCGCCGACTGGCCGACGAGGTGATCTTGCTGCACCACGGCAGGCTGGTCGAACAGAGCCCTGCGGCGACCTTCTTCGACGCCCCGGTCACCGCCGAGGGCCACGCCTTTGTCCACGGCGAGCTGCTCGATTGAGCGGCCTGCCCCATCCAGAAGTCCGATCAACCCACGCAAGGAAGGCCCCCATGACAAGATATCCAGACTCCACTCCTGCCAGTGCTCTGCTTTCCGGCGCCCTGCTGATCGCCGGTCTGGCGGTGTGCGCCACCAGTGCCCAGGCCGAGGATGAGCCCCCTTTTATCACCCTGGCCTCGACCACCTCGACCCAGAACTCGGGGCTGTTCGACGCCATCATCCCGAGCTTTACCGAGGACTCCGGCATCGACGTCCATGTGGTCGCCGTGGGCACCGGACAGGCCTTCGAGATCGCCAGGCGCGGGGACGCCGACAGCCTGCTGGTGCACGACACCGCCGGTGAAGAGGCCTTCGTGGCGGACGGCTACGCCACCGAGCGCGCCGACGTCATGTACAACGACTTCGTGCTGATCGGCCCGGCCGAGGATCCCGCAGGCATCCGTGACGCCGACAGCGCAGCCGAGGCGCTCAACCTGATCGCCGACAACGCGTCGCCCTTCGCCTCCCGTGGCGACGACAGCGGCACCAACCGGGCGGAGCTGCGGCTGTGGGAGTCGGCGGGGGTCGAACCCGGCGGCGACTGGTACCGCGAGCTGGGCAGCGGCATGGGGGCCACCCTCAACACCGCGGCGGGCATGGGTGCCTACGTGATGTCGGATCGTGCCACCTGGGTGGCCTTCGATAACCGTCAGGATCTCGAGCTGCTGTTCGAAGGGGACGAGGTGCTGTTCAACCAGTACGGCAGCCTCAAGCTGTCGCCCGAGCGCCATCCGGAGCTCAAGCACGACCTGGCCGACCAGTGGCACGACTGGCTGCTGTCCGAGGCGGGCCAGCAGGCCATCGGCGACTTCGAGGTCAAGGGGCAGCAGCTGTTCTTTCCCAACGCCGACGGCGAGTAATCGCTGGCTTGCGCTGAAGCCGGCGGCCGCGCCCGAGGCAGCAACGTCAACTGACCGGGGTCGTAGCAGGGTCATATATCTCGGTCTAGGCTGATACATGGATTGACGCGAGACGGGCGAAGGCACGCGATCGGCGTGCTTCGTTCGTCCCCATGACCGACAAGGACCCTCAATGCGCGCTCGCATCCTCTCTCTGTGCCACTGCCCGATCCCCCGCCAGGACCACCAGCACGGTGACAAGGTCGATGCCAAGATCATCAACCTGACGCCGGTGCTGGGCATGCGCGACCTCGGCTGTCGCCGAGTCACCCTGGCACCTGGCTGCCACGCCTGGCCTTTCCACTTCCATCACAACAATGACGAGATGTTCATCGTGCTCAAGGGCAAGGGCAGCGTGCGTCTGGGAGAGAAACGCTACCCCATCGTCGAGGGGGAGCTGATCGCGGCCCCCGCCGGCGACGCCGACTGCGCCCACCAGATCATCAACGACTCCGACGAACCCCTGACCTACCTGTGTATCAGCAGCATGAACGCACCGGACGTGATGGAGTATCCCGACTCAGGCAAGTTTGGTGTACTGGCCGGCAGCGCTCCGGGCGGCGACAAGGCCGAGCGCAGCTTCGAACACTACGGCATGCGCCAGGACGCGGTGGACTACTGGCAGGACGAAGATTGATGGGACGGGCGCGCCTGGAGGCAGACGGCTCACCCTTGCCGTATCGCTCCATGCCTCGTGCCAGGCGCGCTTTCTCAGGCGTTGCCGATCTCGTCCCTGAATCTGGCCTGGCATTGAACCACTGCCATTATCCTGATCTCGATCTGAACCGCACGGCCACCCTGTTCACCCCATCGCCCTGACCCGAAGGCGTCGTCTGGCGCTTCTGGTGGCTACCCACTGCCGGGCGCCTGCCGCTCGACTACCCGTACCTATCTACCAACTTTGGTCGCAAGCATCACAAGCTGCACTTTACGTTAACGTAAACCTTGCCTAGTCTTCTTGTCATCCCGTGAACGCTCACCGCCTGCGGTGCCGTTTCACCTCGTCACCAACACCATCAATAAAGATGGTCCGGCCCCCTCCTGGCGCCGTATCGACCATCAAGGATGCCCCGGAGCCCATCATGTTCAGCCCCTATACGCCCCTCGATTTCGGCCTCGACGAAACCCTGGTCATGCTGCGCGACCAGGTCAACGCCTTCGCCCGCGACGAGATCGCCCCCCGCGCCGGCGAGATCGACGAGAAAAATGAATTCCCCGCCGACCTGTGGCAGAAGTTCGGCGACATGGGCCTGCTCGGCATTACCGTGTCCGACGAGGACGGCGGCACAGGCATGGGCTATCTGGCCCACTGCATCGCCATGGAAGAGATCTCCCGGGCCAGCGCCTCGGTGGGCCTGTCCTACGGCGCCCACTCCAACCTGTGCGTCAACCAGCTCAAGATCAACGCCTCCGCCGAACAGAAGGCCAAGTACCTGCCCAAGCTGATCTCCGGCGAGCACGTAGGGGCGCTGGCCATGTCGGAGCCGGGCGCCGGTTCCGACGTGGTGTCGATGAAGCTGCGCGCCCGCAAGGACGGCGACCGCTACATCCTCAACGGCAACAAGATGTGGATCACCAACGGCCCCGACGCCGACGTGCTGGTGGTCTACGCCAAGACCGATCCTGACGCCGGCTCCAAGGGCATGACGGCATTTATTATCGAGAAGGGCTTTGCCGGCTTCTCCACCGCCCAGAAGCTCGACAAGCTCGGCATGCGCGGCTCCAACACCTGTGAACTGGTGTTCGAGGACTGTGAAGTCCCCGCCGAGAACGTGCTGGGCGAGGTCGGCAAGGGCGTGCGCGTGCTGATGAGCGGGCTGGACTACGAGCGCACCGTGCTGGCTGCTGGCCCCATCGGCATCATGCAGGCGGCGATGGACGTGGTGGTGCCTTACATCCACGAGCGCAAGCAGTTCAACCAGTCCATCGGCGAGTTCCAGCTGGTCCAGGGCAAGGTTGCCGACATGTACACCACCCTGAACGCCTGCCGCGCCTACCTCTACACCGTCGCCGCCGCCTGCGACCGCGGCCAGACCTCGCGCAAGGACGCCGCCGGGGTGATCCTCTACTGCGCCGAGAAGGCCACTCAGGTGGCGCTGGACGCCATCCAGCTGCTCGGCGGCAACGGCTACATCAACGAGTATCCGACCGGGCGCCTGCTGCGTGACGCCAAGCTCTACGAGATCGGTGCCGGCACCAGCGAGATCCGGCGCATGCTGATCGGGCGTGAGCTGTTCAACGAATCCAAGTAAGGGGAGCCGGTCATGGCGATTCTGGACACCAAGATCAACCCGCGCTCCGAGGACTTCCAGGCCCGGGACGCGGCCATGCGCGCCGAAGTCGGCAAACTGGCCGAACTGACCGCTGCCATCCGCCGTGGCGGTGGCGACAAGGCCCGTAGCCGTCACGAATCCCGCGGCAAGCTGTTCGTGCGCGACCGCATCGACCACCTGCTCGACGAGGGCTCGCCCTTCCTCGAACTGTCGGCGTTGGCCGCCCATGAGGTGTACGACGCCGAAGTGCCGGCGGCCGGCATCGTCACCGGCATCGGCCGCGTTTCGGGCGTCGAGTGCGTGATCGTCGCCAACGACGCCACCGTCAAGGGCGGCACCTATTTTCCGCTGACGGTGAAAAAGCACCTGCGCGCCCAGGAAGTCGCGCGCAAGCATCGCCTGCCCTGCGTCTACCTGGTCGACTCCGGCGGGGCCTTTCTGCCGCGCCAGGACGAGGTATTCCCCGACCGCGACCACTTCGGCCGGATCTTCTACAACCAGGCCACCCTGTCGGCGGAGGGGATACCCCAGATCGCCGTGGTGATGGGCTCCTGCACCGCCGGTGGCGCCTATGTGCCGGCCATGGCCGATGAATCGATCATCGTGCGCGAGCAGGGCACGATCTTTCTCGGCGGCCCGCCGCTGGTCAAGGCCGCGACCGGCGAGACCATCAGCGCCGAGGACCTGGGCGGCGCCGACGTCCATACCCGGATCAGCGGGGTCGCCGACCACTACGCCGACAACGACGCCCACGCCCTGCAGATCGCCAGGCGCTGCGTGTCCCGCCTGAACTGGCAGAAGCGCGGCGAGCTGGCGATGGCCGCTCCGCGCCCGCCCAGCCTCGACCCCGAGGAGCTCTACGGTATCGTCGGTACCGACCTCAAGAAGCCCTTCGAGGTGCGCGAGGTCATCGCGCGGATCGTCGACGGCTCCGACTTCGACGAGTTCAAGCGCTACTACGGCGATACCCTGGTCACCGGCTTCGCCCATATCCACGGTCATCCGGTGGGCATCGTCGCCAACAACGGGGTGCTGTTCTCGGAGAGCGCGGTCAAGGGCGCCCACTTCATCGAACTGTGTGCCCAGCGCAAGATTCCGCTGGTGTTCCTGCAGAACATCACCGGCTTCATGGTCGGCTCGAAGTACGAGCACGAGGGCATCGCCAAGCACGGCGCCAAGCTGGTGACCGCGGTGTCCTGCGCCAAGGTACCCAAGTTCACGGTGCTGATCGGCGGCAGCTTCGGCGCCGGCAACTACGGCATGTGTGGCCGCGCCTTCGAACCCAACCTTTTGTTCATGTGGCCCAACGCCCGCATCTCGGTGATGGGCGGCGAGCAGGCCGCCGGCGTGCTGTCCCAGGTCAAGCGCGAGCAGATCGAACGCGCCGGCGAGTCCTGGTCCGCCGAGGACGAAGAGGCCTTCAAGAAGCCGACCCGCGAACAGTACGAACACCAGGGCCATCCCTACTACGCCAGCGCCCGACTGTGGGACGACGGCGTGATCGACCCGGCCCAGACCCGCGATGTACTGGGCCTGTCGCTGGCCGCCGCGATGAATGCCGAGATCGAACAGACGCGCTTCGGCGTCTTCCGCATGTAATGCCCTCAAGGATGGATCCCATGTCAGACATGTCCCAACTACGGATCGACGCCCGGGGGGTTGCCTGGTTGACCCTGACCCGCCCCGAGGTGCACAACGCCTTCGACGACGCCCTGATCGGCGAGCTCAACGCCCACCTGGATCAGGTACGCCAGGCCACCGACAGCGGCAAGGTACGAGTGCTGGTGCTGGGCTCAGAGGGCAAGAGCTTCTCCGCCGGCGCCGACCTCAACTGGATGAAGCGCATGGTCGACTACAGCGTCGACGACAACCTGGCCGACTCGCGTGAGCTGTCTCGCCTGATGCACGGCCTCGACAGTCTGCCCTGCGTGACGGTGTGCCGGGTCCAGGGAGCGGCCTTCGGTGGCGCGGTGGGCCTGGCCGCCTGCTGCGACATCGTGATCGCCTCCGACAGGGCCAAGTTCTGCCTGTCCGAGGTGCGCATCGGCCTGTCGCCGGCGGTCATCAGCCCCTACGTGCAGCGCGCCATCGGCAGCCGTCAGATGCGCCGCTACGCGCTCAGCGCCGAAGTCATGGACGCCGACACCGCCCAGCGACTGGACCTGGTCCACCGGGTGGTCGCCGCAGAGGAACTCGACGCCGCCATCGACGCGATGCTCGACACCCTGCTGGCCACCTCGCCCCAGGCCAGCCGGGCCACCAAGGGCCTGCTGGCGGAAGTCGCCAGGGACACCGACAGCGACGCCACCCGCGAGCGCACCTGTCAGGTCATCAGTGAACTGCGCACCAGCGCCGAAGGCCAGGAGGGACTGGCGAGTTTCCTCGAGAAGCGCCGTCCGGCCTGGGCCGACACCGCCTCTTCCACCAGCCCCCCTTCATCCGCCAGTCCCCCCTCATCCACCAGCAAAAAAGGGAGCGCCTCATGAGCTCGAATCCGTCAGACCGCCAGCCGCGCTTCGACACTCTGCTGGTGGCCAATCGTGGCGAGATCGCCTGTCGTGTCATGGCCACCGCCCGGGCCATGGGCCTGAAGACGGTGGCGGTGTACTCCGACGCCGATGAAGGCGCGCGCCACGTGCGCGAAGCCGACGAGGCGATCCGCATCGGTCCGGCGCCGGCCCGGGAAAGCTATCTCGATGTCGACAAGGTCATCGCGGCGGCCCGCCGCAGCGGCGCCGGCGCCATCCATCCCGGCTACGGTTTCCTGTCGGAAAACGAGGCCTTCGTCAGCGCCTGCGAAGACGCCGGTATCGTCTTCGTCGGCCCGCCCGCCTCCAGCATCAAGGCCATGGGCGACAAGTCCGCCGCCAAGGCCCGCATGATGGACGCTGGGGTGCCGCTGGTGCCGGGCTACCACGGCGATGATCAGGACGACGACCTGCTCAAGCGCGAGGCCGACGCCATCGGCTATCCGGTGCTGCTCAAGGCCAGCGCCGGTGGCGGCGGCAAGGGCATGCGCGTGGTCGAGAACGCCGACGAGTTCCAGGCGGCCCTGGACGGCTGCCGACGGGAGTCCCGAGCGGCCTTCAACGACGACCGCATGTTGATCGAGAAGTACCTGACCCAGCCTCGCCACGTCGAGGTCCAGGTGTTCTGCGACAGCCACGGCGGCGGCGTCTACCTGTTCGAGCGCGACTGCAGCGTGCAGCGTCGTCACCAGAAGGTGCTCGAGGAAGCCCCTGCACCGGGCATGACCCTGCAACTGCGCCAGGCCATGGGCGAGGCGGCGGTGCGCGCGGCCCAGGAGATCGGTTACGTCGGCGCCGGCACGGTGGAGTTTCTGCTCGACGCCTCACCGGGGCAGGACGGCTCCTTCTATTTCATGGAGATGAACACCCGCCTGCAGGTGGAGCACCCGGTCACCGAGATGATCACCGGGCAGGACCTGGTCGAGTGGCAGCTGCGCGTGGCCATGGGCGAGCGCCTGCCGCTGAGCCAGGATGAGCTGACCATCAATGGCCACAGCTTCGAGGCGCGGCTTTACGCCGAGGACGCCGACCAGGACTTCCTGCCCGCCACCGGCCTGCTCAGCCACTTCTCGCTGGACCTCGAGGGCGCCTCGCTGGACCCGGCCAGGGTGCGCCTGGACAGCGGGGTCGAAAGCGGTGACATGGTGTCGATGCACTACGACCCCATGCTGGCCAAGCTGATCACCCACGGCCCCGACCGCGCCTCGGCGCTGGCGACCCTCAACCGCGCCCTGGCGGCGCTGGACGTGCGTGGTGTGGTCACCAACCGCGGCTTCCTGCAGCGCCTGGCCACCCACCCGGACTTCCAGGCGGCCAACCTCGATACCCGCTTTATCGAGCGCCACGAGGACAGCCTGTTCGCCTCCCGCGGCCTCGACCAGGACAGCCTGGCCAGCGCCGCCCTGGTGGCGCTGCATCAGCTGTCTCGGGAGTGCGAGAGCGACTCGCCCTGGGACCGCCACGACGGCTTTCGCCTGAACGGCCCGCGCCAGATCCGTATCGCCCTGTGCGACCCGCGCGAGGCGCTGGACGCCGAGCCTGCGAGCCTGGCGCTGGTCGAGGGACGTCATGGGGCCAGCGACGACGCCTGGCAGCTCAGCATCAGCGGGGTCAATCGCGACGAGGTCCAGCAGGTATCGGCGAGCCTCACCGATCTGCCCGGCGACGCCGTGGCGATCACTCTGGACGGCCACCGCCGCCGCCTGCAGGCGCGCCTGGTGGGCGAAGGCAAGGAGCGCAACGAGATCGTGCTGTCGAGCCCCGAGGGCGAGGTCCGCCTTTACTGGCGGCGTATCGACGCCATCGACCACGGCCAGCACGAGGTCGAGTCGACCCTGACCGCGCCCATGCACGGTACCGTGGTGGCGCTGCTGGTTGCGCCCGGTGCTGCCGTTGCCAAGGGTGACGCCCTGATGGTGATGGAAGCGATGAAGATGGAGCACACCCTCACCGCCCCGGCCGACGGCGCCGTGGCCAGCTTCCACTTCGCCGCCGGCGACACCGTCGGCCAGGGCGACGTGCTGCTGGAGTTCGACGCCGGCGCGTCGCCAACAGAGGCGCAGTCAGAGACACAGCCCGAAACCGAGCAAAAGGAGTCCCGCTGATGGCCCTTCCCGCCAGCGTTCGTATCGTCGAAGTCGGGCCTCGCGACGGCCTGCAGAACGAGCCGGACCCAATCACCACGGCGACCAAGCTCGAACTGGTCGAGCGCCTGGCCCAGGCCGGCCATCGCCACATCGAGGCGGCCAGCTTCGTGTCGCCCAAATGGGTGCCGCAGATGGCCGACCACCGCGAGGTGATGACCGCCCTGATGCGAGAGGGCAAAGGCCAGCCAGGGGTGCGCTATTCGGCGCTGACCCCCAACCTCAAGGGACTGGAGGCGGCCATCGAGTGCGGCGTCGATGAGGTGGCGGTGTTCGGCGCGGCCTCGGAGTCGTTCTCGCAAAAGAACATCAACTGCTCCATCGCCGAGTCGTTCGAGCGCTTCGCACCGGTGGTGGAACGCGCCCGCGATCAGGGGATCCAGGTGCGCGGCTATGTGTCCTGCGTGCTCGGCTGCCCCTACGAAGGAGACATCGCCCCCGAGCAGGTGGCGGCGGTCGCCCGGGCGCTGGACGAGATGGGCTGCTACGAGGTGTCACTGGGCGACACCATCGGCACCGGTACCCCGCACAAGGCCCGGCGCATGCTCGAGGCGGTGGCCCGTGACGTTCCGGTCGAGCGTCTGGCCGCCCACTTCCACGACACCTATGGCCAGGCGCTGGCCAATCTGGCCGCGGTGCTCGAGGACGGCGTCCAGGTGATCGACAGTTCGGTGGCGGGCCTCGGGGGCTGCCCCTACGCCAAGGGCGCCAGCGGCAATGTCGCCACCGAGGACGTGGTTTACCTGCTTGAAGGCCTGGGCATCGAAACCACGGTGGACCTCGAGCGCATCGCCGCCGTGGGCGACTGGATCACCCGCGCCATCGGGCGTCCCAATCGCTCCAAGGCCGGTGTGGCGGTGGTTGCCAAGGGCTAACCAATGCCGAGGGGGAAGGAAGGAAGCGAGGAACGGGGCCTGAGCAATTCTTCCCTCCCTTCCCTCTCCCTTCCCTCTCCCTTCTCTCTCTCTTTCCTCTCCCTTCTCTCTCTTTGCTCTCCCTTCCGCTTCCTTTCCATCCCGCGACATACATCGCATCGTGCTATTCTCAGTGTCAGTCCATGAGAGGAACAGGACATGAGCGCACAGGGCCAACGCATTCTCGAGCAGATTCAGCAGCAGCTGCAGCAATCTACCGAGGCGGCAGAGACGGCAGGCTGGGATGACGTGGATATCACTGCCTCGGGTACCGTGGTGGTGCGCAGGTACGCCAGCAAGGACGCCGCCGAGCTCGAGCGCCAACGCATCGACCAGAGCTTCCCCCTGGCTTCCCACGAAAGCCAGTAGCAGCGTAGCCGCCCACCATGATCGGGCTGCTCATCTTTCCCGTGCTGGTGTGTGGCTATATCTACCTCACCGAAAGCCCTGCCGAGCGCATCCGTATCAGCCTCTACCATGGCTGGTCGCTCTACATTCGTGCCGCGCAGTTCGGCATTCTTATTGTCGCGGTGGTCGCCTTGCTGTTCGGCTATCTGCTGCCGTGGCTCGGTGTACTGATCGGCAGGCTGACAGGCATCACCCTCCTTCCTCATACTCACCTGTTCATGCTGCTCGCCCAGCTGATGGCAAGCGGACTCTACTCTGCAACGCCTCCTCCTCCCGCCACCATGGCATCGCTTCAGATTGCGTCCCTGTCACTGTGCTCAATCGCCTTTACCTGGTCCATTGCCTGGTCATGCCAGCGATTCACCTGGCTGGGAGCAACACGGCTACAACAGGCACGACGCCACCATGTGGTGAAACTGCTGCGAGACCAGGCGCCTATCGAGCACCACCTTGTCACCATCATGACCCAGGCCAAGATCGACCTGGCCCACAACGCGGCTATTCTCGAGGCCCGAACCGGTCTGTCCGACAACCTGCGCAAAGGCACGATCGATCGACACGACCGGATGAGCCGGTCGTCCTTGCTGGAGACGCTGAAACAGCTTAAATATCGCAAGATCACCTATGCTCTGGTGACCCTGGAAAATGACAAGGTCTACATCGGCCTGCCGACCATCGTGCCGGAACCGGACGAGGAAAGCGTGGTATCCAATGCAATTCGTTTGATACCGCTGCGCTCGGGCTACCGTCATGAACAGAACAAGCAGGTGAACCTTACCACCCAGTATGACTTCGACCTGGCCGCGCCAAGAGCGGAGTTCGAAGTCTCGCTTCAGCGCGACAAGATCATCAGCGTTTCCGGCTTCACGTTCAATCTTCGTCACCCGTCCACGGCGTCCGTGCGGCCGGCGCCGACCGGCCCGCGGGCTGACGCGAACACTTCCCCGCCCTCGGTAGTACGAAGGCTCCTTCAATGCCTGCGTGGCGCGGGCCCCTGAGTCTCCGGGTAACTGTGCCGATCGGGTCGCAAGCGTTTACAGGGTTGGTTGTGAATGCAGCGGGCGCCGCCTAGCGTTATGCCTTGTAGGAAAAGTGCCTGCGCTCGCCGACGTTACCTCGCCAGCCTGGCAAGCAAAGCACTGACTGCACCGATTCGACCACAGGGAAGCCCTCATGACCCCCGTTCTCGTCTTCTGCCTGATCGCGGCGCTCGGTATCGGCGCCCAGTGGCTGGCCTGGCGCTGGAAGGTGCCGGCCATCGTTCTGCTGCTGCTGAGCGGCGTACTCATCGGCCCGGTAACCGGTGTGCTCGACCCACGCTCGGTGTTCGGCGAGTTGCTCGAACCGCTGATCGCGGTCGCCGTGGCGATGATCCTGTTCGAGGGTGGCCTGACGCTGAACCTGACACGGCTGAAGGGCGCAGAGCTTGCGGTGAAGCGCCTGGTGTTCTTCGGCGGCCCGCTGGTCTGGCTGCTGGCGACCCTGTCGGGTCACTACATCGGTGGACTGACCTGGGCATCGGCCTCGGTGCTTGGCGGCATCCTGATCGTCACCGGCCCCACCGTCATCATTCCCCTGCTGCGCCAGGCCAGCCTCAAGCGGCGTCCGGGGGAGATCCTGCGCTGGGAGGCCATCCTCAACGACCCGGTGGGCGCGCTGGCGGCGGTGCTGGCCTTCGAGCTCGCCATCGTTCTCAACTCCTCTCACTCGCTGTCGATGACCCTCGGCCATATGGCGCTGGGCGTCGCGGTGGCGAGCGCGGTCGGACTGGCCACCGCCTGGGGCCTGATCCGCGCGATCAAGGGCGGCCATATCCCCGAGTTTCTCAAGGTGCCGGTGATCATCTTCTTCGTCATGGCCACCTACGCCCTGCCCAATGCGCTGCTGCATGAAAGCGGCCTGCTGGCGGTCACCGTGATGGGGGTAGTGATCGGCAATTCATCGCTGTCGTCGCTGGACGAGATCCGCCGCTTCAAGGAGAACATCACCGTACTGCTGGTCTCCGGGGTATTCATCCTGCTGGCCGCTCAGGTGGACCTGGGCACCCTGGCCACCCTGACGACCCGCGAAATCCTGTTCGTCGCGGTGGTACTGCTGCTGGTCCGCCCGCTGGCAGTCTTCATATCGTTGATCAAGGTCGACCTGCCCTTCGGCGAGAAGCTGATGGTCGGCTGGATCGGTCCACGCGGGGTGGTCGCGGTGGCCATCGCCGGTCTGTTCGGCGCGCGCCTGGTCGACATCGGCATCGAGGACGCCGCCCTGCTGTCGCCATTGGCCTTTGCCATCGTCGCGGTCACGGTGCTGCTTCACGGCTTCTCGCTGCAGCCCCTGGCCCGTCGCTTCAATCTTCAGTCCACTGATACCAAGGGGCTGTTGATCATCGGCGCCAACCCCTTCACGGTCGCCCTTGCCGAGGCCATCCAGTCCACCGGGCGCCCGGTGCTGATCGCCGATCGCAACTACAACCATCTGCGCCAGGTCAGAGGCCGCGACATTCCCACCTACTACGGCGAGGTACTTACCGAGGAGGCCGAGCTGACGCTGGAGTTCAGCCGCTTCGACAGCATGGTGGCGCTGACCGACAACGACGACTACAACGCCCTGCTGTGCATGCACTATGCTCCCGAATTCGGCCACCATCAGGTGTACCGCTTCGCCCCGGGGGGCGGTGCCGGTGGCGATCATCTGGAGCAGACCCTGGGCGGGCGCTTCTTCGCCAAGGAACTCGACTTCGAACAGGCCACCAACTACATCCGCGAGGGCTGGTGCGTCCGTCTGACGCGCCTCAGCGAGAGCTATTCCTTCGAGGACTATCGACGCGACAACCCCGACGCCCGGGTGATCTCGACCTACGACGAAGATGGCGAAGTACGCGTCATGCACAAGGATGAAAGCTTCGATGCCGGTGACGGCGAGACCCTGCTCGCCCTGGTGCCCGACGACACTCATCGCGACAAGGCAGAGCGCCACGCCAGACGCCAGGAGCAACAACCGACGGATGTCAGCGTTGACGACGGGGCCCATGACGATAACGACGGCGACTCCCGCGGCAACACGACTCCCGGACGCGAACCGCCCGAGCAGGGCTGATCCGGCGAGGTATCGTGGCGGGTGCGGAACTTGTGTAGCCTGGGAAGGCCTAACGCCAGGCGAGCCTTTTCCACGGCTCCCTTCATAAGACAAGGAGATGTTTCATGAACGCCAGCTGGATCCCTGTTGCCGCCTTCACTGCGCTGTTCACCGCCCTGGCCGGCTGTGCCGGCGGCAGTGGCCATGATGACAGTGCCGACGCCGCAGCCTCGCCCTCCGCCGACTACATCTGCCAGGATGGCAGCCAGTTCACCATCGTCTTCGACAGTCAGGACAGCGCCGAGGTACAGATGCACGGCGACAGCTTCCCGCTCGAACGCCAGCCGGCCGCCTCGGGCATGCACTACGCCTCGGAAAACGGCCAGCACGTCTTCCGTGGCAAGGGCAACGAGGCCACCTGGACCATCGGCCGGCGCATGCCGGTGCAGTGCGAAGTCAGCAGCTGACGCCCGCGCTATTCCCGGACGCTCTCCGCAGTCAACCGACAAACGCATTTCCGCCGCCTGCTTTCCGCAAGGAAAGTCGGCGGCATTCGCCAGACATTTCTCCAGCGGCACAACGACCAAGCCGCAACAGGAGGCAAGATGGCACGCTACTTCAACGACCCCACCTTACCCAGCCCCGAGTTTCCGGGCTCCCATCTGGTCATGGACGAACACTACGTCCATCTGTCGGGGCTGACCGCCGCCGATATCCAGGGCAGTGACGCTATTCTCGGTGACGCCGCCGAAGAAACTCGCTGGATCCTCAGGCGACTGTCTCACCTGCTCGAGCAGGCGGATTGCACCCTGGCCGACACCGTGCGTGTTCAAGTGCACCTCACCGACCTCTCGCTGCAACAGGCGGTGGATGATGTCTACTCCGAGTGGTTCGAGGCTGCGCGCTATCCGGCGCGTACCTGCACCGTGTCGCCACAGCTGCATGGCGGCGCCGCGGTGGAGATCACCCTGACCGCCCGTCGGCCCGAGGGGGCATCGCCAGATGAGCCCAGCGAGGGCTGACACTCTTTCGGCCAGCCTGACGCTCCAACCGCGCCAGACGGTAGCGTTCAGGCCAGGATCATCACCACGCAGGCCGCGGTGAGCGCCCCCATCACCCCATTGAACACCCGCCAGGATCGGTCGCTCTTCAACAGGCGGCCGATGGCGGTGCCGAACCCTGCCCATAGAGCGATGCAGGGCAGCCCCACCAGTTCCGCCACGCCCGCCAGCAGCAGGGCGTTGACCCAGGGGTTGCCGCCGTCCGGCAGGAACCCCGCCATCAACGCGATACCCATGACCCACGCCTTGGGGTTGGCAAACTGGAACGCCGCCGCCTGCACGAAGGACAGCGGGCGGGCATCGCCTACCCGCAGGTCCGGCGGCGGGGCCGTCGCGATCTTCCAGGCCAGGTACAAGAGGTACAGGCTGCCGACCAGCTTGAGTCCGCCCTGCACCACCGGATAGCGCTCGAACACCACCCCGAGCCCGAGCGCGATCGAGGCGAACAACACAAAACAGCCGCCCAGGATGCCGAACAGGTGTGGCAGGGTACGCAGGAAGCCGTAGTTGGCGCCGGAGGCGGTCAGCATCACGTTGTTGGGACCCGGCGTGATGGTCATGGACACCATGAACAGCGCTGCCGGAAGCAGAAAGGCGAGCTGACTAGCGGTCTCTTCCATGATTGTACCCCTACACTTTTTGCATTATGGTGTGAAACAAGGTGAATTGACCCCAGTTTTTAAAGCATACTCAGGCAACAATTGCCGTCAAAGAGTTTATTGTCACCATGACAATCTGGACTCCCTCCCTAGAATTCGACTCCCGCTCGGCCCGCTATCGTCAGATCGCCTCGGCCATCGGTGATGCCATCGACCAGGGCCAGCTCGCCGCCGGCGATCGACTGCCCCCGCAACGGGCCCTGGCCGACGCGCTGGGCGTCACCGTGGGCACCATTACCCGCGCCTACAGCGAAGCCCAGCAACGGGGCTGGGTATCGTCCCGGGTCGGCAGTGGCACCTACGTCAATGACGCCGCCGCCGGCAACAGCCCCTTCGATGTACACGTCGCAGCCGACTCCGATGGCGTGGTCGACATGAGCCTGAGCTTTGCTCCGCCGCACCCCTGGCGTCATCAGTGTCTGCAGCAGGCCCTGGCGGAGGTGACCGAAGACCCGGCCTGCCTTGCCATGGTCGCCGCCTACCAGCCCGATATCGGCACCCGGCAGCACAGAGAGTCGCTGTCACGTTGGCTTGAGGATCTCGGCTTTCCCCTGCACGAGGTGCTGGCGATCACCCAGGGCGGCCAGCACGGCATCGACCTGTGCCTGAGAGCCCTGACCCGCCCCGGCGACAGCGTGGCCGCCGACGCCCTCACCTATCCGGGGTTCAACGCCGCCACCCGCCACGCTCACCTCAAGCCGATGGCGGTACCCCTGGATGACGACGGCATGGACATCGATGCACTGGCACGCCTGTGCCAGCGCCAGGTGCCCCGCCTGGTCTACCTGACCCCGGACCAGAACAACCCCACCAGCGCGGTGCTTTCGCCGCAGCGCAGGGAACAACTCGCCGCCCTGGCGCGTCGACATGACTTCTGGCTGATCGAGGACGCCGTCCAGTACCTGCCGCGGGAGGATCGCGGTGTGTCTCTGCTGGAACTGGCGCCGGAACGCACGCTGCAGGTATTCAGCACCTCCAAGGTGCTTTCCGGTGGCCTCAGGGTCGGCACCCTGCAGATGCCGGCCACCCTGCGCGAGCGCATCGGCAGCCTGCTGCGGGCGCAGTCTTGGATGTGTCCGCCGCTGATGACCGAGGTGGCGCGGCGCTGGATCGCCTCGCCACGCTACCCCGAACTGCTGGCCTGGCAGACCGCAGAGCTGGCCGCTCGGCAGCGTCTGGCACGGGCAAGCTTCGAGGCCCTGACGCCCCGCCATCTCACCCACGGCGCCAACTTCTGGCTACCGCTGCCCGAGGGCCGTCGGGCCAGCGAGGTACAGGCCCTGCTGAAGAGCGAAGGCGTGCTGGTGGCAACGCCTGAACCCTTCTGTACCGGCAGCGAGCCGGCGCCCCAGGCCATTCGCCTGTGCGTGGGCGCCCCCGACAGCCGCGAGTCCCTGCAACAGGCCCTCGCCACCGTGCGACGTGTGCTGGAGCAGGGGGACACCAGCCCCTGGGCAACACTGTAGCGACGGTCCGACACCTGCCTGAATTCGCTGACGTTGTGAACCAGGTCCAGACGTCCATCGACCCATCCCTGCGCTAGCCGACCCATCCCTGCGCTAGCCGACCCAGTCGCCCACCCCGCTCATGTCGGTGGCGAAATCTGTATAGAAGATCGGGCACAGTCTGTGACACACATCGTCACTCCCCCCTGGCGATTCCTGCCTGCTGTTCGACGATAGCCTCCTTGACGCCGCGCCATTGCCCTGCTGTTAATGTATATACATTAAAGTTTTCCCATCATGTTCGGCCACGTCTCGGGAGCTCGCCACCATGCATCGACTCGTCATCACCCCAGGCCAACTCACCCTCCAGGACATGCGCCGGCTCCTCACGTCACCGACAGTGGTGTCTCTGGAGCCCTCGGCATACGACGCCATCGACGCCTCGGTGGCGACGGTGGCTGGCGTCATCGACGAGGGGCGCACCGCCTACGGGGTCAACACCGGCTTCGGCCTGCTGGCTCAGACCCGCATCGAGCGCGAACGCCTGGAGGACCTGCAGCGCTCGCTGGTGCTATCCCACGCCACCGGCGTCGGTGAACGCCTGGACGACGAGCTGGTAAGGCTGATCATGACGCTGAAGGTGGCAAGCCTGGCACGCGGCTACTCCGGCATTCGCGGCGAGGTCCTGGACGCCCTGATCACCCTGATCAACACCGAGGTCTGGCCGGTGATCCCCGCCAAGGGCTCGGTAGGTGCCTCGGGCGACCTGGCGCCACTGGCCCATATGAGTCTGGTGCTGCTGGGCGAGGGCCAGGCACGCCACCGTGGCGAGACCCTCTCGGGACGGGACGCCCTGAACGTGGCTGGCCTGTCGCCCCTGACCCTGGCACCCAAGGAGGGATTGGCGCTGCTCAATGGCACCCAGGTCTCCACCGCGCTGGCACTGCGCGGTCTGTTCGAGGCCGAAGATCTGTTTGCCAGCGCCACCGTGTGCGGCGCCCTGAGCGTCGAGGCGAGCCTGGCCTCGCGGGTTCCCTTCGACGCCCGCATCCACGAACTGCGCGGCCAACCCGGGCAGATCGACGTTGCCAGGGCCTATCGTCACCTGCTCGAGGACACCAGCGGGGTGGGGGCCTCCCACGCCGACTGTGACCGCGTCCAGGACCCCTACTCGTTGCGCTGCCAGCCTCAGGTCATGGGCGCGGTACTCGACCAGATCCGCCACGCGGCCAGGGTGCTCGAGATCGAGGCCAACGCCGTCACCGACAACCCGCTGGTCTTCGCCGACAACGGCGACATCCTCTCGGGCGGCAACTTCCACGCCGAGCCGGTTGCCCTCGTGGCCGACAATCTGGCGCTGGCGCTGGCGGAGATCGGGGCCCTGTCGGAGCGACGCATCTCGCTGATGATGGACACCCACATGTCCCGCCTTCCCCCCTTCCTGGTGGAAAACGGCGGCGTGAATTCCGGTTTCATGATTGCCCAGGTGTCAGCCGCCGCGCTGGCCAGCGAGAACAAGGCTCTGGCCCACCCTCACAGCGTCGACAGCCTGCCTACCTCGGCCAATCAGGAGGACCATGTGTCCATGGCGCCGGCGGCGGGACGGCGACTCAAGGAGATGGCGGCCAATGTTCGCGGCGTGCTGGCCATCGAATGGCTGGCAAGTTGCCAGGGCCTCGACATGCGCGAGGGGCTCGCCTCGACACCTTTGCTGGAGCAGGCCCGTCAGCGACTGCGTCGCCGGGTGACCCACTATGACCACGATCGTTACTTCGCACCGGACATCGAGGCCGCCACACGTCTGCTGGACGAAGGCGCATTGTGTGACCTCGTTCTCGACGATCTTCTGCCCAGCCGCGCGCCCTGACTCGACAGGCTTCGCTGGTTCGGACTAAACCGAAAGGATCAATGAACTCAGCCCCAGGTGCCACAAACCCGCCACCAGCGAGAGTCAGCCGATGAATCATGACAAGATGGCCGCCAGACCACACGTCGAGCAACAGAGGCCGCTGCCCCACGCCTTCGTCATCCTCTTCTTTCTCGCCCTGCTGGCGGCCATCGTCACCTGGTTCGTCCCCAGCGGAAGCTTCGAACGCATCACCAACGCCGACGGGCGCTCGGTCATCGTCGCCGGCACCTACCAGGCCATCGACTCCCCGGGCATCGGTCCCTTCGAGTTCTTCAACGCCTTCTTCGAGGGGATGAAGAGCGGCTCGTCGATCATCTTCTTTCTGGTCATCGTCGGCGGTACCTTCGGGGTCCTGAGACGCTCCCGCGCCATCGAAGGGCTGGTCCACTTCCTGCTGGTGAAGCTCAAGGGCCGCGAGATCCTGATCATCCCGCTGATGATGACCTTCTTCGCCCTGTGCTCCGGTACCTACGGCATGATCGAGGGCAGCATCGTCTACATCTTCATCCTGCTGCCGCTGGCGCGACGTATCGGCTACGACGCCGTGGTCGCCGCCGCCATCCCGCTGATCGGCACCGCCATCGGCTACACCGGCTCCTTTCTCAATCCCTTCAACGTCGGCGTCGCCCAGAGCATCGCCGAATTGCCGCTGTTTTCCGGCATGGGCTACCGCTTCGTCTGCTGGCTTGCGTTCGTCGCCCTGAGCATCGGCTACGTGATGTTCTACGCCCGTCGCGTGCAGGCAAGGCCAGAGCGCAGTGTGGTCTACGGCCTGGCCCCGCCCGATGAAGAAGGACCGGGCGATCACGTCGACCTGACCCCTCGCCACCTGCTGATCCTCGGCGCCTTCGCCCTGGCCCTGGTGGCGATCATCGCCGGGGTCAGTGCCTTCGGCTGGTACCTCAAGGAGATGGCCGGCGTCTTCCTGCTGCTGGGTATCGTCACCGGGCTGCTCGCCAATATGCGAGCCAACACCATCGCCGGAGCCTTTTCCACCGGCTGCAAGGACATGATGGACGGCGCCCTGGCGGTGGGCCTGGCCTTCACTATCGTGGTCATCGTGCAACACAGCGAGATCATCGACACCATCATCCATTCGCTTTCCACGCTGATCGGCGACACCTCGGCGTCGGCCGCAGCACTGGGCATGTTCGCCATGCAAAGCGCGATGAACTTCATCGTCACCTCGGGCAGCGGCCAGGCGGCGCTGACCATGCCCATCATGACGCCCATCGCGGACCTCGCCGAGGTACACCGCCAGGTCGCGGTGCTGGCCTTCCAGTTTGGCGACGGCATCTCCAATGCCTTTACTCCTACCGCCGGCTGGTTGATGGCGGGACTCACCATCGCCGGTATTCCCTGGAGCCGCTGGATGCGTTTCATGCTGCCGCTGATCGCCCTGCTCTATGCCCTCGGCGCTGTGCTCATCCTGCTGGCGACCCTGGTGGTCTGGCCCCTCGCCTGACGGTCTGCACTCACGGAGCCTCGTCTTGACCAGCAACACGCTACCCTTGAGCCTTGCGATGATCGAACGCCTGGTGGCCTTCGACACCACCAGTCATCGCTCCAACCTTGAACTGATCAACGACGTCGCCGGCTGGCTCGAGGCGCGTGGGGCGGCGGTGACCCTGCTCTACAACGACAGCGGCGACAAGGCCAATCTGATCGCCGAATTCGGCCCCCACGACGCCCCGGCCCTGCTGGTTTCCGGCCACACCGACGTGGTGCCGGCAAGCCCCGCAGACTGGCGCGTCACCGCCCCGTTCACGCCGAAACGCCACGCTGAACGCCTCTACGGTCGCGGTACGGCGGACATGAAGGGATTCATCGGCGTGGCCCTGACGAAACTGGCCGCCTGGCAGGCAGAGCACTCGCGTCACTCGGTGTTGCTGGCGCTGTCCTTCGACGAAGAGGTCGGGTGCCTGGGTGCCCCGCTGATGCTGCCGTTTCTCGAGGCCCACAAGGAACGCCTGCGGGGCATCATCGTCGGCGAGCCCACCGCGATGCGCATCGCCAACGCCCACAAGGGCCACGTCGGCATGCGCGCCACCATCGAGGGTGTGGGAGGCCACTCGGGCTACCCGGGGCGAGGCGTCAACGCCATCGACGTCGGCGCGGGCGTGGTTGCGCAGATCCGCCAGCTGGCACGGGAAAAGCGCCTGATGTCGCTCACCGATCAGCGCTTCGATCCCCCCTACTCCACGGTCCACGTCGGACTGATCGAGGGTGGCAGCGCGCTGAATCAGATCCCCGAGCACTGCCGCATCGACTTCGAGATGCGCCCGCTGCCCGGGCAGCCCGCCATGGAAATCCTCGAGCGCCTGCGCAAGGACTTTCCCTGCGGCCTGGATCGCGACCTGATCGGCCTCGGCCGTCGCGCCAGACTGACCCTGGAATGCCGCGGCCAGTACCCACCGCTGGACGAACGCCGCCAAGGCTACCTGTCATGGATCGCCGAACTGGCCGAATGCAGCGTCGAGCCGTTGGCGCTCGGCTTCGGCTGCGAGGCCGGGCTGTTCGCCCAGCTGGGCGTCCCTACCGTGATCTGCGGCCCCGGCAGCATCCATCAGGCCCATCAGCCAGACGAGTTCATCGCCTTCGATCAGATCACGAAGTGCGAAGGCTTCTTCGACCGGCTGTTGTCACAGCTGTCCTTTCCTCTTCCTGACTTCCACCGCCTGGAGGCCCCATGAACCTGCGCATCCATCCCGACACCATGGTCAGCGACGAAGACGTCGCCGCCTTCCAGCGCGACGGCGCCATCTGTCTACGCGGCATCTTCTGCCCTCAGGAGCTCAAGCGACTAGCGGAGGGCATCGAGGACAACCTGCGCGATCCCAGCCCCCGGGCCAAGGTCGCCAGTCGACCCGATGACCCAGGCTGGTTCTTCGAGGACTTCTGCAACTGGCAGACCAACGAAGCGTATCGAGGTTTCATCTTCGACTCGCCGCTGGGGCTTATCGGGCAACGCCTGATGGGCTCACGCCAGGTACGCCTCTACCACGACCATCTACTGGTCAAGGAACCGGGCACGCGCCAGCGTACCCCCTGGCACCAGGACCAGCCATACTACAACGTGGAAGGCAGTCAGAACGTCAGCATGTGGCTACCGGTGGATCCGGTATCCCGGGCGGCCACCCTGGAATTTGTGGCCGGGTCCCACAAGGGGCCCTGGCTGATGCCACGGACCTTCATGGACCACCAGGCCAGCTGGTTCCCCGAGGGCAGTCTGGCCGAGCTGCCTGACATCGAGGCCCAGCGTGAACGCTATTCCATCCTTGGCTGGGCGCTGGAACCCGGCGACGCGGTCTTCTTCAACATGCTGACCCTGCACGCCTCGGGCGGCGTCAGTGGCCCTCATCGCCGTCGCGCTTTCTCGGTGCGCCTGCTGGGTGACGACATGGTCCACGCACCGCGGGCCTGGACCACCTCGCCGCCTTTTCCCGGCCTCGCCGACGAACTGCCCGCGGGCAGCCCCATGGAGCACCCGCTGTTTCCGCTGCTGGCAGGATGATCTTTCGCGCCGGCCAGCTTGGCGGAGCATAGTGGCAAGACGACGTCACCTACCAGCGCGGGAGACGTTCGGTCGCGCCGCAGCACGTCACTCCACCGGGAAGGCGAACGCCAGCGCGATCCGGTTCCAGGCGTTGATGGAGACCACCAGCGCCGTCACGTTGACCTGCTCTTCGGGGGTGAATTCCGCGGCCAGGCGGGTGTAGTCGCCGCCGCCGATCTCCTGGCCGCTGACCAGCGTCAGCGCCTCGGTCCAGGCCAGCGCTGCCTGTTCACGGCGACTGAAGAGCTGGGTCTCTCGCCACGCCGACAGAACATCCAGACGCGACTGCTGCTCACCGTCCTCGCGTGCTTCCTGGCTGTGCATGCGCAGACAGAAGGCGCAACCGTTCAGCTGGGAGGCGCGTAGCTTGATCAGGTGCACCAGCTCAGACTCGATGCCCGCCTCGGCCACGGCACGCTCGAGTTCCACCAGGGACTTGGCCAGCATCGGCTGGTGGCGAAAGACGTCGGCCCGGGTCAGACGTTGATCTTTCATTCGGGACTCCTCACAGGACGGGAAAGGAGGTAGTCTTTGCGCGTTTAAATTCCTTACCGCTGGCCGCCTGATGGCGCCTGTCTGCCTCGAGCGATGGCCCTGCTGCACAGGGGCTTTCCTGCACAGGGGCTTTCCTGCGCAGGGGCCTTGCCCTGCCATGGCCTCCAGCGTCAACGCCGACAACGAGACCGTCCTAGATGTGGTTCCAGAGCACCCTTCGCCTCGCTGCCCGCCCCCGGGGCTTTCACCTGATCACCGATGAGGTCGTTCAGGCACTGCCGGACCTGCCGAGCATGCGCATCGGCCTGCTCCACGTCTTCATCCAGCATACCTCGGCATCGCTGACCATCAACGAAGACGCCGATCCCACGGTACGTGGCGACTTCGAGCGTCACTTCAATGTGATGGTGCCGGAGGACGCACCCTACTACCGCCACACCCAGGAAGGCAGCGACGACATGCCGGCCCACCTCAAGGCCAGCCTGCTGGGGCCCTCACTCAGCATTCCCGTCACCGAAGGGCGCCTGGCGATGGGCACCTGGCAGGGTATCTATCTGTGCGAGCACCGCGACCACGGCGGGCCTCGCCAGCTTGTGCTGACCTTGAACGGCGAGCGCACCCGCTGGCGCCCGGAACAGGCGATGCCCGACCCCTACCGCCGTCGCAACTAAGTCACCCTGCTGTCGCCATCAGCGGGCCCCGCGCGTGGGGCAACGGCCGCGAACCCTGCATGACTGTCGCCGGTCATCCTCGCTGCTGCTTCTGCTCCTTCCTTGCCTTCTCGGCTTGCCTGGCCCGGTTCAGGACTTCGCCAGGCGTCGGTAATCCGGTTGTTCGTTGCAGCGCCACAGGTACCAGGACGCCACCGAGCGCCAGGGCCTGCAGGGTTCGCACAGCTCGCGGGTCTCCCTTGGCGTCGGCATGCGTTCCCAGCCGAACAGGTAGCGCGCGCCGTCGCGGATGCCCAAGTCATCCACCGGCAGGATATCGGGACGTCCAAGGGTGTTGATCAGCATCATCTCGACGGTCCAGCGGCCGATACCCTTGATGGCGGTAAAACGCTTGATCAGCTCTTCGTCCTCCATCTCGGCGGCCTGTTCGCGGTTGGGGATTCGACCGTCCAGTGCCGCCTCGGCGAGGCCCTGGAGGGTCGCCTGCTTGCGTGCCGAGAAGCCACAGGCTCGGAGCTCCTCCGAGGAGAGCTGGGACAGTTGCCGGGGACTGGGGAAATCCTGCCCCGGGAACAGCGCCGTCAGACGGCCGACAATCGCCGCCGCCGCCTTGCCATGGAGCTGCTGATAGGCCACCGCCCTGGACAACGACTCGTAGGGGCTGCGATCGAGGGCGGTGGTCAGGCCGCAGTCCCCCACCCGATCGATCAGCCCCGCCCAACCGTCATCCAACTGGCGCAGATGGGCCTGGGCAGGACCCAGGTGTACGGCGATATCGTGTACTTGCATAGAGGTTCCTTGTCGTCAGGGCGCTCGCTTGAACCGAGCGACACACGCCTTTGGTTTCAGACCTTTGTCGTAGACAAGCCAGGCGCCTGTCAATCCTCGCCCACGCGCTTCAAAAAAAGCGACATCCGGGATGTACCCGCACCGCGACCCGCGTATACTTTGTTGCACTGCGAAACGCCGATATAGCCGACTCGCGTCTCACGCGTCGAAGGCCTTGATGCCTGGCTTCAGCGCCTTCGAGCATGACGCCGCAGATGCTGACCGCCGGGACATCCGTATCCAGCGCACAGGCGCTATTCGCAAGCCCAGTTTGCAAGACCTGTTCGCAAGCCCTATCCGCTCCCCCTGGCCCAACCGGCCAGGGCGTAGCACACCACGCTCAGGACCGAACTCCCGCGATGGACACGTCACAATCGCCTCCCCCGTCACACCAGCGCCTGACCTCCTCAGGCGATGCGACGGGCCGAGCCGATGTGCCTGCTGCTGCCCCCCTTTTCCGGCCTCGAGCCAGCGCTCGAGCCGACACGACTCAACCATCCTACCTAGAGGCCTCCCTCCATGTCGGTGTACGACACCCTTTGCCTGCTCGCCGCGATGGCGATGGTGATCTCCCTGATCAACGGCAAGATCGGAAAATTTCAGACCACCATCGCGATCACTGCTGGCGCTCTGATACTGTCGCTAGCCATCGTCATCGCCGGTCACGCGGGCTGGTTCGCCCTCGACGAAACCGCTAAAACCGCCATCAATCAGTTGAATTTCGAGGATTTCCTGCTGAAGGGCATCCTCGGATTTCTGCTGTTTGCCGGCGCGCTGGGGATCAAGCTCCCCCACCTGCGTGACCAGAAGTGGGAAATCGCCATCCTTGCCATGGGCAGCACCCTGTTCTCGACCTTCTTCATCGGCTACAGCCTGTGGCTGCTGGTGGGCTGGCTGGGTATCGACTTCGATCTGATCTACTGCCTGCTGTTCGGTGCCCTGATCTCTCCCACCGATCCCATCGCGGTGCTCGCCATCGTCAAGAAGATGAACGCACCCCGGCGCATCTCGACCCAGATCGAGGGCGAGTCGCTGTTCAACGACGGCTTCGGTCTGGTGCTCTTCGTCACCCTGTTCGCCGTCGCCTTCGGCGGCACCACCCCCACGGTGACCAGCGTCGGCCACCTGTTTCTGCAGGAGGCGCTCGGCGGCATCGTCTACGGCTTCGTGCTCGGTCAGCTGTTTCATCAGTTGATCCGTCACACCGACGACCACTCCATGGAATTGATGCTGACGCTGCTGGTGCCCACCACCGGCTACGTGTTCGCCGAGTTTCTCGAGGTCTCCGGGCCCCTGGCCATGGTGGTGGCCGGCATCATCATCGGCAACCGTACCCGTCGCAAGGGCTTCTCCGAGGAATCCCGGCAGCATCTCGACCACTTCTGGGAGCTGGTCGACGAGTTCCTCAATGGCGTGCTGTTCCTGCTGATCGGCATGACCATGCTGTCGTTCAGCTTCCACCCGGAGGACTGGGTGCTGATGATCGCCGCCGTGCCGCTGGTGCTGCTGTCGCGCTATCTGAGCGTGCGCCTGGCCTACCTGGGCTTCCGGCGCTTTCGTCGCTACAACCCCTACTCGGTGCGCATCCTGACCTGGGGCGGACTGCGGGGTGGTCTGGCGCTGGCCATGGCGATGTCGATTCCGTCGGGGATCACCGTGATTCCCGAAAAGAACATCGACGTGCGCGAGATCATCCTGGTAATGACCTACTCGGTGGTGGTGTTCTCGATCCTGATCCAGGGATCCAGCATCACCCCCTTGATCAAGCGCGCCAAGGTCTGGGAAACCGAGCAATTCAGGCGTAGCAAGCGCAGTTGATCCGGCGTGCGGCGCCAGCCGAGCTATCCCCTCCCTTGAAGAAAACACGGCCCCGGACAGTTCAAGTGTCCGGGGCCGTCTCGTCTCGACCACCACGGCAGCGCCAGTACCCGGGTTTTCCGCGCTTGCGGGAACGTCGTGACCGGCTGGTGATCACGCGGCCTTACGTCGGTTGCGCCACCAGGGCAAGATTACGCGGGGTCAGCGCGCGCGGGCAGAACTGGCTCAGACTGACCTCGAACCCGGCCTCCTCAAGCCACAGGGCCCGGTCCAGCACCAGCCACACCTCCAGCGGCCGGCGAAACAGATGGCGCACCAGCTCGAGTCGATTGACCCGCTGCAGACACGCTTCGCCACGACGTCGATAGGCGTCCCAGTCGATCCCGTCGGGCACTGTCAGTCCCTTCTCCCGGGCGGCCCAACGACAGAAGTCCTCGAAGCGCTCCGGCATCCTGCCGTAGGCCAGACTCGGCACCGCCAGATAGTCGTCGACTCCGCGCAGCCGGCGCTGAAGAGCATCGAAACCCAGTCGCCAGGCGTTCGCCTGTTCACGCTTGCGTCGCTCTCCCTGGCTGGCGGTCACGGTCTCCTGCACCGACAGCGCCAGCGCCTCTCGGTCCAGCGACAGACCATGGCGCTCTGCCTGTTGCTGCGCCTGACGCGACAGGGGGCGATAGATCTTGTCACGGGTACGCTGGTAGCAGCAGGGAGCCAGACTGATCGCCACCTTCTGTTCACGTGCCAGCTCCAGCAGGCGCACGTGAAGATCGCCACAGGCATGCAGCGCCACCACCCGATCGGCGTCACCGAGGTGTCGGCTCACGCTGGGCGCCATCACGTCCTGCTCGACCAGCGTCACCTCCAGTCCCTGCCGCTCGGCCAGCGCCTGGCCGCTTTCGCACAGCGCCGGTTGCCACTCCAGCGCGCAAATGGAGCCGTCGTGGCGGCGCGCCAGCAGACGCGAAAGATGTCCCTTGCCGGCACACCACTCGACAAGCGCTTGCCCCTGGCCGATCGCCACCTGGGGCGCAAAGGCCAGCATCTGCTGCCACTTGCGACCTCCCACGTGGGCCGCCCACGCCTCGGGCGCCTGGATCGGCGGCGCTCCATCGGGAACCCTGACCAAGTGCGCCAGTTCATCCACCGGTAGCCAGGCGGCCAGCGGCGAGGCATCGAAGGGGCGTTGCTGCAAGCGCTGGCACCGAGCGTCATCCAGCGCCTGCAGGCAGGCGGCGATATCGCCGGCGGGCGCCCGCTCGGGCCAGGGAGCCCCGGCATGGGTAAAGGGCGCCGGCGACCAGAGCCAGTGCCAGTCGGCGAGCAACCGAGTCAACGCCTCGAGGCGCTCGGCGTGGGGCAAGGGAGTGTTCATGCAGTCGCGAAGATCATGGTGGCTAAAGGTGGGTGTTGGGCGATGGACAGTGGACGGCGTGCGTCATGGTACCAGCAGGGCGCAGGCGGGACATCGATCAAGCGATGGGCAGGCCACACTGGATCGTCAGCGCCGGGGCGGCTAGCCTGAACCTTTTCGGCTCTCGCTTCGGTCTGGTTTCGGCTTCGTTCCGGTCCGAAGCTGCGCTGGTTCCGCTCTTGGTTCACTCTTGATACACGCTGGATTCACGCTGGCTCCGCTCATGCCCCTTCTGCGATTTCGACCGTCACACCACTGCTCTCTCCCGCGCCGATGGGCGATGCCGAGGCTGGCTACTCTGGCGATGCTGTTGGTGCTCGGCCTCGATGCCCAGGCATCCTGCACCAGCACTGCAACAGGCGCTGGCCTGGCGCCAGGCGACTGGGTCACGCCCGGCGACGCTCGCGTCCATACGGCGCCGGCGATGGGCTGGCCGATGCTTGCCCGCCAGCAGGTGGTCCTGCTGGGTGAACAGCACGATCGTCCCGACCACCATCGTTTCCAGCTGGCGAGCCTGGCCGCCCTGCACGCCCATCATCCGAATCTGGCCATTGGCCTTGAGATGCTGCCGAGGGAAAGCCAACCGGCACTGGACGCCTGGATCGCCGGTGACATCGATGAGGCCGCCCTGCTCGAGCAGAGCCAGTGGTACCGCTACTGGGGCTTCGACCCCGAGCTGTACCTGCCGGTGCTGCGCTTTGCCCGGGACCAGGCGCTGCCGCTGAAGGCACTGAACGTCACCCCTGAGCTGCGCCAACGGCTGGTCGAGGATGGCGTCTCCACACTGCCGCCGGCACAACGCCACGGCATTCCCGAACCCGTACCGGCCATGCCGTCCTACCGTGAACGGCTCGAGGCGAGTCTCGAGGAACACGCCCTGGAACTTGCTGGCGAAGGCTTTGGCGAGGGCTTCGACGACGACATGATCGACGGCTTCGTCTACGCCCAGCAGGTGTGGGACATGGCCATGGCCCAGGGGCTCGCCGCCCTGGTCGAAGATGGCCACCTGGCGGTGGGCCTGGTGGGAATGGGTCACGCCAGCCACGGCGAGGGAATCGAGGCACAGCTTAAGAGCCTGGGTATCGCCGATGTCGCGAGCCTCTTGCCGCTGTCTGCCGACGACGCCTGCGAGGCCGAAGCGGGACTTGCCGACGCCGTCTTTGTGGTACGCGAAGACAAGCAGAGCGAGGGGCCGCGACTCGGGGTAGGTGTCGAATCAAGCGAGGACCGACCGGGACTGGTGGTGACCGAGATGGTACCGAACAGTCCCGCCGAGGCTGCGGGGCTGCGCGTCGGCGACCGCATCCTGAACTTTGCCGGGCATGGCATCGCGCATCCCTACCAGCTCAAGGCACTGGTGCCTCGCGTACTGCCAGGCACCCAGGCCAGCATCACGGTGACGCGCGATCACCAGCGCCAGACGCTAACGGTGCGTTTCCCGATCGTGGAACCCGCTCTGGACGTCGAGCGAGGTGAAGGGACTCGACAGCACCAGCGACCCGCACTGCAACAAGAGCAGCAACAAGAGCAGGAGCCCCAAGAATAGCGCACCGGCGTTCAACGCCGCCGGTCGGTATCCAGCTCGACCAGACGGCGAGCCAATTCCTTTAGCTGATGCGGGGCGAAGACCTCGATGCCGGCATCGCGCAACAGCGCGGCGGTCACGCCTTCACCGGCGATCCTGCTGCCACTGAAGCGGCCATCGTACACCTGGGTGCTGCCACAGGACGGACTGGCGTCGGTCAACAGCGCCAACCGGCAGTGGTAGCGCCTGGCGGTCGCGAGCGCTCGCCTGGCGCCCGCCACAAAGGCCTCGGTGGGATCACCGCCGTCGATGTCGACGATCCTGAGTTCGCCTGCCAGCACCTGAGCGCCGCTGCCTCCTGCGATCTCCGCCGCGGGCCGCGGTGTGGGCAGGCCTCCCGCCACCTCGGGGCACACCGGCACCAGCCGTCCCTGGTCACGCCATTGGGCCAAACGCTCGTCGCCGAGCCACTTGTGCCCGGCGTCATATCGCACCGGATCCCCGAGCAGGCAGGCGCTGACCAGAATTCGCTCGCCCTCGAACATCCTTCGTCTCACTGCTTCCATCATGCTGGCACCGTCTCTCTGGCCCATCGACATTCTGACATTCGACCGCCCATGCTGCAGGTCCCGACCCTCGTCTGATCTCGCCACTGGCCTGCGTGGTAGCGACACGGACAGTGCCAGCACAACACTCACACGCTCTTCCCGGCCTGATCCGTCTCAGAATCGACGGCTGTCCTGCCCAGCGACCGCACCCGAAATGACAGCCACAGCAGCAAGGCGCCAAACAGTATCGCATAGAGCGCGATCAACCAGAGCATCGCCAGTGCGCCCGCTCCCGGGGTGGCAATCAGCACAACGCCAAACAATATCGAGGCCGCGCCGGCGAGACCCAGCAGCCACTCTCCTCGCATCTCGCGGCGCAGGCGTATGGCGGTCACGATCTGGGCGACACCGGTGATGATCGCCCAGATGGCGATGAACATCAGCAGCACCATGGCGGTGACCCCGGGTGCAACGAAGGTCACGATACCGATCGCGACACTCGAGAGCCCCCACAGCAGCAGCCACAACCAGTGGTCATTGTGGCGCCGTCCGGCCAGGGCGGTGACGATACCCAGCACCCCATCGACGATGGCGTAGCCCCCGAACAGCAGGATCAGTACCGCTATGGTCGCGCCCGGCTGAAACCACGCCAGCAGGCCGAACACGATGGCGGCTACGCCACGCAGCGCGAGCACCCACCAATGGCGGGCCAGCAGTCCTGCCAGGCGGGCGGGATCGGTCGTGTAGATAGCGGTCATGGCATCATTCCTGTGCGAGGTCGTCGAAAGGGGCATGGATACACCGCCGTTCAGCCTAGCCCAGACTGCAAGATTATGCCGTTTGCGCCATGATGCCCGCTGCGTCTCGGCGTGCTAAGCTCGCCGATCGCCACCTGCAACAGTTACCATTTTTCAGGAGTATTCCATGGTCCAGGCCACCGCCCGCCACATCCTCGTCGACAGCGAAGAAAAGTGCCAAACCCTCAAGACCGAGATCGAGAACGGTCGTGATTTCGCCGAGGTTGCCCGCGAGCACTCCTCCTGCCCGTCCGGCCGCCAGGGCGGAGACCTGGGTAGCTTCGGCCCCGGCCAGATGGTGCGTGAGTTCGACGAGGTCGTCTTCTCCGCCGACCTCAACAAGGTGCAGGGCCCGGTGAAGACCCAGTTTGGTTATCATCTGCTGGAAGTCACCAGCCGCGGCTAGGCTTGCCAGAAAGGCGCCTGCGCCTGGCGAGCTTTCAACCGAGCCTCAGGCTTGCCAGAGTAGCAACGACAACGCCGCGAGAGATCGCGGCGTTGTCGTGTCGGCGTGTCGAATAATCCGCAGGGCACGATCCGAGCGGGGCTATCAGAACGGGTCTATCAGAGCGCCCCTGACAGGGTCATTCCACCCGGGTCAGGGGTTCGCCACGGGTGTGGATCATCACCACGATCAGTTCCGCCGGTGTGTCGTCGCTGGCATTGACCAGCTTCACATGGCGCACGCCCTCGGGCTCTCGCCATTCGTCTCCGGCACCAAAGCGCTCTTCTTCCCCGCCGTCGAGCTGCGAGATCACCTCGCCGGTGGCCACCTTGACGTAGGCCGGCCCGGCATGGCGATGAGGCGGCAGGCTGGCGCCCGGGTCCAGGGTCACCAGCACCATGGTCGAAATCAGGTTCGAGTCATCGGACACCCACTTCTGCTGCATGATGTTCTGGGACACACTCGGCGTCACCTGCTCGGGTGCCTGCGCCGACGCTCGGGGTGCTACCGCGACCATCAGCGCCAGGCCGAGTCCCAGCAGCACCAGCGAACGCCAGGGCGACTGCGCCAGCGCCACTGCCCTGCTCGCCATTGGCTGACTTGCCAATGCACTGCTTGCCATAGCACCGCTTGCGATTGCTCTGCTTGCCATTGTTTCAGCCACATTTTTTTTATACGTCAGGGGGGACACTCGAGCCATGGATCGATCCTCTTGCCGAAGACGCCGTCGAATTGGGAATCCTTGAGTAGCGCTACGGCGGCCTTCCTTACACGAGTCTGTCCAACGCACATCGTCGAACACCGTGTTCCACGCGTGACTGCCGGTTCTTGCACAGTCTCTTGGGAGAATTCACCCGCCTGGTCCGCTGGGCTGGGTTAGCCTAGGCAAAAAAACAAGAACCAATGAACCGCGACGCTATCTGTTACCCGATGATGAGGACCCCCCTATGCCGATCACCGACACTCCCGACCGTTACGGCAGCATCAGCCGTTTCTTCCATTGGGCCATCGCCGCGCTGGTGCTGTGGCAGCTCGTTACCGCCAGCGCCAGGTTCCTGTTCGAGGACTCCTGGCTGGATGAACTGCTGTGGGGCAGCCACAAGCCCGTGGGATTGACGATTCTGGTACTGATGCTGCTACGCGTGAGCTGGGCGCTGATCAACCAGCGGCGTCGCCCGGCACGGGTCAACCTGGCGTCGCACCTTGGCCATGTCGCGCTCTATGGACTGCTGATTCTCATCCCCTCCATCGCGCTCCTTCGCCAGTACGGCTCCGGCCGCGCCTTCTCGCCTTTCGGCATCGAACTGATGGCCGGCTTCGAAGGAGACGAGATCGCCTGGATGGAGGCCCCTGCCAACCTGCTCCATGGCTGGCTGGGCTGGGCCCTGTTCGCCCTCGCCCTCGGCCATGTGGTAATGGCGGTGCTCCATCGCGTCAGCCGCCACAGTCCCGACGTGCTGCCGCGGATGACCAACGTCACCCCACGCGACTGAGACGCGCCGGTACGGCGCCCGACTGTGTGCAGATCAGAGCGGTCGCGCTAGGATGGGCGGGGTCAATCGATAAGGACGTCTCCATGCCTCGCCCGCATCCCTCAGCATCTCTATCCGCCCGGGTCGCACCCGGGCGGCCTGTACCTGCCGCCGAAGGGGCCCAGACATGAGCGCCCCGATCATCGACGTCAAGGGACTGACCAAGGTCTACAACGGCGGTTTCGAGGCGCTCAAAGGCATCGATCTGGAGATTCGTCGCGGCGAGATCTTCGCCCTGCTCGGACCCAACGGCGCCGGCAAGACCACCCTCATCAGTGTCATCTGCGGCCTGGTCAATCCGTCGTCCGGGCGTGTGCTGGTCGATGGCCATGACATCCTCGACGACTTCCGCGCCGCCCGCTCGCGCATCGGGCTGGTGCCCCAGGAGTTGACCAGCGAGGCTTTCTCCACCGTCTGGGATACCGTCTCCTTCAGCCGCGGCCTGTTCGGCAAGCCGAAGGACCCGGCGCATATCGAGAAGGTACTGCGCCAGCTGAGCCTGTGGGAGAAACGCAAGAATCGCCTGATCACCCTGTCCGGCGGCATGAAACGACGAGTACTGATCGCCAAGGCGCTGGCCCACGAGCCCCAGGTGCTGTTTCTCGACGAACCCACCGCCGGGGTCGACGTCGAACTGAGGCGCGACATGTGGGAGGTGGTACGTGGACTCAGGCAGAGCGGCGTCACCATCATCCTCACCACCCACTACATCGAAGAAGCCGAGGAAATGGCCGAGCGCATCGGCGTGATTCGCGCAGGCGAACTGGTGCTGGTCGAAGACAAGCAGACACTAATGGCGAGCCTGGGGCGCAAGGAGCTGACCCTGCACCTGCGCGAACCGCTCTCCCAGTTGCCCGAGGCGCTCGCCCACCGCAGCCTGACCCTGGCCGATGACGGCCACGCCCTGGTCTATCGCTACGATGGTGCCGACGACGGCGAAGGCGCCATCGCCGACCTGCTGGGCGAGGTCGACGCCGCCGGCATCACCTTCAAGGACCTGCACACCCGTCAGAGCTCGCTGGAAGAGATCTTCGTCAATCTGGTCAAGGAACGGACATGAACCTCACCTCGGTCAAGACGCTGTATCGGGCCGAAATGGCCCGCAGCCTGCGCACCATCCTGCAGAGCGTGGTCTCTCCGGTGCTGTCGACCTCGCTGTACTTCGTGGTGTTCGGCTCGGCCATCGGGTCACGCATCAGTGAGGTCGAGGGCATTCCCTACGGGGCCTTTATCGTGCCTGGCTTGATCATGCTGATGCTGCTGACCCAGAGCGTCTCCAACGCCTCTTTCGGGATCTTCTTTCCGCGCTTCTCCGGCTCCGTCTACGAAATCCTGTCGGCGCCGATCTCGCCGCTGGAGATCGTGCTGGGCTTTGTCGGCGCCGCTGCCACCAAGTCGATCGTCCTGGGGCTTATCGTGCTGGGTACCGCCAGCCTGTTTGTGCCCTTTACCATCGAGCATCCACTGATGATGCTGCTGTTTCTGGTGCTCACCGCCCTGACCTTCAGCCTGCTCGGCTTCATCATCGGTATCTGGGCCGACGGCTTCGAGAAGCTCCAGCTGGTGCCACTGCTGGTGATCACCCCGCTGACCTTCCTCGGCGGCACCTTCTACTCCATCGACATGCTGCCACCGCTATGGCAGACGGTGACCCTGTTCAATCCGGTGGTCTATCTGGTGTCGGGCTTTCGCTACAGCTTCTACGGGCTCGGTGACGTCAGCGTGTGGATCAGCCTGGGCATGATCCTGTTGTTCATGGCCGTGGCCCTGGTGGTGATCCACGCCATATTCAGAAGCGGCTATCGACTCAAGCCCTGAACAAGGGGACCCTTTCGACCCACCCTGTCGCTTGCGTTATCATCTGCCGCCGCCCCTTCCCACGAGGTCCCCATGCCGATATCCGCCTGTGTCATCCAGCGCCTCGACAAGAGCGCCAGCGACAGTCCGGCGACCCTTGTGCCCGCAAGCGAACTGCATCCCGACAGTGACGCCCTGGACAGCCTGGTCACCCGCCTGACCGATGCCTACCACGGCAAGGCCAAGCGCTGGGGACGGCTCAATGAGCATACTGTCGCGGTGAGCGAGGTAGAGCAGGACGCTGTGGGCGCCAGCGATGCCCCTGTTGACGAGACCCCGGCTGACGAGCCCCCGGCTGATGATACCCCGCCCTGGGACGACGCCGCGGCTGAATCCACCGGCCTGGTCGCCACGTCCAGCCGCTTCCCGGCCGAGTTCAAGGCCTACCTTCAGGACGAACGCGACCTGCAGACGCTCGCGGCGTCTCTGGGTGAAGCGATCAAGACACTGGTCGACGACCACCTGCCCACCGGTGGGCACCTGATCCTCGCCGACCAGCGCCAGGGCGAAACCCGTCACCTGTTTCTGGCGCTGGTGCACCATCGTGACGGCTTCGTCATCGGTGACGACGGCCGCGTCGCCATTACCGGTCAGGTCAACCACAGCCAGATGTCGCTGGCCTTTCGCCTCAACCTGACCCAATGGCAGGAAGGCGGCCCGTCGAGCCAGTACCTGTCACTGCTGGCCGACCGTGGTGCGCGCAAGCTGGCGGACGACCTGCAGGCGCTGCTCGGCGCCAGCGAAGGGGTCGACCCGAAGAGCGAGACCCGCACCCTGCTCAAGGCGTTCAGCGACTACGTGGAGCGCGAGGACATGGCCGAGGAGACCTCCCGCGAGAAGACCGACGCGCTGATCGACTACGCCCAGGATCAGGCCAGCCGTGGTGAGGCCATGACCCTGGACGAGCTGTCCGCGCTGGTGGACGACGACAAGCCGCGGGCCTTCTACGAGCACATCCGCAACGCCGACTACGGGCTGTCGCCGGAGATTCCGCCGGACAAGCGCACCCTGAACCAGTTCCGCCGCTTCACCGGCCGCGCCGAGGGCGTCTCGATCAGCTTCGACTCCCATCTGCTCGGCAACAGCATCGAGTACGACGAAGAGCGCGACCGGCTGATCATCAAGAAGCTGCCCAACAAGCTCAAGGAACAGCTCCAGGGCGGCTAGTTCAGGCCTGCCGGGATTCCGACGCCATGCTCTCGACCTCGACCACACGATCCAGGCGCAGGTCATCCTCCGGGCGCTCGCCGGGATAGCCGCCGGGCACGGCCACCACGCGGGTGTCCCCCACCGTCAGCATCACCGGGTCGTGGACATGGCCGTGGACCCACAGCGCCACGCCCTCCATCAACGCCCCGAGGCTCGAGGCGAAGGCCGGCGACAGCGGGTCGCCCTGATAGTGGGCGGGAATGCACTCGGCCAGGGGGGCGTGGTGGCTGACCACCACCGTGGCACCGTCAAACGGCCTGGCGAGCTCGGTCTCCAGCCAGGCCCGGTTCTCGCGGTGCAGCTCGACGCTGCGTTCCGGCGAGAAGACCTCACCTTCGGGTTCTTCGATGACCGCGAAGTCGGGCATCTGTCGCAGTGCCGCGGACAGCGTCTCGGTGGGAATGTCCGGCGGGTCGGGACGCTCATCGTAGAGCGCGAAGTCGGTCCACAGTGTCGTGCCCAGAAAGCGCACGCCGCCGAATTCCAGACTGGCATTGTCGAGCAGGTGAATGCCGAGCGCCTCGGCCCGTGTGGCCATCTCCCGGCGCAGGGCGCCCATGCGGTGCTCGTAGAATTCGTGATTGCCCGGCACGTAGATCACCGGCTGATCCGCAAAGCGCCTGGCCGCCCACTCGAGCCCCTTGAGCCCAAGGTGGATGTCCCCGGCAAGGATGACCGCGTCGGCCTCGATCTCCGGTAGCTCACGATCTCCGTCGAAGTGTTCCAGGTGCAGGTCGGACAGTATTCTCAGGCGCATGGTGTCGCCTCCCGGTTCCCGGCTAGAGGTTACGCTCGGTCAGGGCAAGCCTCGCGCCCAATCCCACGAACAAGGCGCCCAGCCCTCGTTCACACCATAGCCCAAGCCTGCGACTGCCGCGCAGGGCCTTGGCCAGCCTGGCCCCGGCGATCACCAGCGGAGGCTCGACCACGGCCGCCACCAGGATGATGGCCAGCCCGTGCAGCGCCAGCTGCACGCTGACCGGCCCCGCCCCGGCCACCACGAACTGGGGCAGGAAGGCCAGAAAGAAGATGGCAACCTTGGGGTTGAGCAGCGAGATAAGGATGCCCTGGCGGTAGATGCGGGTGCCGCTGGCAGGCACGACAGGCGCTGCGGCGTCGTCCTCTGTCCCCCGCGCCAGCAGCGACTTGAGCCCCAGCCACACCAGATAGGCGGCACCCAGCCACTTCACCAGACTGAAGGCCAGCGCCGAGGTGGCGAGGATCGCCGACAGACCCAGCGCCGCCATGACAACGTGAAGCCCCGCCCCGGTCCACACCCCGAACATGGCGGCAAAACCGCCACGGCGGCCGTGACGCGCGGTCTGCCCCAGCACAAAGGCCATGTCCGGCCCCGGGGAAAGGTTGAGCAGCAGCGCCGCCGACAGAAACGTGACCCAGTGGGCCAGGGAGTACTCGAGCATCGCGGTCTTGGCCTGGATAGAGATAGAGGTGGAGTATCGAATAAAGGAACACGCCAGACGCCCCGATGGGGGCATGGGGTGAATCCCCAGACTAGGTCGCGCGTCCGGGCGCGTCCACACTATCAGTTGAGGGAGCACGACCGACTGACGCATGCTAGACGCTTCCCCCCACTCACGCCCCCTGGCACTGGCCAACCGGGGTGTCACGACCACCCGCCCCTGCACAGGAGTTCGTCATGCCGCTTCCCCGCTCGACCACATCATCTGCGCTGCCTCGCCTCGGCTTTATCGGTATCGGCCTGATGGGCGATCCACTCAGCCGCCGGCTGGCCGAGGCCGGGCATCCGTTGACACTGTATAACCGCACCCGGGCCAAGGCCGAGGCGGTGGCCGCCGACACCGGTGCTCGGGTGGCCGACAGCGTCGCCGAGCTGACCGCGGAGGTGGACGTGATCCTGAGCTGCGTGGCCAATACCGAGGTGCTGCGCGAGGTGATGCTCGGCAGCGACGGCGTCATCGCCCGGGCGCGACCGGGGCAGCGCATCATCGACATGACCAGCGCCGACCCCGCCGCCACTCGGGAGCTGGCCCAGGCCGCCAGTGAGGCGGGCGTCAGCTGGGTAGATGCGCCGGTCTCCGGCGGCGTGGCCGGCGCCGAGGCAGGCAGCCTGGCGATCATGTGTGGTGGCGAAGCGGCGGACGTGGAGGCGGCCCGAGAGGTCCTCGCCCCGCTGGCCTCACGCATCACCCACATGGGCCCGGTGGGCTCGGGCCAGGTCACCAAGCTGTGCAATCAGCTACTGGTCGGCTGCACCACCGCAGCCATCGCCGAGATGGTGGCGCTGGCCGAGGCCAGCGGGGTCGACGCCAGTCGGCTGCCAGACGCCCTGGCCGGTGGCTTCGCCGACTCGACGCCCTTTCGCATGCTGACCCCGCGCATGGCCAGTCGCGACTTCGAGGCGCCGAGCTGGCACCTACGCACCCTGCTCAAGGACGTCGACATGGCCACCGCCCAGGGCCATCGTCAGTCCAGCGCCACGCCCATGGCGGCCCTGGCCGCCCAGCTGATGCGCAGCCGGCTCGCCCGCGGCGAGGGTGAAAAGGACCCGGCAACGCTGATTCGCCTATATCGAGACGACGACGCCCAGCACTGACGCCGAGGATTGTTCCGCCCACGGGGCTACCGTACACTCGTTTGAAATCACTTCGTTGCCACTTCGTTATTCAGGATCCTCGCCCATGGCGTTTGACTCGACTTCCACCTACGTCGCCACGGATGCCCTCAAGCAGGCCGTCAATGCCGCGGTAACGCTGAAGCGCCCGCTGTTGATCAAGGGTGAGCCGGGCACCGGCAAGACCTTGCTGGCCGAGGAGCTCGCCGCCTCGCTCGGCACCCGGCTGGTCACCTGGCACATCAAGTCCACCACCAAGGCCGCCCAGGGGCTCTACGAGTACGACGCGGTCAGCCGCCTGCGCGACTCCCAGCTTGGCGTGGAAGGCGTCGACAACGTCGCCAACTACCTGCGTCCGGGCAAGCTGTGGGAAGCCTTCACCGCCGACGAACGGGTGGTGCTGTTGATCGACGAGATCGACAAGGCCGACATCGAGTTCCCCAACGACCTGCTGCAGGAACTCGATCGCATGGAGTTCTTCGTCTACGAGACCGGAGAGACCATTCGCGCCCGTCACCGGCCCATCGTGGTGATCACCTCCAACAACGAGAAGGAGCTGCCCGACGCCTTCCTGCGCCGCTGCTTTTTCCACTACATCGAGTTTCCCGACCGCGCCACCATGGAGCGCATCGTCGCTGTGCACTTCCCGGATATCGCGCCGCGACTGGTCAGCCAGGCGCTGGAGGTGTTCTTCGAGCTGCGCGAGGCGCCGGGGCTCAAGAAGCGCCCGTCGACCTCGGAACTGGTCGACTGGCTGAAGCTTTTGATGGCCGACGAGGTCGCCCGCGAGGCCCTGAGCCAGCGTGATCCGGCCAAGAGCCTGCCGCCGCTGGCCGGCGCCCTGGTCAAGAACGAGCAGGACACCGCTCTGCTGGAGCGCCTCGCCTTCATGGTGCGGCGTCAGGGTCGCTGATGTTTCTCGATCTATTCGACACCCTGCGCCGCCACCAGGTGCCGGTCTCGCTGCGCGAGCTGCTGGATCTGCACGCCGCCGTCGAGGCCGGCGTAGTATTCGCCGATATCGACGACTTCTACCGGCTGGCGCGTACCGTGATGGTCAAGGACGAGCGCCATTTCGACCGTTTCGATCGCGCCTTTGCCGCCTGGATGGGGTCGGTGGAAGGCCTCGATGCGGCCATCGATGCGTTGATCCCGGACGACTGGCTACGCCGTGAATTCGAGCGTCAGCTCAGCGACGAGGAGAAGGCGCAGATCCAGTCGCTGGGTGGGCTCGAGAAGCTGATCGAGACCTTCAAGCAACGCCTGGCCGAGCAGAAGGAGCGCCACGCCGGCGGCAGCAAGTGGATCGGCACCGGCGGCACCAGCCCCTTCGGCGCCTACGGCTACAATCCCGAGGGCGTACGCATCGGCCAGGATGGCTCACGCCATCGGCGTGCGGTCAAGGTCTGGGACGAGCGGCGCTTTCGCGACTACGACGACGACCAGGCGCTGGGGCCGCGCAACATCAAGATGGCGCTGCGTCGCCTGCGTCGCTTCGCCCGCCAGGGGGCGCTCGAGGAATTCGACATCGACGCCACCATCCGCGATACCGCACGGGACGCCGGCCTGCTCAACCTGCGCATGCGCCCGCCGCGTCACAACGCGGTCAAGGTGCTGCTGTTCCTCGACGTAGGCGGGTCCATGGACGACCACATCCGCGTCTGCGAGGAGCTGTTCTCGGCGGCGCGCTCCGAGTTCAAGCACCTGGAGCACTTCTACTTCCACAACTGCCTCTACGAGGGCGTCTGGCGCAACAACGCCCGACGCCACAAGGAGCGCTTCTCGACCTGGGAATTGATGCGCACCTACGGTGCCGACTATCAGGTGGTGGTGGTCGGCGATGCGTCGATGTCGCCCTACGAGATCACCCACCCCGGCGGCAGCGTGGAGCACTTCAACGAGGAACCGGGCGGGGTCTGGCTCAGGCGCCTGGCCGAGCGCTACCCGCGGCTGGTCTGGCTCAACCCCAACCCGCCACGCTATTGGGAGTACACTCCTTCGACCCGGCTGATTCGCGAGCTGATCCACGACCGCATGTATCCCATGACGCTGGAGGGACTGGATGAAGCGATGCGCGAACTGGCGCGCTGACCATGGTGTTGCTGGGGGACCGGACAGTTGGCACCACCTAGCCGTCGCCCGCAATAACCACATCAGGCAATTTCGTGAGAAAATAGCCGAAAAGAGCTATAAATAGGCGTAATAGGTCTCTAGCGCTATCCGCGCTCACCACGGAGCCATCCGCGTCATGTCCGATCCCATCATCGCTGTACTCACCGGCGACCTGATTGCCTCTCGTCAACGTGATCGCGAGGCCCTCTACCGCTGCCTCGATGACACCCTCGGGGCCCTGGCCAGACGCCACAACGGCGACTTCCACCGCTTTCGTGGCGATGGCTTCCAACTGGCCATCCGCCAGGGCGACCGGGGCCTTGAGGCGGCGGTGGCATTGCGCGCCAGCCTGATCGGCCAGAGTCCAGCCCACGAACGCTGGGACGCTCGTGTCGCCGTCGCCCGGGGCCCGGCGGACTGGGCCCCAGGCGCCCCCCTGGCCGACGCCGATGATCCCCCCTTCATGGCCTCAGGGCAGGCCCTGGACGGTCTGTCCGCCAATGGCGCTCACCTTGGCTTCGCCCCGTCCGGGACCACCGCCGAGTCGCTGCTGATACGCTATCTCGACGAGATGATCGACGCCTGGTCCAGCCCCTCCGCTCAGGTGGTGGCCCTCAGCCTGGCCGAGCCCGAGCTGACCCAGGCCGAGATGGCCGGCCGACTGGGCATCCGCCAGCCCAGTGTCCACAAGCGCCTGAAAACCGCCCGTTGGGCACTGCTGAGCGATACTCTGGCCTGTCTGGCGTCGGCGGCGCAGGAGCGCACATGAACACTCTGGTCCTGGATCTCGCACCAGCGTCATCGTCGTCGCTGTCGCTTCTACTGGCCCTGCTGCTGGCGCACCTGCTTGGCGACTTCGTGCTGCAACCGGACCGCTGGGTAGCGGATAGACAGGCCCGCGGCATACGCAGTCCCAGTCTGGCACTGCATGCTCTGGTGCATGCTGCCCTTGCCTGGCTTGTGCTGTGCGCCTTGCGGTCTGTCGCCGGTATCGACGACGGCATCGACGCCACCTTGGCGGCCATGATGCTGGGGCTCGCCCACTGGACGATCGATGCCGCCAAGGCCGAGGCAACGCGACGCTGGCCCACCCGGCAACTTGGCCTGTTCATGCTCGACCAGGGCCTGCACGGCGCGACCATCGTGGTGGTGTGGCTGTGGCTCGTCGGTAGCCTGTCGCCACTGACAGCGATGCTTGCACACCTGAGTACACCGTCCTCGCTGCTCCTGCTGCTCGCCTATCTGCTGGTCACCCGGCCCATGGCGGTCGCCATCGCCCTGGCCATGGCCCCCCTGGCTCGACAACTCAAGGCACCCGGTACGCTGGATCGGGCCGGCGCCCGCATCGGCATCCTCGAGCGCCTGCTGGTACTGACCCTGACCCTGCTCGACCAACTCACCGCCGTCGGCTTTCTGCTGGCGGCCAAGTCCGTGCTGCGTTTTGGTGACCTGAAGGAGAGCCGAGACCGCAAGTTGACCGAGTATGTGCTGCTGGGAACCCTGGCCAGCGTCACCAGCACCCTGGTGCTTGGCCTGCTGGTGCGACTGTGGCTTGGAGGCCAAAGCGGATGACAGAACGGATGCCAAAGTGCATGACCAGGTGGCTGACCGGGTGGCTGACCAGGAGGACAACGAAGTGGACAGGGAAAGACGCCACGGCCTTCGTGACTCCGCCGGGTCATCTCCGCGATCGACGCAGGCCAGCGCTGCTTGTAGGCACCCTGCTTGTTTCACTGATCGGGCTTGCCGGCTGCGACCTTGCCGGCGGCCTGGCCACCGAGGCGCTGATCCAGCGGGGCCCCGCCCTGGAGCCGCGCGACGGCTATGTGGTGGACCACCGCCACCCGGCTCGGGGCCACAATAGTCGCGTGCACTTCCTGATCCTGCACTACACCGACGAGAACCAGGCCGACTCACTGCGCGCCCTGACCGGACCCCGGGTATCGAGCCACTACCTGGTGCCGCTGCCCACACGACGCCTGCAGAATACCCCGGTGGTGTTCCAGCTCGTGCCCGAGAGCCGCCGTGCCTGGCACGCCGGCGCCAGCCGCTGGGGCAATCGCGTGGGGCTCAACGACACCTCCATCGGCATCGAGATCGTCAACCAGGGGCCCGATCGCCCCTGGGTCGGCAGCGAGCTAGATGCCCCCGAGGGCCCGGTGCGCTGGGCAAGCTACCCCGGTGACCAGCTCAACGCCTTGATTCCGCTGGCCCGGGATATCATCGAGCGTCACCGGATCGCCCCGGAGCACGTGCTGGCGCACTCCGACGTGGCACCGCTGCGCAAGCTCGACCCGGGGCCGGCCTTTCCCTGGCGCAAGCTTCACGAGGCCGGCATCGGCGCCTGGCCCGAGGCCCCGCGCGTCGCCCACTACCGCAGCCGCTTCGAGCGGGAACCACCGGCGTTGATCGAATGGCAGCGGGCGCTGGCCGCCTGGGGCTACGGGATCGAAGCCAGTGGCGTGTGGGATGACGCCAGTCGCGCCACCCTGCGGGCCTTCCAATTGCACTTTCGCCCGGCGAACTTCGATGGCCAGCCAGACGCCGACAGCGCGGCAAGGCTATGGGCCCTGCTCGAGCGCTATCGACCCGAGGCGCTGGAGCAATTGGAACAAGGAGCGCAACGGAAAGCACTCTGACGACGTGACGGGACGAGCTTCAACCGGAACCGTCGCTGGCGGCACCGGGTAGATAGTGGATCACATCGTGAAAGCGCAGCGTCCCCGGCCCCTCATTGCGCATCAGGTGGGGACGATCGGCGAAGAAGCGTAGCCCCTCCCCCGCCTTCAACAGATGCCAGTCGTCGTCGATGGCCAGCACCAGCTCGCCCTCCACCACCACCAGATGCTCCACCACCCCCGGCGCATGGGGACTGGAAGCGCTCTCGGCGCCTTCAGCCAGCTCGATCTCGAACATCTCGAAACCCAGCATGGGATCGTAGGGAAACAGCAGCTTGGCTCGCATGCCGGCGCTGTCCCTGCCCCATACCGAATCGTCGATGCTCACGCGCCGTTCTTCCAGGGGGCCGTCCATGGCCCGTGTCGGGCTCCCGAACAGCGACGAGAAGCTGACCCGAAAGCCGCTGGCGATGCGCCATAGCGTGGCGACGGTGGGACTCGACTCACCACGCTCGATCTGGCCGAGCATGGCCTTGCTGACGCCGGTTTCGCGAGCGGCACGCTCGAGACTCCAGCCCTGAGCCTGGCGCAGTCCCTTCAGGGTGGTGGCGATATGGTCGGCAATATCCTGCATGGCGGCCTCCAGAAAGGTCGGCCCAGTATACGCAAGGTTTACGCACCTGGCCCGCCGTCGCTTGCGGTCAGCACACCACACCTTACGCGCCACGACTCCTGCCTCTTGTTCCTCTTCTCTTGTTCCTCGTCTCTCGTCTCTTCTCTCTTCTCTCTTCTCACTTCTCTCACTTCAGCATGCTTGTGCGTTATAACGTCCACTGCTAGCCTTGGACGTTATAACGCACAAACTCCAATGTACCCGCTCCGCGGTTTCCCTGGCTTTTTCTGGACCGTCTCATGAAAGCTTCGCCAAGTTCACTGGCCGCCAAGGCTGGCCAGACGCATCGCCCGAAGATGCTCGACGACCTTCATCCCTCCACGCTGGCCGCCGGGTTCGCCGCGGTCTTGATCGGCTACGCCAGTTCCGCCGCGATCATCTTCCAGGCGGCCCAGGCCGCCGCTATCGATCAGGCCCAGATCGGCTCCTGGATGTGGGCCCTGGGCATCGGCATGGGTGTGACATCGCTGGGGCTGTCCTGGCGCTATCGCATGCCGCTGCTGACCGCCTGGTCGACGCCCGGGGCGGCGTTGCTGGTGACCCAGTTGCCCGGCGTGCCCTTCGACCAGGCCGTCGGTGCCTTCCTGCTGTCATCGCTGCTGATGCTCGCCGTCGCCGCCAGCGGCCTGGTCGAGCGCATCATGGCGGTGGTGCCGGCGTCGATCGCCTCGGCCATGCTGGCCGGCATCCTGTTGCCCTTCGTGCTGGAAGTCTTCACCACCGTGCAGACAGACCCCTGCCTGCCGCTGGCTCTGCTGGGTGTATGGATGCTGTGCCGCCGCCTGGCGCCACGCCTGGCCATCGTCACGGTCCTGGCCGCGGGGGTGGCGCTGTGCCTGGGCCGCGGCGACTTGAGTCTGGCGGGTGTTGCCGTGAGTCTGACCCGTCCTGCCTGGGTGACCCCGGCCTTCGATCCTGTGGTGTGCCTGGGTATCGGCATACCGCTGTTCGCGGTCACCCTGACCACCCAGAACCTGCCGGGGTTCGCCATGGTCAGAAGCGCGGGCTTTACGCCGCCGGTGGCGGCAAGCCTGGGGGCCACCGGCCTGGCGTCGCTGCTGATGGCACCCTTCGGTGGCCACGGCGTCAACATGGCGGCGATCAGCGCGGCCCCCTGCCTTGGCGAAGAGGCCCACCGCGAGCCTGGGCGACGCTACACCGCCGGCATTGCGGCGGGAATGGGCTATCTGCTGCTGGGCGCCCTGGGGGCGACGGTGGCGTCGTTGTTCGACGCCCTGCCCAGCGCCATGATCGCGGTGGTGGCGGGACTTGCGCTGATGGCCACCCTGGGCGGTGCGCTACGTACCGCCTTCAGCGACGGCGACAACCTGGACGCGGTGCTGGTCACCTTCGCCATCACCGCATCGCCATTGACCCTGGCGGGCATCGGCTCGGCCTTCTGGGGCCTGGTGGCGGGGCTGATCGTGCTGAGACTGCAGCGCAGGCGCTGAGTCGGGGGCGGTAGAGATTGCGGGAAGGATGCTGCGGGGGCGGCCGCTCAGGCGGCGATGGAAGAACCACAAGACAAGGGAAGAACCACAGGAGCAACCGCCGGGTGCTGTGGGCGCACCCGGCGTGATCGATCTCAGCCGTCCAGCGACACGCTGTCGGGCGAGGCACTGGCTGGCACGGCACGGCCAGCGTGGGTCGCCTCGTCACTGGCCATGCGCACCATGGCCAGGGCCTCATCCAGGCTCTCGACCTGCTCGACACGCACCAGCTCGTCGCTCAGCTTGACCTCGGTACCGACACGTTCGCTGACCAGCCGCTCGAGGCTCGCCAGATCACGCCCCTCGCCCATGGGCAGAGAATCGACGCTGGCGGAGCCCGTGCCCGGCAGGTAGATGGTGCCGTTGGAGAAGTCCACCGCGTAGGCGATCACCCCGGGCACGATAAAGAACAGCAGGCCGACGCCGTTGGCCACCGCCACCACCGGGTCGATGCGACCACTGATCTGCCCCTTGCGTTCGGGATGAAAGACGGTACCGCAGCCGACGAGCGAGGTCAGGGTGGTGGCAAGCACCAGGCCGGTAAGCAGACGGGGCGGACGCAGCATGAACAACTTCCTCTTGCAGTAATCTGGCATAAATGACGGAAAGCGGTGCCGACAACGACTCGACCGCTGCCCAGCATGATAAAACTCATGCGCATCCTACCACGTTCGCCACCCTTCGCTCCTTGTCGCCACCAACGGTGGCGGTTGCTTTTGCCGGCATGACGCCTTCCCCGTACAATGCACGTCACTTTCATGGCCGGATGCGAGTCGCCGAGGATGCCCCTCGACGGCCATCGACGGGACAGCCTGCTGTCCTGCTCGCCTCCAGCGCTTACCAGACTCGATGTGAAGGAACCTGCGGACCCATGCGCGCCACCGAACTTCTGATCAGTACCCTGAAGGAAACTCCTGCCGACGCCGAGGTCATCAGCCACCAGCTGATGCTGCGCGCGGGCATGATTCGCCGCCTCACCTCCGGCCTGTACACCTGGCTGCCGCTGGGCCTTCGCACCCTGCGCAAGGTGGAGCGTATCGTGCGCGAAGAGATGGACCGTGCCGGCGCCCAGGAGCTGCTGATGCCGGCGGTGCAGCCGGCCGAGCTGTGGCAGGAGTCGGGCCGCTGGGAGCAGTACGGTCCGGAACTGCTGCGCCTGAAGGATCGACACCAGCGTGACTACTGCGTCGGCCCGACCCACGAAGAGGTGATCACCGACCTGGTACGCAAGGAGATCGCCAGCTACAAGCAGCTGCCGGCCAACTTCTACCAGATCCAGACCAAGTTCCGTGACGAGATCCGTCCGCGCTTCGGGGTCATGCGCTCGCGTGAGTTCATCATGAAGGACGCCTACTCCTTCCACCTGGACGAGGCCTCGCTCAAGGACACCTACCAGAAGATGTACGACGCCTACGTGCGCATCTTCACTCGCCTGGGTCTCGACTTCCGTCCGGTGATCGCCGACAACGGCTCCATCGGCGGTACCGGCTCCCACGAATTCCACGTACTGGCCGACTCCGGCGAGGACGATATCGTCTTCTCCACCGAGTCCGACTACGCCGCCAACATGGAAAAGGCCGAGGCCCTGCCTGCGCCCCTGGACAGCGATGCCCGCCGCGCCGAGCCCACCGAGGAGCTGAGGCTGGTCGACACCCCCAATGCCAAGACCATCGCCACCCTGGTCGAGCAGCACGGCCTGCCCATCGAGAAGACCATCAAGACCCTGATGGTGCACGGCCACGAGGGCGGCCTGGTGGCGCTGCTGGTGCGCGGTGATCATGAGCTCAACGAGGTCAAGGCCGAGCACCTCGAGGAGGTGGCGACGCCGCTGACCATGGCCAGCGAAGAAGAGATCCGCGCCGCCGTGGGCGCCGGCCCCGGCTCCCTGGGCCCGGTGGGGCTTGAGATGCCGATCGTCATCGATCGCAGCGTGGCGCTGATGAGCGACTTCGGCGCCGGTGCCAACGTCGACGGCAAGCACTACTTCGGCATCAACTGGGAGCGCGACGTGGCCCTGCCCAAGGTCGCCGACCTGCGTAACGTGGTCGAGGGTGACCCATCACCCGACGGCAAGGGCGTGCTGTCGATCAAGCGCGGCATCGAGGTAGGCCACGTGTTCCAGCTCGGTCGCAAGTACAGCGAGGCGATGAATGCCACCGTGCTGGGCGACGAAGGCAAGGCGGTTCACCCCTGGATGGGCTGCTACGGCATCGGCATCACCCGCGTGGTGGCCTCTGCCATCGAACAGAACCACGACCAGGGCGGGATCATCTGGCCCGACGCCATCGCCCCCTTCCATATCGCCATCGTGCCGATGAACGCCCACAAGTCCCAGCGCGTGCGCGAGACCAGCGAGCGCCTGCACGACGAACTCAGCGCCGCCGGCTTCGACGTGCTGCTGGATGATCGTGATCTGCGTCCCGGCGTGCGCTTCGCCGATCAGGAACTGATGGGCCTGCCCCATCGACTGGTGGTGGGCGATCGCAGCCTCGACAAGGGTGAGCTCGAGTACAAGGGTCGCCGTGACAGCGAGGCCACCATGGTGCCCGCCGACGAGATCGTCGAGTTCCTCAAGCAGCGCATCGCCCTTTAAGGCCCCGCGTGGCGCGCCGCGGCTTGTCGCGGCGCGCCTGGCAGGCGGATGGAATTCAGGCGAGTTCAGGTGCGCTCAGGTGCAATAAAGCAAAAAAAAACCGACCCCGAAGGGTCGGTTGAAAAAGGGGGATGACTCCCCCTCCCCTGACGCTGGTTGACGACTATCGCTTGCGACGGTGAGCGTCGCGGATGATAAAAGCGATCCAGCCGGCCATGAAGGCCACAGAGAGAGCGACGGCACCCAGCCCGAAAATGACGGCGTTGTCGACGTACATGGCACTGTCCTCCTGTCTCTGTGTCGATGAATTCATGGTACCCGGTCGGCCCTTGAATTGTGCTGACCTGCGTCAAGGGTGACCGCGAGACATCGGCCCGCCATGACGACGAAAAAGCCGCCTTCAAGAGGCGGCTTTTTCGTCGTCTGTGGCACCCTTTCAGCGAGAGCGCCTCCAGCTACCGCTGCCGGGACCCTAGAGGACCTTGCGGTCCTCCACCTCGGAGGCCTCGGTGCCGGGCGGCAGCGGGTGCCCCTTGGCCAGTTCGGCGCGGGTGGCCTGGCGAATTTCGAGCACCTCGAGGCGATACGACAGGGTCTCCCCGGCCAGGGGATGGTTGGTGTCCACCACCACGCTGTCCCCCTTGACCTCTACCACGCTGACGATCTGTGGGCCGGCATCGCCGGGGGTCTGGAAGCACATGCCGGGGCGCAGATCGGTACCGGGAAAGGCCTGGCGTCCCACCTCGCGCACCAGCGACTCGTCGCGCATGCCATAGGCCTCGGCCGGGGACAGGGTGACACTGAGGCGACTGCCGACCTCGGCGTCGACCAGGGCCCGCTCGAGGCCTTCCATCAGGTTGCCGTGGCCGTGCAGATACTCCAGCGGCTCATCGCGCTTCCAGGAATCGTCCAGGACGTCGCCCTGCTGGTTGCTCAGGACATAGTGCAGACGCACCACACACTGGGGAGAAACTCTCATCTCGGGCTCCTTGGGGTCGACATCAGTCCTGGCGCTTGAGCGCGGCGACGGGCATTTCCAGGCGCTGCTGGCGATGCAGCATGTTGAGCAGCACGATCGCCCGCTCTTCGCCCTTGTGGCTCTCGAACACCGCCTTGAGGTCCTTGAAGGGGCCGTCGGTGATCTCCACCGACTCTCCGGCCCGGAAGTAAAGCTGGCCAGGATCGTCGTCCTTGGCTTCGCCGTGCTGGCGCAGCAGGTCGATCAGCTCATCGCTGACCGGCACCGGCATCGACAGCCCGAAGGTCACGATCTTCAACACTCCGCGGGTCGAGCGAATCGGGCGCCAGTTGCTCTCGACCTGGTCGAGCCGCAGAAACAGATAGTAGGGGAACAGCGGCTCCTCGACCCAGGTCAGCTTGTTGCGGCGCTTCTTCTGCACCTCCAGCACTGGATGAAAGAGCTCGTATCCCTGGTTGGCCAGATGCTCGGCGGCCCGGAACGACTCTCCGCCCTTGCACTGGACCACGTACCAGCGCGGGGTGGCATCGCCCCCCAGGCCCGCCTCGATATTGCTGTGACTCATGTGACTCCTTCCAGACTCAACCACCACCAGCCACCAAGCCGGCAGTATCGCCTGTCATTGACGCGGTTCCCGGTGCGTTGCCGACGACCCTTGATGATCACCGCTGGTATCGCCCCTGCGGCTTTGCAACAATTCGTCGAGCCGCACCGAGATGTTGCGCGCATTTTACCATTCGGAAGGCGGCCTGTGGCCGACCAACTGCAAGGAGGCTATCCATGCCCACCTCGTCCGGCCAGCATCCCTGGGTCGACGCCCTGCGCGTCTACCTGCGATTACCCGTGCTGGCCATGCTGTTTCTGGGCTTTTCTGCGGGCCTTCCCTTTCTGCTGGTGTTCTCCACCCTGACCACCTGGCTGCGTACCAGCGGGGTCGAGGTCGCCGCCATCGGTTTCTTCTCGTGGATTGGACTGCTGTACTCGATAAAGTTCTTCTGGGCACCGGTGGTGGACGCCTTCCGCCTGCCGCTGCTGACCCGCCTGCTGGGCCAGCGGCGCAGCTGGATGCTTGCCGGCCAGGCGCTGATCATGGGCGGCCTGCTGGGCCTTTCGTCACTCGACCCGGCCTCCCAGCTCGGCGCGGTGGCGCTGTTTGCGCTGATGGTGGCCTTCGGCTCGGCTACCCAGGACATCGCCATCGACGCCTTTCGTATCGAGTCGGCCGAGGACGAGGTCCAGGCAGCGATGGCGTCCACCTACATCATCGGCTATCGCGGCGGCCTGATCATGGCCGGTGCAGGGGCGCTGTATCTGGCGTCGGCCTTCTCCTGGCAGGTGTCCTACCAGTGCATGGCGGCACTGACGGCGGTGGGCATGATCACCGTACTGCTGCGTCCCGAGCCGCCGCGCCAACCGCTGGCCAGTCGCCTGGCCAAGGAGCCCCGGGTGCGTGCCTTCCTGCGCGCCAGCCGCGGCCGGCCCGCATGGGTCCGGCGCACCGGCGCCTGGTTGATCGGCTCCGTGGTCTGCCCCTTTCTCGACTTCTTCGGGCGCTTCGGACTGGGTGCACTGGGACTTTTGCTGTTTATCGGCATCTATCGCATCAGCGACCTGGCGATGGCCTCGATGGCCTATCCGCTGTACGTCGACCTGGGCTTCAGCCTCGACACCATCGCCACCGTGACCAAGGTGTTCGGCGTCATCATGAGTCTCCTCGGCGGGCTAGTCGGCGGGGTGCTGGTGGTGCGCTACGGCATCGGACGCATCCTGGTGCTCGGCGCTACGGCCACCGTGCTGACCAACCTGATGTTCGCCTGGCTGGCGCTCAGTGGCGCCCAGCACTCGCTGCTGGTGCTCACTATCGTCGGCGACAATCTCAGCAATGGCCTAGCAAGCGCGGTGTTCATCGCCTTCCTGTCGAGCCTGACCTCGCGGGCCTACACCGCCACCCAGTACGCCCTGTTCTCGTCGCTGATGACGCTGCCCGGAAAGTTCCTGTCAGGCTTTGGCGGGCTGGTGGTGGAGGGCATGGGCTACCCGAGCTTCTTTGTGCTGGCCTCGGCGCTGGGCGTACCGGCCATCCTGATGGCGCTGTGGGTCTGGCGACACCATGTGCGCGAGCCAGGGGATCACGCCGTCAGCCTCGACAAGCCATGACGCCATCGATGCAGTGTGCATAACCAAAAGAGGGCCGACGTTGTCGGCCCTCTTTTTCCATGGTGCTTCAGCGTTCGGCCTCGTACCTGGGGGTCTGAGTAGACCTTCGGCGCTACGCGCCCCCAGGCTCAGCCGGAGCCGTCATCCAGCGCAGGCAGCGATCCCCCCATTGCTGAACCCGCCTTGTAGTACGCCCCTTGAGCGGGGCTTGCGATCAACCGCGCCGTCCGCTGCGCTCTTCCAGCCAGGCCAGCGCGCCCGGTGTGCTGCGCCACTGATCGCGCATCAGGGTACGGTACTGCCAGGCCTCGGCGCGGGTGCCGGGCTCGGCCAGTTGGCCATTGCCGGGGATGGCGCCACGCTTGGGGTTGTCGCTGCAGAGAAGCGCCACCGCGTGGGCGTTGTGGCGCTGGGCGCTCTCCAATGCCAGGGCCGCGTCGTCGAGCTGGCCCAGTCGGTACAGCGCCAGCACCTGCCCCATGTACATGCCCAGCAGCGGCGTCTCGTCATCGGCAGGACCGACCTCCAGAGCCTGGCGGCTGATCTCCAGCGCCTCGTCGTCGCGGCCTTCACGCAGCAACTGGTCGAGCACCAGCTCGCGCAGCCCCAGACTGTCCTGCTCGTCCAGCGACAGCAGCAGCTCGGCCAGTTCCCGCGAGTGCTGGCGGGAGCCACGTTCCATACCCACCACCAGCGCAAGCCCCGCCCGCAGCAGCTGGGCGTTGTCTTCCTGGTCCCACTGGAAGGCGCCGTCGCCACTCTGACGAATCTGCAAAAGCCAGCGTTCGAGACGCTCGGCCAGGGGCTCGAACAGACTCGGCGCCATCCACGGCAGACTGCCAAAACGGCTGGTCAGCGCCAGCGACACCGACTGCAGCACCGCCGGTGAATCAAGCTGTTCGGGGTTGGCACACAGCGCTGGCAACCAGGCTGCGGCATTGAACCAGGGATCTCCGAGAAAGCCCATCGGCGCATCCGGGTCCACGTCGACCTGGAAACCCTCCTGGAAGGCGGCGAACAGCGTGTCCTCCCGCGCCGTGGAGCGATACAGCAACTGCCCATCTTCCTCCACCACCTTGATCGGCGGGGGCGGCGGCAACTCCGCCAGCAGGGTCTGCAGGCCCACCAGGGGCTCGCCGAGATCCTCTTCGGCGCACAGCAGCTGATCGGCCAGAGTGGCACCGGGGTTGTCGGCCAGGTCCGCCAGGAACTGCAGCTGGTCGGGGTCGAGATCACCCTGGCGGGTCAGCCGCCGTAGCCAGAAGCGCGAGCGCTCCATGGCTTCCTCGTCGTGACCTTCGTGCAGCAGCAGCATGGCCTCGATATAGGCCAGCGTCGGCGAATCGGGAAGGGCCTGCTGGGCACGCACGAAGGCCGAGCGAGCACTGTCGAGATCGTCGTTGTCCAGGTGCATCAGACACAGCCGCTCCAGCGCCACGCCACGCAGGAACATCGGTCCCCGCTCCAGCACCTCGTCCAGCAGCGCCTCGCGCTTGCGGTGGAAACCGCGCTCCTGGAAAAGGTCCAGCAGGATCTCGAAGGCGGGCTCGGCCTGTTCCGGCAGGCGCTCCCAGTCGGCATTGTCGAACAGCGACTCGAGGATCTGCTGGGCACGTCCTCGCTGGCCCGATTCGGCGGCGATCAGCCCCGCCTCCAACAGCGCCTGGGCAGGGGCGCGGCCACTGGCCAGGGCAGCCTTCAGCGTCTCCCCTTTCCACTCCCGCAGCGACAGCATCCACATCAGATGAGGCGGCAGGTGACCGGGCAGGCTGACGGCGCCGCAGCACTGCTTCATCTTGCGTCCAGAGTCGCACCAGCAAGGTTCGTTGCGGCCAGGGCGTGCCAGGGTTTCACAGGCGAAGTCGAGACGTGCCAGGGGCGTCTGGGACCACAGCTCGGGAGCCAGCGCCTGGGCCAGGGCCTTGTCACCGCCCACGCAGGCAGGCCCCTCCTCGCGCGCCCAGCTCATCAAGCTCGGATAGCGTTCATCCTGCCGAATGGCTGCCAGGGCGCCCGCGGCAAAACCCAGCAGTTGATCCACCCATAACGCCAGCATCGCTATCTCCCCGAAATTGAAAACGGCACAGTCTAACAGTGCATGCACCGGCTGGGCAGACCCGCGCCTCAGACGGCGTAGGCATCCAGCAACTGTGCACTCCGTGAATGCATGTCCAGGCGCCCCTCGAGCCGCACCAGGTTCCAGTAATGACCATTGAGCGTACGCGCCAGCAACAGCATGCCGGCAGGGGGCTGCAGGCGGTCCAGCGCGCCCCACACCCGGGGGCTCAGCTCGCGCAGACGCCGATGCACCCGTACATCGCCGAAGTCCTGCTCACCGGGCGCGAACAGCGGCGACACCGCTTCCGCGGATTCGCGATACAGCGCCAGCGGCGCGCCCTCTCCCTGTCGACCGCCGAGCCCGCGCACGGCCTCATCCATGGCCATGGGGTCGCCGTCCAGGGTTGCCCCAAGCAGCGCCACCAGACCGGCCAGCCGCTCCCGGGGGACCGCGATCACGGCGCCCAGGTCATACACCACCAGCCGGCCCTGTTCATCGACGGCAAAATTGCCGGCGTGGGGATCGGCGTGCAGTTCATGGTGGGTGAACAGCTCCTCGGTGATCCAGTCCGCCAGGGTGCGCGACACCCGCTGCCGCAGGGCATCGTCGGCACCTTCGAGGTCACGCAGGGGCGTCCCCGGCAGATACTCCATCGCCAGCACCCTTGGACCACTGAGTTCCTTCACGGGCTGCGGCATCACCAGGTCGGGGTGATCGGCATAGCGCCGCCGGTAGCGCTCCAGTGCGTCCGCTTCGGCGCGATAGTCGAGCTCGCGCCGCAGTCCATCGGCGAGTTCGTCGAACAGGGCATCGAGGCGTGCCTGGGACACCTTGAGCCAGCGACCCAGTCGCAGCAGCCTTCTGACCTGCACCAGGTCCTGTTCCAGCACCCGATCGAGCCCCGGGTACTGCACCTTGAGCACCAGGGTACGACCGTCCCGGGTCCGGGCCCGATGCACCTGTCCCATGGAGGCGCTGGCAAACGGCTCGGGCTCGATCTCGTCGAACAGGGCATCGAGGTCGCCGAGCTCTGCCTCAAGCGCCACCTTGATCTCGGCCCAGGGCGCCGGAGCAGCATCCTTCTGTAGCCGGGCAAGCTCTTCGGCCAGGGCCGGGGGCAGCAGGTCATCCCACTGAGACATGACCTGAGCGATCTTCATCGCCGGCCCCTTGAGCTCGGAAAGGCCTTCAAACAGCGACTCGCCGAGCGCCTGCCAATCGGCCTTGCCGCCGATTCTCGAGCGCAGCAGGGTCGATCCGGTACGAGCGGACAACCCGAGCATCCGGCGTGTCCGGCCTGACTGACGCATGCTGCCTCCTGCCCGTACGGGCGCCCTGCAAGATGCTGGCAACGCTGGCCTCACCGGGAGGATAGCGCGTCACAAGACGGTCACCTTACCCGCATCTGCACACAAAAATGATATAGGACTTGTACACTTTTCACTCCATGGTACACCTGGCATCTCATCACACATACTGGAAGAATATCCAGACGATTCACCCGCACCGGTGCGCTATGCGATTGATCATTGCGGAAAAACCGAGCCTGGCTCGCTCCATCGCCGAGGCGCTGCCCGGGGCAGCACAGAAAAAAGACGGCTACCTGTCCGTCGGCGACACCGAGGTCACCTGGTGCCTCGGCCACCTGCTGGAACAAGCCCCACCGGATGCCTACGACCCGGCCTTCAAGCCCTGGCGACGTGACCACCTGCCCATCGTGCCCGGTCAGTGGAAGCTGGTGCCCAGGCCCAAGGCCCGCGGTCAGCTGTCGGTGATTCGTGCGCGCCTGAAACAGGCACGCCAACTGGTACACGCCGGCGACCCCGACCGCGAGGGCCAGCTGCTGGTCCAGGAGGTGATCGAGCACCTGGGCTGGAAGGGGCCCGTCCAGCGTTTGCTGATCAACGACCTCAACCGGCCTGCGGTGGCTCGAGCACTCGGGCGGATCGAGGACAATGCCAGGTATTACCCGCTCTACCGCGCCGCCCAGACCCGCGCCCGCGCCGACTGGCTGTACGGCATCAACCTGACCCGCGCCTGGACCCTGATCGGCCGCCAGGCGGGCCACGATGGCGTGCTGTCGGTCGGGCGCGTGCAGACGCCGGTGCTCGGCCTGGTGGTGCGCCGCGATGAGGAGATCCGTCATTTCACGCCCTACCCCTTCTATGTGCTGTGGGCTCACCTGCGCGTCGGCGCCGGTACCTTGAAGGCCTGGTGGGTCCCCGGCGAGTCCCATCGCCTGGACGACCGCGGTCGGCTGCTCGACGCCGCTCCTGCTCAGACGCTGGCAGAGCGCCTGCCGGGTGCTGAAGGCCAGGTGAGCAGCGTGGACTCCCGTCGTCGTCGCCAGCCGCCGCCCTTGCCTTACTCTCTGTCGGCGCTGCAGGTCGATGCGGCACGCCGCCACGGGCTCTCGGCCAAGGCGGTGCTGGACATCTGCCAGCGCCTTTACGAGCGCCATCAGTTGATCACCTATCCGCGCTCGGACTGCCGCTACCTGCCGCGTGAACACCTGGCGAGCCTGCCGGGCCAACTGGCCAGCGCCTGTCGCGATGACACCACCCTGTCCGGTTGGCTGGCCAACGCCGACATGGGGCTTCGCTCACGCGCCTTCGACGACGCCAAGGTCGGTGCCCACCACGCCCTGGCCCCCACCGGCAAGCCCTTCGTTGCCGAGCGCCTGTCGCGTCAGGAAGCCGACGTCTACCGTCTGATCGCGCGCAACGTGCTGGCCCAGTTCTATCCGGCGCTGGAAACCCAGGAGGTGAAGGCCGAGTTCCGCCTGCTGGACGAGCGCTTCCAGGCCTCCGGCCAGACGCTACTGGTGCCCGGCTGGAAGCCCCTGTTCACCACCCGTGACGAGCCACCGCCGTTGCCGGCGCTGGTCGAGGGCGAGGCCTGTCAGGCACTGGAGGCCCAGGTCGAACAGCGCGAGACGCGCCCACCGGAGCCGTTTACCGATGCCAGCCTGATCAAGGCCATGATGAATATCGCCCGCTACGTGGAGGACCCCGAGGTACGCCGCACCCTCAGGGAAACCGACGGTCTGGGTACCGAGGCCACCCGTGCCGGCATCATCGAGACGCTGCTGGAGCGCGGCTATCTGGTGCGCAAGGCCAAGGCGCTGCGCGCCACACGCCTGGGGGTGGGTCTGATCCACTCGCTGCCCGAAGCGGTCAGCCGCCCGGAGCGCACCGCCCTGTGGGAACAGCGGCTGGAAGGCATCGCCGAAGCCCAGGCCGAACCGGAACCCTTCGTCGCCCAGCTGGTCGAGGACCTTCGCACGCTGGTGGGCAGCGCCGACAGTCAGCGGCTGAGTGCCGCCCTCGGCGCCGCCCAGGGCGAGTCGCCGGAAGCCGGCCCCGCCAGCAAGCGAGGCCGCCGCACCAACTCGCCACGCCGCAGCGCCGGGCGTAAACGCCGCCCCTCCCGTAAAGGCAGCACCACATGACCACACTGATCATTGGTCCCGGCGCCATCGGCCGCCTGCTGGCCTGTCGGCTTGCCGCTGGCGGCCAGAGCGTGCGCCTGCTGGGGCGACGACCGCTGCCGACGATCCAGACCCTGACCTCACCGGATGGCACGACCCAGCGCCTTGAACTGGCCACCACCACCGAGCCACGCCTTGCCTGCGTCGATGTCGACCAGGTCATGCTGACCACCAAGGCCTACGCCGCCAGGGCAGCCTTCGCGGCGGTGGTCGACCATCTGCCTGCCGCCACACCGCTGGTGCTGTGGCAGAACGGGCTGCGCGTGCAGCGACCCTTGACCGATACCTGGAGCGGGCCGGTACTGTGCGCCTCCACCACCGAGGGCGCCTTTATCAAGGCGGACGACAGCGTCGTCCACGCCGGCCAGGGTCAGACCGTCATCGGTCATCTCGACGGTGGCCTCGACGGCCATCCAGGCGAAGGCCACGGCCCCCACACCCAACCCCTCCGGACTCACGCCCTCCAGTCCCAAGCCCTCCAGACCCAAGCCCTGGCCAGTTCGCTGGCCACCACCCTGAGCGCCGCCGGCCTGGCCACCGAGGCGGTGGACGATATCGCCACCCGGCTGTGGCACAAGCTGGCGGTGAACGCCGCCATCAACCCCCTGGTGGCACGCTACCGACTACGTAATGGCGAGCTGCGCGGGCATCCTTACCGCGACATGGTCGACGCCACCGTCGACGAGGTGGCGCAGATACTGGCGGCACTGGAGATTCCCGCTCCCGCCATCGACGTTCCCTCCATCAACATTGCTGCCAACGACGTCAACGATGGCAACCGCGCCTGGCGCGCCCTGGTCTGGCAGGTCATCGAGCGGACCGCCGCCAACCGTGCCTCGATGCTGCAGGATATCGAGGCAGGCCGGCCCACCGAACACGACGCCATCCTCGGCCCGCTGCGCGAGGCCGCCACACGCCTGGGCCTCCCTTGCCCCCAGCTCGACGCGCATTGGCGCTTTCTGAATGCCTGAAACGAGCAAGCCCAGGCTGGCGGTACACAAAAGCGATTGCTATTTTAACGGTTGGCAGTGATTCGACTCCCACCTGAATATCGACTCGAATCACCTTGCCGGGCCGGCCCTCGAACAAGTCCGTGTCCCTGCATACGGTCTTGCCCTTGTGAGCCATGTTCACTACGAGCTGCGTTCACACTGCGCCGTGTTCTCAATCAGCCTCGTTCAAAACTCGTTCAAAATGAGCCGCGTCAAGATTGAGAGCCAAGGTGAGAGCTGAGGTTGCTGAGATTTAAGTTGGCTGAGTCTAGAATTGAGAGCCGAGCCCTTGAATAAAACCGAAGCATGATCGATCAGGTGCCACCCGCGGAGGCTATTCCGCCAGGACAACCATGATGACTGCTTGTCGCTTGCCCTCTCTCCCCGCTCGACGCCCCACGTCGCACACCTTGCTGGCGGGCCTGCTTGCGGCCCTGACCCTTGCCGCCTTCTCGGCCCCTGTCCTGGCGAGCGAAGACGCTGCCGACCCGCTGGCCGACAATGACGCTGCCCACTCGGCCACCCCGGCCTTCTCCGGCATGGGCCAGGAAATCGTCAGGCTCGACAGCGGCGTCCTGGTGCAGGGCGACAAGGTCCACACCCCCGACGGCTACACCTCCGGCTTCCGCCTGACCGCCGGCATGGCGCCACAGCAGGAAACCGGCTGGGACCTGGGGGCCGAGCTGCGCTATCGACAAAGCGATGACGTACCCATGTCTTCCAGCGACAGCCAGCATGTCCAGGACGTGACCAGCCTGGGGGGCAGCCTGGTCGCCGGCTTCCGTGTCGGCCACTTCGGCGTCTACGGCAAGACCGGCATGGCCCAGTGGGTCAGCGATCCGGTCACCGGTCGCAACACCTTCGATTCCACCAGTGGCTCCACCCGGGTCCAGGGTCTCGGGGCCCGCTGGATGACCCGCAGCTGGATCGGCCAGGTCGAGTTCGAGGAGGTCAATGACCCCGAGCTTGAGCATCTGAATATGATTACGGCCTCGTTCCACCTCCCCTTCTAGGGCTTGTCTGAAAAGTGCCTGCGCTCGGTAATACGGCGTTAAAAATCGGCTGGTGCGCCAGCCCGGTCAACATGCTCATTTACACCCCGTAAACTGCGCTGTCTCACCGATTTTTGCCTTGTCTAACCTTCGCTCGTCGACTTTTCGGACTGAGCCTAGCCCCGCCGGCAAACCGAGTCGAAATCGACTCACTCGCGTTACACGCAGTGACTCTTGACGTCGCCTTGCGCCATATCTCATCTTTATGCGATTGTTTTAAAGACATTTTTCTGAATACGGCATGAGAATAGCTTTGTGGTTTGGCATAACACCAAATCACAAGGAATCTCCTGCCATGTCATCGATCCCCCACCGCTCCATCGATATCGACGCCAACCGCCTGTGGGACAGCCTGATGCAGATGGCCGAGGTCGGCCCTTCCCCCAACGGCGGCAGCCGCCGCCTCGCCATGACCCCTGAAGATGCAGATGGGCGCCGCCTGCTGCTGGACTGGGTCGAGGCGCTGGGCTGCACCTGGCAGCGTGACAAGGCCGGCAATCTGTTTATCCGGCGTGCCGGACGCGAGGACCACCTGCCCCCGGTGTCCATGGGTAGCCACCTGGACACCCAGCCGCTGGGCGGACGCTTCGACGGCGTGCTGGGGGTACTGGCGGGCCTGGAGGTGCTGCGCAGCCTTCACGACAACGCCATCACCACCCGCCGACCGTTGTCATTGATCGTCTGGACCAACGAGGAAGGCAGCCGCTTCGCCCCGGCCATGGGCGGCAGCGGCGTCTGGACCGGCCGCCTCGATGAGGCGACCTTCTTCGGCGCCAGCGACAGCAAGGGCGTCACCCTGGGCGAGGCCATCGCGGCCTGCGGTGAGGCCGGCGATCTGCCCCTGGGCGAACCCGAACTCGACGCCTACTTCGAGCTGCACATCGAGCAGGGCCCGGTGCTCGAGGAGCAGGGCCATCCCCTCGGCATCGTCACCGGGGTCCAGGGCATCCGCTGGTACGACCTGAGCCTGCGCGGTCAGTCGGCCCACGCAGGCCCCACGCCGATGAGCTATCGCCGTGACCCATTGCTCGCCGCCACCGCCATGATCCAGCGCATGCGCGAGGTCGTCATGGCGGATCCGGACGGCGCTGCGCGCCTGACCGTGGGCGACTTCCAGGTGGTCGAGCCCTCGCGCAACGTGGTCCCCGGCGAGGTCCGCCTGCTGCTCGACCTGCGCCACGTCAGCGACGAACGCCTCGATGCACTGGATGCCGAACTGGAACGTCTGGCCAGGGACGCCGCCGACGTCGAGGGCGTGGAGCTGACGTTCGAGCGCCGCTGGCATTCTCCGGTCACCCCCTTCGACGACGCCCTGATCGACTCCCTGCGCGAGGCCGTCAAGGCGCGCGAGCTCGATGCCCCCTGCATGATGAGCGGTGCCGGGCACGACGCCGTGCACCTGTCCCACGTCACCCCCACGGTGATGATCTTCGTGCCCTGCCGCGACGGCATCAGCCACAACGAGGCCGAATACGCCGAGCCTGAGCACTGTGCGCTGGGCACCCAACTGCTGTGCGACGCGGTGCTGGCACGCGCCGAGCGCGACTGAGATCGCCATCAGCGCCTTGAACAACTCACAATGAATCGATTTCGATTCATCGAGTCGAAATAGCATCAAAGGCCCTTTGCCCGATCAGCCGACTCGTTCCCCGGACGCTCAGGCCATTCACAACAAGAGATACCTTATGGACATCAACTCCCATGTGCTGCTGCTGTTTGCCAACGCCTTTCTGACCACCGCCCTGTCGGTGGTCATCGTCGGCGTCATCCTGCTGCGCGAATACCGGCCGACCATTCGTCGCCTGAAGGACGAGGCGGCGGCTTCCTCCTCGGCCGACACCACCAACCACAACAAGACTTCAACTGACCTGAGAGACCTGTCATGACCCTGGCCATCTTCGCCATCGTACTGACCGCCTACGTGGCGGTGGCGGCCCTGCTGGCACGCCGTATCAAGAACAAGGACGACTTCTACGTCATGGGTGAGCAGGGCTCGACGCTGCTGATCGTCGGCACCCTGGCCGCCACCTTCCTCAGCGCCGTGACCCTGATGGGGATCGCCGGCATCTCCTACAGCGAAGGCCCGCTGGTGATCGCGGCGCTGGGCTCCTTCGGCGCCTGGGTCGGGACCCTGATCGCGGTGGTGTTCATCGGTCGCAAGCTGAAGGCGCTGAACTGCCGCACCATGATGGACTTCTTCGACTACCGCTTTAACAACAAGTGGGTCAGCGTGGTCGCACTGATCCTGATGGTGATCGGCCTGCTCGGCTACGGCATCATCCAGCTGATCGGCGCCGGCCTGGTGCTGGCCGAGATCATCGATATCCCCTTCCCGGTGATCATCGTCGCCTTCACCCTGGCGCTGCTGGCGTTCTGCTCGCTGTCCGGCATGTACGGGGTGGTCTACACCGACACCATGATGTTCTTCACCATGCTGGCCATCGCCTTCGTCATCGCACCGATGTTGATCGGCGACGCCGGCTTCGAGGCGATGAAGGGCCTCGGCGAGACCCTGCCCGGTTTCTGGACCGTGGGGGGCGCCAACGACCGCCCGCTGGGCTGGTCGATCTCCCAGTTCCTGGTGTGGATCCTGTTCTTTGCCTGCACCCCGGCGCTGGTGTCCCGCGTCTTTCCGGCCAAGAACGACTTCGTCATCCTCAAGGTGGCGGTGATCGGCGTGTTCTTCGCCCCTGCCATGCAGCTGCTGGTGTTTCTGGCGGCCAGCGCCATGCAGGTGATCCAGCCCGGCATCGAGCCCACCGACCGCGCCATGATCGTCGGCTTCATGGAACACACCAACCCGACCCTGGCCGGTATCGGCCTGGCCGGCCTGATGGCGTCGATCATGTCCACCGCCTCGACACTGTTCGTGCTGACCGGCTTCGCCCTGGCCCGCGACCTCTACGAGAAGTTGTTCGACCGTGAGGTCAGCGAACGCAAGGGCGTGGTACTCGGCCGCATCTCCCAGGCGGTGGTAGCGCTGGTAGTGTGCGCCGTGGCGATCTCGCGCCCGGCGGGCATCTACTGGATCTCGATCTACGCCGGCGCGATCTTTGCCGTGGCCTGGCTGCCGACCATCGTCGCCGCCATGCACTGGCGTCGGATGAACGCCAACGCCGCGCTGGCCTGCATGCTGGTGGGCTCGATCACCTTCATCGTGGTGGGCGAACTCGAGCGCCACGGCCTGATCAGCCTGCCGCTGCATATCGACAACCTGCAGGTGGCCATCCTGCTCGGCACCCTGGCGCTGATCGCGGTGGGACTGAAGAGCCAGCCTTCCGAGTACGAGCTCAAGGTATTCGACGACATTCGTGCAAGGCGACTGTCCGACACCACCATCCGCGACATCCTGGCCCGTCCCGATGGCGCCCGCGAACTGGTGCGCGAATACCGCCAGGTGTGGGGCATCATGGTGCTGTTCGTGATCATCGCAGGCGCGCTGTGGGGCTATCTGTTCAGCAAGCTGGGGACCTGAGCCCACCGTCACCGCTGCTGTCACTGATCCACCAGGCCGGCGCCGTGAGGCGCCGGCCTGGCTTTACTAACACGCGCTCCCGGCACACCATTGACGTTCTGGACCCTGCCTGGAGCCTCGATGAACCACGGCCCACTCATGCCCCGACAGCTACTGGCCATCCTCAACGCCCTCGAGGACGGCATCTTCATCACCGACCTCAAGGGACGCCCGCTGTGGGTTAACCAGGCGAGCCTGTCACAGCTCGATGCCAGCGCTGAGCACCTCTACCAGAGCGACGTCTACCGGCTCGAGGAGGAAGGGGTATTCTCGCCCTCGGTCACCCGCTTCGTGATCGAGGAGCAGCGACCGGTCAGCGTGGTCCACCGTTATCGCGGCAAGGACTACCTGGTCAACGGCAGCCTGTTTCACCTGGGCGGCGACCCTTCCGGTGAACCCGATGCGGTGCTGGTCCAGGCCCGCAACCTGGACCGCGACGTACTGGCCTCGCGCTCGCCGGACACCACCCAGGCGCTGCTCGATCACGTCATGCATCAGCTCAAGCGCATCCGTCAGGAACAGGTAGCAACGGAGGCCAGCCCCGCCTCGTCCAGCCGCAGCCCACGCTATCGCCGGTGTCTGGAGCGCCTCGAGCGCGCCGCCGCCAGTGACACCACGGTGCTGCTCAGCGGCGAGACCGGCGTCGGCAAGAGCTGGCTGGTCAATCGCCTGCACCAGTTCAGCCCGCGCTCGGACAAGCCGCTGATTCACGTCAACTGCGCGGCGATCCCCGAGGCCCTATTGGAAGCCGAGCTGTTCGGCCACGAGAGCGGCGCCTTCACCGGCGCCCATCGCGACGGGCGGGTCGGCTACGTGGCCCTGGCCGAGGGCGGCACCCTGTTTCTCGACGAGATAGGCGAACTGCCGCTGACGCTGCAGCCCAAACTGCTGCAATTACTTCAGGAACGTCAGTACCACCCGCTGGGCGGCAAGCCGCGCAAGGCCGAGGTACGCATCGTCGCCGCCACCAACGCCGACCTGTCCGCCCGGGTGCGGGATGGCAGCTTCCGCGCCGACCTGTACTACCGACTCAATATCGTGCCCATCGAGATCCCACCGCTGCGCGAGCGCGCCGAGGACATCCCCGGTCTGGCCAATCAGCTGCTGGCCAGGATATCCCGCCGCCACAAGCGCCGTATCACCCTGGAGCGCGACGCGCTGAGAGCGCTGACCCACCACTCCTGGCCCGGCAACGTGCGAGAACTGGAAAACCTGCTCGAGCGCCTCAGCGTGTTCTGTGAAGACGACACCATCGGCATCGACGATCTCGCCCTCGACCACCCGGAGCTTGTGCCCGCTAGCCTTGCCGACCGCGTTTCCCTCAACAGCTCGCGCAAGAGCTCCTGGCAAGACGACGGCCAAAGCGACGGTGCTCTGTCGCTGCCGCTGGACGATTCCCGCCCCCTGCCCGAGCGCTTGGCCGAGATCGAACGCCAGGCCATCGATGACGCTCTGTCCCGCGCCGGCAGCACCCGCAAGGCAGCCCAGGACCTTGGCGTCAGCCAGTCTTGGTTGATGCGACGGCTCAAGCGTGATCGGTCGGACAATCGATAACCTTCCTACTCCAAAAGCGCCATCTCCGCGTCATACACGCGCGATCGCACAGTTCTTACTACATAAGCGACTTCTTAAACATTGGCTTCTTCTAGTACCTTTGGCATTCAGACGGATATTTGGTCTATCACCTTTTTTCTTTAGCGCGGGAATGCTCGATTAATGCAACCAATTGTTTTGAAAGGGGATCGCACGACCCACGGAGGCATCGTCTTAGAGGGTGCTGCCACCACCCTTGTCAATGGCAGGCATGTCGCCCGCGTCGGCGACCGTGTCAGCTGCCCAACAGACGGACATTCAGTAGCCTTCATCACTAGCGGTGATGACACCACACTCGTGGATGGCAAACCTGTCGCGCGCCATGGCGACCGCTGCTCCTGCGGTGCCACCTTGATTGCCTCGTCAACAGATACCGGCATCATCTAAGGGGGCAACGTGAACGATAGATCGTCTCTCTACGACCGCTTGAGACCACGCCGCAGTACCCTCGCTCAGGCAGAACAGGCAGCGCTCCTGTCGCTGGATACACGGCATCTGATCGTTGACGATGCCTGGCTACTCTGCGGCAAAGACGACATCAATACCATCTTGATCACCCAGGAGGCGTCAGCAGCTGACAAGGTGGTGCCCGACAGTCTAATTCGGGATGACCAGAGACATCATGTCGGTGTGGCACCTATGCGAGGGATAGAAAACGTCCCGTTGGAGCAACGCTCACGCTCACGCCAACTGCTGCAGCTATTGCTGCCGAGACTTACCACCTCCCCACCTGGCTGGGCGGACGCACGGATCATCCTGCAATGCCCCGAAGGCGTGACTGCCACCCAATGGCTCGATGATGTTCTGGCCATCTGGCCCATCCAGAACCAACCAAAAAGGGGGCTGGAAGTCACTACCAGTACCTTTGATAACTGGCTGGAAGACACGCTTTCCTCGAGCACCGATACCTGCGCATTGCACCAGTTTATTATGCTCGCTCCGACGCCACCCTCTGAGCCCCCCCATTCGATTACCAGTGACGTAGTCGCAACGCTATGGCTACGACGGGTGCCAGCACGCGCGACCAACGAAGAGCCTATGACCGCACCGTCCCTGGGCGTAACGCTCAGACGACCTGAACGTCACCAACATGCATCCCGCAGTAACTCGCCGCCTAAGTCACAGAGTGTACTCGCCGCCCTCCTGCCACCTTCTCAAGGACTCGATCAAGTCTCCGAGACCGCTAGACTTTGCGCTATCACTTGGGACGGAGACCCTTCGGGCCAACGCCTGGACCAACTGATCGATTACATCCAACACCTGTCTCCTGACCTCAACCCTGTCAGCGATCTGTGGTCGGTCAGGAATATCGCGAGATCACTCAATGATGCCAGTCCGGTGGTGCAATTGGTCATTGCTTGTCACCTGGCAAAGCAGCGTCAAGGTCCGGTGCTACTGCTGGATACTCACCAAGATACCCAAACCATCACTGCCATAGTGAGCCCTGGGCCACCTTCGCACTGAGAAAACTTCAAAGCTTGAATTGAATAAGCCGTCGCAGAGGTCACGCGGATGATTGGCAAGGAGCCCCCCACTATGAGCGACGAACCGTACTGTTCTTCACCACCCCCAATCGATCAATTCGTCGTGGAAACCACCCAAAATGGCCGCCTGCTACGATTTACCAGTCCTCTGGGCGCCAACCGCTTGCTTGCCCACCGCCTGCATGGAAAAGAACGGCTCGGCCGCATCCCTTACTGGACTCTGGACCTGATCAGCTACGATGCTGGCATCGATGAACGCAAGTTGATCGGCCATCCGGTCAGCCTTGCCATCCGCCTTGAAGACGGCAACCAAGCGTACCGACACGGTCTTGTCCAATCACTGAGCTATCTCGGTGCCGATGGAGGTCTACATGACTGGCAGCTAGTGTTTGCACCATGGATTGCACTGCTGAACTACCGCGAAGACTGCCGCATCTGGATGGACACCACCATCATTGATGTACTTGCCAACATCTTCGAGGGATACCCAGAAGCACACGGATGCTATCGCTTCGACCTACGCCACGACTACACCACCCACACCTATCTCGCCCAAGTCAATGAAAGCGACCTTAACTTCGTCCAGCGTTGGTGCGAACATGAGGGCATTTTCTGGTACGTCGTTCACGACAGCGAGGACCACACCATTGTCTTCACCGATGACGTGAGGACACTGCCAGAATCATCCCAATCTACGATACGTTTTCACACCCAGTCTTCCACTCAGACAGAGGACAGTATCGTCCAGTGGTGCCAGCAACATCGGCTACACTCAAGTCAGACCCACTTCGTCAGCCGCAACTATCGCTACCATCAGCATCCACTTGAGCACATCGAGCCGGCCTTGCCAGGCAGTACCACTCTATCTGCTCTTGAGCGGTACTCCTATCAAGGGCAATACGCCTGGAACCATCCCCAGTACGCCTCTCGGTTACTGCGCACGCGTATGGAGCAACAGGAAGCTGAAAGCCACAGGGCCGTGGCTATAGGTGGCATCCGCCGATTGGCCGCCGGCCAGCGCTTCACCCTGAGCGACCACCCCGTACTCGATTCCCGGCAACCCGAAGATCGACAGTTCAGCGTTATCGACGTCGAGCTGTTCGCAGAAAGTAACCTCCCCATCGCCTATGAAAGGCGCGATGCCCCAGGCGGCCTTGGTAGCTTGATGGAGGAAGCTCGCCAGCAACTACCAGGTGACGGTGACGATAGCGAAGCGCATCATCGACGTGCCTTGAGCCATGGCTTCTTCCTGAGTAGGCTCGAGTGCCAGCGCCAGGACGTTGCCTTCCGAAGCCCTCCTGATCACAGGCGACCCGACATCGGCTTGCAGACCGCCGTAGTGGTAAACCCTCCCGGACATGAGGTCTACACCGACCGTCTAAACCGCATCCATGTTCGATTTCACTGGGACCGTTTAAGCCCTGATGACGCCCTCTGTTCCTGTTGGCTTCGAGTCATGCACGCCAGCAGCGGCAACGGCTGGGGTTCTGTCAATATTCCCCGCGCAGGCGAGGAAGTCCTGGTCGGCTTCATGGACCAGCATCTCGACCGTCCAGTGGTCCTGGGACAACTCTACGGCGGCCACCAGCCTCGTTGGCATTCAACTGGAATCATGAGCGGGATTAGAACCAAGGAAATCCGTGGAAGTGGCTACAACCAAATGGTGATGGACGATGCAACGGGGCAGTTGCGTACCCAACTCGCCAGTAGCGAGTCCGACACCCAACTCAACCTGGGATACCTGATAGACCACCAGCAAAACACCCGGGGCCTTCGTCGAGGTACCGGCTTTGAACTTCGCACCGATGCCTATGGTGCTATTCGTGCTCGGCACGGACTCTACCTCTCCAGCTGGGGGCAACCCGCAGCCCAAGGTGCACAGCTCGACGCCGAACACGCCTGGGAGCAGCTGAAGAACGCCCACGAGCTCAACAAGACCCTGTCAGACGTTGCCAAACATCACGACGCCGAGGCTCTAGCCGGCACCGACGCTCTTGAAGACTTCCATCGCAACGCAGATTTCCGCTATGGCGAAGGTGAAGCTACTGAAGGCAACACCAGCCATGATCACCGTGGTGCAGGCGATACCCAGCAAGCCATTCGTAGTGGTGGTCGCGGGAAAACTCCCGGATTCAACGATGCCCTTGTCCTGATCAGTGCCCCGGATGGTATCGCTACTACCACGCCGGCCAGCACACATCTCCATAGCGCTCAACAGATGACGATCTCTACGGGTGAGGATGTCAATATCGCCACTGGAAAGAGCCTGCTGGCCAGCATCGCGGACAAGCTTTCACTATTTGTTCATCGTGCAGGCATCAAGCTGATCGCCGCCGGCGGTCGCGTGGATATCCAGGCACAGCAGGACGAGATGGAGCTTCAAGCCAAGCACGCCTTGCGACTCTCCTCCACCGACGATGCCATCATTGTAGCCGGCAAGAAACACATCCTGCTGACCAGCGGTGACGCCTATATCCGACTTGCCGACGGTAATATCGAGATCCATGCGCCACAACGTATCGACATCAAGGGTGCCAACAAGACGTTCAGTGGCCCTACCGGACTCGCCCACACGTTCAAGGACTTTCCCGAAGGTACGGGCAGTTACGAAAAACGCTTCACCCTACACTGGCAAGACACTGACATCGCCGCCAGCAACATGCGCTACCGCATTACCAAGGCCGATGGATCCGTGATGGAGGGTATTTCCGATGAGGCAGGAAACACCAGTATTCTGGATTCACAAGTCCCCGAAAGCGCCTCCATCGAAATACTGGGAAAAAATCGGCCATGAGCGACCATGACACTCTCCGCGTTACCGGCAGCGCAAATACGATGTTGACCACCAATGGCTCCCGACGCCCAACCAGGGTCGCGACCACCCTCTGTGATAAACAGGTCCCCCGCGCCAGCGACAGCATTTATGGCCAATGCAACTATTATTAAGAACCGCTAATGTTTGGCCAACTTCGCTACCTTCGTCAGAATGGCCCGCAGGATGCTCCACCGATTTCCTTCCCACAGGAAGATGGTGTCGACAAGACCGGCGTAAGACTCGATGAGTTCCTTGAAACTTTAATTCTCGTCGATGACGTCTACTATGCACTGCGTGATGTCGTGTTTGGGCCGTCCACCGACAACTCTGAAAATGTACTGAGCAGGAGCTTGAAAGACAGGATCATCGTGGAGAGGGTGCTAAAGCACCATGACGAACTACTCGATCCCGAGTGTATCGTGGGGTGGTCACGCTACGGCAATTTCTGGGCACGTCACGTGGGGTGTGGGCACCTTCCCCCCGACTACTATACCCACTACGGCTACTACTACTGTAGTCGATACGCTGCCTACCTGCTGCCACGATTGAGTCCTAAAGGTAAGCAGTGGATGGCGCAGGCCAGATCCAACTTGCAAGTCTACCTGGATGAAGCCATTCAGAAGAACATGATTCCCGGCTCAACAGATATCATCATTTCTCAAAATAACGATGATATTACCATTGGAATTATGGCCTATGAGCTAGAGTTGGAAAGTGAAATATTTCGTGATGTAGCGTTTGCCACCCATGTTGACGCTTATATCGACGCCGGCCTTGCCGATCTCCCCCTGAGTGATCTGATGAAGATCGGTACCATGCCGAATGTTGAGGAGTTTCTGGATCCCAACACATGGGATCAGGTCATCAAGGTCAGTGAAGAAGTACTTCCAGAGCTGATAGAGAGAGGCGGAGAGAATCTCTCCACGACATGGGATCGCGCCAGGGAAAGCGCCAACGAGCTGATGGACAAAGCGATCGAGAGACTGACATCATGGTACTGAAAAAAACAAAAAATAAAGTCGCTGCGGCTATCTTGGGACTCACCGTTGTATATTGGGTTGGAGACAGTATGAACCTTTTTGATCCATGGGAAGAATTCGACATCCCGCAGCTACCCACGCAGTATATGAAAAGGGCCGAGAGAAAAACCTATAACACAACAGAAAGAATGATCCTGCCCGATGCCACCTTATTCTTCGGTAGAAAAACTGACAAATATACGGGTCCTATCAATCTCGACCAACCGGCAAGAGCTTTCACGCTTAACACCGTCGAGAATAGCTTTAACTTTCTTCCCAATCAACGGGACGACCTACAGTACGCCTTTACAGCAAGATCCCGCTTGATCGACAACATGGTCTATTCCGTCGTCATCGGTAGCAATCCAGCAGACCATCTGGATAAGGATTTCCAGCTATACAATATTCAGGTACCTAGCGGCCGCTTCGAGCCACGGTCCATGCCGGCGCTATCCGATGATGCCGATCCCATTTATCACTATGAACCACTGTTTATTGATCAACGTCACGGCTATCTTCTGCCAGACCAGAGAAGCATCTTCTTCGAGACATACGATGGTGGGCATACCTGGACAGAACGCCACCTGCCCACAGGCTACACGCGGCTCGATCATTTCAATCGATATATACTAAAGAGCTTTATTCATCAGCCTACCACCAACGATATCTTCCTCAGCGGCTACTTCCCCGCGGTGGGCGAAAAACCGGGATACAGTCCGATATATCGACTGTCGGCGGACAACACCGGTACTCAGGGCTGGCGGGAAGTTGCCCGCCTGGAAGGCTACGCCATTCGCAGCTTGCGCTTTCTGGACAACGGCGACCTGCTGATCCTGGCCTTCGAAGGGGAGCGGCCAGAGCGAGGCAGCGACTCACGCTCCGCTCAGGTACTACGCTGGGATGGTGAGGACTTCGAGCATCTCCACGATTTTGGTGTCTTTACCTTGTTTAGACCTCAACCCAATACCAATCTTGGCCAGGAATATTTCGTTACCGGGCCGGGCGGCCTCATCGTCATCAATGGTAGAAGCTTCAAGAACGAACGTGGAGATTTACCCGTCTACAACGTTTCCTACGTCAGCCACGATTATGGTCGTAGCTGGGAACGGCTGAACAATGGAACCGCCACCGGGCCTGTCTGGTTTGATGGGACTAGCGGTTATCTGTATCGGGACCTTCCTTTTTCGACATCGAGAAGGCGCCCATGACGGGGCACGGACCACACCTGGGAAGGCTTGTGAAAAGACGGCCTCGTACTGCACGCCTGTTGCACGCCTGATGCATGCCTATGCAGACGCCCACACAAGTTCCCCACCGAGGTACCCGGTATGTGCGGGCCACCCAAGACGCCAGCGCCCGGCCATCTGGCCGGGCGCTGGGTGTTCAGGGTATCGCTCGCGGTGGCGTCAGCCGGTGTTGCGAAGGCCAGCGGCGATCCCCGCCATGGTCACCATCAGGGCGCGGGACAGGTCCGCGCTGATGGCGCCGTCGGCGTCGCGGTTACGCTGCAGCAGCTCGGCCTGCAAGCCATGCAGCGGATCGATGTAGGGGTTTCGCACCTCGATGGCCTGGCGAATCAGCGGCGTCTTCTCGAGCAGCTCCTGCTGATCGAGGATCTTCAGAAGCTCCTCGTTGAGCTTGCCGAAACGCTCGCGCAGGCGGTTGCCCAGGGCCTCCAGGCTCGGCTCGTCCACCAGGCGATGCTCATAGTAGGCGGCCAGCTCCACGTCGGCCTTGGCCAGCAGCATCTCGAGCATGTCCAGGTAGGTGCCGAAGAACGGCCACTGCTCGCGCATCTCCTGCAGCACCTCGAGTCCGCCGGGCTCGGCCAGGCGGGTGGCGAAGGCCTCGCCGGTGCCGAGCCAGGCCGGCAGCATCAGGCGGATCTGGGTCCAGGCGAAGATCCAGGGGATCGCGCGCAGGGTCTCGACGCCACCGTCCTGACGCCGCTTGGTCGGCCGTGAGCCCAGCGGCAGGCGACCGAGCGCCCCTTCCGGTGTGACGGCACGGAAGTACGGCACGAAATCGGGGTCCTGGCGCACCACACCGACGTAGGCACCGTGGGCGATCTCGGCCAGGCGGTCCATCTCGTCGCGCCAGGCCGGCTTGGGCTTGGGCGGCGGCAGCAGCGACGCCTCCAGTACCGCGCAGGCGTAGATCTCCATGGAGCGCAGGGCGATATCGGGCTGGCCGAACTTGAAGCGGATCATCTCGCCCTGCTCGGTCACCCTGAGGCTGCCGTTCACCGAGCCTGGGGGCTGGGACAGGATGGCGGCGTGGGACGGACCGCCGCCACGGCCCACGGTGCCACCGCGGCCGTGGAACAGGGTCAGGTCGACACCGTGGCTTTCGCAGACATCGACCAGCGCCTCCTGGGCGCGGTACTGGGCCCAGGCCGCCGCCAGCTGGCCGGCGTCCTTGGCCGAATCGGAGTAACCGATCATCACCTCCTGGCTATCACCGGCGAACTGGCGGTAGCCGGGCAGCGCCAGCAGCCGATCGATGACGTCGCCGGCGCGATTGAGGTCGTCCAGGGTCTCGAACAGCGGTGCGATGGGCATGCCGACACGGCCCCCCACCTCTTTCATCAACAGCGCCACGGTGAGCACGTCCGAGGGCTGCGCGGCCATGGAGATGATGTAGGTGCCCAGCGCCTCGCCGTGCTCGGCGGCGACCACCTGGAAGGTGTCCAGGGTCTCACGGGTCTCGGCGGAGCACTCCCAACGCCGCGGGATCAGCGGCCGGGTCGACTCGAGCTCCGCCAGCAGGAAGGCCTGACGCTGCTCCTCGCTCCATTCGCGGTAGTTGCCCAGGCCCAGGTCGTGGGTCAGTTCTTCCATCACCAAGGCGTGGCGGCTGGCCTCCTGGCGCAGGTCGAGCTTGGTCAGGGTGACGCCGAATACCGCCACACGGCGCAGGGTATCGAGCAGCACACCGTTGGCGATGGTGTCCAGGCCGACGTCGCACAGCGAACGGTAGCAGGCCAGCAGCGGCGCATAGAGCTGGTCCCGGGTCTCGATGATCGGCCCGCCGTCATAGCTCTTGCCGTCGAGTTCGGCCTTGGCCCAGTCGCGGGTGGCCTCGACCTTCGCCACCAGACGCTTGAGCAGCTCGCGATAGGGCTCGGCGACGTTGCCGACCTCGGCACGCAGGGCACTGTTGGTGCTCCACATGGACAATTCGATCTTGAGCTGCTCGAGATCACGCAGGTACAGGTCCGCCGCCATCCAGCGGCCCAGCAGCAGCACCTCCCGGGTGACCCGGGCAGTGACGTTGGGGTTGCCGTCGCGATCGCCGCCCATCCAGGAAGCGAAACGCAGCGGCGCGGCGTCCAGCGGCAGACGCTCGCCGGCGCTTTCCAGCAGCAGGTTATCCAGGTCCCGGTGGAAGTCCGGCACCGCCTGCCACAGCGAATTCTCGATCACCGCAAAGCCCCACTTGGCCTCGTCCACCGGGGTCGGCCGGTCGTGTCGGATCTCGTCGGTGTGCCAGGCCTGACTGATCAGCTCCTCGAGCCGCCCCTTGGCCCGGGCCGCACGCTCGGGGTACTCGCTGGAGGACTCGATGGCGCTGAGGCAGTCATCGATGGCGTCGTACTTCTGGATCAGGGTGCGCCGGATGACCTCGGTGGGATGGGCGGTCAGCACCAGCTCGACGCGCATGTTGGCCAGCGTCTCGACCAGGGTGCGCGACGAGTGGCCCTCGCGCCGGGCGCGCTCGAGCAGCTCACCGAGCACCGGCTGCATCCCCGGCTTGTAGTCCTCGACCCGACGAAAGCGGGCACGGTAGTGCTGCTCGGCGATGTTGGCCAGGTTGAGGAACTGGTTGAACGCCCGGGTCACCGGCAGCAGGTCCTTCTCCGGCAGCCGGCGCAGGTACTCGATCAGCTCCTGCTGGCCGGCCTCTTCGCCCTGGCGGCCCCGCTTGGCCAGTCCGCGAATCGTCTCGATGCGTGACACGAACTCGGGTCCGAGATCATCGGCGATGGTGCGTCCCAGGCTGTCGCCGAGGATGCGGACGTTATCGCGCAAGGATTCGTGCAGATCGTGGCTCATGGGGTCTCCTTGGGTGTGGTGTCCAGCGGGTCCCGAGCGTGCGGCCCCGCCTTGTTATCGATAGGGTCTGGCCGGCCTCGTCAGTCCATGGTCGGATCGAACGGATCGGACGGCTCGGCGCGTTCGGCACGCTTGGCCTGCTGCCAGTGCTCTTCCATGCGCTCCAGCGAGGCCCGGCCGAGTGGCGTGCCCTGGGCATCCAGGGACCGCTCCATATGGCGAAAGCGGCTCTCGAAGCGCTGATTGGTGCCTCTCAGGCAGGCTTCCGGGTCGACGCCCAGGGTGCGCGCCAGATTGACGGTGGCGAACAGCAGGTCGCCCACCTCGGTGGCGGCGTGGTCGCGATCCCCGGCCGACAGCGCCTCGCGAATCTCACCCAGCTCCTCTTCGAGCTTGTCGAGCACCCCGTCGGTGTCCGGCCAGTCGAAGCCCACCCGGGCCGCGCGCTTGGACAGCTTGGCGGCGCGACTAAGCGCCGGCAGGGTCCGCGGCACGTCATCCAGCGCCGAGACAGAAACCACCGCTTCGGCCTCGCCCTGCTGCGGGCCGCTGCGCCCTTCCCGTTCCTCGGCCTTGAGCGCCTCCCAGCGGGAGTGGACCTGGCGGGTCTCGACCTCGGCGGCACTGACGCCCTGGCGGCGGGATTCAAGGGTGCCTTCGGGAAACACGTGGGGATGGCGACGCAGCATCTTGTCGGTCAGCGTGTGCACCACGTCATGGAAATCGAAACGCCCTTCCTCGCTGCCGAACTGGCTGTAGTAGACCACCTGGAACAACAAGTCGCCGAGCTCCCCCGGCAGCTCGTCGAAGGCGCGTCGCTCGATGGCGTCGGCGACCTCGTAGGCTTCCTCGAGGGTGTGGGGGACGATAGTGTCCCAGTGCTGCTTGACGTCCCAGGGGCAGCCCTGCTGGGGGTCCCGCAGCACCGACATCAGGGTCAGCAGGTCATCGATGGAATAGCGCCGGCTCATGTGCGACGCCCTCCCTGACCGCGCTTGCGCTTGACCTCGATGATATTGGGCAGCTGCTGGATGCGGGAGAACAGCCGGCCCAGGGTCTCCAGGCCGTCCACCTCGGCGGTGATCGAGATGCGCGCGATGCCGTCGTCGGTGTTGGTCAGGGTGTTGACCGAGAGCACGTTGACCTTGTCCTGGCCGAGCACGGCGGTGACGTCGCGCAGCAGACCGGAGCGGTCCCAGGCCTGGATCTCGATATCCACCGGGTACTGGCTGCTGGAGCGCGCGCCCCACTCCACCTCGATCACCCGCTGGGGCTCGTCGACCCTGAGCTGCAGGATGTTGGGGCAGTCCTGGCGATGGATCGACACGCCACGGCCCTGGGTGATGAAGCCGACGATCGGCTCGCCGGGGACCGGATGACAGCAGTTGGCCATGTTGGTCTTGAGGTTGCCGACGCCCAGCACGGTAATCTCGCCGTCCGGGGTCTTGGCCGGCTTCTGACGCGGCTTGGCCAGCAGCCGGTCGAGGTGCTCCTGCTCGTCGCTGTCGCCGAACAGCTGCTGGGCCTGGTGCAGCACCTGACCGATACGCAGGTCGCCGGCACCAAGCGCGGCGTACATGTCGTCGGCATTGGCGTAGTTGACCTTCTGGGCCAGGGTGGCGAGGTCCATGTCGTGGACGTCGAGACGCTTCATCTCGCGCTCGAACAGCGCCTTGCCCTCTTCCAGGTTCTGGTCACGCGCCTGGTGCTTGAACCAGGACTGGATCTTGGCCCTGGCCCGGGAGGTGCGCACGAAGCCCAGGTTGGGGTTGAGCCAGTCACGGCTCGGGGCGCTCTTGTTGGCGGTGAGGATCTCGACCTGCTGACCGGTCTTGAGCTTGTAGGTCAGCGGCACGATGCGACCATTGACCTTGGCGCCGCGACAGCGGTGGCCCACCTCGGTGTGCACGCGGTAGGCGAAGTCGATGGGGGTGGCGACCCTGGGCAGGTCGATGACGTGACCGTCCGGGGTGAACACATAGATGCGATCCGGCGCCACGTCGCTGGTCAGGCCCTCGCGCAGGTCGCCGAATTCGCCGATCTCCTCGTGCCACTCGAGCACCTGACGCAGCCAGGCGATCTTTTCCTCGTAGCTGTCGCTGCGGGCATTGGTATCGTGGCCCTTGTAGCGCCAGTGGGCGCAGACCCCGAGTTCGGCCTCTTCATGCATGGCGAAGGTGCGGATCTGGATTTCCAGCACCTTGTTCTCGGGGCCGATGACCGCCGTATGCAGGGACTGGTAGCCATTCTTCTTGGGGTTGGCGATGTAGTCGTCGAACTCATCGGGCACGGTGTGCCAGCGCGAGTGAACGATGCCGAGCATGGTGTAGCAGTCCTGCACCGTGGGCACCAGGATGCGCACCGCGCGTACGTCGTGGACCTGGGAGAAGTCGATGCGCTTGCGCTTCATCTTTCGCCAGATGGAGAAGATGTGCTTGGCCCGACCGTCCACCTGGAACTGGTGGATGCCCTGGGCCGACATCAGCGACTTCAGGGTCTCCACCACCTCCTGGATGTAGCGATCGCGATCCAGGCGCTTCTCGGCCAACTGCCGGGCGACGGTCTTGTAGTCGTCCTCGTGGAGGTAGCGGAAGGACAGGTCCTCGAGCTCCCACTTGAGGTGGCCGATGCCCAGGCGGTGGGCCAGCGGGGCATAGATGTCGAACACTTCGCGGGCCACCCGCACCTGCTTCTCGCGCGGGGCATCGCGGACCTGGCGCAGGGCGCAGGTGCGCTCGGCGATCTTGATCAACGCCACCCTGACGTCGTCGATCATGTTGACCAGCATCTTGCGCAGGTTGTCCTGCTGATCCTGCTGCTGCAGGCCGGCGGTGGTGGCCTGGGTATTGCTGATCGCGGCCATCTGCAGCACGCCTTCGATCAGGCTCGCCACCTCGCGGCCGAAACGCTTGGCCACCTGCTCGGGCTTGATCAGGTTCTCACGCACCGCGCGATACAGCACGGCGGCTTCGATGGCGGTCTGATCCAGGCGCAGCTCACCGAGGATATCGGCCATCTCGAGGCCCATGCGAAAGCTCGAGCCGTCCTTCAACCAGGACTTGTGGGGCCGCTCGGAGGCCTGCTCCAGCGACTGCGCCAGCTGGCAGGCCTCGACCAGTTCACCGGCGTCGGCCAGCTTGACGTCGTCCTGCAGCCGCGCGACCCACTGATCGATATCGACCCGACCATCCGCGGTCAACGGCTGGTCTTCCCGCACTTTAACCATCTTTCCTGACTCCTTGGCGTGGCGACGGCCCCTGGCGTTCGAACAGTACCATCGACTCGAGGTGCGAGGTGTGCACGAACATGTCCGCCATGGCGACCCGTTGCAGACAATAACCCCCCTGCAACAAGTGTGCCGCATCGCGAGAAAGCGTGGCGGGATCACAGGCAATATACAAGACCCGGGACACCGTACTTTTGGCCAGTGCCCGGCACAGCGCCTCGGCCCCTTCGCGCGGTGGGTCCAGTACCACCACCTCGGCATCATGGGTACGCAACAGCCTCGCCACCTGCCCTTCGTCATGCAGGTTGCCCTGGAGGGCAGCGACGTCCAAATCCGCGCCCGCGGCGTTGTCGGCCAGGCGTGAGGTCATCTCCGGCGAGCCTTCCACCGCGCTCACCGCGTAGCCCGACGCCGCCAGCGGCAGGCTGAAATTGCCGATCCCGGCGAACAGATCCAGCAGGGGTTCATCGACCCGGCGAGGTGTTCCCAGCCAATCCAGCGCGGTCTCGATCATGCGCTGGTTGACCTGGGCGTTGGCCTGCAGGAAGTCGCTCGGTCCGACGCCGAGGCTGAGCGGGCCACGCGCAGACGGGACCGTCACCTGGAGTCGTCGGGGCGGGGTCACCAGCCACTCGAAGCGAACCTGTTCACGGCCTGCCAGCACGCCGACGGCGATGCCTCGCTCATCGGCCCATGCACGCCAGCGTGCCAGGTCCGCGGGTTGCTCGCGCAGTTGGCGGATCACCAGGGTCACCTGGCCGTCGCTGGCCAGCAGTTCCAGATGGCCGACCTGGCGTGGCGCCTCGAGGCTCGCCAGCTGCTGGTGCAACGGTGCCAGCAGCGACGACAGCTCCGGCACCAGAACGGTGCAGCTCTCCACCGATACCAGCCGGTGACTGCGCCTGGCGCGAAAGCCCAGATGGATGCCGCCGTCGGCATCGACCCTGACCCCCAGCCGAGCACGGCGGCGATAGGCGACGTCATCACTGGCCAGCACCTCGATGCGTTCGAGGTCGACCTCGACGCCCTGACGGGCCAGCAGCTCCGACAGTACGACGGCCTTGTGACGACGCTGGGCGTCGAGTTCCAGATGCTGCAGATCACAGCCGCCACAGCGCTCGATGTAGGGACAGGGCGGCGTCACCCGGGTCGGCGCGGCCTCGATCAACTCACGCAGGTGGGCCTCGTCGTAGCGCTTGCGGGTGCGATGCACCGCCACCCTGACCCGCTCGCCGGGCAAGGCCCCCTCGACAAACAGGGTCTTGCCGGCGGGCGAACGGGCAATCCCGCGGCCATCGTGGGACAGCCCCTGAATCTCGAGCTCGTCGGGCAGCTCATCGGACGTGTCGGTCTGGTAGGCCCGGCGAGTGTCCGACGGGCGCTTGTGAGCAAGCCCCGAGACACCGGAGCGCTGACGCGGCGGGCGGCGTTTTCCCAGTCCAGCCACCTCAGGACTCCGGCGCCAGCAGACCGGTGGAGAGATAACGGTCCCCCCGGTCGCAGACGATGAACACGATCACCGCGTTCTCGACCTCTTCGGCCACCCTGAGCGCCCCGGCCAGGGCGCCTCCCGAGGACACCCCCGCCAGGATTCCTTCTTCCCGGGCCAGTCGGCGCATGTGTTCTTCAGCCTCGTGCTGGCCGATGTCCAGTACCCGATCGACCCGCTGGGGTTCAAAGATCTTCGGCAGGTAGGCCTCGGGCCAGCGACGTATCCCGGCGATGCTGGCGCCGTCCTCGGGCTGCAGGCCGATGATCTCGATGTCGGCGCGCTGCTCCTTCAGGTAACGCGACACCCCCATGATGGTGCCGGTGGTCCCCATGGAGCTGACGAAGTGGGTGATCCGACCGTCGGTCTGCTGCCACAGCTCGGGGCCGGTGGTGCGATAGTGACCCAGCGGGTTGTCGGGATTGGCGAACTGGTCCAGCGACTTGCCCTCGCCTCGGGCGACCATGGTATCGGCCAGGTCCCGGGCCTCTTCCATGCCGCCTTCCTTGCTGACCTCGATCAGCCTGGCACCATAGGCCGCCATGGCCTGCTTGCGCTCGCTGGAGGCGTTCTCCGGCATGATCAGCACCATGCGATAGCCCTTCATCGCCGCGACCATGGCCAGGGCGATGCCGGTATTGCCGGATGTCGCTTCGATCAGGGTGTCGCCGGGGGCGATCTCGCCGCGCTTTTCGGCCTCGTCGAACATCGACAGGGCCGGCCGATCCTTGACCGAGCCCGCCGGATTGTCACCCTCGAGCTTTGCCAGCAGCACATTGTTGCGCCCGGCGCTGATGCGCTTGAGGCGGACCAGCGGGGTCTTGCCGACCAGCTGGTCGAGGTAGGGGAATTCCATAAGACTTTCCTTGTAACGTCATCTGACGCCATTATATCGACGCCCCTCGCCACTGGACAGGCATGGTCCCATGGGGTGACATGGAGACGTACGAGGCGGCGGTGGCCGCTCTTCGTCCGCGCCTATTCCCGGCCAGGAACGCAGCGCCTATGAGTTTGAGAACACGGTTGATGCTAGCCCTCGTGGGGCTGCCGCTGCTGCTGCTGGGGCTGGCGATCAGTCTCGCCCTGTATCAGGACCATGGCCTGCGCGAGGCCGCCATGGAAGAAAACCTCTCTACCGCCACCCGGCTGGTGGCCCCGGAGATGGGCGAAGCCCTGTCGCTGGACGATATCGCCGGCGTTCAGGCGGCTGCCAATCGCCTGATGGATATTCCCAGCGTCCGTGCCCTGCGCCTGGTGCAGCAGGATCAGGTGGTGCTTGAACTCGGTCGGCTGCGGGCCGAAGCCCTGAACGTCGAGGCTCCCGGCCAGGGGCTGCTGACCCAGCACTATCGCCAGTGGGTATTGACGACGCCGATCACAGCGGTGGACGGCGCCTACCTGATCCTCGATATCGACGCCTCGCTGCTGCTGCTCGCCACCTACAGCGATATCGCCAGGGGCGCCATGATCCTGCTGGTCTGCGGCCTTCTGCTGTTTCTGGTGGCCTTCACCCTGGGCCGCCGCCTGACCCAGCCGCTGGATGACATCGCCCACCTGCTCGACCAGCTGGCCGCCGGTCGTCAGCCCCACCACCTGCCGCTGGACCACCCGCTGGAGCTGGCCGAGCTGGGGCGCCGGGTCAACGCCCTGATCGACCACCAGGCGCGGGCGCGCGAAGACCTGCAGCAGCAGATCGAACACGCCACCTCGGAACTTCAGGAGTCCATGGAGACCATCGAGGTGCAGAACATCGAGCTCGACATGGCCCATCGCCAGGCGGTGGAGGCCAACCGGGTCAAGTCGGAGTTTTTGGCCAACATGAGCCATGAGATCCGCACGCCGCTCAACGGCATCATCGGCTTCTGCCGGCTGCTGGGGCGCTCGTCGCTGGACCCGCGTCAGCGCGAGTGGCTCGACCAGGTGCAACGGGCCTGCGACAACCTGATGTCGCTGGTCAACGATGTGCTCGACTTCTCCAAGCTGGAAGCCGGTCGTCTGGTGCTGGAACAGGTGCCGGTGGACCTCCAGTCGCTGGTCGACGAGGTGCTGGGGCTGCAGGCGCCACTGGCCCAGCAGAAGGGCCTGCAGCTGCTCAGCCTGATCTATGACGACGTACCGGCGGAAATCACCGGTGATCCGCTGCGACTGCGCCAGATCATCACCAACCTGGTCAACAATGCCATCAAGTTCACCGACCGCGGCGAGATCATCGTGCGGGTCATGGTCGAACAGTCCCGCCACGAGCGCTTCACCCTGCGCATCAGCGTCAGCGATACCGGCATCGGCCTCAGTGACAGCCAGCAGCGACGGCTGTTCCAGGCCTTCCGCCAGGCCACCGCCGGACACAGTCGCCAGTACGGCGGCACCGGCCTGGGGCTGGCCATCTCGCGGCAGCTGATCGAGCAGATGGGCGGCACCATCGGCGTTGACAGCACCCTCGACCACGGCTCCACCTTCCACTTCACCCTGCCCCTGACCAGCACCGCAAGCCAGGTGCGTGCGCCCGAACTGGCGCTCGACCAGGCCTCGATCTTTGTCGAGGAACCCCACGGCCCCACCCGCAGGGCCCTTTTGCATATGCTCGAACAGTGGGACGCCCGGGTTGTGGCGAGCCCTCAGCAGGCTGCGCTGGCACTGGAAGCCATCGCCATCGAGGAGCTCGAAGAGGGCCGCATCGGCGAGCTGCGCGCACGACTCAGGCAGCGCAACTGCCCCACCCTGCTGTTGATCAATGCAGGACTTCCGGATGTGCCCGGACTGGGCCTGCCCGATGGCTCGAGCGTACTGTCCAAGCCGTTGGCTCGCCAGACCCTGGCGGAAGCGGTGGAGGGCGCCCTCGCCGGTACTCGCCACAGGCCGAGCCTGCCTGCACCGACGTCCCCGCCGGCGCTACCGTCTCGCCAGCCCTATGTGCCCGACGAGACGTCGACAGCGGCCCCGGCTGCACCGCCCCAGTGGAACAACTCGCAGACCCCACCGCCTTCGCCGGACACGCAAACCTCCATGGCCAGCCTGCTGATCGTCGATGACAGTGAGACCAACCGCCTGCTGCTGCGAGAACTGGTGGAAGGCCCGGAGCGGCGCGTGACCCTGGCCACCAGTGGGGAAGAAGCCCTGGCGCTGGCCCAGCAGCAGCTCTATGACATGGTAATGATGGATATTCGCATGGGTGGCATGGACGGTGTGGAGACGACCCAGGCGATCCGCCAACTCAGCCCCGCCTGGGCGAAGCGACCGATCATCGCGGTGACCGCCCACGTGCTGGAACACCAGCGCCGAGCGCTTCTGCAAAGCGGCATGGACGATGTGCTGATCAAGCCACTCGACACCGAGTGCCTCGACCGCCTGCTTAGAGAAAGGCTGGGCAGCGGCCTGACGGAGACGACCACGGCGCCGAACTCGCCGGTCACCGACAAGTATCGACAGGACGCCAGTGACGCTGATGACTCGGTCGAACCGGCCGTCCGAGACCAGGCCCATGGCAAGGAGCAAGGCAAGGAGCATGGCAAGAACCTTGGCAAGAACCTTGGCAAGGACCAGGGCCAGCCCCGTGACAACAGCGATGACCAGGGCAACGACCTGCCCGACATCGACATCGCCCTGGGCACCCGCCTGGCGGGTGGGCGCGAAGCGCTGGCCAGGCAATTGCTGGCGAGCCTGGGGGCATCGCTGGACGAGACCCGTCGAGAGATCGAGGCGGCGCTGGCGGCCGAGGACGAAGAGGCCCTGCTCGATACCATCCACGCCCTCAACGGTGCCTGCCGCTACTGCGGTGTGCCGCGCATGGCGCTGCTGGTGGAAACCCTCGAGACCCGACTTCGCTCACGCGGGATCGACGGGGTTCGTCCGCTGCTGCCCACCCTGGAGCAGGCCATGACCCAGGTCGAGCGCTGGCAGCAGGACAGCGGAGAAACCCCACTGAAGGGACCGGTTTAGCCGACGCGGACAACTGTCGCTCGCACTTCGGGCAGCCCCCCCCCCGCAACGATCAACGCCTTTCGAGCACCACGAAGGCCAGTGCCACATCGCTCTCGTCGCTGAGACTCAGGTGACAGGCGCCGACGCCCGCCTGGTCGGCCAGACGTAGCGCTTCCCCCGAGACCACCAGCTCCGGCCGCCCCAGGGGATCGTTGACCACCTGTATCTCGGTCCAGCGCATGCCGTGGCGAAGACCGGTGCCCAGTGCCTTGAGCCAGGCCTCCTTGGCGGCGAAGCGCTTGGCCAGAAAGGCCGAAGGCCGTGGCGCCTCGGTGTAGCGCTCGGCTTCCAGCGGCCCCAGGATGCGCTCGGCGAAGCGCGCGCCATGGCGCGCAATGGCCGCATCGAAGCGTTCGATCCGCGCGATATCGGTGCCGATGCCGAGGATCATGCCAGGGCTCCGACAGACCCGGTATTCCCTGGCAAGGTCCCGACAGACAGGCCTCCTCGAGCCGGCGCTGACATCGGCGACACTTCAGTGCTGATGGTCGTGCTCATGCTCGTGCTCTTGCTCAAATTCGTCGATGGCTGCGACCAGCCCCGCCTCGTAGCCGGCCAGCATCAGTCGCTTCATCTCTGCCACCGCCTCCTTGAGGCCGACGAACAGCGCCCGGGCGATGATGGCGTGACCGATATTGAGCTCGTTGAGGCCGGGGATGGCGGCGATGGCCTCGACGTTGTGGTAATGCAGGCCGTGACCGGCGTTGACGATCAGATCGAGCTCGACGCCCATTTCGGCAGCGGCCACGATGCGCTGGTACTCGCGAGCCCGATCGCTGTCGTTATCGGCCTCGGCGAAGGCGCCGGTGTGCAGCTCGATGGCCGGAGCACCGGCGCGCCTGGCGCTGGCGATCTGATCCGGATCGGGATCGATGAACAACGATACCTCTGCCCCCACGGCGGCCAGTCGGCGACAGGCGGCTTCGATGGCGTCGAACTGGCCGACCACGTCCAGGCCACCTTCGGTGGTCAGCTCCTCGCGCTTCTCCGGCACCAGACAAACGTGGGCCGGACGTACCTCTTCGGCCAGCGCCAGCATCTCCTCGGTCACGGCCATCTCGAGATTCATGCGGGTGTTGAGAACCTCGGCCAGCAGGCGCACGTCGCGTTCCTGGATATGACGGCGGTCCTCCCGCAGATGGACGGTGATGCCATCGGCGCCGGCTTCTTCGGCGACCAGGGCCGCCTGAATCGGGTCGGGATAGCGGGTACCGCGGGCCTGGCGCAGGGTCGCGATATGGTCGATGTTGACGCCGAGCAGCAGTCGAGGGGGATGCATCAAGGTTCTCCGTCATGGGGATGAAAGACGAGCCCTATGGTAGCACCGCCGACAGGCCGGCGGTCACCCGCGGCCGGGCGATATCAGAGCGACCATCAGCGCACGGGAGTGTCAGAGCGACTGATGAGAGCGATCGGCCATGGCGATATCAGCGCGCGGGAGCGTCAGAGCGACTGGCGGCGACGCTCGGCCATGGCGACCATCAGCGCACGGGAGCGCAGCGGCCGGTCGCCCAGCAGCGGCGCCAGGGCCGCACGCGATAGCGCCTTGGCCGGCCCCGCGAGCCCGGCCTCGCCCCAGTCGGCCCCGGCCAGCAGGCGCAGGGTGCGCCCGTCGATGCCGCGCTCTGCGACGACAAAGGCCCGACTGCCGGGCTCGAAGCGGTAGCGCCGCTGGGGATCCAGGCCGCCACCGTCGGGCGTGGTGAAACGCGGCGCGGCGTCCAGCGCATCGAGTAGCGCAAATTCGAGCCGACGCAGGGCCGCAGCGCGGGAGGCCGGCGTCGCCAACTCGTCCAGCGCCGAGGTGTAGAAGGCGAACACCTGCCCCACCGGCAACTCCACCGGCAGCAGGCGGGTCAGCAATTCGTTGGCGTAGAGACCGCACAGCAGCCCCTCGCCGGCGAGCATCGCCGCCGGGCCACGGGACTCGATCAATCGCAGCCGCTTGAGCTCGCGATCGCCCTGCCAGGTCAGGTGCAGGGGCGCGAACGGCTGCATCTGACTGCGCGAGCGACTACCGGGACGCTGCACGCCCTGGGCCACGGCGCGCACACGCCCGTGGCCCAGGGTCAGCAGTTCGACCAATGCACTGGTCTCGCGGTAGGGACGCTTGTGGAGCAGAAAGGCGGGCTGGGGCTGCATGGGGATCCCGACGTCGGGGCAACAGGATCACAACAGGACCATCGTCGTCGATGATCCTGCCGGGGCGCGGGGGAACGGCTCAGTCGAGGTCGTAGCCGAGGCTCTTGAGGGCGCGTTCGTCGTCGGACCAGCCACGCTTGACCTTGACCCACAGGTTGAGCATAACCTTCTTGTCCAGCGCCCGCTCCATATCCAGGCGTGCCTCGCGGCCGATCTTCTTGATGCGATCGCCGCTGTCGCCGATCAGGATCTTCTTCTGGCCCTGACGTTCGACCAGGATCAGCGCGCTGATGTGCACCACCCGGGCCTCGTCACGAAACTCCTCGATCTCGACGGTCATCTGATAAGGCAGCTCGTCGCCGAGCTGGCGCATGACCTTCTCGCGTACCATTTCGGCAGCCAGAAAACGCATGCTCTTGTCGGTGACCTGATCTTCCGGGAAGAAGTGGATACCCTCGGGCAGGTGCTTGTCGATCTCGGCCTCGAGCTCCGGCACATTGGTGCCGTGCTGGGCGGCGATCGGCACCACCGCGGCGAACTCGCGCTTGTTGCCGAGCTCGGCCAACCACGGCAGCAGGGTGGCCTTGTCCTGCAGGCGGTCCACCTTGTTGACCGCCAGGATCACCGGCGCCTCGACGTTGGCCAGGCGGTCCAGCACGATCTGGTCTTCCTCGGTCCAGCGGGTGCGGTCGACCAGAAAGACCACGCAGTCCACGTCCCGCAGGGCCTGCACCGCCGCCTGGTTCATGAAGCGGTTGATCGCCTTGTTGCGGTCCTTGCCGAGGATATGGATACCCGGGGTGTCGACGAAGATGGCCTGAGCGTCGCCTTCGGTCTTGATCCCCAGCACCTGGTGGCGGGTGGTCTGCGGCCGCCGCGAGGTGATCGAGATCTTCTGTCCGAGAATACGGTTCATCAGGGTGGACTTGCCGACATTGGGACGGCCGACAATGGCCACGAATCCACAGGTCTGACTCATGCGCTGACTCCCTTGGGATCGAGGCGTTGCAGGGCGCTTTCGGCGGCCATCTGTTCGGCGTGGCGGCGGCTGGCGCCGGTGCCGACGGTGTGTTCGTCGAGCATCTCGACGTGGCACTCCACGGTAAAGGTCTGGGCGTGGGCCTCGCCTTCCACCGAGGTCACCTCGTAGCGAGGCAGCGGTGCCTGCCGGGACTGCAGAAACTCCTGCAGGCGGGTCTTGGGGTCCTTCTGGGACTGCTTGAGGTCGATGCGCGCCAGGCGCTCCTCGAACCAGGCCAGCACCCGCGTGCGTACCGCGTCCATGCCGGCGTCCAGGTAGATGGCACCGATCACCGCCTCGACGGCGTCGGCGAGGATCGATTCACGCCGATGGCCGCCACTTTTCATCTCGCCGGAACCCAGGCGCAGGCATTCGCCAAAGCGCATCTCCCGGGCCAGCTCCGCCAGGGTCTGGCCCTTGACCAGGCGCGCCCTCAGGCGCGAAAGCTGGCCTTCACGGGCCTCGGGAAAGCGCTCGAACAGCGCCTCGGCGATGACAAAGTTGACGATCGAGTCACCCAGAAACTCGAGGCGTTCGTTGTTGCGCCCACCGAAGCTGCGGTGGGTCATGGCCAGTTCCAGCAGACTCGCGTCCTGGAATTCATGGCCGATGCGGCGACTGAAGGGGGTCAGGGAATTGCTCACGACGCTCCTGTTAACTCTTTGTGCTGACGATGGAAGAACCAAGCGGCGTTGAAGCGATCACGGGATCGTCCTCACGCTGGAAAAGCTCGGCAGTCCACCGTCCCAATGCATCCATACCGCGAAGGCCTTGCCGACGATGTTGGCTTCCGGGATAAAGCCCCAGTAGCGGCTGTCATTGGAGTGGTCCCGGTTGTCGCCCATGGCGAAGTACATGCCCTCGGGCACCACGACGTCGTGGACCAACGGGCCGCGATCGCGGGGATTATTGTAGATCTGATGCTGATGTTCGCCCAATTGCTCGGAGAACAGCAGCTCACCTGGCGCGCTCTCCGGAGCGTCGTCGAGCAGCGTCTTGGGCACCGGCTCGCCGTTGACGTAGAGCTGCTTGTCGACGTAGCGCAGGGTATCGCCGGGCAGTGCCACCACGCGCTTGATGAAATTCACCGCCGGGTCCTGGGGATAGCGGAAGACCATGACGTCACCCCGCTCCGGCTCGTTCAGATCGAGGATCTTGGTGTTGGCCACCGGCAGCCTCAGGCCATAGGTGAACTTGTTGACCAGGATGAAATCCCCGACCTCCAGCGTCGGACGCATGGAGCCTGACGGAATCTGAAACGGCTCCACCACGAAGCTTCTGAGCACCAGCACCACCAGCAGCACCGGAAAGAACGACTTGGCGTAGTCGACCGGCCAGGGGTCCTTGCGCGAAAGCTCCTGAGCGGACAGATCCACGCCTTCGGTGGTGCCGGTTTCGGCGGCTGCGGTGACGGCTTGACGCCGGGGGCGCCACCAGACCAGGTCGAGCAGCCAGATCAGACCGGTGACGGCGACCGCGATCACCAGCAGCAGGGAGAAGTCCATATCAGTGTTTCCAGGTGGCTTGTAAGTCGGTATCTGAGGGAGGGGCAAGCCGTCCCGGCGTCACACCGGGACGGATCGACCGCCGCTGGGGCATCAGTCGTTCACCTTGAGCACGGCGAGGAAGGCGTCCTGAGGGATCTCCACGCGACCGACCTGCTTCATGCGCTTCTTGCCGGCCTTCTGCTTCTCGAGCAGCTTCTTCTTGCGGGTCATGTCGCCGCCGTAGCACTTGGCGGTCACGTTCTTGCGCAGCGCCTTGACCGTGGAACGGGCCACGACCTGGCCACCGATGGCGGCCTGGATCGCCACGTCGAACATCTGACGCGGGATCAGCTCTTTCATCTTCTCGACCAGCACACGACCACGGCTGTGGGCGTGATCGCGATGGATGATCACCGCCAGGGCATCGACCCGGTCGCCGTTGATCAGCACGTCGAGGCGTACCAGCTTGGCCGCCTCGAAGCGCTCGAAGTTGTACTCGAGCGAAGCATAGCCCTTGGAGATGGACTTGAGCCGGTCGAAGAAGTCCATGACGACTTCGCTCATCGGCAATTCGTAGGTCAGCTGGATCTGGCTACCCAGGAACAGCATGTCCTTCTGGGTGCCGCGACGCAGCTCGCACTCGCTGATGACGTTGCCGACGAATTCCTGGGGCACCAGGATGCTGGCGCGCACGATGGGCTCGCGCATCTCCTCGACGTCGGCCATATCCGGCAGCTTGGACGGGTTGGAGACGTAGCTGACGTCACCGTTCTTCATCGCCAGTTCGTAGACCACCGTCGGCGCGGTGGTCAACAGGTCCAGGTCGTACTCGCGCTCCAGACGCTCCTGCACGATCTCCATGTGCAGGGTGCCGAGGAAGCCGACGCGGAAACCGAAGCCCAGGGCGTCGGAGTTTTCCGGCTCGTAGTCCAGCGAAGCGTCGTTGAGCGCCAGCTTCTCGAGCGCGTCGCGGAAGTCTTCGTAGTCGTCGGCGCTGACCGGGAACATGCCGGCATAGACCTGGGGCTTGACCTTCTGGAAGCCCGGCAACCGCTTGACGTCCGGCGTCTTGGCGTGGGAGATGGTATCCCCCACCGGAGCCCCCTGAATGTCCTTGATACCGGCCACCACGAAGCCCACTTCACCGGCGCGCAGGATGTCGGTCTCCTTGCGCAGCGGGGTGAAGATGCCGACCTCGTTGGCCTGCCAGTCACGTCCGGTGGACAGGATGCGAATCTTGTCGCCCTTCTTGAGCACGCCGTCGAAGATCCGTACCAGCGATACCACGCCCAGGTAGTTGTCGAACCAGGAGTCGATGATCAGCGCCTGCAGCGGCTTTTCGGGGTCGCCCTTGGGCGGCGGAATATCGCGCACCAGCCGCTCGAGCAGCGCATCGATGCCCAGACCGCTCTTGGCCGACACCTGACAGGCGTCGGTGGCGTCGAGACCGATGATCTCCTCGACCTCGTGGGCGACCTTGTCGGGGTCGGCCTGGGGCAGGTCCATCTTGTTGAGCACCGGCAACACTTCTAGCCCCTGCTCGATGGCGGTGTAGCAGTTGGCCACCGACTGGGCCTCGACACCTTGGGCGGCGTCCACGACCAGCAGTGCGCCCTCGCAGGCATACAGCGAGCGCGACACCTCGTAGGAGAAGTCGACGTGCCCCGGGGTATCGATGAAGTTGAGCTGGTAGGTCTCACCATCGTTGGCGTGGTAGTCCAGCGTCACCGACTGGGCCTTGATGGTGATGCCGCGCTCGCGTTCCAGATCCATGGAGTCCAGCACCTGATCCTTGAGCTCCCGCTCTGACAGGCCACCGCAACTCTGGATCAGGCGATCGGCCAGGGTGGACTTGCCATGGTCGATGTGAGCGATGATCGAGAAGTTACGTATATTATTGATTACCTTGCGGTTATCAGGATCAGACATGCAGGATGATTCCATCTTGAGAACGCACCGGACAGCGACAGGCTCGCCCTGCCCCGATGACGCGGAAAAAAAAGTTGGCGCTATTGTACCGGCATCCCCTGCCCCGCGCATCCCAAGCCGTTGCGGCGGCTCGATTCGATATCACAGGACGACAACGCCCGAGGGCCATGGCGGCCCTCGGGCGTCGTCGGTCAGCGGGACGCGCCTCAGTCGTCGGCCAGTCGCAGCGCCACGAACAACGAGCGACCATCACGGTACAGACGGACCGGCACCGCCTGATCGGCAGGCAGCTCACGCACCAGCTGGCTAAGCTGGCGACCGCTTCCCACCGCGACCTGGTTGACGCTGACAATGATATCGCCACGCCGGATACCGGAAGCCGCCGCCACGCCACGCGGATCGACGTCGCTGACCCGCACGCCGGCGTCGATGCCGTACTTGTCACGCTCGGCGTCGGACAGCGACTGCACCGCCAGACCCAGGCGTGCCGGCGACGCGCTGCCGGACGACTGACCGCTGCCACCGGCCAGTTCCTCGGGCCAGTCGCCAACGGTGACGCTGAGGGTCTTGCGATCCCCGGCGCGCAGCACGGTCAACTCGACCTCGCTGTCCGGAGCGACACGGCCGATCAACCGCGGCAGGTTGCTGGAGCGCTCCACCGTCTCGCCATTGACCGCGAGCACGATGTCACCGGCCTGGACGCCGTCACGCGCCGCCGGTCCGTCGGGATCGACGTCGGCGATCAGGGCACCCTCGGGGCGGTCCATGCCGAACGACTCGGCCAGGTCCTTGGACACCGGCTGAATCATCACACCGAGCCAGCCCCGGGTGACGTGACCTTCGCTTCGCAACTGGTCGGCGATGTCCATGGCGACATTGATCGGAATGGCGAAGGACAGCCCCATGAAGCCACCGCTACGGGTGAAGATCTGGGAGTTGATGCCGATCACCTCGCCGTCGAGGTTGAACAGCGGTCCACCGGAGTTACCCGGGTTGATCGCCACGTCGGTCTGGATGAAGGGCACATAGGCGTCACGCGGCAGGGTGCGGTTGATCGCCGAGATGATGCCTGCGGTGACCGAGTGATCGAAGCCGAACGGCGAACCGATGGCGGCCACCCACTCCCCCACCTTGAGGTCGTCGGAGTCACCCAGGGATAGCGTCGGCAGATCGCTGGCATCGACCTTCAGTACCGCCACGTCGGTCTTCTCGTCGGCCCCGACCAGCTCGGCCTTGAGGTCACGACGGTCATTGAGGCGCACCATGATCTCGTCGGCGCCCTCCACCACGTGGGCGTTGGTCATGATGTAGCCGTCCGCGTCGATGACGAAGCCGGAGCCCAGCGACTGACGTTCCTCGGTGCGACCACCGCCTCCGCCGGGCGGCACCGGGAAGCGATCACCGAAGAAATGACGGAAGATGTCGGGGATTTCCTGGCCACCGAAATCGCCGAAGGGCGTGGAGTAGCCCTCGGTGACCCGCGTCGTCGAGATGTTGACCACGCCGGGGGCGGCCTCTTCGACCAGTTCGGTAAAATCAGGAAGATCCCTGGCCAGGCTGGATTGGGCGACAACCATTCCCACCACCAGCGTCATCCACATGGACAGGGTGCGAGTCATTGGCTTCATGCAAGGCTCCTGCGTAAGACTCAGATAGGACTCAGAGTGCATCGAACGCAACCTCGAGGGTCGCTTCTTGTAGTACCGTCACGCCGCCAAAAGGTTCAGTCATTAGCGGGCAAAATAACGCGACAAGGGCCCGTGAAGTGTTCGGGATACGAGCTATCACAACGGGGCTACGACACCAAGGTGGGGCGATACGCCTCGGCGCGGCGGCGCAGATGCCGACGCAGCACCACGCCGCCAAGGGCCAGGCCCGCGATAAACACCAGCGGCAGCGACCAGTGATCCGGCGACTGCACGTTGACGGCAAGGGTCGCCCCCAGCGCCAACCACAGCGGCAGGCCGTAGACCAGCACGCTGGCGCGCACCAGGCTCGTCCGGGACAGGGCCAGGGTCACCGTCTGCCCGATGGCGGGACGCTGCTCGGTATCGATCTCGAGCTCACGCCGATCGTCGCTCCTGCGCAGCAGCCAACGCGCCCCGCAGCCGCCCCGAGCAGCGCAGCGCCCGCAGCCGCCGGTTGCCGCCAGCGCTACCCTGACCCCTGCGGTCGTCCAGCCCACCACTCGCGCCTCTGCGGTCGAGCAGTCGGTGCTCATGACGACGCTTCCTGATGGACATTGCTCACCGCCTCAGGGCGCGCACCATCGCTAACGCCCTGCGACTGCCCCTCGGCCAGTTCAAGGGTTTCGGCCACCTTGACCAGCACGCTGGGGGGCAGTTCGCCGACGGCCACCACCTGAAGCAACTGGCCTTCACGCTGCACTCGGCGCACCGCGGCGTGACTGGCACCCAGTCGATGGACACCCGGCCTTAGTACCCGTGAACCCGCTACCGGTTCGACGAACAGGCTGATGGTCGACAGGCCGTCGCTGTACAACTTGTGGCGGCGAGGCCCATCGCTGTCCGATGCCATCGCCATCAGCGGCTGGGCAACAAAGCCGCGAGGCAGCCAGCCTGCGCGCCAGTCGAGCCTGGCCGAGGACGGCGGCCGGCGCAGCTCCACCTTGCCGTCGTAGCGTTCCGGCGGCGTCATCGCCACCAATTGGAAGGTATCCAGCACCTGGCCCCGCTCGTCGATCAGGGTGCGCTTCAAGGGGATGGCGGTCTCGCGGTCGAGCCAGATGCGATAGCCGTAGCGCATGGCGTCAAGCGGCAACAGTTCCAGACGGATCGCGTGACGATTGGCGATGCGCTCCTCGCCGTCGAAGCGCAGCCGATAGAAGCGTGACAGGTGCTCGACCAGCGCCTGGGGAGAGGCCGGCGCCGCCCCCTGGCTATCACCGAGCTCGAAGCGAAAGGCGCCCCCCTCTCGCAGCAGCGAGCGACTGGGGCCATCGAGGAAGTGGAGGCGATCGCGCTCGACGCCCTGCTGGATGTCGCGGGCCACCGACAGCGTCACCACCTCTTCATCGACGATGCGAACGGCGCGCGCCTGATACTGGTAGCAATGGGAAGCCCAGACACTGCGCTCGAACCAGTCTCCCGGAGACTCGGGGGGTGACAAGGCGGTCAAGGCGCTGCAGTCGTAGACGCTCTGGATACTATTCGGGTCAGCTACCGAGTCAGCCGAGGCCTTGGCGTTCGCCGCTACGGCGTCGACACCAGGGTCGGCAACGGCCTGGGCGGGAAGAGAAAGACAGACAAGGGAAAGCGTCAGCCAGCCGGCCAACGCTGCAAGCGACCCCTGATGTGGCATAGAAATCATGTCCTGACAGGCACTGCTGAGAATGCGCTCGGCCCCTCAGGGCCGAGCAGATCATTGCTATCTCGATGCCAGATCGATCACCTCAACGGGCTTCCGCCGGGGTGCTGCGCAGCATCGGCATCCAGTTGTCGGCACTGCTGAAGGCCGCCCCCTGGGCATGACGATCGAGGTACGACTGCAACAACTGGGCCTGCGCCTGGTCACTGACCCGCGACTGCTGGGCAGATGGCGACAGCATCATCGGCGAGGCCACCTGGGCGCCGACGGTCATCAGGCCATTGCTGGAGCCTGTGCCGGACTGAAACATCGGCAGATCCATCAGCGAAGGCCGAGACGCCGCTACGCTGGCGAGCTCTGCACCTGGCACGGCGGACGCTGTCTGTGCTGCGCCGCTATTTACGCCGCCGCTTACGCCACCCGCAGCCCCGCTGCTGGCCACACCGGCACCGGAACCGTCGATGGAGCCATCGAAGGCGCCGTTGTAGAACTGAACCCCGCTGATCACCATCAACGAGACCGCCGCGGCAATACCGGCACCGCGTGCGAGCCCCATTCCGCCGCGTTTGGCGACCGCGCCGTCGGCGGGAGCCTCCATCTGCGGCGCAGGCTCATCCTCGAGGCGAGCCAGGATACCGGCGGACAGATCCACCGAGGGGTCACTATCGGTCTCGCGGCGCAGCGCGGCACGCATCAAATGGTAACGACGCCAGCTCTCGGCGCTGTCCTGGTCGCTCTCGAGCGACTTCAGCACTCGACGCAATTCCAGCTCGTCACCTTCATTGTCCATCAGGGCTGAAAGCGATTCCCGTGCGTTCAGACTCATTCTCCACACCTCATTTCGACGAAGCGTCGCGCCTCCAGCTCCATAGACCACCGGAGATGCGCCAGGTTCCGCCACCGATTCTCGGTTACTCGCCACCGGCTCGAGCGCCAGGTGACGACCGTCGTTGATTATTGCATCGGGCCGGTCACTGGGTAAGACGCCCAATCTGGCGAACAGTTCATCCCAATTTGAAAAAAATGGGGAATTCGGCAACAAAAGGGGTCGCCCTGCCTCACCCCTGCGCCCACGACCAGCTCGCAGGCTCGCGATAGCGAATCAGGAAAGTGACTCGGCGTTTCGCGAGGTCGTCATCAGCGGCTGAATATGTTGATCCACCGCCTCCCTGGCGCGAAAGATGCGCGAGCGCACGGTACCCACCGGGCACTGCATGACCTGGGCGATGTCTTCATAGGAAAGACCATCGAGTTCGCGCAGGGTGATGGCGGTGCGCAGGTCATCGGGAAGATTCTCGATCGCCTCGAATACCGCCGCCTCGAGCTGGTCCCTGGCGATGGACGCCTCCGGTGTCTCGATATCGGCCAGCCGGCCACTCATGTCGACGATCTCGGCGTCATTGATATCCAGATCGCTGCCCGGCGGACGACGCCCGCGGGACACCAGATGATTCTTGGCGGTGTTGATGGCGATGCGGTACATCCAGGTATAGAAGGCGCTCTCGGCGCGAAACTTGCCAAGCGCCCGGTAAGCCTTGATGAAGGCTTCCTGGGCCACGTCCTGCACCTCGGCATGGTCGCTGATATAGCGGCCGATCAGGCCCAGTATCTTGTGCTGGTACTTCTTGACCAGAAGGTCAAAGGCTCGGGTATCGCCCTTCTGCGCGCGCGCCACCAGCTGCTGGTCCGTTTCCTTGGGCGTCATGTCTCTCCTCCCCGACGATGTCGGGCTGACGACGCCGGACCCTCGGTCTGGCCCTTGGCAACAGGGTGCCACCTTTCGCCTGTCGGCGATGTATAGGTCATGGGTCTCGTCATGATAAAAGGCACAAGTGTTCCTGTTTCCTTGGCTCGCATCAAGCGTTCTCTGAGTGCATCTCTCGACGCCGCTCCGACATCGGGTGCGCGACAAGGTTCCCTCAGGCGATTGAATTTACCCCTCCCTCAAGGGATAGTAGAGCCACGCAGAAACGTCAGCGCTGACACGATACACACAGGTAGACCTCATGTCCGACAAGCAGGTGAACAACCTCAACGTCCTGGCCCAGGATGTTCTCGTCACTCCTGAGCAGTTGAAGCAGGAAATTCCTCTTTCTCCCGAGGCCGAGGCCACGGTGATCGAGGGCCGCAAGACCGTGCAGAACATCCTCGACGGCACCGATCCCAGGCTGCTGATGGTGGTGGGCCCCTGCTCGATCCACGATGTGGACGCCGCGCTGGACTACGCTCGTCGCCTGCGCCGCCTGGCCGACGAGGTGAAGGACAGCCTGTACATCGTGATGCGCGTCTACTTCGAGAAGCCGCGCACCACCGTGGGCTGGAAGGGCCTGATCAACGACCCCCACCTGAACGGCTCCTTCGAGATCGAGGAAGGCCTGCACATCGCCCGTCGCCTGCTGGTGGAGCTCTCCGAGCTGGGCCTGCCGCTGGCCACCGAGGCACTCGACCCGATCTCGCCCCAGTATCTGCAGGACTGCATCAGCTGGTCGGCCATCGGCGCCCGCACCACCGAGTCCCAGACCCACCGCGAGATGTCCTCCGGCCTGTCATGCCCGGTGGGCTTCAAGAACGGCACCGACGGCAGCCTCGACGTGGCCGTCAATGCGCTGCAGTCGGTCGCTCACCCGCACAACTTCCTGGGCATCGACCAGCAGGGCCAGGTGGCGATCATCCGCACCCGTGGCAACGCCTATGCTCACGTGGTGCTGCGCGGGGGTAACGGCAAGCCGAACTACGACAGCGTGAGCGTAGCGCTGGCCGAGCAGGAGCTGAAGAAGGCCGGGGTCAAGCCCAACATCATGATCGACTGCTCCCACGCCAACTCCAACAAGGACGCCGCCCTGCAGCCGCTGGTGCTCGACAACGTCACCCACCAGATTCTCGACGGCAACCGTTCGATCATCGGCCTGATGGTCGAGTCCAACATCGGCTGGGGCAACCAGAAGATCACCGAGGACCTGAGCGAAATGGCCTACGGCGTCTCCGTGACCGACGCCTGCATCGACTGGGACACCACCGTGGAGGCCTTCCGCAGCATGAACGAACGCCTGGCCCCGGAGCTGGCAAAGCGGGTGAATTGATTCGTCCCTGGTGCGGGACAAGGGGCTGAAAGGCCCCGACGCCAGGCGCCAGCGGCGCCATCATCCCCAGCGCCAGCGACGCCTGCAGAAGCAACGCCCACGACAGCAAGGAGCCCGCCAAGTTGGCGGGCTCCTTGTTTTTGGCCGGTGTATCACGCCTGCTCGCGAGGCGCGGCTTCCCTCAGCCGGCCTGGCTTACGCCGTCGATCTCGCGCACGAAGGGCGGTAATGCGTCGAGCAGCGCGCGGCCGTAGCGGCGAGTCAGCACGCGGCGATCCAGCAAGGTGATGCGGCCACGGTCGGCCTCCTTGCGGATCAACCGACCACAGGCCTGGACCAGCTTGATCGAGGCATCCGGCACGCTGATGCGCATGAACGGGTTGCCGCCCTGGCTCTCGATCCACTCCGCCAACGTCGCTCCCACCGGGTCGTCCGGCACGGCGAACGGCAGCCGCGTGATCACCACATGGGTCAGGTAGTCGCCGGGCAGGTCGATGCCCTCCGCGAAGCTCGCCAGACCGAACAGGATGCTGCCCTCGCCGGCGTCGATACGCTGGCGATGGCGGCTGACCAGCTCGCGCTTGGGCAGACGGTCCTGGGCCAGCACTCGCTCTCGACGCTCCCGCGACAGGGCCTTCTCCACCCCGCGCAGCTGGGCCCGGGACGAGAACAGCACCAGCACCGCTTCCTTGTCGTCGAGAGCCTCGACGAAGTCGACGATGGCCCGCTCGTGGCCGTCACGGTCGGCGGGGTCCACCGCCTCCCGGGGCACGCTGAGCACCGCTCGGGAATAGTCGAAGGGACTCGGCAGACGCTGGTAGCGATAGCGGTTGGCCAGCCCCGCCCTCTCCTGCAGGCGCTCGAAACGGCCCAGGGCGGTCAGGGTGGCCGAGGTCACCACAGCGCCGTGACAGCGCCCCCACAACGAACGCGCCAGGGTATGGGCGGCAGATACCGGGCTGGCCGAGAAGATCAGCTCGGGCTCGCCCTGGAAGCGCTCCAGGGTCAGCCAGCGTGCCCGCGGCGGCGCGTCCGCCGGATCGCCCTCGGCAAAGGCCTGCCACAGGGCGTGGGCCTCCAGCGCCCGGCCGTGCAGCAGCGCCAGCAGCGGCAGCCAGGCCTCGGCCTGCTCCCGGGCAAGGCCGGTGGATTTCTCCGGGTCCAGGCTCTCGCGCAGGATGTCGGTCATCGACTCGAGCAGACGGCAGAGCTCGGCGAAGGGCACCACCAGCGCCTCGGCCTGGGCCCGCAGGGCCTCGGGCACACGCCCCATCTCGAAGCGGTGCTGAGCACCGTCCTCGTCGTCGTTGAGCCCATGGGGCCGCTCGGCCAGCTGGTGGCCCAGCGCAAACACCTCGCCCAGGCGTGGCTCCAGCGCTTCCATCGCGGTGGGCAGTGCGCCCAGCAGTCGCGCCAGGGTCGGCTGCACGCCCAGGGCCGTATTCAGCTCGGTCAAGGAGCCCCTGAGGTTTCTCAGCCAGCGCAGCCCGCCGCCCACGCTGAAGCGATGGGTAAAGTGGGAGATCGCCTTGTCCGGCAGGTGGTGGCCCTCGTCGAAGACGTAGATACAGTCGGCAGGGTCGGGCAGCACCAGGCCGCCGCCGAGCGCCAGATCCGCCAGCACCAGATCATGGTTGGCGACGATGACGTCGGCCTGATCCAGGTCGCGCCGAGCACGAAAGAAGGCACAGGCACCGAAGTGCCCGCAGCGGCGATTGGTGCACTGGCGGTGATCCACCGTCAGTCGCCGCCAATGGCCGTCGTCAATGGCCTCGCCCCAGCTATCGCGATCCCCTTCCCAGCGACCGTTGCCATAGGCGTCTCCCATGGCAGCCACCAGCGCCTTGAAGTCATCGCCGGTGGCGGCGTCCAGGCTCTGCTCGAACAGCGACAGGGTCGGGTTTTCCTCGGCGCCGTCCATGGCCGCGTCGAGCTTGGCCACGCACACGTAGCGCCCGCGCCCCTTGGCCAGGGCAAAGTCGAAGGACAATCCGCTGTGGGCCTTCAGCGACGGCAGGTCCTGGTGCAGCACCTGCTCCTGCAGCGCCACCGTGGCGGTGGCCAGCACCAGGCGCTTGCCGCGCGCCTTGGCCACCGGCAACGCCGCCAGCAGGTAGGCCAGGGTCTTGCCGGTACCTGTGCCCGCCTCCAGCACGCAGACGTGCTCGTCGCTCACCCGCTTGCCATCCTCGTCGGTCTCGATGCCGGCCAGGGTGCGGGAGATCTCGGCGATCATCAGTCGCTGGCCGTAGCGCGGGGTCAGCTCCAGCGCCTCCAGCACCCGACGATAGGCGCTTTGAATCTCGCTCTTGAGGGCGTCGTCTAGCATGGCGGGTCCACGACAATTGAGAAAAAGGACAGGGGGAAGAGACGCAAAGGGCCGGCGCTGGGCCGGCCCTGACTGCGTACAAGCGTCAAACGCCTGACGGGCTTACAGAAGCCCTTCCGGCGGATGCTCGCAGGGCAGCTTGTCGCCGATGAAGCGCTCGATTTCGGGCAGCGAGAAGGCGTCTTCTTCACCCACGAAGCTGATCGACACGCCCTTGGCGCCGGCACGGCCGGTGCGCCCGATGCGGTGGACGTAGTCCTCCGGATCCTCGGGCAGGGTGTAGTTGATCACGTGGCTGACGTCCTCGATATGGATGCCACGGCCGGCCACGTCGGTGGCCACCAGCACCTGAATCTCGCCCTCGCGGAACTGCTCCAGGGTGCGGATGCGCTGGTTCTGCGGCACATCGCCGGACAGCATGGCCACATTGATGTCGGCCTTCTTCAGCAGCTCCAGCAGCTTGCGCACCAGATCGCGGCGATTGCCGAACACCATCACCCGGTCGAACGACTCCTGCTGCAGCAGGTTGACCAGCAGTCGCTGCTTGTCTTCGTCGCCCACCATGTACACCCGCTGATCGATATCGGCGGCGTTATCCACGGTGACCGCGATCTCGACGTGGGCCGGCTGATGGGTCCACTGGCTGGCCAGGTTGAGGATGTCCTCGGTGAAGGTCGCGGAGAACAGGAAGGTCTGCCGCTCTTCGGTCTTCGGCGTGTAGCGGATGATGCGCTTGACGTCGGGAATGAAGCCCATCGACAGCATGCGATCGGCCTCGTCCAGCACCAGCACCTCGACCTGACCGAGGTCGATGTCTCGCTTCTGCTGGAAGTCCAGAAGGCGGCCCGGAGTGGCCACCAGGATATCGACGTTGCCGGCAAGCCCCTCGCGCTGCTTCTGGTAGTCCATGCCACCGACGACGCTGGTCACCTTGAGCGAGGTGAAGCGCGCCAGGGCCTTGGCGTCCTTCTCGATCTGCAAGGCAAGCTCGCGGGTCGGCGCCACGATCAGTGCGCGCGGCGTCCCCGGCTTCTGGCCATCCGGCACCTCCTCCTCGAGGAAGTAGGCCATCATGGAAATCAGGAAGGCGGCGGTCTTGCCGGTACCGGTCTGGGCCTTGCCCACCACGTCTCCACCCATCAGGGTGTGGGTGAGGGCCTCGGCCTGAATCGGCGTGCAGTACTCGAACCCGAGCGCATGGATGGCGCGCATCAGCGGCAGCGGCAGATCGAAGTCGTGGAACCGCCACTTGCCCGCCACGGCGGGCACCTGAAACTGGCGCAGATCCCAGTTGGACTGGCGGCGCCTCGGCTTGCGGCGACGACGCTTGGGCTTGCGGCTCTCGGCCGGTGCGGTGGTCTGTTCCGACTCGCTCATAGGCTGTGCTGTGTGTCCGTCTCGAAGAGAAGTTGAAGGAAAGCGGAAAGCGTCGAGGCAACGGCACAGGGCCCCCTCGAGTTTCCTCAAGCCGGGTATTGTACCAGCGTCTGGCCGTTTGGGCTTGCCCGATGCGCATCGAATCGTGTCTAGCGGCTGTCCTGGCGGCCCCGCACTGATAGAATGTGCCCATTGAATACAGGAGCCCCGCGTCATGACACGCCGCAAGAAGACCCGTTCCCTGGCCGACAAGGTGACCATCCGTACCGGTCGGCGCAAGGACTACAAGCAGTGGCGCCACGAAAATCCCGATGAGGTCACCTCATCACGGCGCTTCTCCGCCAAGAAGCGCCAGCAGCGCAAGGCCCAGGCCGCACGCCGGCTGGAGCGCATGCGCGCCGCCCCGTCGATCGAGATTCACCCCGAAGGCAAGGGGCCGGACAGCAGTAACAGCGACAGCAACAAGGGAGAGCAGTAATGCGCCTGGTGTGCTTCAACATCAACGGCATCCGCGCACGCCTGCACCAGCTCGAGGCGCTGATCGCCTCCCACCAGCCCGACCTGATCGGTTTGCAGGAAACCAAGGTCCAGGACAGTGAATTCCCCCGCGAGGCGGTGGAAGCCATGGGCTACCAGGTGCACTTCCATGGCCAGAAGGGTCACTACGGCGTCGCCATGCTGACCCGCGAGGCCCCGGAGGAGGTTCGCTATGGCTTTCCCGACGACGGTGAAGACGCCCAGCGCCGCATGATCGGCGTGCGTCTGCGCGCCGCCGACGGCGAGCCTGTATGGGTCTACAACGGCTATTTCCCCCAGGGCGAGAACATCGAGCACCCGACCAAGTTTCCCCACAAGCGCGCCTTCTACGCCCAGCTCCAGCGCCTGCTCGACGAGGACCACTCCCCCAGCGAACGCCTGGCGGTGATGGGCGACTTCAACATCTCGCCCGCCGACATCGATATCGGCATCGGCGAGGCCAACCGCAAGCGCTGGCTGCGCGAAGGCAAGACCAGCTTTCAGCCGATCGAGCGCGAATGGCTGGATGGCATCAAGGCCTGGGGCCTCGAGGACAGCTATCGCCGCCTCTACCCCGAGGTGGACGATCGTTTCAGCTGGTTCGACTATCGCTCGAAGGGCTTCGATCGCGAACCCAAGCGGGGCCTTCGCATCGACCATATCCTGACCACGGCATCGCTGTCCGAGCGCGTCACCGACGCCGGCATCGACTACGACCTGCGCGCCATGGAAAAACCCTCGGACCACGCCCCGGTGTGGACCGAACTGGATCTTTAGAACTTCACAACACCACGCGCGGCACCAGAGACTGCATCAAGCTGCCACGCAGCGAGGCGTGAAGGCGCGTTACCATCGAGACGCGAAAGGGCCACTTCAGGTGGCCCTTTGCTTTTCCAGCTGCATTTTTGCAAGAAGATGGGGACCTCTACCCCTTCTCCACCAGCCTTCGGATGTCTGCGGCGATGGAGTCCACCGGGTCGGTGTCGCGCATCAACAGACGGGCGTCGCCGCCTGAATCGAAGGCGAAGATGGCGCTGGAATGGTCGACGTCGTAGCTGCCGTCGGCCTCGGGTTCGCCCAGACGATAGCTGACGCGGTAGCGGTTGGTGACCGCGTCGAGTGCCGCCTTGTCGCCGGTAAGACCGATAAACCGCGGTCCGAAGGCTTCGGTATAGGCGTCGAGCACCTCGGGGCTGTCGCGCTCGGGATCCACCGAGACGAACAGCACCCGGACGGCGTCTCTGGTCGGCTCGTCGAGTTCACGGATCGCCGCTGACAAGCGCGCCAGCGCGGTGGGACAGACGTCCGGGCAGTGGGTGAAGCCGAAGTAGACCAGTGTCGTCTTGCCGGCGTAGTCACCCTCATCGACCTGCTGGCCGTTCTCGTCGATCAGTTCGAAGTCCAGCGCCGGCATGGCGTCGGAGATGTCGGTGCCACGCCAGTTGACGTCCTCGCAGCCGGCAAGGGCAAACAGCGCAGCCGTCAGCAGCAGTGCCGCACCAGCCCTGGCGACTGCCTGGCTCGCACCAGCCCCCCTTCTCTGCACCCTGCCATTGCCGCCGGTCCTGCCCTGTCGCATTGCCAACCTCGTCGCTTTCAATTCATGGGCCGTTGTCTCGGCTCTAGTTTGCAGCCCCTGCTCCCGACACCGTTCTCTCGACATCACTTTGCCGACCTAACTGTCTCAGCTGTCTCAGCTGTCTCAAGAGCGTCGTTACAGCGCTGCCGGCGAGACCACCTCGAAGGTCGTCTCGATGCGCTCGTCCCCTTCGAGGATCAGGCGGACCTCGACTTCATCGCCAATGTTCAGCGACTGTTGCGGCTTCATGAACATCAGGTGATAATCCTGGGGGGCGAACTCGCGGGTCTCGCCGGGGGGCACTTCGAAGCGCTCGACGCCGTGCATCATGGCCATGCCGCCTTTCTCCATGCTCATGTGCAGCTCCACCGAGGCGTAGGCGTCGGTCTCTGCTCCAACCACCGCTGCCGGCTCGTCGCCCGCATTGTAGAGCTTGAAGTAACCGGCACCGGGGCGGTCGCCGGGCAGCATGCGCAGCCTTGCGTCGCTGATCTCTAGCTCGGCGGCAAGCACCGGGGTAGTCGCCAGCAGCGACAGCAATCCGGCAACCAGGGTGCCCTTGAACATGCGCATGAAAACGTCTCCTTGAGAAAGTGCCGGCACGAGCCTGTGTCGACGAAGGTCGCTCAGTCGTCAAACGCCAACCAACACCGGTCACCGTCGATGGATACCATCAGCACAGCGCCGACAGGCCACAGTGGGTATTGAAACGACGGGAGTTGACGTCCAGCTCCACCTCGCCGCTCTGGGTATCAAGATAGAAGGAGGCAAAGCCTTCGTCCGATGCCAGCCGATAGGAGCCGCACACGCCATAGCCGTAGCGCACCTCCTGCAAGTTGGCGAGCTCGATCGGTGCCGAGGTCTGAAGTGACGCCGCCAGGGCGGCGCGCGCGTCATCGTCCAGACGGCTGTCGGACATCGCCTGGGAGCCAAAGATGGCCGCCCCGAGCAGCACCACGGCCACCGCGGGAACGATGACCAGCAATATGAGGCTTCTGGAATTCTTCATGGGGCGAATTCTACGCTGAGGGTCATTTTTGCCACAAGGCAGCGAGCCGCCTCAGCCAGCGCCTTCATCGGAGGTTCGAGGTGAATTCGTGGCGCCAGCGCCAGGTTCAGCGGCCGCGCCCTGCCCCGTCTGCGAGCCCGCGGACAGCGCGCCCAGCCAGGTTTGCGCCTCGTCCTCGCCCTTGGCGAGTGCGCGGTTCAATGCCTCGCGCGCGGTCTGTTCGCGGCCCCAGCCTGCGGCAATCTGTCCCAACCGGAGCCAGTCCGAGCCAGCGTCGGAACGCTCGGCAAGAGTCTGCCAGGCGTCCAGCGCCTGGTCATGGTCGCGAGCCTGAAACCAGGCCTCGGCCAGCAACCGGCGACGTGGCTCGCTATCCTCGAGGACGCCTTCCGCCAGCGCCCGTTCGAGCAGCTCGGCGGCGCGTGCGGGGGTACCGGCGGCCAGGTGGAGCTCGATGCGACGTTCAAGGTCATCGTTGCAGGACAGGGCGCCCTGACGCCAGCCGGCCTCCCACAGCGCCGCGGCCCGAACCGGATCACCCAGGCGCTGGGCCATGGCCGCGGCTCGGCGCCAGGCATCGGCATCAGCAGGATCGGTGGCAAGCCGCGCCTCCAGGGCCGCCAGGGCCTGATCGAGACGACCGCTCTTGTGCATCACGCCACCGGCGAAATCGAGCCGCGCCTGACTCGGCTGCGGGTCCGCCGCCTTGGCCCGTTCGACCCCGTCGGCGGCGGCCTCCCAGTCCTCGTCGGCGGCCGCCAGCTCGGCCAGGGTCCACAGCGCCTCGACATCCTCGTGGCGCGATAGCCAGTCCTCCAGCAGCGCCCGCGCCTGCTGACGTTGCTGCGCCTGAATACGCTGTTCAATCTCCTGGCGCAGCCAGCGATCCCGCTGGGCCTGCTCGACCCCATCGATCCGACGGGCGCTGGCCAGGTGATCGGCGGCCTCCTCGGACCGGTTCTGGGCCGACGCCGCCCCGGCGGCAAGCTGCAGGTACAGCGCCCTGGCCCAGCGGTCCGAGGCGTTGCCTCCGGTGAGCCGCTCGGCCTGGCTCTCGGCCTTGGCCTCGACCCCTGCCGGGTCGTCGGCCAGGCGCTGCTCGAGGCTCTTGAGGTCGGCGATGATGCCACCGGACAGGGTCGGCGCGGCGCTTCCCGCAGGACTTGCCAGTGCGCCGGCCAGACCCGCCATCAGGCCCAGCGCCAGGGCGGCACCAGTGCCTTGCAGGTAGCGCCCCAGCGGGGTGGTCTTCAACAGTACTGCCATGGCGATCGACCCCTTGTGTGGCTATCTCGACATCTATCTCAACTGGAACTCTAGTCGTTGACGCGCCCGCCGAAGCCCGGAGGCCGCCTCGAAGCGCCAGCCGGCGATGGCCTGACGCGCAGCGTCCTCGAATACCCGGCGGGGGCTGGCCTCGAGTACCTGAATGCTGCCGCGATCGACGCTGCCGTCGGCGCGGATGATAAATTGCATCACCACATAGCCCTCGAGCCCACGACGCTGGGCCCGGCGCGGGTACTCCGGCGGCACCTTGCGCGTGGCCCGGGCCGAGGTGCCCACGTCCACCGGCTCGTTGGAGGCAGGCGCGGCGGCGCCGGCCCCCGCCGCACTGGCGCTGCCCGTGTTGCTGGTCGCATTGGTGGCCACGCTGGGCGCTGGCGTTGGCTGTGGTGCGGGCTCGGGCTGCGGTGCGGGCTCGGGCTGCGGTGCGGGCTCAGGCTGCGGCGTCGGCTCCGGCCGGGGTTTCGGTTCGGGCTCAGGTTCAGGTTCTGGCGGCGTCTCGGTCAGCTCCGGCAAGGCGCTGTCCAGCGCCTTGGGCTCTCGTGGCGGCGGTACCACCTCGGGGTCCGGCAACTGGATCTCGCTGACAGCGGTCTGGGCCGGGCTCGGCGGCGGCGGCGCGGCGGCCACCGGCGGTGGAGGTGGCGGCGCCGATGCCGAAGCAGCGGAGGCCTCCGCCGGGGCCTCGGCCTGGGGCGCCACCGCCTCGGCCAGGCTCAGAGTGATTTCCTCGCGCAGCTCAGGCTCGGCCTCCGGTGGCACCACCAGCAGCGCCAGCAGGGCGAACAGTACCAGGGTCAGCAGGCTACCCGCCGCCAGAGAGACCACTCGCCTCATGCGTCGGAGCTCCTTTCGGCGGCGACGGCAACCTTTTCGACACCGGCGTCGCGCAGCCGGTCCATGGTCTCGATCAGCACCCCGGTGGCGGCGTTGCGATCGGCCTGGATCACCACCGAGCCATCCTCGGAGAGCATGCCGGCGACGGTGGTGCCGACGCGATGGATGTCCACCGGCTCACCGTCCACCCACAAGGCGCCTTCCGGTGTGATCGCCACCAGCACCTGGACGTCGGGACGGGAAGAGGCGGCGCTGGACTCGGGCCGCTCGATCTCTACCCCGCTCTCCTTGATGAAGCTGGTGGTCACGATGAAGAAGATCAGCATGATGAAGACCACGTCCAGCATCGGGGTCAGGTTGACCTCGCTGGCCTCTTCGGCGCCGGCGGACAGTCGACGTCTACGCATGTGCATCCTCCGCGGCGCGGGCAAGGCGGTCGTGCAGCCGCTGATCCTCGCGCCGAATGATATGTTCAAGCCGTGTAATGAACAGAAGCCCCACCACCGACACCGCCATCCCGGTCAGGGTCGGCAAGGTGGCCCGGGCGACGCCGTCGGCCATGGCGCGGGCCTGGTTGCTGTCGGCCATGGACAGGCTGTCGAATACCGTGATCATGCCGGTCACGGTGCCGAGCAGCCCGAGCAGCGGGCAGATCACCACCAGGAGCTTCAACCAGGGCAAGGGGCCACGCAGCCGTCGGATCAACTCCGTTACCCAGACCTCGCGCAGGGTGCGGGCACTCCAGCTCTGGTGGTCGGGCCGCTCGACCCAGCGGCGCATCAGTTCGGCCCGGGCCGGGCGATAGTGGAAGCGAAAGAACCACCAGCGCTCGAGCCCCACCGAGAACAGCAGCATGGCCACCACGGCGATCACCACCAGCACCGGCCCGCCGGCGTCGATCAGCCGGACGAGGGGATCAAGCCAGGGGTGCATCGGCATGGCGCCTGCTTCCTTGCTTTGCGTCGGTGGCCGGCTGCAGCGCCTTGCGATCGGCTTCCAGACGGTCGGCCAGCACCGCGCTGGCGCGGCCTTCCATGGTGCCGATCAGGGCGCGCGAGCGTGACGACATGGCGGTATGGGCGAACAGCAGCGGTACCGCGGTGATCAGGCCCAGCACCGTGGTCACCAGCGCCTGACTGATACCGCCGGCCATCAACTGGGGATCGCCGGTGCCGAACACCGTGATCGACTGGAAGGTCACGATCATGCCGGTCACCGTGCCCAGCAGGCCCAGCAGCGGCGCCACCGCAGCGAGCATCTTGACCAGTGCCTGGCCGCGCTCGAGACGCGGCTGCTCGGCCAGCATCGACTCGTCCAGACGTGCCTCCAGGGCTTCGGGAGCATGGCCTGCACCAAAGGCGTGGAAGCGCTGAAGCACCCGGCCCAGGGGGTTGTCATTGGACAGCTCATCCATGTTGGCGAGCTGGCGACGGGTGGTCATGCTGACCCGCAGCAGGTACAGATACTGGCCAAGGGCGATCAAAAGGCCCAGGGCGCCCAGGGCGACCACCACATAGCCGACCGCGCCGCCCTGATGGAAGCGCTCGAGCAGCGTGGGCTGGCGCGACAGCGCCTCGATCACCCGTCCGTCGGCAGGATCCACCGGCAGCAGCTGGCCATCGCCTGACTGATAAGCGTCGAGCACAGCGCCGACGCGCTCAGGGGTGTGTTCGAGGGCGGAGAGCCGCCCTTCTTCGCCGACCCGCTCGAGCAACTGGCCGCCGCCAAAGGCCATCAGGTCACCCACACGGGTCACCTGACGTGGCGCGACCTCACCGCTGCCTGCGGCCACCGGCGCCTCGAATCGACGCACCAGCCCGGTCTCGGCGGTCAGCCCCATCAGGCTGTCGGCCAGGGTCTCGATCTGGGCGACGGTCAGGATGGCGTCGTCGTCCAGCCGCGGCGGCAAATCGACGTCGGCGCCCAGGGTCAGCAGGCTCTGGCCGAGATCGTCTCTCAGTTCACCACTGGTGCCGGCCACCGCGCTGAACACCGCGTTGAGGTCGCCGCCCTCGGCATCACGCTGTGCACCGATCTCGTCCAGCGCCTGACGCGCCTCGGCCATCTCGGCCTCCAGACGCTCACGCTCTTCCCGGGCGGCGTCACGACGGGCCTCGGCCTCCTCGAGCGCGGCCGACAGCGCGTCACTGTCCTCCACCAGCTCGGCCAACCTCGCCTGATCACGCGCCTCGGCGGCCTCTCGCTCCAGCTTGAAGCTCGACAGTACGCTGTCGCTATCGCTGTGCTGCTGGGCCATGGCGGCAGGCGCAGCGGCGGCCAGCAGCGCGGTCACGGCGGCACCCAGCACCAGCCTGCGGGCGAGGCCCTTGCCCATCGAGTTGTGCCGATTCAGCGACACCGGGAAATCCGTCAAAGACACCATCAGGAACGCTCCTCGATCGGTTGGGTCAGCGGCAGCGTCAGCAGTTCCGGTGCACGCTGGTCACGCACGATCTGCAGGCCCTTCTCCACCTGGTCGCGCTCGGCAGCGGACAGCGACTGCCAATCTCCGTCGTTCCATACGCCACCATTCTGGCCATCCGGGGTCAGGTAGTACCAGCCCACGCGTCCCAGTCGCAGGAAGTCGACCTCGCGGGTCTGATCGCCCTCTTCCAGGGTGCCGCGCCAGGCATCGAGATCGCGCCCATAGTCGAGCTCGGCACGCCAGGCCGCCAGCACCCGCTCAAGCTTCTCGGCTGCGGTCAGCTCGGGGTTGGCTAGGGAGGCCTCGAGCGACGCCACCCGGGCCTTGCGCTCGCCATGGAGGAATGGCACGTCCTGATCGACCCAGGCGTCGAGGCGGCGGGTCATGTCGTTCAACAGGCCCGGCAGGGCGTCGCGGGTCTCGGCCATGGTCGCCATGCCCTGACTGCGCTGCTCGAGGGTCGCCTTGAGCTGCTCGAGCTGGGGGGCCAACGCCTGGTTGTAGGACTGAAGCCGCTGGGCCTCCTGCTCGGCCTGGCGCAGCGCCTCGATACGCTGACGCACCTCGTCGTCGGCCTGGTCGATCCGCGCCTGCAGCTCGGCCTGGGTGGTCTGTGCCGCCAGGGCCTCGTCGCCGAGATTGTCCGCCGTGTTCTGTGCCTGGGCTACCCCGCTGTGTCCCAGCGCCAGCGCCAGCGCACAGGAGACGCCCAGCAGGCTGTTCCTTGCCGCTGCGCCAGCCGTCACCACATCGCTGGGGCTAGCCTGTGATGGCCCGGCGAAGGGCCGCCCGTTGATCTGCTTGTTCGCCATTCCAAGGCCTCCGACCTGCTCTCGCGCCGCCTTGGGGCGCCGCGTCAAATGCCACGACAGTACCCGAAACACGAATTGTTATCAATGCGAGCAAGGTGCCTCTACCCCGAGTTCATCGCTGTCAACACCTCCCGAGCAAGGGCATCGACGCCCCTGTCCGACAGCGGATCGGCACGCCTGGCGAGGGGTTGGCGGCCATGCACATCGATGCCAGACACCCACCAATAAAAACGCCGTGGCGTTGGCCGCCACGGCGTTTGTCAGCGTTGCCGGCCTAGCCGGCACACCGTTTCTACATCTTGCACTCAGAGCTTGCTGTCGAGCTCCGGAATGGCCTCGAACAGATCGGCCACCAGGCCATAGTCGGCGACCTGGAAGATCGGCGCCTCCTCGTCCTTGTTGATGGCGACGATGACCTTGGAGTCCTTCATCCCGGCCAGGTGCTGGATGGCACCGGAGATGCCCACGGCGATGTACAGGTCCGGCGCCACGATCTTGCCGGTCTGGCCGACCTGCATGTCGTTGGGCACGAAGCCGGCATCCACCGCCGCACGGGACGCGCCGATGGCGGCGCCCAGCTTGTCGGCGATGTTGTCGAGGATCTTGAAGTTCTCGCCGCTGCCCATGCCGCGACCACCGGAGATGACCACGCGGGCAGCCCCCAGCTCGGGACGATCGCTCTTGGCCAGCTCTTCACCGACAAAGCTCGACAGGCTGTTGTCGATGCTCGCCTCGACCGGTTCGATGGCAGCGGAGCCACCCTGGCCGACGCCGTCGAAGGCGGTGGAACGCACGGTGATGACCTTGAGCGCGTCCTCGCTCTGGACGGTGGCGATGGCGTTGCCGGCGTAGATCGGACGCTTGAAGGTGTCGGCGCTCTCTACCGCGATGATCTCGGAGATCTGGGCCACGTCCTTCAGTGCCGCCAGGCGCGGCAGCACGTTCTTGCCGGTGGTGGAAGCGGCCGCCAGCACATGGCTGTAGTCGTCGGCCAGGGCCACCAGCAGGTCGGCGGTGGGCTCGGCCAGCAGGTGAGCGAAGGTCTCGCTGTCGGCGACACGCACCTTGCTGACACCATCCAGCTTGGCGGCGGCCTCGGCCACGGCGGCTACGTCCTGACCGGCGACCAGCACGTCGATATCACCACCGATAGCCTGGGCGGCGGCCACCACGTGGGCGGTGGCGTCGGCCAGCTGGCCGTCGTGGTGTTCTGCCAGAACCAGAATGCTCATGAAATCACCTTCGCTTCATTCTTCAGTTTGTCCACCAGCTCGTCCACCGAGCCCACCTTGACGCCACCCTGGCGCTCGGCCGGCGGCTCGACCTTGACCAGCTTGAGACGGCTGGCCACCTCGACGCCCAGATCGGCCGGGGTCATCACGTCCATCGGCTTCTTCTTGGCCTTCATGATGTCAGGCAGCTTGGCGTAGCGCGGCTCGTTCAGGCGCAGGTCGGTAGTAACCACCGCCGGCAGCTTCAGCGACACCGTCTGCAGGCCGCCATCGATCTCGCGGATGACCTTGAGGGTCTCGCCTTCGACTTCCACCTCGGAGGCGAAGGTGCCCTGGGCCATGCCGGTCAGCGCGGCAAGCATCTGGCCGGTCTGGTTGTTGTCGGAGTCGATCGCCTGCTTGCCGAGGATGACCAGCTGCGGCGCTTCCTTCTCGACCACCTTGGCCAGTGCCTTGGCCGCGCCCAGCGATTCAACGCGCTCGTCGCTCTCGACGTGGATGGCGCGATCGGCCCCCAGCGCCAGGGCCGTGCGCAGCTGTTCCTGCGCCGCCTTCGGCCCCACGGTCACCGCCACCACCTCGGTCGCCACGCCCTTCTCCTTCAAGCGCACCGCCTCTTCCACGGCGATTTCGCAGAAGGGATTCATGGCCATCTTGACGTTGGTCAAGTCAACGTCGCTGCCATCCGGCTTGACCCGGATCTTGACGTTGTAGTCGATGACGCGTTTGACCGCGACGAGTACTTTCATGTTGTCCTCGCTTGGTTCATCTGGGGAACCTTGAATGTAAGGAAGGAACCATCAACACGTTGGCGGTGACGGGCACCGCATCGATTTACGCATCGCGTGTCCCGAGAGGACACCACGATTGAGAACTTTTCGCTATGCCCTTATGCGTTTCATGCAAGCGTTTGATAGGGGCTCGGTGCGTACCTTCAATGTGCCACAGGCCGGGCCTTGGCAACAATCCCCGCATGCCGAGTCGACCATTGGGGAGGGTCGACCATCGTAAGGATGACCCGACGACGCTATTATGCCTATCATGGGACACACCGTGAAGCAAACGACCGTTTAAAATCTGTACGACGTTGGTGGCACCCCGACGTCACGCCGAGGAGGAAAGCACCCGATGGCAGAACAAGTAGAACGCGACACCATGGAGTTCGATGTGGTCATCGTCGGCGCCGGTCCGTCTGGACTGGCCGCCGCCTGCCGACTGATGCAGCAGGCCAACGAGGCCGAGCAGGAGCTGACCGTCTGCGTGGTCGAGAAGGGCTCCGAGGTGGGCGCCCATATTCTGTCCGGAGCGGTGCTCGAGCCCCGCGCGCTATTCGAGCTGTTCCCCGACTGGGAGGAGCGTGGCGCCCCGCTGACCACCCCGGCGGTGCGTGACGAGCTGTACCTGCTCAAGGACGCCGAGAAGGCCCAGAAGCTGCCCAACGCGCTGGTGCCCAAGAGCATGCACAACACCGGTGGCGACATCACCCGCTATGTGATCAGCGCCGGCAACCTGTGCCGCTGGCTGGCCGAACAGGCAGAGTCCCTGGGCGTCGAGATCTTCCCGGGCTTCGCCGCCCAGGACGCCATCGTCGAGGACGGCGTGGTACGCGGCATCCTGACCGGCGACATGGGCGTGGCCGCCGACGGCAGCGAGAAAGGCGGCTACGCACCGGGCATGGAGCTTCGTGCGAAATACACCCTGTTCGCCGAGGGCGCCCGTGGCCACATCGGCAAGCGCCTGATCCGCGAATTCCGCCTGGACGAGGGCAAGGATCCCCAGCACTACGGCATCGGTCTCAAGGAATTGTGGGACGTACCGGCGGAACAGCACGAGCCAGGGCTGGTGCTGCACGGCTCCGGCTGGCCGCTGGACAAGAACACCCACGGCGGCTGGTTTCTCTACCACGCCGAGAACCAGCAGGTGGTGGTCGGCCTGATCATGGACCTGGCCTACCAGAACCCCTACCTGTCGCCGTTCGACGAGTTCCAGCGGATGAAGCACCACCCGGTGCTCAAGCGCTACCTGGAAGGCGGCAAGCGGGTGGCCTACGGGGCCCGTGCCATCGCCAAGGGCGGCCTCAACTGCCTGCCGAAGATGACCTTCCCCGGCGGGCTGCTGATCGGCTGTGACGCCGGCACCCTCAACTTCGCCAAGATCAAGGGCATCCACACCGCCATGAAGTCCGGTCTGGTGGCGGCAGAAAGCGTGTTCGAGTCGCTCAAGGACGGTAACGAGGGCGGCGACGAACTCAAGGCGTTCGAGGCCAGGTGGCAGGACAGCTGGGCCTACAAGGAGCTCGAGCAGACCGCCAGCTTCGGTCCCGCGATCCACAAGTACGGCACCGTGGGCGGTGGCGCCTACAACTTCGTCGATCAGTTGCTCGGCGGCAAGCTGCCCAGGGTCCACGACACCACTGCGGACCATGCGGCGCTCAAGCCCGCCAGCGAGTTCGAGAAGATCGACTACCCCAAGCCCGACGGCAAGCTGTCCTTCGACAAGCCCTCCTCGGTGTTCCTGTCCAACACCAATCACGAGGAAGACCAGCCCTGCCACCTCAAGCTCGAGGATTCGGAAATTCCGATCCACAAGAACCTGCCGGAGTACGCCGAGCCCGCTCAGCGCTACTGCCCCGCCGGGGTCTACGAAGTGGTTGAGGGTGACGATGGCCAGCCGCGTTTCCAGATCAACTTCCAGAACTGTGTCCACTGCAAGACCTGCGACATCAAGGACCCCGCCCAGAACATCACCTGGGTCGCCCCGGAAGGCGGCGGTGGTCCCAACTATCCCAATATGTGATCGCGGGCGGGCCGCGTCGCTGCCGAACGCGGCCCAACCATGACCCAGGGCGTTGACACGCCCGTTAGCCAACACCCTCAGCGGACGGGCCCAGCCCCGTCCGTTTTTTTATTGCAGGGCATACACTTAACGTCATAACAAATCGGTCTATTGGGCTTCTTGCCAAGACATCGCCGAGCCCTAATAGTGTGTCCCCTTATCGATCGCCCCCCCCTGCCGAACACCCGCCTTGTCATCGGCCTATCCGGCCGAACTCCAGGCCAGGGCCAGGGACAGCGACAGGGCAGCCGTGATCGAGGCCGCTACAGGGAGATACCATGGCCCACACCCGTCAAATACTGCTGGCCCTGATCCTCGGGATCCTGGCCGGCGGCGCCGTCAATCTGTTCCTGCCCCAGTGGGCGGGCGTCCTGGATACCCAACTGCTGACCCCGCTGGGTCAGGTATTTCTGCGCCTTCTGCAGTTTATCGTGGTGCCGCTGGTGTTCTGCGCTCTGGTACTGAGCTTTACCCAGGTCGATCGCAGCGAAAGCGTCGGGCGCTACGCCGGCAAGCTGCTGATGCTCTATGTACTGACCAGCGCGGTGGCCCTGGCCATCGGCATGGGCATGGCCGCCTGGCTGACCCCGGGCCTCGGCGTGGACAGCGCTCAGGCCGCCGGCGTCGAGGCCCGCGACCCGACCCCGCTGGCCCAGTGGCTGGTGGGCCTGGTACCGAAAAACCCCTTCGAGGCGCTGGCCGAGGCCAACCTGCTGCAGATCATCCTGGCCGCCGCCCTGGTCGGCGTGGCCGCCCGCCAGCTACCGGAACAGAGCCGGCCGCTGGTCTCGCTGCTGCAGAGCGGCTACGACGTGACTCTCAAGATCCTGTCGATGGTACTCAAGCTTGCGCCCATCGGTGTGTTCGCGCTGATCGCCTCGGTGGTGGCCACCCAGGGGTTCGACCTGCTGTTGAAGCTCGGCCTATACGTGATCGGCCTGCTGGCGGCCATCGGCGCCATGGCGGTGTTCTATCTGGCCCTGCTGGCGATCACAGGTGCCCGGCCCCTGGCCTACCTGCGCCACTTCGGCGAGGCCCTGAGCTTTGCCCTTGGCACCGCCAGCTCCAACGCCACCCTGCCGATCGCCCTCAACAATGCCCGGGCCTACGGTGCACCACACCAGCTCAGCGCCTTCGCCCTGCCCTTCGGGACCGCCCTCAAACGCGACGGCGCCGCCGTGCTCCAGGGCTTCAATGCGCTCTTCGTGGCGCAGCTTTTCGGCGTCGAGGTGACCCTGACCCTGGCCGCCACCATCTTTACCACCGGCCTGCTGGTATCCTTCTCCACCGCTGGCGTGCCGGGCGCTGGCCTGGTGGCCATGAGCACCGTGCTGTCGGCTGCAGGGCTGCCGCTGGAGGGCGTCGCCGTCGTCGCCGGGGTGGACCGCTTCACCGATGGCTTCCGCACCTCTCTGAACGTGATGGGCAATACCGCCAACGCCATGCTGCTGAGCCGTCTGGAGGGCCGCCACCATGCCGCCCACCCAGCCGCCCACCCAGACTCTGGCCAGACAGGCGCCAGCGAGGCCGGCCGCTAGACGATGAGCCGACAGGGCCCGGCTGCGCAGGAGAGCCAGGCCCCACCTCGACCAGGTTCTGATGATTGATTCAGCGCCATGCTGATAGTCCAAAGAGCACGGCCCCGTCACCAGGTGACGGGGCCGTGCTCGTTGATGGTGTTGACGCTGAAGGACCGCTGCAGACGCCACAAGGCGGCGCCAGCAAGGGACGTCAGCAGTGGCGTCAGGAAGCGGTGGCGGGGCCGGTCTCGGCCGGGCGTGCGGGATCGCCGCTCCACTCGCTCCAGGAGCCGACATAGAGCCGCGGGGCCGGCAGACCCGCCAGGCGATAGGCGAGAATGTCATGGCAGGCGGTAACGCCGGAGCCGCAGTAGGCAATCACGCCAGGATCCTGCTGCGACGTCTGGGGCAGTTCTCTTGCTAAAGCCTCCGGCGACTTGAAGCGTCCATTGTCGTCGAGATTGAGGCTACAGGGGCGGTTGACCGCACCGGGGATATGCCCGGCTCGGGGGTCCATCGGCTCGACCTCGCCGCGATAGCGCTCACCGGCCCGGGCGTCCACCTTCAGCGCTGCAGTCGACGCCATCTCCTCGAGGACGACGAAACGACTGTCGTCGAATTCGGGTGTCCACTGCGACGGCGCAGGAGGCGCCCCCTCCCCCACCTCCCAGTCGCCATTGATGCTCTCCCAGGCGGCGAGGCCACCGTCGAGCAGGCGCACCCGCGGGTGGCCGGCCCACTCGCTCAGCATCCACCAGGCCCGCGCCGCCGCCAGCTGGCCGCCGGCATCATCGAGCACCACCACCTCGCGCTCAGGCGCAACGCCCAGTCGCTGAAGGGTCGCGGTGAAGTCGGCGTCGCTCGGCAAGGGGTGTCGTCCGCCAGCCCCGGAGCCAGCGTCCCTGGGTCCGGACAGGTCACGGTCCAGATCCAGGTGCAGACTGCCGGGAACATGGGCCTGACGCCACAGCGCCGCCCCGGCATCGGGGTCGTTCAAGCGCACGCGGCAGTCCAGCACCAGCGGCGGGGTGTCGCCGTCTAGCGCGTGTCGCAGGCTATCGGCGTCGATCAAGGGATGGGTCATGACGAACTCCTTCTCATGTCAGAACACTGTCTGGTGACGCAAGGCTTTATCGCACCGGAGCCTTATCGTATCGAAGCGCTTTCGCGCGTCTCGACAAGTGGCCCGCGCCCTGATCAGGCGCTCGACAGCCGCTCGATCGGGGCGCGATGGGCGATCAGGCGGCGCTTGCCGGCACGATCGAAGCGCACCTCGATGACCGGATTGGCGGGGTCGCCTTCCACCAAGGCGACCTCACCGTCACCGAAGACGCCGTGGCGAATGCGCTCACCCACCTGGTAATGGCCATTGCCTGGCGCTCGCTCAAGCGCCTTGATCGGCAGCGGCTGCCCCAGGGCATTCAGATAGCGCCCCACCAGTGCCGGCTCGGCGACGCTCACCTCCTCGGGGTCGGCTCCGTCAGCGCATCGGTACAGCGCCCTGGCCACGGCGCTGGCGTCGCGGCAGGCGCTCTCCTGGATAAAGCGGCTGGGACGATGATCGCCGCCATCGTGGAGGATGACCAGGCGTTCGATGGCCCGGGTGATGGCCACATAGTAGAGCCTGCGCTCTTCCTCGAGACGCTCGGGGGACAGGGGGTTGTCACGACTGTAGTGGGGAAAGTCCTCTTCATTGACCGCCCCCACCATCACCAGCGGCCACTCCAGGCCCTTGGCGCCATGAACCGTATTGATCAACACCCCTTCGTCGCGGTTCTGCACCGGGCGCCGCAGCAGCTCGATGAAGGTGGCGATGTCACCGACCTCCCGAGCCTGCTCGATCAGGACGTCGAGCAGGCGCACGTCCTCCTCGCCCTTGTCGCGGCGGGAGGCGGCGCGCTTGAGCACCTTTTCCGCCTCGACCTCCGCGACCACATGCTCGAGCAGCGCGTCGGCGGACAGATGGGCAAGCTTCGGCAGCTCGCACAGCAGTTGCCAGCGACGCTTGAGGGTGCGCTTCTGGTGCGGCTTCAGTCGCGCCAGCAGCGCGTCGCCCGGCCCTGGCCAGGTCTGGGTGTCGGCCAGGCGCTGCACCAGGCCAGCGAGCACTTCACGTGGTACGAAGCAGGTCGGCTGGGCAAACATCGGCATCAGCGCGCCAGGGTCGCGCAGCTGCTCGGGCGACAGCGCCAGCGATAGATAGCCGGCCAGTGCCTCCACCAGCGGCAGGCGAAAGACGAAGCGATCCTCCCGGGCCAGGCGAAAGGGAATGCCTTCGCGCAACAGCGCCAGCTGCATCGGCACCGACAGGGTCCAGCTACGTACCAGCAGACAGGCTTCGTCGAGACGACGGCCGGCTTCCACCCACCGCTTGAGTCCATCGAGGAAGGCACTGGCGCCCCGTGCCACCTTGAGCTCGGTACGCGGATTGGTGGGCGCCGCCAGGCATAGCTGGTCCGGGCGACGCGGGTTGCCGGCGATGGCATGATTGGCGGCCAGCGCCAAGGCGTGACCATGGCGAAAGGTGGTCGACAAGGGGTAGTCGGTGGCGGCACCGAAGATCCGGGTAAAGTTCTCGAGCATGGCCTCCGGGTGGGCGCCGCGCCATTCGTAGATGCACTGGTTGGCGTCACCCACCGCCATCACCGAAGCCTGGTCGCCGGCCAGCACCGCCAACAACCGCTGCTGAGCGGCATTGATGTCCTGATACTCGTCGATGATCACATGGTCGAGGAAGCCCTGAACCCGCTGGCGCAGCGCGGGATCACCTTCGAGTGCCAGCAGCGGTCGATACAGCAGATCCGAATAGGTCATCACGCCGTGATCGGCCAGCAAGGTCTCGAGACACTGGTGGGCGACGACGAAGTGGCGAGTCCCCTCGCCGAGCTCGAGCCGCTCATACAGCAACTGGGGGTCGATCACCTCGGCCTTGACCAGCGAACAGAAGTGAGCGAGTTCCTCGATGCGATCGGGCTCGAGCGCGGCGTCGCGATCCTCGTCGACCTGGGCCAACGCCTCCAGGGTCGCCTGGCGCAGCAGTCGCTCCTGCTGCCAGTCTGCGGTCAGCAGTTCGCGCCGTGGCAGCGCGCCCCAGCGGGTCAGGCTCTGACTCAGGCGATGTCCGAGAGAGTGAAAGGTACGCACCTCCGGCAGTTCCATGCCGGGTTCGGCCATGGCCACCAGACGGCGCTGAAAGTCTTCCCGGGCGGCGCGGTTGAACATCAGCACCATCATGCGCCGGGCGCTGACTCCGTGGGACAGCAGGTGCAGCACCCTGGCCACCAGGGTGGTGGTCTTGCCCGCTCCGGCCACCGCCGCGACCCTGGCGTGGCCTGCCGGGTGGGCGACAACGCAGCGTTGTTCGGGCGTCAGCGCGAGCCGCTCCAATGCAGGTGAAGCCATCAGTGCGCGTCACCCTCCAGGCGTCCCAGCGGCTGCCACACGCCGTCGCTGGTAAGCCCCAGCTCGCCGCGCTCGGTGCACGCTTCGGCCTGCTCGACCAGACGGTAGAAGACGTTACGCCCGAGTCGAGCACTCACGCCATAGGGCAGGCACACCTGGGGCACCTCCTCGCCCGCCGGTGTCGTCGACAGTGATAGTCGATGCTGCTGCCCCAGGGCGATACGCTCGCCGACGTTGGTGGTCAGCCACCAGCGCTTGTCTACGTGGTCTTCTGGCTGGCCTTTTGACTGGCCTTCCAGCCGAGCGTCTGCCTGCTCGGCCTCCAGTACCACAAAGGCGGTGTCCTCGACGCTGATCCGCCACTTTTCGATAGGCGTGACCAGGTAGTGGTGGCCGTCGTCCTCCCGTCGCAGGATGCGCGCAAAAAGGCGCACCAGCTCAGGACGCTGGATCGGACTGCCTTCGTGGATCCAGCGCCCGTCCCGGGCGATCACCAGGTCCATCTCGCCGCTCGGTTCGGGCTGCCAGTCAGACAAGGGCGGACGCTCACCAAGCTCGGCGATGCCGTTCAGGATGTGATCGAGTTGCATGGAGGCTACCTCGTCGAGTTATCGCTCAAGGCCCGGCCAACAGACCGGTGCCCGTGCCGACCGGGGCCATGGGCCCTGTTCACAACAAAGCCTGCTTCGCCCTGGTCCACAACGCCCGCTTAGCCCTGGTCCACAAAGCCCGCGTCGCGAAGGGCCTGCTTGAGGTCCTCCGGGGCGGCCGGCTGGGCCTTGGGAAACAGCCGGTAGAAGTTGGCGGTGGTCTGCATCGCCACCTCTTCCACGCTGATTCCCCGCTCGTCGGCGATGCACTGGGCCACGTCGACCACCCAGGCCGGCTCGTTGGGCTTGCCACGGTGCGGCACCGGCGCCAGATAGGGGCTGTCGGTCTCGATCAGCAGACGATCCAGCGGGACTTTTCTGGCCACCTCGCGCAGCGCCTCGGCGGTGCGAAAGGTGACGATCCCCGACAAGGAGATATAAAAGCCCAGGCGCACCGCATCCCGCGCCATCTCGAGGTCCTCGGTGAAGCAGTGCAGTACCCCGCCGACCTCGGGATCGCTGTACTGACGAATCAGCGAGAGCGTGTCCTCCCTCGCTTCCCGGGTATGCACCACGATCGGCAGCGACAGCTCGGTGGCGGCCTGCAGATGGCGAGCGAAACGCTCGTGCTGCACCTCGGCGGGAACGCTGTCGTAATGATAGTCCAGTCCCGATTCACCGATGGCCACGGCGCCATGCTCCTTGGCGCAGGCGACAATCTCGGCAACGCCGGGTTCGTGCTCCACCTGATGCAGCGGATGCACCCCGGCGGAGATCACCACATCGTCGTGGGCCTGGCGAATTGCGGCCAGTTCGGGTACGCCGTCGAGGGTCACGCTGATGGCCAGGAACTGCTGGACGCCGCGCTCGCGGGCGGCGTCCAGGGCCCGCGACAGATCGCCGCCATGGGTATCAGGAGAAAGGCGATCGAGATGGCAGTGGGAATCGACGAACATGAAGATCTCTCGGGGCTTGAATACGGATGTCAGGGACGAATACCGGCGACGATGATCAGAGACGCCAGCGAGCCTCCGGGGAGGACGTCTGGGCACACGACGTCGCTCAGGAACGCAACAGGGCCGCCCAGCGGACCAGCCAGGCCTCGAGCACCAGTTGCGGGTTGGGATTGCCGCCTTCACTGAGCAACCGACGCTGCTCACGGGCGTAGTCGAGCAGGCGGAACCAGTCGCGCACCCGGCCATTTTTCACCGCCTGACGATAGAGCGGTGCCAGGTCGGGGTTTCTGAGGCCTTCAGGCTCGCCGGAAAGCCCCAGGCGAATCAGATCCTCCAGCCAGGCGATACCGTACCACAGGATGGCATCGATGGCCTGGCGGTCCAGCCGGGCCGCCTCGGCCACCGGTTCGGCGCCACGTACCAGGGCGTCGAAGGTCTCGTGCAGCTGTTGACGCAGCGCCCGCGAGCCCGGCTCGGCCAGCTGTCGCGCTGCCAGCGGCAACCCACCGGCGGCTCGAAACCAGAAGCGTGCTTCGTCCTCGGAACCGAGTTCCTTCGACAGCCAGTCCAGGCAGTCTTCGAGTTCCGGCGGCTTGAGCGTCCACTGCTGGCAGCGCGAACGGATCGTCGGCAGCAGGTGGGACGGCATGTCGGAGACCAGCACGAACAGGGTGTCCTGCCCCGGCTCCTCCAGGCTCTTCAGCAGGGCGTTGGACGCGGCCACGTTCATCGCCTCGGCGGGACGGATCTCGATGACCCGGTGCCCGCCCTGCTGAGCGGTCTGGGAGACGAAGCCATTGACCTGACGGATCGGGTCAATGCGAATCATCCGTTTGCCCTCCTCCGGCGCCACCCGCAGCAGGTCAGGGTGGTAGCCCGAGGCCAGCATATGGCAACTGTGGCACTCTCCGCAGGCGGTCTCTCCTGGACGGGCACACAGGGCGCGGGCAATCAGTGCCTCGGCCAGGGACTGCTTGCCGAGCCCGCGGGGGCCCGACAGCAGCACGGCATGGGGCAGACGACCGGCGTCCATCAGTCGCACCAGTTCGTGCCAGCGCGGTGCCAGCCAGGGCATCGGCGGCTGGGCGACGCTGCTATTCACGTCCATTGCGCCACCCGCTCGTCCAGTACCCGCGCGATCCGCCGCTGCACCTCTTCGAGGCTGGCGTCAGCGTCGATCCTGACCATCCGCTGCGGTGCCTGCTCGGCCCGGGCCAGGTAGGCCAGGCGCACCCGCTCGAAAAAGTCGCGGCGCTCCTGCTCGAAGCGATCCTTGCGCGTGCCGGTGCGGTCCAGACGACCCGCCAGGCGACGCTCCGCCGCGTCCAGCGGCATGTCCAGCAACAGCGTCAGATCCGGCGTCAGTTCTCCCTGGACCAGACGTTCGAGCTGGACGATGCGCTCGAACGGCAGGCCTCGACCGCCACCCTGGTAGGCAAAGGTGGCGTCGGTGAAGCGGTCGCTGACCACCCAGGCGCCGCGCTCCAGGGCCGGGCGAATGCGCTGGGCAAGATGCTGGGCCCGTGCGGCGAACACCAGCAGCAGCTCGGCGTCACTGTCCAGCGGCTCGTCGCTGGACGCCAGCAGCAGTTCGCGAATGGCCTCGGCCCGAGGCGTCCCTCCAGGCTCGCGGGTCTGTACTACCTCGATGCCACGCGCCTCGAGGGCGGCGACCACGAAGGCCAGGTTGGTGGACTTGCCGACGCCTTCTCCGCCCTCCAGGGTAATGAAGCGCCCGCGCGCGCCAGAGGTGGGCTCGGCCGGTTGTGTCTGCGTCATGGATACCACTCCTGGTTCGGGAGACGTCCGCGTCAACGGCGCCGAATATAACGATTGACGGCGTTATTGTGCTCACGCAGCGTGCGGGAGAAGTGGTGAGTGCCATCTCCCTTGGCGACGAAGTACAGCGTGTCGCCCTCCTCTGGGTCGACGGCGGCCTCCAGTGCAGCCCGCCCCGGCAATGCGATCGGGGTCGGCGGCAGGCCATCGATCACGTAGGTGTTGTAGGGGGTGGCCTCGCGCAGGTCGGCCCGAGTGATATTGCCCTCGAAGCGATCGCCCATGCCGTAGATCACCGTTGGATCGGTCTGCAGCCGCATGCCACGCTCCAGGCGGCGCTTGAACACCCCGGCAATCTGACGCCGCTCTTCGGGGGCGCCGGTCTCACGCTCGATCAGCGAGGCCATGATCAGCGCCTCATACGGCGTATCGATGGGCAGATCCTCGGCGCGATCGGCCCACACTTCCTCAAGCAGGGCTTCCATGCTCTGATTGGCCTGGCGCAAAATCTCCAGATCCTCCACCCCCTTGTGGTAGGTGTAGGTATCGGGGAAGAAGCGCCCTTCCGGATGCTCGCCCTCGTGGCCCAGCGCCGTCATGATCTCGTCGTCGCTCATCTCGGCACTGGCGTGGGCCAGCTTCTCGGCCTCGGCCAGGGCCGCGCGCATCTGCTGGAAGGTCCAGCCCTCGGGAATGGTCACGCTGTAGGTGACCACCTCGGCGCTGGCGAGCTTATCGAGTACCTGCATGCCACTCATGCCTGGCTCCAGCGAGTACTCGCCGACCTTCAGCGACGGCACACGATCAGGCTCCACTCGCGTCAACAGCTTGAAGGCCCAGGCGTCGGCCAGCACACCCTGGGCCTCGAGATCATCCACCACCCGATTGAAACCGGCCCCGGGCGGCACCTCGTAGAGCATCGGTTCATCGAGGGTGATCGGGGCCTGCAGACGCGTCTGCCAATAGTGATAAGCGCCGTAGCCGCCAATAGCGGCAATGACGACAAGAGTGAGCAAGACCTTGAGCGCGGTGCGCATGGAAGTTCCTTAGTCTGGTCGCGCCGGCGCACGGCGCTTGTCTGAAGCGGTCAGAATAGTACGGCAAAGCGGATGCAGGCACCCCGGCCGGAAGCGCCCGGGTGACTCAGTCGGCCCCGGCATACCCCAGCAGGCGGTGGGCTCGGTGCTGAAAGGCGCGATGGACATCACTCAGCTCCCAGCCATGCTGGGGCTGCCCTTCGCTGTCGTCGAGCCGCGCGACCGGCCACACCCCCTGGACGCTGTTGCCAAGCCATACAGCCTCGCAGGACGAAAGCTCGTCGGCCAGCAACGGCGCCTCCACCACCGCGCCCTGTTCCAGCAAGGCGGCCCGCAGGGTACCTGACACGCCACACTGATCCAGCGGCGGGGTCGATACCTGTTCGGCGCCCCGGGCGAGAAAGAACACGTTCATGGCGGTGGCTTCGACAAGCTGGCCCCGATCATCCTCGAGAAGCCCCTCGGCGATGTCGGGATCCCGCCACTCCGCTCGTGCCAGCACGTTCTCGAGGCGGGCCAGATGCTTGATCCCGGCCAGCACGGGCTGGCGTGCCAGGCGCAGGCGGCAGCGACGAACCCTGACCCCGGCTGCCCAACGCTGTTGATCGGGTGCGAAGCTCGACCACACCGCCTCAAGCCTGGGGTCTGAGGACGCCGGCGGCGCGTAGCCCCGTCCACCGCTGCCCCGGGTGTAGACCAGCTTGAGCACACCAAGCCCCGGCCCCGCGCCAGCGAGGGCGGATGCCAGGGCCTCTGTACGGGGCGGGGGCAGGTCGAGCACCCGGCAGCCCTTCAGCAGTCGTGCCAGGTGCTCAGACCACAACAGCGGCGTGCCATCGCGCACCAGCACCGTCTCGAACAGGCCATCGCCGTAGGCCAGCCCCCGATCACTCAGGGGCAATGTCGGCTCGGGCGGCCTATTCATCCATCAGGCCTTCTTGAACACCAGGGTGCCATTGGTGCCGCCGAAGCCGAAGGAGTTGGACAGGGTCACGTCGACCTTGGCATCGCGGGCGGTATGCGGCACGTAGTCGAGCACGCACCCTTCCTGGGGATTGTCCAGGTTGATGGTGGGCGGCAGCGCCTGATCACGAATCGCCAGGATGCTGAAGACCGCCTCCACCGCACCGGCGGCGCCGAGCAGGTGGCCGATCATCGACTTGGTGGAGCTGACCGCAACGCTTTCGGCGGCGCTGCCCATGACCTTCTCCACCGCCCGGCTCTCGGCCAGGTCACCGGCGGCGGTCGAGGTGCCGTGGGCGTTGATGTAGTCGATCTCGCTGGCGTCGATGCCGGCGTCCTTGATCGCGTTGGCCATGGAGGCCGCCGCGCCGCGACCGTCTTCCGGCGGCAGGGTCATGTGGTAGGCATCATCGCTCATGCCGAAACCGATCAGCTCGGCGTAGATGGTCGCCCCACGTGCCTTGGCGTGTTCGTACTCTTCCAGCACCACCACGCCGGCGCCGTCGGACAGCACGAAGCCGTCGCGATCCTTGTCCCAGGGGCGGCTGGCCGCCTGGGGATCGTCATTGCGGGTGGACAGTGCCCGCGCGGCGGAGAAGCCGCCCAGCCCCAACGGTGTGGTCGCCATCTCGGCACCGCCACAGACCATCACGTCGGCGTCGCCGTAAGCGATGGTGCGGGCGCTGTAGCCGATATTGTGGGTACCGGTGGTGCAGGCGGTGGTGATGGCGATATTGGGACCACGGAAGCCGTGCTGAATCGCCAGATTGCCCGAGATCATGTTGATGATGGAGCCGGGCACGAAGAACGGCGAGATACGCCGGGCGCCGCTCTTGTTGAGTGCGTTGTGGTTGTGCTCGATCATCGGCAGCCCACCGATCCCCGAGCCGATGGCCACGCCGATGCGATCGGCATTTTCCTCGGTGCACTCGATACCGGCGTCCTCGATGGCCTGAGCCCCCGCGGCAATACCGTACTGGATGAACAGGTCCATCTTCCTGGCATCCTTGGGGTTCAGGTAGGGGCTGATATCAAAGTCCTTCACCGAACCGCCGAAGCGCGTGTTGAAGCCGCTGACATCGAAGTGCTCGATGGGCGCCACACCGCTCTTGCCGGCCAGGATGCTGTCCCAGCTTTCCTTGACGGTGTTGCCCACCGGTGTGACCAGGCCGAGGCCCGTCACCACTACCCTTCTACGAGACATCAGCTTTCCTCCAGACATCCAAAAAGTTACGGCCCAACTGTGGAGGACCGTCGGTTGCGCGCATTATACCCGAGACACAGGCCGCTGTGCTCCCCCCGGCGCCGAGGCTTTACCGGGAAGGCTGGCACAGGACCCTGCCTTCGAGGCCTGGACACGCAAAAGCCGCCCTGGCGAACCAGGACGGCTTCCGCGGGGATTGCATCCCCGCCTTTCAGCAAGCGGCCATCGCCGCCACCGGCAGACTGACTCGGAACACCGAGCCGGTCTTACTGGTTGGCGTTGACGTAGTCGATCGCTTCCTGAACGGTGGTAATCTTCTCGGCTTCTTCATCAGGAATTTCGGTATCGAATTCCTCTTCCAGCGCCATCACCAGCTCAACGGTGTCCAGGGAATCAGCGCCCAGGTCCTCGGTGAAGGAAGAGGAGTTCTGAATATCTTCTTCCTTGACGTTCAGGCGCTCTGCCACAACTTTCTTCACGCGCTCTTCGATGGTGCTCATTTAGACATACTCCAGTCGTTCACGTTAGCCGTTCTGATGACCAGCTGGTTAATTCCGCAAGTAAACTGCGGGGTAGTTTATAGACCCCTTCGGGTCGACGCAACACACGCAGGAAGCGCATTCAGCGCATGTTCATCCCGCCATTGACGTGCAGGGTTTCGCCAGTGATATAGGCTGCGCTATCGCTGGTCAAGAACCCGACCGCCGCGGCGATTTCCTCGGGCTGCCCCAGACGCGCCAGAGGCACCTGCCCCTTGAGCATCGTCTGCTGATCCTCGGACAGCGCCTGGGTCATGTCGGTGGCAATAAAGCCAGGCGCCACGGCGTTGACGGTGATGGCACGGGAGGCCACCTCGCGCGCCAGCGCCCGGGTGAAGCCTTCCATGCCCGCCTTGGCGGCAGCATAGTTGCTTTGGCCGGCGTTGCCCATGGTGGCGACCACCGAACTGACGGATACGATACGGCCCCAACGGGCCTTGCTCATGCCACGCAGGCACGCCTTGCTGAGGCGAAAGACCGACTTGAGGTTGGCGTCGAGTACACCATCCCACTCATCTTCCTTCATTCGCATCAGCAGATTGTCACGGGTGATACCGGCATTGTTGACCAGGATGGTCGGCGCACCAAACTCGTCGTTGATCGACTTCAGCAGTGCTTCGACGCTGGTCGGATCGGTGACGTCGAGGCGGCGCCCTGCGCCCTGAAACCCCTGCTCCTTGAGGTCCGCATCGATGCGGTCGGCACCGGCATCGGTGGTGGCGGTGCCGATCACGATGCGACCCTGCCGCCCCAGCTCGTGGGCGATGGCACGGCCGATACCGCGGCTGGCCCCGGTAATCAGGGCGACTCTAGGCTCGGTTGTCATGGTCACTTCCATTGCTTCGTCGTTGTCGCCCGGCACAGCGCCGGGCCAGGAGGCTTTCGATCAGTTGATCTCGCGAGCCAGCTCAAGGGCTGCACTGAGACTGTCGGGATCATTCACCGCCAGTCCGCGACTGCCCCGGGCAATACGCTTGTTGAGGCCGGTGAGGACCTTGCCGGGCCCGCACTCGATGAACACCTCGGCACCGCCGTCGACCATCTTCTCGACGCAGGAGACCCAACGCACCGGCTGGTAGAGCTGCTCGATCAGGCGAGTGCGCAGGGTGGCCACATCGGCATGGGCCTGGGCATCGACGTTCTGCACCACGGTATAGCGCGGCGCCTTGAGCTCGATATCACCAAGCGCCTGCTCTAGCCGCTCGGCGGCCGGCCGCATCAGGTCACAGTGGGAAGGCACCGATACCGGCAACGGCATCGCGCGCTTGGCCCCGGCCTCCTGACAGGCGGCGATGGCACGATCCACGGCGGCCTTGCTGCCGGCGATCACCACCTGCCCGGGAGCATTGTAGTTGACAGCAGAGACCACGTCCCCGTCGGCCGCCTTGGCGCAGGCCTGCTCGACGGCCGCGTCGTCCAGACCGAGAATCGCTGCCATGGCGCCCTGCCCGGCCGGCACGGCCTGCTGCATGGCTTCGCCGCGCAGGCGAACCAGACGAACCCCTTCCGCAAAGGAAAGCGCGCCGGCGCACACCATGGCGCTGTATTCGCCGAGACTATGGCCGGCCATGGCACCGGGGCGCGGGCCCTCGAGTTCCTGCCACACGCGCCAGATCGCCACGCTGGAGGCCAACAGTGCCGGCTGGGTGCAGGCGGTGGCATTGAGCGCCTCCGCAGGACCTTCCTGGACCACCTGCCACAGGTCGTAACCCAGCGCCTCCGAGGCCTCCTCGAAGGTCGTCCTCACCACGCTGTAGCGTTCGGCCAGATCGCGCAGCATGCCGACCTGTTGCGACCCCTGCCCAGGGAAGATAAGGGCAAGCGGTTGAGTCATCTTGATCACCTATAGCTCTTGTTGGCCATCATCCATATCCACACTGCCCCCTGACAAGGGACCGGAAGATGGACGACGATGGTCGAGCTCGGCCTCCAGCCGGCTCGGCAAGTCACGGCTGACCTCCTGGGAGGCGCGCTTCAGGGCGTAGTAAAAACCCTGAGCGTCACAGCTGCCATGACTCTTTATCACAATACCCGCCAGCCCCAGCAGGCTGGCGCCGTTGTAGCGAACCGGATCCAGTTCACTCTTCAATCGTCTGAGCGCTGGACGGGCCAGCATCCCCACCAGCCGACTCCCCCAGTGCGCCTCGAAGGTCGCCTGGACGCGACCGACCAGCATCTTGGCCAGGCCCTCGCTGGCCTTGAGCAGCACATTGCCGACAAAGCCGTCACAGACCACGACGTCCGCCTGACCGGCAAACACGCCATCGCCCTCGATAAAGCCAAGATAGTCGATCCCGGCCACCTGGCGCAGTGCCGCATCGGCCTGCTGTACCGCCAAGGAGCCTTTGGTCGACTCCACCCCAACGTTGAGCAGGGCAATCCGCGGAGCCGCCAGACCGTCGACGTGGCGCGCCATGATATCGCCCATCAGGGCGAAGTCCACCAGGCGCTCCGCCGACACATCCACATTGGCACCCAGATCAAGCAAATAGCAGCGTCCGTCGCCTCGCGTCGGAATCGCGGTACTGATGGCCGGGCGCGGCACGCCCGGAACCATGCCAAGGGCGCGGCGCGACAGCGCCATCAAGGCGCCAGTATTGCCGGAACTGACGCCGACATCGGCCTCACCCGCCGCCACACAGTCAAGCATGCGAGCCATGCTTGAAGCATGACCTCGGCGCAGCGCCTGAGAGGCGCGCATATCGGCGGGGATGATATCGGGTGCGTCACACAGGTGCAGATGCGACGCCGCCGCGGCCAGAGGCCGCGGCAGGCGTGAAATCTCGTCATCCAGCAGGCCCGCAGGGCCAAACAGCTGAATGTCGAGCTGCGGGTCCTCGATGACTGCCCTGGCCGCCCCCGCCACGGTGGCGCGGGGACCCTTGTCCCCGCCCATGGCATCTACGGCAATCCGCATCCCGGCGGCCAGGCGCTATCGAGGCGTCGTCAACTTATACGTCGACGACCTTGCGACCGCGATAGAAACCGTCCGGGGAGACGTGGTGACGCAGGTGAGTGGTGCCGGTCTCCTTGTCCTGGGACAGGGTCGGTGCACTCAGGGCGTCGTGGCTACGACGCATGCCGCGCTTGGAACGGGTCTTACGGTTCTGCTGAACTGCCATGGGAAATCACTCCACAAAAAATCGATCAGGTATCGGTGTTGCCCTTGAGGCGCTTGAGCACGTCAAAGGGACTGCCAGAGGGCGCTTCCGAGACTTCGGCATCCGCCCCGCTGCTCAGCTGGTCGCGCGAGACAGGACACTCTGACTCGTCGTGGTAGACCACCTGGGGCAGACTGAGGATAAGTTCATCCTCGACCACGCCCAGCAGGTCCAGCTGTTCATTCTCCACCAGCACCGGTTCATGGGTGCTCGGCAGATCGGCGGCCAGGTCGTCACTGCTGACGAGCCCGAGCAGGAAGTCGCTCGTGACATGTTGGGCCATGGGCTCGAGGCAGCGGCGACACGGCAGCTGCAGATCGGCCTCCAGGCGCCCCCGGATCACCCGACGCCCCTGAGCGTCGATGGCGAATTCCAGCCAGGCGCTGGCATCGCCCTGTTGAGCGCCGACCTCTTCGGTCAGGCGGCTCATGTCGGCCAGCGCCACCAGGCCTTCGAGGTGTTCGGCTTGGGCGGCGAGCTTGTAGGGCTCGACCCGGCCGGGCAATCGTGAGGTCAACATAGGCGCGCAATGATAGGCACTCGTTCCGCCCCTGTCAAAGCCCTGTGCTCAATAGGTTACCATGTCCCGGGATCCGCTCGAACCCGACGAGCACAACCTGCCCATAGCGGGCCTCCCCGACACGACTCCACACATTGCAAGGAAGGACGCATGACCCCACTGGTGCTTGCCTCCAGCTCACCCTGGCGCCGCGAACTGCTTGAACGGCTGGGCCTGCCCTTCTCCTGGGCGAGCCCGGACATCGACGAGACCCGCGGCACGGACGAGACGCCCACATCATTGGTGCAGCGGCTGTCGCTGACCAAGGCCGAAGCGCTGGCCGACGCCTACTCGCGCCACCTGATCATCGGCTCCGACCAGGTAGCCCTGTTCGACGACCAGATCCTGGGCAAGCCCCACACCCAGGAGCGCGCCTGCGCACAACTGCGAGCCTTCTCGGGGCAACGGGTGCGTTTTGTCACCGGACTGGCGCTGCTCGACACCGCCGAGCATCGCCATTGGGTCGGCTACCAGCACTATGACGTGGTCTTTCGCCGTCTCACCGACACCGAGATCAGCACCTACGTCGCCCGCGAGCAGCCGCTTCAGTGCGCTGGCAGCTTTCGCATGGAGGGTCTCGGCATCACCCTGTTCGAGCGCCTGGAGGGTGACGACCCGAACAGTCTGATCGGCCTCCCTCTGATTCTGCTGTGCCGGTGGCTGCGCGAGGCTGGCGCCGACCCCCTGGCGGCATCCGCCACCGATGTCGCGAACGGCGATCAGGGCAACTGATAACGCACCGGCGATGACGCCTGCGGCAGCCCCATCCACTGGGCCACGCCCACACCGAAGCGCCGAGCCAGGCGGTCGAAGGGGTCCTGGGATGGGGTGTAGTCCTTGATTCGTGGCTGGTCGAGCCATTCATGGGCCTCTTCGTCCAGGGTACCCAGGCGATCCACCAGGCCCAGCTCCAGCGCCTGCTCTCCGGTCCAGATCAGGCCGCTGAAGATCCGGGGATCATCGGCCAGACGATCACCGCGCCCTGCCTTGACCGCATCGATGAACTGCTGATGGGTCGTATCCAGCACCTCTTGCCAGAACGCCTGCTGTTCGGGACGCATCTCGGAGAAGGGATCGAGAAAGGCCTTGTTGTCGCCTGCGGTGAAGACGCGCCGCTCCACACCCAGGTCATCGATGGCCCCCTCCAGCCCGAAGCCGGCGTAGATGACGCCGATAGAGCCGACCAGACTGGACGGCGCAGCGACAATCTCGTCCGCCGCAGACGCCATGTAATAGGCGCCGCTGGCCCCCAGGTCCTCGACCACCGCGACGATCGGCTTGTCGCCGCGCTCGCGCAGGGCCATCACCGCCTTGTAGACCCGCTGGGACTGCACCGGACTGCCGCCCGGACTGTTGATATGCAATACCACCGCGGCGCTGCTGGGCGACTCCCAGGCGGCTTCGATACCTTCGATCAGGCGCTCGGCATTGGCCGGCGACTCGCTATCGATCACACCGTCGACCTTGACCACCCCAAGATGCCTGGCCTGCTCTCGCTCATCGCCAGGCACCATCAGCAGTGCAAAGCCCACCAGCGCCGCCACTCCCAGCAGCAGCGCCAGCCAGGCGAAACGAAAGAACAGCTTCCAGCGCCGACTGCGCCGCTGCTCGACCAGTACGCTCTGGATCCAGCGGTCCATGCTCTCGATCTGGGCAAGGCGCTGGCGCTCCCGCAATACTTCGGCGCTGTCGCCGGACGATTCAGCCGGCCCGCTGCCGCCGGACGATCCAGCCGGCCCGCTGCCGCCGGGTTCAGCCGGCCCGCTGCCGCCGGGTTCAGCCGACCCGCTGCCGCCGGACGATCCAACCGGCCCGTTGCCGCCGGGTTCAGCCGGCCCGCTGCCGCCGCTCTTGTCCGGCCCACTACCGCCGGCTGCCGCAGCCGCTCCCTTGCCGCTGGAAGACGACATCTCCCCCTGGGTCCAGGGGTCATCCTTGGGGGTATCCGACATCCCACCACTCCTTGCAAGCCTGGCGACAACCAGGAATAGAAAACGATTTGCCAGACGATCGACGCGATTCAGCCAGCCAGATGATCCAGCACCTGATCGAAGCGATCCGCCACCAGCAGCGGCTCACTGCGCGACAGCCGCTGCACATCGTGCACACCATACGAGACAGCGATGCGCGGCATGCCGATGGCACGCGCCATTTCCATATCGTACTCGGTATCGCCGATCATGACGGCGCGGGAGGCGTCGACGCCGCACTCTTCGAGCAGCTCGACCAGCATCAGGGGATCCGGCTTGGAACGCGTCTCGTCGGCGGTACGACTGGCACGAAAGAAGCGACCGGTGTCGCTCTGGCGGAAGATACGATCGAGCCCGCGACGGCTCTTGCCGGTGGCCACGGCCAGCGCCGAGGTCGAGGATAGCGAGGCCAGACCCGCCTCGACGCCGGGATAGAAGGTGACCGGGGTGGCATCACCCTCGACGAAGTGCCAGGCATAGCGTGCCTTCAAACGCTCGGCCTGCTCCGGCTGGATACCCGGACACAGTGTGGCGATGGCTTCCGGCAGGCCGAGACCGATGATATCGCGAATCTCGCCCTCCCCCAGCTCGCCCCACTCGGCCTCGCGGCCAGCCGCCTGCATGCAGGATACGATCCGGGCGATGGAATCCATCAGGGTGCCATCCCAGTCAAAGATGGTCAGGTCATAGCGCAAGAGACAACTCCTCGAGAGACGACGGCGTCCACGCCATCGCCCATGGATAAATGCCTCTTCCCCGATGATGGGTCACTCAAGCACGCAGACCGGCTCGGCGCAGCACCAGAGAACCAGACGCCACGACTAGCAGTGACAGCGGCCTGCGCCCGTCAGGACTAGTCTGCCAGCCGAGTCACCACCCTGGCCTTGCCCTCCAGCGTCAGATGCACCGGACACAGGTCAGCGATGGCCAAGAGCTTGTCGCGGGCCTCCTGGTCGAGATCCCCCGTCAGGAAAAGGACACGTTCGAAGTGGTCGATTTTGCCACTGGTCGCCTCGCACTCGCCACAATCCTTGGCGTGAATCTTGTCATGGGAGACGTCCACGGTGACATCATCGAGCGGCAGCTTCTTGCGCCTGGCGTAGCTGCGCACGGTCATCGCCGTGCAGGAGCCGAGCGCCGCCGCCAGCAACTGGTACGGCGTAAAACCGAGATTGGTCCCACCGTAGGAAAGCGGCTCGTCGGCCAGAAGGTGGTGCGCACCCGCGACCACGTCCTGGCGAAAGCCTGCAGGATCGGCTTCGGATACTCGGGTGACGCCTTCAGGCGCTCCCGCGGGGGGCTTCGGCGCCTCCAGGCCCAGATAGCGCGACGCCCAGCCGACGATGACCTCGGCGGCGTACTCGGCGTCCTGGGGCCGGGTCAGCAGATGATCGGCGTCATCCAGCGAAACAAAGCTTCTGGGATGACGGGCGGCGGTGAAGATGGCCGAGGCGTTTTCGATCTCCACCGTTTCGTCGTTGGGCGCGTGCAGCACCAGCAGCGGACGCCCCAGGTTCTCGATGCGCTCGTGCTGACGCTGACTCTGGAGATCCTCGATAAAGGCCTTGCGGATGGTAAAGGGACGACCCGCCAGGACCAGCTCGGCCTCCCCTTCGCGCTCGATGACGTCGAGGTTCGAGCCGAAGTTATGCACCACATGAGCCGGGTCGTAAGGCGCCCCGACGGTGGCCACCGCCTTGACCCCGGGCAGTCGCTCGGCAGCGGCGATCACCGCCGCGCCGCCCAGCGAATGACCGACCAGCAGAGACGGCGACAGCCCACGCCCCTCGAGATGCTTGGCGGCGGCCACCAGGTCATCGACGTTGGAGCTGAAATGGGTATTGGCGAACTCACCCTCGGAATGACCAAGACCGGTGAAATCGAAGCGCAATACCGCCACGCCCCGCGACACCAGTCGTGCGGCGATACGCTTGGCGGCGAGGATATCCTTGGTACAGGTAAAGCAATGGGCGAAGATCGCCACCGCCTGGGGCTCACCCACCTCCGGCCGGTCGAACCTCGCCGCCAGCTGGTTGCCGTCGTGACCGGGAAACTGTTCTCTTTCGCTGATGACACGCATGACCGTCCTACCCTCCGAAGACTCATGGGCGCATCGCCGGCACAAACCGCCGATGCCTTACCTGAATCCTTGGCCGAGGACGATCGTTTGGCAACCTGGCTCGCCTGCCCAGCGCGGGCTCACCACGTCCGCCAGACACAGCGATTCACCCACACTTGCTCATTTAGCGCACTGTAATTTCAGTCTTTCTTGCCACAAGGCGGGCACCAGGCAAGGCCGCCGGCGACATCTTTCACTGTCGCCGCCGAGCCTTGTCGAGCACAGTTTCCAGGGCATCGTCGAGGGGAGCGCGAATCTGCACCGGCCGCTGACTGGTCGGCTCGGGGAAGGTCAGCGAGGCAGCATGCAGAAACAGGCGATCCAGCCCCAGTTCGCGCCCAAGGCGAGCGCCCTCTCGGGTACCGTACTTGTCGTCGCCCAACAGCACGTGTCCGGCGTGGGCAGCGTGGACGCGAATCTGATGGGTACGCCCGGTGATCGGCTCCGCCTCCACCAGGGTTGCACGGGCAAAGGTCTCACGCACACCAAAGCGGGTCCGAGCCACCTTGCCCTGCGGATCGACCCTGACTCGACGCTCGCCGTTGCCGGCGTCGTAGCGATCCAGGCGGGCACTGACGAAATCCCGACGGGCTGGCCAGCGGCCTGCCACCAGCGCCAGATACTGCTTGTTCATCTTGTGCTGCTTGAGCGACTGGTTCAGCGCAAGCAGCGCCGGCCGGGACTTGGCCAGCAGCAGACACCCTGAAGTATCCCGATCCAGCCGATGCACCAGCTCCAGGAAGTCCAGGTCCTCGCGCACCTGCCGCAGCGCCTCGATCAGTCCGATCTTGACACCACTGCCGCCGTGCACCGCCAGTCCCGACGGCTTGTTCAAGACCATCCAGTCAGGCCCTTCCAGCAGCACGCTGCCGACCAGCAGATTACGCAGATTATCGCTGACCTCGCGCACTGCCTCCTGCGGTGCCAGCTTGAGCGGGGGAATACGCACCAGATCGCCAAGCGCCAGACGGGTATCCGCCTTGACCCGCTTCTTGTTCACGCGCACCTCACCCTTGCGCACGATGCGATACACCAGCGAACGGGGGGCGCCCTTGAGGCGACTCATCAGAAAATTGTCGACGCGCTGGCCGACCTGGCCTTCGGTCACTTCCACCCACTGCACTTCACGCCCTTCGGCCACGCTGTCACCCCACTCGAAACCCGCAATAAAGCGCCATTCTAGCGCAGCTTGTCGCCAATTGCTGACCCCTGGCATTGCTGTTATATTGCTTGTTCGCTCCCCGGGTCCGATTGACCCCTGCAAGCGCCTGCACGACTAGACACGCAGGCCCGAGCGAAACGTGACTGACACAGCGTTTGCCACAGAGGCCGCGACGACCCACAGAGGTCCCGCCGCCGATGTCAAGTGACAACACCGAGCCCGGCGCGCTCCACCCCAGCTGGATACCTTTCCGAAGGGGTGGGCCGTCGCCGGGAGACGTACAACACCGTGCCGGAGGCCGGCAGCGGTGAATCGATGAATGCCAGGTGTTGGCGGTGACGGCAGGACCGGATGGGCAAGGCCCCACCGAGACACGTCCTCCCTCCGCCCCGTACTCAACATGATCATGCCGTGACGTTCCTGATGAAGTAACGTCGCGGCCGGGCGCAGCTTCCGCGACATGCGCTGAGCACAAGCACGCTGCACCAACGGTTCACCCTTGCCGTTGCCCATGGGCGCCCTCCGGCGCGCCCATATTGCGAGACAACATGAAACGGATGCTCATCAACGCGACCCAGCCCGAAGAGCTGCGTGTCGCCCTGGTGGATGGACAACGCCTGTACGACCTGGACATCGAATCCGGTGCCAGGGAACAGAAAAAAGCCAATATCTATCGCGGCAAGATCACCCGCGTGGAACCCTCCCTCGAAGCCGCCTTTGTCGATTTCGGCGCCGAACGCCACGGTTTTCTGCCCCTCAAGGAAATTGCTCGCGAGTACTTCGTCAAGGAGCCTTCCGGCCGCCCCAGCATCAAGGAAGTACTGAAGGAAGGTCAGGAAGTCATCGTTCAGGTCGACAAGGAAGAGCGTGGCAACAAGGGCGCCGCCCTGACCACCTTTGTCAGCCTGGCCGGCCGCTTCCTGGTGCTGATGCCCAACAACGCCCGCGCAGGCGGCATCTCGCGTCGCATCGAGGGCGAGGAACGCGCCCAGCTGAAGGAAGCCATGGGCCAGCTCAGCGTGCCCGACAAGATGGGCCTGATCGTGCGCACCGCCGGTATCGGTCGGTCGCCCGAAGAGCTGCAGTGGGACCTCGACTATCTGGTACAGGTGTGGGAATCCATCACCGAGGAAGCCGGCAAGCGCGCCGCCCCCTTCCTGATCTACCGCGAGTCCAATGTCATCATTCGCGCCATGCGCGACTACCTGCGCCAGGATATCGGCGAGGTACTGATCGACAGCCCCGAGGTGCACCAGGAGGCGCTGGCCTTCATTCGCCAGGTGATGCCGTCCTACCAGCAGAAGATCAAGCTGTACGCCGACGAGGTGCCGCTGTTCTCGCGCTTCCAGATCGAGTCGCAGATCGAGACCGCCTACGAGCGTGAAGTGAAGCTGCCCTCCGGCGGCTCCATCGTGATCGACCACACCGAGGCACTGGTGTCCATCGACATCAACTCGGCGCGAGCGACACGCGGCAGTGACATCGAAGAGACTGCGCTGCAGACCAATCTGGAGGCGGCCGACGAGATCGCTCGCCAGTTGCGCCTGCGTGACATCGGCGGCCTGGTGGTCATCGACTTCATCGACATGGGGCCAGCACGCAACCAGCGCGAGGTCGAAAACCGCGCTCGCGACGCCCTCAAGCTCGACCGTGCCCGGGTACAGATCGGCCGTATTTCGCGCTTTGGCCTGATGGAAATGTCGCGTCAGCGTCTGCGCCCGTCCCTCGGCGAAACCAGCGGCGTGGTATGTCCCCGCTGTGACGGCCAGGGCACCATCCGTGACGTGCGTTCGCTCTCGCTGTCGGTCATGCGCCTGATCGAAGAAGAGGCCATGAAGGAGCGCAGCGCTCAGATCCGCGCCATCCTGCCGGTGCCTGTCGCTACCTATCTGCTTAACGAGAAGCGCGCCATCCTGGCCGATATCGAGCGTCGCCAGGGCGTCCGCGTGGTCATCCTGCCAAGCCCGGACATGGACACCCCCCACTACGACGTCCAGCGTCTGCGCGACGACCACGTCGACGAGGAAGGCACCGCCAACGCCTCCAGTTTCGAGCTGTCCACCGACACCGAGGTCGGCAAGGAGCCCGACGCCGCCTTCGGCAAGCCGGTGCAACGCGCCGAAGCCGCGGTCAAGAGCGTGGTCCACAACGCCCCTGCCCCCGCTTCCTTGAGCCAGGAAGAGGCCGCCAGCGAGGACAAGCCCGCACAGCCCAGTCGTCAGCCCAGCGCTCAGGGCGCTCAATCCGGTCGCCAGGCCTCGTCGTCCAGCCGCAGGCAGAGCAGCCCTCAGGCTAATCGCCAGTCAGGCCGTCAGAGCCCCGCAGAGTCTCGTCAGGCGGTTCAGAACGCCGGCCTGTTCGGTCGACTGGTCAAGGGCTTCGCTCGCTTCCTCGGCGGCGAGGAAGAAACCAGTAACGGCGCCGCGAGCGGCAGCCAAGGCTCGAGCAGCACTCGCACTCAGTCCCCGAGTCGCGACGACAATGCTCAGCGCGGCGCCCAACAGCGCAGCGACAGCGGCCAGCAGCGCGGTAGCGACACGCGACAGCGCAATCGCCGTGGTGGCAGCCAGAACGGCCAGCGTCAGAGCAGCAACAGATCCAACCGTAGCGATGGCAACAGCCAGGACCGTCGCCAGCAGGATCGCCGCCAGCCGGCCGCCAAGAGCGACGGCCGCAGCGAGACTCGAAACGACACACGCACCGACAGCAAGGCAGACACTCGAGCCGACAGAAATGACGGCAACGACAACCGCCAGCGCTCTCGCCGTGACGACAATCGTCAGCAGGACAACCGCCAGGCTGAAGGACGTCAGCAAGAGGGTCGTCAGCAGGAGGGTCGTCAACAGGAAAGCCGCCAGCCGGATAGCCGCAAGAGCGACGACAACAAGTCGCCCCGTTCGGCCAGCCGCGGTGAAACGCAGCAGGCAGATGCTGCCAGCAGCGATGCTGCCAAGGACAGCAAGCCCAAGCGCACCCGCAACAATCCGCGCAACCGGAGCCGCAAGCAGGCCATCAACCCCGAGGCGCTGAAAGAGCAGCAACGCCTGCAGGCGGAAGCGGCCGCGGCTCAGGAAGCTCAGCCCGATGCGGGCCAGGCAAGCGCTACGGAAGCTACGGCCGAACAGACCCAGCCTGAAGCAAAAGCCGAAACAAAAGGCGAAACAAAAGCCGAAGCCCCCAAGGCTGACGCCAAGACTGACGCCAAGGCCGAGGCTCCCAAGGCTGACGCCAAGGCCGATGCCAAAGCCGAGGCCCCCAAGGCTGACGCCAAGCCCGATGCCAAAGCCGAGACTGCCAAGGCTGACGCCAAGGCCGGTGCCAAAGCCGAGGCTCCCAAGGCTGACGACAAGGCCGTCGCCAACGCCGAGACTCCCAAGTCGGACGACGCCAAGCCCGTAGAGAAGGACGAGCCGAAGACCGAAGCCAAGGCCGAGGCTCCCAAGGCTGACGCCCAGCCTGGAGAGAAAGCCGAGCCGAAAGCCGAAGCCAAGGCCGAGACTCCCAAGGCTGACGCCCAGCCTGCAGAGAAAGCCGAACCGAAAGCCGAAGCCAAGGCTGAGGCTCCCAAGCCCGAGGCTCCCAAGACTGAGGCCCCCAAGGCTGACACCAAGCCTGCAGAGAAAGCTGACGAGAAAGCCGAGCCGAAAGCCGAAGCCAAGGCTGAGGTCCCCAAGGCCGAGACGCCAAAGGCCGAGACGCCAAAGGCCGAGACTCCCAAGGCTGACACCAAGCCTACAGAGAAAGCCGAGCCGAAAGCCGAAGCCAAGGCCGAGACGCCAAAGGCCGAGACTCCCAAGGCTGACGCCCAACCTGCAGAGAAAGCCGTAGCGAAAGCTGCAGAGAAAGCGGAGGCACCCAAGGCCGATACCAAGGCGGAAGAGAAAGCCGAGGCGCCCAAGGCTGACGCCAAGGCCGACGACGCCAGGACAGAAGCCAAGGCAGAAGACGACGCCTTGAGTGGCGCCACTGATGATGGCCAGGCGCCTCGCCGCCGTCGCCGTCGCCGGGCCCACAACGACCCGCGCGAGCGTCGCAAGCTCGAGGCCGAAAAGGCAAGTGACGGCCACAACAGCTGATCACTCGCCGGAAAGCAAAACGCCCGCGTCCAAGGACGCGGGCGTTTTCATTTATGCGCTTTCGATAGTCACACAGCGCCTTCGGCGCCGGCCAAGTCAGGTGCTGGCCAAGTCAGGTGCTACTAATCAGGCCAGATGCTGGTCAGGCCAGACGCGGCTCTCGTTCGAGCGTCACACCGAAGCGTTCGGCGACCCGCGCGGACACCTGGTCGGCGAACGCCAGCAATTCCGTGGCATTGCCGCCACCGTGGTGCACCAGCACCAGCGCCTGACGATCATGGACGCCAAAGTGACCCTGTCGCCAGCCCTTGAGGCCGCACTGATCGATCAGCCACCCCGCCGCCAGCTTGACCCGTCCGTCTTCCAGTTCATAGGCCGGCATACCCGGATAGCTCTCACGCAGCGCCCCGGCACGCGCTGCCTCGACCACAGGATTCTTGAAGAAGCTGCCGGCATTGCCGAGCTGCTCTGGGTCGGGCAGCTTCTCGCGGCGCACCTGGCAGACCGCCTCGGCCACCGCCAGAGGGCCGGGGTTCTCCCCCACCCGGGACGCCAGATCGCCGTAGCCAAGCTTCGGCGCGCCGTGACGGCTGACCCTCAAGGTGAGGTCGGTGATGATGACCTTGCCGTCCCACTCCCCCTTGAAGCGGCTCTCCCGATAGCCGAAGCCACAGGCACCAGCCGGCAAGCTTTCCACCGCACCACTGTCGCGATGGACCAGGGTCACCGACTCAAGCACATCGGCCAGTTCGACCCCATAGGCACCGATGTTCTGTACCGGTGCCGCACCACAGTGCCCGGGTATCAGCGCCAGATTCTCGATGCCCCACCACCCCTTCGACGCCAGCGCCATGACCAGTCGATGCCAGTTGACCCCGGCACCGACATGCACCAGCGCATCCTGTCCGCGCCGCTCGACCCACCAGTAATCGAGCCGCGGTCGCAGCGTCATCCCCGGCAGATAGTCGGGCAGAATCAGATTGCTGCCGCCGGAGAGCAGGGTCAATCGGCGGTCTCCGACCTGCCTGATCAGGGAGGCGAGCTGATCACGACTGAAGACGTCGACGACCTCTTCGGCGACACAGGGCAGCCCCAGGGTATTGGCTCGGGTCAAGTCCTGATCGAGGCCTATGACGGGCCTCAAGAGGACGCCCCCAGACGCTGCGACAAGGTGGCCACCAGGCCATCGGCGGCACGCTCGATCATCGCGTAGACGCCATCGAAACCGCCCTCGTAGTAGGGGTCCGGCACCGCAACGCCGGGCTCCCCGGCGAGCTCCATCAAGAGGCCGATATGGGCCTGGCAATTCGCCGGCGCCTGGCGCTCGAGCACGCTCAAGTTGTCGGCGTCCATCGCCAGCAGGTAGTCACATGTTTCGAAATCGGCGGCCTCGAGCTGGCGACCGCGCAGGGCCGACAGGTCGATACCCCGTTTGCGCGCGGCCTGCTGGGCGCGGGCATCCGGTGGCTCACCTACGTGCCAGGGCCCGGTGCCGCAGGAATCCAGCACCACCCGGTCCGCCAGACCGTGCTCCTCGAGTCGCTGCCTCACTACCCCCTCGGCGGTGGGCGAGCGGCAGATATTGCCCAGACATACGAACAGTACCCGCATGCTTGTCTCCTGATCGTTGGCCTTCACTGGTCCGGCGACGTCTGCTGGCCGCCGAAATGGGCGCGAACCCGCTCAAGATCCTCGGCGGTGTCCACCCCCGCCCCGGGCGTCTGCTCGGCCAGCGCCACCTGGATGGCGTGCCCATAGTGCAGCGCACGCAACTGCTCGAGCTGTTCGAGCTGTTCGATGGGAGCCGGCAGCCACTGGCTGAAGGCCCGCAGAAAGCTCGCTCGATAGGCATAGAGGCCAATATGGCGTAGCCAAGCGTCGGTGGTGAGCAGCGTCGGAGGCTCACGAAAGCCCTCCCGGTCCCAGGGCATCGGGGCGCGAGAAAAGCTCAGCGCCCTGCCCGATGCGGCCCGGGTTACCTTGACCACATTGGGGTTGAACAAGGTATCGACGTCGCCAATGGACTCGGCCAGGGTCGCGACCGAGGCGCCCTCGTCGCGCATCAGGCGCCCCGCCACCTGATCGATCAGTTCGGGCGGCAACAGCGGTTCGTCCCCCTGGACGTTGACCAGCACCGCCTCGTCCGGCAGCGCCAGGCGCTCGACCACCTCCGCCAGCCGATCGGTCCCGGTGGTATGGTCCTCGCGGGTCATCACTACCTCGGCGCCCAGCTCGAGCATCACGCTTTCGATGCGCGCATCGTCGGTGGCGATCACCACTCGGCTCGCCGAGGAGCGCCGGGCCTGATCCCAGACCCGGGCGACCATGGGTCGGCCGGCGATATCTGCCAGCGGCTTTCCGGGCAGACGACTCGAGCCGTAACGCGCCGGTATGACAACGATAAAATCCTGCATCGTCTAGCGCTCCTTCACGTCTCGTCCGTGCTGGAGGTGCCCCGCCCGGGGTTGGTCTTGAGGGTCTCGTCGACCTCCATGACCCGCGCCTCCTCGACCAGCATCACCGGGATGCCGTCACGGATCGGATAGGCCAGGCCATCGAACTGGCAGCACAGCTCGCCGGCATCGCGGTCGTAGCGCAGCTTGCCCTGGCACTGGGGGCACACCAGCATCGCCAGTAGTTCCTTGTCCATCATCGTTTCTCCTGTTGAATTTGAGCCTTCGGCGGCAGTGCTCAGTCACTCTGCCGCTGCGCGATCCCGGTATCATGAGCGACCTGCGCATCGTCGGTGCCTCGCCAGGCGGACACTCGCCGATCGAACCAGGCCACGAAGGACGCCTCGGGTCTAGCCTCGACATCCAGGGCCCAGCAATCGTCGGGAACAAAGCTTCGACACTTGACCGCATCCTTGGCGGTCATCACCACAGGTCGCTGGTCGCTGGTCGTCAGGTCGGCCGGGCTGAACCGGTGATGGTCGGAAAAGGGGGCCGGTCGATGGGCGACTCCCAGCTCCGACAGGGTGGTAAAGAAACGCTCCGGATGACCGATCCCTGCCACCGCGGTGACCGGCGTGGCGAAAGGCAGCGGCGTCAGTGGACGCCGCTCGTCGTCACCGACCCTGCGCCAGCAGGCGGGCTCCAGTTGCATGGTGAAGCCGTCAGCGGCAAGCGCGCTCGACGATTCGCCGTTGACGATCAGCGCGTCGATGCGCTCCAGCCGCTCCAGCGGTTCGCGCAGCGGCCCTGCCGGCAGGCAGCGCCCGTTGCCGAAGCCTCGCTTGGCGTCCACCACCACCACCTCGAGATCACGCCCCAGGGCATGGTGCTGAAGACCGTCGTCGGTGACGATGACGTCACAACCGGCATCGATCAGGCACTGGGCCCCACGCGGGCGGTCCGGGTCGACCACCACCGGCAGTCCGGTCTGATCGGCCAGCATTCGCGGCTCATCGCCGCTGGCCGCTACTGGTGTATCGGCGGCAAGGTGCAGCGGGTAGCCATCGGCCTTGCCACCGTAGCCCCGTGACAGAATCCCGGGGCGAAAGCCGCGTTCAGCCAGGTGCCGCCCCATCCAGGCGACCAGCGGCGACTTGCCGGTGCCGCCGAGAGTCAGGTTGCCGACCACGATGACGGGTACCGAAGCGCGCCACACCGGCTTGTCGCCACGCGCAAAGGCGTCGGCTCGCCGGCGTACCTCGCGGCGATAGAGCGCCTCCAGCGGCCGCAGGACGGCAAGCCAGGGAGCCCCACGATAGGCCGCCTCGAGCCAGCGCTGCCCAAGCCCCATCTACGCCTCCTGGAATTGCAGCTGGTGCAACGCGGCGTAGGCACCGCCGTCGCGTTCCAGCAGCTCGGCGTGGGAGCCCTGCTCGATGATCTCGCCCTGCTCCATGACCAGGATGCGGTCGGCCCGTTCGATGGTCGACAGGCGGTGGGCGATGACCAGGGTGGTGCGATCCTTGCAGACCTCTTCCAGGGCCGCCTGGATATGGCGCTCGGACTCGGTGTCCAGCGCCGAGGTCGCCTCGTCGAGGATCAGGATGGGAGCATCCTTGAAGATCGCCCGAGCGATCGCCATGCGCTGACGCTGACCACCGGAGAGCATCACGCCGTTGTCTCCGACCAGCGCCTGGTAGCCGCCGGGCATGCGCTCGATGAACTCATGGGCATGGGCGGCGCGGGCCGCCGCCTCGATGTCAGCAGGATCGGCATCGGGGACCCCGTAGGCAATGTTCTCGGCGATGGTGGCGTTGAACAACGTCACCTGCTGGGACACCAGCGCAATTTGCTGTCGCAGCGCCGTCAGCTGGTACTCCTCGATGGGGGTGCCATCGATCAGGATACGCCCGCCCGTCGGTCGGTAGAAGCGCGGCAACAGGCTGACCAGGGTCGACTTGCCGCTGCCCGAGCGGCCGACGATGGCTACCATCTCGCCCTTGCGCACGTCCAGGTCGATGCCCTTGAGCACCTCGGGCTGATCGTCTCCGTAGGCGAAGCGCACCTGTTCGAGCTGTATCCGCCCCTGCAGGCGCTCGGGCATCAGGGTTCCGGTGTCGCGTTCCTCAGGCTCGTCGAGCAGCCCGAACAGTTCACTGGAGGCAGCGATACCCTTCTGGATGGTGCCGTTGATCTCGCTGAGCGAGCGAATCGGCTTGGCCATCAGCGAGGCGGCGGTGATGAAGGCCACGAATTCGCCCGGCGTCATGTTGTCCATCAGCGCCGGTGACATGGCAAGCCACACCAGCAGCGCCAGCGACAGTGCCACCAGCATCTGGATGACCGGAGTGCTGGTGGCCTTGGTCAGGGCCTCCTTCAGGCTCTGGCGACGGTTGACTTCACTGGCGTCGTGGAAGCGCCCCATCTCGTATTTCTCGGCGCCGTGGGTACGCACCACGCGGTAGCCGGTCAAGGCCTCGGAGGCGACGTGGGTGACGTCCCCCATGGAGCGCTGGATGCGCTTGGAAATGCGCCGAAAGCGCTTGCTGGCGTAGCTCACCACGCCACCAATCAGCGGCGTCACTGCCATGAACAAGAGCGTCAGCATCCAGTTGGTCCACAGCAGATAGCCCAGCAGGCCGAGTACAAACAGGCCCTCCTGGAGGATTACCGTGATCGCCTTGGTGCCTGCGCCGGTCACCTGCTCCACATGGTAGGTCACCCGCGAGATCAGGTGGCCGGAAGAATGATTGTCAAAGAAGCGCCCCGGCAGGCGCAGCATATGGTTGAAGACGTCACAGCGCAGCGCGTGCACCATGTTGCGTGCAACGTTGCTCATGAAGTAGGTGCCGAGAAAGGTGCCGACACCCCTGGCGCCGAACATGCCGACGACGAACAGCGGCAGAAACAGACGAAAGGCGGCGTCGGGATTCTGGATGCCATCGATCAGGCGCTTCATCATCTCGGCCAGGGCGGTACTGGACGCCGCGTAGATGGCGTAGCCGACCACGGCGACGAGAAAGGACTTCCAGAAGGGTTTGACGTAACCAAGAAGACGCTTGTAGAGCGTCCAGCCGGAGTATTCGATCACGTTGGCTCCAGTTGCGAGGGAATCGGTCCTGTCTGGCCGCCGCGGATGGTCCAGGTGGCGATCACCAGGACCCGCACGGCCGTCTGCCGCCGACAGCGGACGCGGCGTCGCTCCTGGCCGGCCGACACACAGGGCAGTGAGATTCAGTGCCGCGATTCTACCCCATGGCAGGGGCCTTCGACACCGCCACCGGTCAGACGGGGATGGATACCCTGCGCCGCCGCTATCCCGACCTGCGACAGGAGGATGTTCACTCGCCCATCCACAGCGGTGTCCATCAGGCAACTGCCGACGCGTCGCAGGCGACGCACCACCTGGTCGGCAGGATGACCGAAGCCATTGTAGGCACCGCGGGAAATCACCGCCAGGCGGGGCGGCCTGGCCGTCACCAGGGCCTCGCCGGTGCTGTCCGCGCTGCCATGATGCCCCACCACCAGAACCGCAGGCGCCAGCGGCAAGCGCGGGATCAGGAAGCGCTCGACGCGTTTTCCCGCATCGCCGGTAAGCAACACGCTGCCACCGGCGGTACTCACCAGCAGCACGCAGGAGCGATCATTGCTGCCATGCCCGGCAACGTCGCTTGCCGTTGCGCTGCCGGCCGAGGCAGGCGGCCACAGAAAGGTGAAGTCGACACCGTCCCAGCGCCACCCCTCCCCGGCATGACAAGGGTGTCGCGGCGTGTGCGCCGACAGCGCCAGCGTCTCGCCCTCGGGGTACCACCAATGAGCCACCCGATGATCACGCACCAGGCTGGCGAGTCCTCCTGCGTGGTCCTGGTCGGCGTGGCTGATCACCACCTCGTCAAAGGCTTGCGGAGATGCCCAGATGGACGCCAGCGGCGTAAAGCCGGAGCGAAAGCGAGGACCGCTGTCGTACAGCAGTCGATGACGGGCGGTGATCAGCTCCACCATCAGCCCCTGCCCCACGTCCCAGACCATCAGCCGTACCTCGCCCGGTCCAGGCCTGCCACCGAAGGCCGGCATCATCGCCATGGCCGCAACAAGTGCCAGGAGGCTTGCTGATCGCAGCCCGGCACCCAGGCCAGGCAGCAACAGCAGCGCGCCCAGGCCCAGCAGCAGAATGCCGAGCGTCCAGCGCCCTCCTTCTCGCAGTGACTGACCGGGTGACAGTTCGGCGAACATCCGCAACGACGCCAGCATCACCTCAAGGCCCGCTTCGAACAGCCACCAGCTCGCCATCGCCGCCTCAGACGACACCGTCGACAGCACCCAGCCCAGCATCCCCAGCGGCACCAGCACCAGCGTCACCAGGGGCACCGCCAGCAGATTGGCCAAGGGGGCCAACGGCGCCACTTGACCCATCGCCAGCAGCACCAGACCCGCCATGGGTAGCGCCAGCAACAGCTGGGTACGCAATAGCGCCGCCAAGGCACCCTTGAGCCCGGACGGCACCTGCCTGCCCTGCCACATCAGGATCAGCAGGGCTACAGCACCGAAGGACAGCCAAAGCCCGGGGCGCCACAGCGCCAAAGGATCCCACAGCACGACCACCGCCCAGGCCAGTGCCCAGCCCTGCCACGGCGAAGGAGAATGCCGCCCCCCGGCCACCCAAAGGGCGATAAGGACCATCACCAGTGCCCGCAGCGCCGGCGGTTCGGCGCCGACCAGCCAGACAAAGCCGGTGGTGGCCGTTGCGGCGGCCAGCCACGGCCAACGCAAAAGCCGCCAGCGCCCCGGCTGAATCAACCGCGCCACCAGTCGCGACAGGGTCAGCGCCAGCGCCGCCACCAGGCCCACGTGCAGCCCGGACACCACCGCCAGATGGGTCGTCCCGGTGGCGTTGAGCAGCGCCCAGTCATCGGCCTCGAGCCGCTCGCCACGGCCCAGGGTCAAGGCCGCCAGCCAGCGCTGCGTCGTCTCATGCAGCGGCTGGCCATCGAGCTGTCGCAGCAACGCCCGGCGTGGGTCCTGGGGGGCGGCGGCCAAGCGTTGCGGCGGCGGTTGTGCGAGGACCGATCCGGTGGCGTGAATCCCTTCACGCCACAGCCAGCGGCGATAGTCGAAGCGCCCGGGATTCGCGAGGCCACCAGGTGGGCGCAGTCGTACATCGAACCGCCAGCGCTCACCGACGGCCATCATCGTGTGCGCTGTTGCCGACGCGGCCCCGACCTCGCCGTCCATGGGGCTATAGCGACTGACCCGTATCCGCTCGAGTCCCGAGCAGTCAGGCAGTCCGGCTTCCAGCGGACGGCAGCTCTCGACCCTCATGGTCAGACGCTGCAGGCCATCGCTCTGGCGACTTGCCAACACCCGCCCCTCGACCGTCAGCGGCACCCCGGCAAGCCCCGAGGGCAAGCGGGCCGCCTGCTGCTGCAACAGACAGCCAAGCACCCACAGCCCGGCCAGACACACCAGCAGCGCCGCCGTCCGGCGCAAGGCCAGTGATACCAGTGCCGCCGCTGTCAGCAGATTCAGGCCGAGGGCGGCCTCGGGCAGCGTCAGACCGGCGCCTCCAAGGACGCTGCCCAGGGCCAGCGCCCATGCCAGCGAGAGAGAACAGGTGCCTTGCCAGAGGCGGCCTGACGGCCGACGCATCGATCGTTGCGAGTTTTCGTCAGATTCCATCGCCCTCTCTCTGGAGCCCTGGAGGCTTGGGGCCCCGAAGCCCGACAGCCTGTCGACGGCGTCACGCATGCCCATCGTTGGCCGACGTCATGGCAAGGGCGGCGGCTTGTATGGATAATAGCCACGCATCCGCAGCCTCGAGCTGATTCGCCATGCCGCGTCGACTACTCAAGCGCTATCTGCCCTCGCCGGACGCCCTGCGCCGGCAGCGCTCGCTACGCTTCATGGCGCACCTGATCGCCGACCCCGCCCTGTGGGTGCTGACGCGCCGCAGCGTGGCCAACGCCTTCAGCGTTGGCCTGTTCAGCGCGCTGCTGCCGATCCCGTGTCAGATGGTCGTCGCCGCCCTCGGCGCCCGTGTCGGACGCTGCAATCTGCCGCTGTCGGTGGCTCTGGTGTGGATCACCAACCCGCTGACGATGCCGATCATCTTCTACGCCAACTACTGTCTCGGCGCCTGGCTGATGCAACGCCCGGCGCTGGAGGCGCCCCATCGGCTGACCACCGACTGGCTGCAGTCCCAGTTGCTGGACATCCTGCCGTCCCTGCTGATCGGCTCGCTTGTGGCGGCGATCGCCGTCGGCGGCCTGGCCAACCTGGTGATACGCCTGCTGTGGCGCTGGCAGGTGGCACGCAGCTGGAAGGCACGCGCGCGCCGGCGACGCCGCAGGACCCAGCCGCACTGAACCAACCACACTGACTCAACCGCATCGACCCAGCCACACTGCCCCAGCCGCCCTGACTCAGCCTGCGCAAAAGGCCCTGCTCGGCCCGGCGCCGTTCCCGCTGGTCTGCCGAGAAAGCCCGGACAAGCAATCCCCTACGAAAGAAGGCCCCGATGCGATTGCATCGGGGCCTTCTTCTGGCTTCTTCTGGACGCTGCGAAAGACCTACTCGGCGTGCAGCTTGCCGTTGTCGAGTCTCAGCACGCGGTCCTGATGGGCGGCCAGGGCCGGGTCATGGGTGACGATGACGAAGGCGCAGCGAGCGCTGGCGGCAAGCTCATCCATCAGCGCCAGGATGCTGGCGGCGGTGTGCTTGTCGAGGTTGCCGGTGGGCTCGTCCATCAGCATCAGGCTGGGATCGGTGACCAAGGCCCTGGCGATCGCCGCACGCTGGCGCTCACCGCCGGACAGCTCGCCGGGCTTGTGTTCGGCCCTGGGGCCCAGCCCTACCTTGTCCAGCAGAGCACGCGCCTTGTCCTCGGCGTCACGCTTGCGGCTACCGCGAATGATCAACGGCAGCGCCACGTTCTCCAGCGCCGAGAACTCCGCCAGCAGATGGTGGAACTGGTAGACGAAGCCGATGTGGCGATTGCGGAAGCGCCCGATCTCGGCGTCGCCCATCTTGTGCAACACGGTGTCGGCCACCCGTACTTCGCCGGCGCTGGGGCTGTCGAGGCCACCGAGCAGGTTGAGCAGGGTGGTCTTGCCGGAGCCGGAACTGCCGACCACCGCGACTCGCTCGCCGGCGTGCACCTTGAGCTCGAGCTGGTCGAGCACCACCAGGTCGGCGGGACCTTCATCGTAGACCCTGGACAACTCGCGGCACTCGAGCATCAGATCGTTGCCGGCGGGGGTCGACGCCTCGACACCAGGCTTGGCGATTACCGAATCATTCATAGCGCAGCACCTCGGCAGGCTGGACCCGCGCCGCGCGCCAGGCCGGATACAGGGTGGACAGGAAAGTCAGCACGAAGGCGGCCCCCACGATCTGATAGACATCGCTCCAGATCAGCTGGGACGGCAGGTCACTGATGAAGTAGACCCCCGCGTCGAGGAAGTGGATACCCAGGGTCGACTCGACGAAGGCAATGATATCGGACACCGTCAGCGCCAGCAGAATACCCAGCGCGACCCCGATGACGATACCGATCACCCCGATGGCGATACCCTGGACCATGAAGATGCCCATGATCGAACCCGGGGTGGCACCGATGGTCCGCAGGATGGCGATGTCGGCGTGCTTGTCGGTCACCACCATCACCAGGGTCGAGACGATATTGAAGGCAGCCACGGCGATGATCACGGTCAGCAGCAGGCCGATCATGCGCTTTTCCATCTGGATCGCCTGGAACAGGTTGCCCCGGGTGAAGGTCCAGTCGTAGCCGCGATAGCCACCGCCCAGCTCATTGACGATGGCCTGGGTCTCCTGACCGGCCAGGAACAGATCGTCGAGCTCCAGACGCAACCCGCCAATGCTGTCCCCCATGCGCGCCAGGGTCTGCATGTCCTCGATGTTGGCGTAGGCCAGGTTGGCGTCCAGGTCGGCACCGACACTGAAGATGCCGCTAACGGTGAAGCGCTTGAGCCTGGGGAAGACGCCTGCCGGGGTGATCGAGGCCTCCGGCACCAGCAGGGTCACGCTGTCCCCCACGTCGACGTTGAGGTTGTTGGCGAGGATGGAGCCGAGCACGATGTGCCACTCCCCTGCCTTGAGGTCGTCCAGCGAGCCACGCGACATGTTCTCGTCGACGATCGACACCCGGCTCTCCCACTCGGGCTCGATGCCGTTGACCATGGCGCCCTGATTGCGCCCGGCCACCGAGAACATGCCCTGCTGCTGGATATAGGGCGCCGCCCCGATGACATGTTCGCGCTGGGTCAGGCGCTCGGCCAGGGGCTGCCAGTCGGTCATCCCACCGGCCTGTTCGATCTGGGTGTGGGGCACCATGCCCAGCACCCGCTGGCGCAGCTCCCGGTCGAAGCCGTTCATCACCGAGAGCACCAGGATCAGCACCGCCACGCCCAGGGTAAGACCCAGCATGGAGGTCAGCGAGATGAACGAAATGAAGTGGTTGCGTCGCTTGGCTCGCACATAACGCAACCCGATCAGAAAGGGCAATCGATCAAGCATGGACTCGTTCCTTGTCGGCGGGCCGTCATGGTACGGTTTTTTGCGAGCGACTGCATCGCCACGGCAGAGGAATTGCGAGATCCTTGCATCTTCGGTCACAGCCGCCTACATTTCGCCGTTTCTTGGCCCCAGGACATCACCCATGCCCCGCCTGCTACCCGAATGGCACCCTCAGGATGCCGTCCAGCTGACCTGGCCCCGCCGCGACAGCGACTGGGCGCCGACGCTGCCCGCCATCGAGGCGATGCTCGAGCAGCTCGCCCTGATCATCAGTCGTTATCAGAGCGTGATCATCGGGGTGCCCGACCGTGACACCGGCGAGGCGCTGTCAGGCCGCCTGCTGGCCCGAGGCGCGGCACCCGAGCGTCTGCGCCTGACCGTGGTCGACGCCGACGACACCTGGGCCCGGGACCATGGCCCGCTGGCGACCGGTGACGGCAACGGCGTTACCTTCCATGACCTCGGCTTCAACGGCTGGGGCGGCAAGTTTCCGGCCGATCGCGACAACACCCTGACCCGCCAGCTCAAGGATGCCGGCTTGATCGCCTGCGCGACAAGCGATAGCGCGGTGATCATGGAGGGCGGCGCCCTGGAGACCGATGGCGAAGGGACGCTGCTGACCACCGAGGCCTGTCTGCTCAATCCCAACCGCAACCCCTCGATGTCGCGGGCCGATATCGAGACCTGGCTGGCCGAGACGCTGGGCATCCAACGGGTGCTGTGGCTCTGCCACGGACATCTCGAAGGCGACGATACCGACAGCCATATCGATACCCTGGCGCGCTTCTGTGATCCCCAGACCATCGCCTATGTGCGCTGCGATGATCCGAGCGACGCGCACTACGCCGAGCTCGCCGCCATGGAGCGCGAACTCAAGGCGCTGACCCGCGCGGACGGCTCGCCCTATCGCCTGGTACCGCTGCCCTGGCCTGGCGCCTGCCATGACGCTGAGGATGGCCACCGCCTGCCGGCCACCTACGCCAACTTCCTGATCATCAACGGGGCGGTGCTGGTGCCGGTCTACGGCGATCGTCACGACCTGGCGGCGCTCGACGCCCTGGCCGGGGCCTTCCCCGACCGGGATGTCATCCCGGTGGACGCCAGCGCCGCCATCGTTCAACACGGCAGCCTGCACTGCCTGACCATGCAGTGGCCCCAGGGGGCTCTCGCCGCCGCCACCACCACCGCCGAAGGAGACCGCCGATGACACGCCAATTGACCGTGGGCCTGGTCCAGCAACCCGCCTGGCCCGACAAGGCCAGAAGCCTCGACGCCAGTGAAGCGAGCATCCGCGATCTCGCCGGCCGCGGTGCCAGACTGGTGATGCTGCAGGAACTCCACGCCACCCACTACTTCTGTCAGTACGAGGATCCGGCGCTGTTCGACCTGGCGGAGCCGCTGGACGGGCCCACCGGCACACGACTGGCCGAACTCGCCGCGGAGCTCGACATCGTGCTGATGGGCTCGCTGTTCGAGCGCCGCGCGCCGGGCATCTATCACAACACGGCGGTGGTCTACGACGGCGCCAAGGGCGCGGTGGGTCACTACCGCAAGATGCATATCCCCGACGACCCGGGCTTCTACGAGAAGTTCTACTTCACCCCCGGAGATCATGACGCCTCTCTCGGACAAGGGTTCACCCCCATCGACACCTCGGTGGGCCGGCTCGGGGTACTGGTGTGCTGGGATCAGTGGTACCCGGAGGCCGCGCGCCTGATGGCCCTGGCCGGTGCCGAACTGCTGCTCTACCCCACCGCCATCGGCTGGGCGCCGGGCGACGACGACGCCGAAAAGACGCGCCAGAAGGACGCCTGGACGCTGATCCAGCGCAGCCACGCCGTGGCCAACGGTGTCCCGGTGCTGGTCGCAAACCGGGTGGGCCACGAGGAGGATCACTCGACGGTCAGCGAAGGCATCGACTTCTGGGGCGGCAGCTTTGTCGCCGGGCCCCAGGGTGAGCTGCTGGCCCACGCCGGCACCGAGCCCGAGACCCTGCTGGTGACCCTGGATCTGGACCATGGCGAAAACGTGCGGCGGATCTGGCCCTACCTGCGGGACCGGCGCATCGACGCCTATGGAGATCTGACCCGCCGCTACCGCGACTAGGGCTTGCCGCCAAAGAGCCGGGCTTCGTCGACTTCTCGCATAAAGCCCAGGGCTTGTACGAAAAGCGCCGACGCTCGTCGAGCTTTAGAACAGAGCCACGCGGCAATGGAACGACATGCCCCTGAACGCAAGAAACCCCGCCAGGTCTCCCTGGCGGGGTTTCTTGCATCTGGTAGCTAACGGCCGGTGCTGGCCCTTTTCGCCAATGCCCTAGCGCCAGAAGTCACGGATGGACGCGATCCCCTGGGCCCCCACGGCGCGGGCATGGCTGGCGTCGTGGCGCGTCATGCCACCCAGCGCGTAGACCGGCATGCCGGCGCGTTCGACCAGTTGCTGGAAGTCATGCCAGCCGATCGGTGCCACTTCCGGATGGGACGGAGTGGTGCGCAGCGGTGACAGGGTCACGAAGTCGCAGCCAATGGCGTGGGCCTGGTCGAGCTGGGCCTTGTCGTGGGTCGAGGCCGCCAACCACTTGGCCTCGGCGATGGGGCGACGCTCCAGGCCCATCAGCCGCTCGCTGGTCAGATGGATACCATCGGCATCGATCCGCTCGAGCAGCTCCGGTTCACCGTTGAGCATCAGCTTGGCACCGTATCGACGGCACAGCGCCAGGGCACGCTCCGCACGGGCCACGTAGGCGTCCTCGTCGAGGGTCTTGGCGCGCAGCTGAACCAGACGCACGCCATCTTCCTCGAGGGCCCGCTCGAGCTTGGCGTCGAAGGCGTCCTCGTCGGCTTCCTCGTCACTGATCAGGTATTCCGAGGGCAGCATCACCGCACGCAGGATCGGCAGGTTGGCGGCCGGGAAGGGATAGCCAATCAGCTCGCCCATGGGCACCCAGCGTACCGCCTGCCCTTCGCGACCGAAGGGCTCACCGGAGAAGTCCTTGACCTGCCAGACGTCGAGCAGAATGTGCTTATCGGAGTACTCGTGGTGGATGCGAATCAGCGGTTGGGCGCGACGAATCTCGATGCCGAGTTCTTCGTGCAGCTCGCGCTTGAGCGCCTCAAGCCCGGTCTCGTAGGGCGCCAGCTTGCCACCGGGAAACTCCCAAAGGCCGCCGTGGTCCACATTGGAAGGACGCCGGGCCAGCAGCACTTCGTCACCGTTCGGGCTGATGATGGCGGCCGCCGCCACGTGCACCCTTCTCTTCACCATAGTGTTCATTCAACAATACCAGCTTCGGTTCGCGGGCCACGCCCGCACCAGTTTTCAGTCGGGAGGGCGATAAAAGTCGGCATAGGATACCGATTCGCTCGCCGAGATTCATCTGCCGCTGATGCATCGCCGATGGATCGGCTCCACCGCTACCCACCGGACAGGCAAAAAAGACGACACAGGATACCGATTCACTGGCCGAGATTCATCTGCCGCCGACGAACCCATGCGGAATCAACTGCGGTAGTCGGCGTTGATCGAAACATAGTCGTGGGACAGGTCGGAGGTCCACACCCGCGCGGCAGCGTCACCACGCCCCAGATCGATGGCAATGGTGATCTCTTCTGCCGCCATCACCGCACTGCCGGCGTCCTCACTGTAGCCCTCTGCACGCCCACCGTTCTCGACCAGGCGCACATCGCCCAGATCGATGGTCACCCGATCGACATCGAAGTCCTCGACCCGGGCACGCCCCACCGCGGCGAGGATACGGCCCCAGTTGGCGTCACTGGCGTACAGTGCGGTCTTTACCAGCGGCGAATGGGCTACCGTAAAGGCTACCTCGCGCGCCTCCTCGACGCTCAGGGCGCCGCTGACGTCCAGGGTGACGAACTTGGTCGCACCCTCGCCGTCGCGAATGATCGCCTGGGCCAGCTCCACCAGCACCTCATCGAGGGCCTGACGAAATATCCGCTCGTCATCGTCTTCGGCGAGTGCTGCGCCCTGGCCGGTGGCGATCAGCATGCAGGCGTCGTTGGTCGAGGTATCGGAGTCCACGGTGATGCTGTTGAACGAGCGCTTGACGCCCTCCCTGAGCAGGGCATCAAGACGCTCGGACTCGATCGCCGCGTCGGTGGCGACAAAACCCAGCATGGTGGCCATGTCGGGACGGATCATGCCCGACCCCTTGGCGATGCCATTGAGGGTGACAGTGCCCTGCTTGAGCGTTACCTGGCGGGTCGCGCCCTTGGTCCGGGTGTCGGTGGTGAGGATGCCTTCGGCCGCCCGAGCCCAGGCGTCGCCACCGTCGTCGAGCTGGTCGAGCGCCTCTGGCAGGCCACCGAGAAGTCGCTCCATCGGCAGCGGTTCGCCGATCACGCCGGTGGAGAACGGCAGCACCTGGTCGGCCGACACCTCGGCGAGTTCGGCCAGCGCCTGACAGGTGGCGTGGGCGTCGCGCATGCCGATCTCGCCGGTGCCGGCGTTGGCATTGCCGGTATTGATGACCAGGTAGCGAACCGCGTCGCCCGCGGCCAGATGCTGGCGGGCCACATGGACCGGCGCCGCGCAGAAGGCGTTGCGGGTGAAGGTGCCGGACACCCTGGCGCCCGGGGCCACCTCGATCACCACCAGATCACGCCGGCCCGGCTTCTTGATGCCTGCCATGGCACTGCCCAGGCGAACCCCGGGGATCGGCCCCATTGCCGGAAAAATGCTGTCACCGACTGCCATTGTTTTCTCCTTGCGTCAAAGACGACCCCAGGCCTTGAAGCCCGGGGTCGCCGTCGTCATGGGTTGCGAGGCTTGCTCAGCTGAGCTTGCCGCAGCACTGCTTGTACTTCTTGCCGGAGCCGCAGGGGCAGGGATCATTGCGGCCAACCTTGGGGGCGTCTCGACGCACCGGGCGCTGATCGGCAACCTCGTTGACGTGACGCTCGCCGCCCTCGTCGGCCATCTCGGCGTCCGTCGCGGCAGGTGCGTCGTGGCGACTGGCCGCCTGAGCGCTCTCGCGGGCCAGGGCCTCGCGACGCTGACGCTCCAGGGCGTCCACCTCCTCGGGGGCACGCACCTGCACGTGACTGAGGATACGGGTGACGTCGGCCTTGATATTGGTCAGCAGGTTCTGGAACAGCTCGAAGGATTCGCGCTTGTACTCCTGCTTCGGATTCTTCTGAGCGTAGCCACGCAGATGGATACCACGACGCAGATGGTCCATGGACTGCAGGTGTTCCTTCCAGCGGGTGTCCAGCACCTGCAGCATGACCTGCTTCTCGAAGCGCCGCATCAGCTCCTCGCCGGCGATGGCGACCTTGGCCTGATAGGTCTCGCGATGCTGGGTCTGCAGGCGTTCGCGCAGCTGCTCCTCGTGGAAGCGCTCGTCCTCCTCGGCCCACTGCACCACCGGCGCGTCCAACTGGTACTCGCTCTTGAGGTGAGCCTCGAGCCCCGCCAGATCCCACTGCTCGGGCAGGCTCTGGGGTGGCACGTAGGCACTGATGGCCTCGTCCAGCACCTCTTCACGAATGCCCATGACGTTGTCGGAGACGTCGCTGGCGGCCAGGATCTCGTTGCGCTGCTCGTAGATCACGCGACGCTGATCGTTGGCCACGTCATCGTACTCGAGCAGCTGCTTGCGGATATCGAAGTTGCGACCCTCGACCTTCTTCTGGGCACGCTCGACGGCGTTGGACACCATCTTGTGCTCGATGGCCTCGCCCCGCTCCAGGCCCAGCGCCTGCATCAGCTTCTGCACCCGTTCGGAACCGAACAGACGCATCAGGTTGTCTTCCAGCGACAGGAAGAAGCGGGTCGAGCCCGGATCGCCCTGGCGGCCACTACGACCACGCAGCTGATTGTCGATGCGCCGTGACTCATGGCGCTCGGAGCCGATGACGTGCAGGCCACCAGCGGCCAGCACCGCCTCGTGGCGCTCGCGCCAGGCCTCCTTCAATGCCTCTCTCTCGGCGTCGCTGGCGTTCTCCAGCTTGGCCGCTTCGGCCTCCCAGTTGCCGCCGAGCACGATATCGGTACCACGACCGGCCATGTTGGTCGCGATGGTCACCGCACCTGGGCGCCCGGCCTGGGCGATGACCTCGGCCTCGCGCTGGTGCTGCTTGGCGTTGAGCACGTTGAAGTCGATGCCGGACTTGCGCATCAACTCGGCCAGGTATTCGGACGTCTCGATGGACGCGGTACCCACCAGCACCGGACGGCCGGCCTCGACCTGGACCTTGACGTCCTCGATGATCGCCTCGAACTTCTCTTCGGCGCTGAGGTAGACGAGGTCGTTCATGTCCTTGCGCGCCAGCGGCCTGTTGGTGGGGATGACCACCACATCGAGCCCGTAGATCTGACGGAATTCGAAGGCCTCGGTATCGGCGGTACCGGTCATCCCGGACAGCTTCTCGTACAGGCGGAAGTAGTTCTGGAAGGTGGTGGAGGCCAGGGTCTGGCTCTCGCGCTGGACGGTCACACCCTCCTTGGCTTCCACCGCCTGGTGCAGGCCCTCGGACCAGCGACGGCCCGGCATGGTACGCCCGGTGTGTTCGTCGACGATGACCACCTGTCCCTCGCTGACGATGTAGTCGACGTCAGGGTGGTACAGGTGGCGCGCACGCAGCGCCGAGTGCATATGCTGCAACAGGTTGAGGTTCTGGGCGGCGTAGAGCGAGTCGTCTTCGCCGAGCAGCCCCTGGGCGCGCATCAGCTCCTCGACCTTGTGGTGACCGCGCTCGGTCACCTCGACCTGCTTCTGCTTCTCGTCGAGGGTAAAGTCGCCGCTTTCGGGATCTTCCTCGTCGCTGCAGGGCGTGAGCTCCCTGGCGAGCCGATCCACCACCTTGTACAGCTCGGTGTTCTCGTCCACCGCACCGGAGATGATCAGCGGCGTGCGCGCCTCATCGATAAGGATGGAGTCCACCTCGTCGACGATGGCAAAGTGCAGTTCCCGCTGAACCTTGTCTTCCAGCGAAAACGCCATGTTGTCGCGCAGGTAGTCGAAGCCGAACTCGTTGTTGGTGCCGTAGGTGATGTCGCAGGCGTAGGAGTCACGCTTCTCCTCGGAGGTCTGGCCGGAGTAGATCACGCCTACCGACAGGCCGAGAAACTCGTACAGGGGGCGCATCCAGTTGGCGTCACGCCGGGCCAGGTAGTCGTTGACCGTGACCACGTGCACGCCCTTGCCGGGCAAGGCGTTGAGGTACACCGCCAGGGTCGCGACCAGGGTCTTGCCCTCACCGGTCTTCATCTCGGCGATCCGGCCGCGGTTCAAGGTCATGCCGCCGATCAGCTGTACGTCGAAGTGACGCATGCCCATCACCCGCTTGCTGGCCTCGCGCACGGTGGCAAAGGCTTCGGGCAACAGGGCATCGAGCGACTCACCGGCCGCCAGACGCTCACGGAACTCAGCGGTGCGGGCGGCCAGCGCAGCGTCGTCGAGGGCTTCGAGGCTCGGCTCGAGCTCATTGACGGCGCGAACCTGGCGGGACATGCGCTTGACGTCGCGGTCGTTCTTGGAGCCGACGACTTTACGCAGCAGAGAATTGATCATGAAACTTCCTGAAATCTGGAACCTGAAAAAGAGGCCGCCAGGCATTGGCGACCGTCACGCTTCATCGAATTCAGGCGATGTCAGGAGGACCCCGGCGGGACACCACGTCGAGGGCGGCCACCGGCACCAGCATTGGCGCCGCCCAGGCCACCGACGGGGACGATGGTTTGGGCAGGGTCTTGAGGGGATGTCGGGCCAGCCGATGGCGGCAGGCCTTGAGCATGGTATGGGCCCGGATGACCGCCGGCGCCATGATGCAGATCTGCACCAGTCGCTCGGTGGCTCGGGGAGATTCGGCGGCGCTCAGGCTCGCCGGCAGCAGGCAGCCCACCAGCAGCCCTGCCAACCACCATCTGGCCACCCGACGGGCACGAGCCTCGCGGGGGCAGCAGCGATGTGGGTCGATGGCAGTCATGCTGTCGGGGAACTCCCTGGCGTGCTAGTCTCGGGCCGGCGCCATGCCGGCTGCCCATCACTCGAGCGGCCATCATGCAAACGGCCATGACACCTGCGTTCCACAGACGAACGCCGCCGAGCGACAAATTCATTGATCCTGGGGCATCCCAAGACACAAGCACATGAGTATAAAGGTTAAGCGGTTCCGCGCCCAGTCCATGACAGGGCTTCTTCAGGGCCGCGGCGAACTGGGCGGACTGATGCGCATGGCGCGCCTGATCGAGCGCGCTCAGGAGCATCTGCGCAATGAACTCTCGCCCACTCTGGCGGAACACCTGTTTGTCGGTGGCTTCCGTGACGGCCGCCTGACCCTGATCACCGATGGCGCAGCCTGGCTGACCCGTCTGCGCTACGAACAGCCGCGTCTGCTCGACTGCCTGCACCAGTTGCCGGAGTTCCAGGCGGTGACCGGCTTCCACCTCAAGGTACGCCCGGTGCGCCCGGCCAAGGTGGCGCCGCGCCAGGTAAGGCGCCTGCCCGCCCAGGCCGGTGACGAGCTCTCGAGCTGCGCCGCCGATGTCGAGGATCCGCGACTCAAGCGCGCCCTGGAGCGCCTGGCGGCCCACGCCGAGTCGCCTTCAGGAAAAGACGACGCCTAGCCCCATCGGCGTTCCCCGCGCATGAATCGCCGCGGCCTCCCGACCCTGCCCGCGCCGCTTGGTGACGCCGAACACGACGTGAACATGACGCGAATATGAAACCCCAGACAGCAGAACGCCGCCCCGAGGGGCGGCGTTCAAGCGAGTGATGGCCGAAGACAAGTTGCTACGGAAGACTGGCGATCTGCGGGGCTAACCTTGGCCTGGCCATCACCGAGGCTCGCATCACGCCATGGCCGGTGCCGCGTAGGAAATCGGCGCCGATTCGGCTTCGCTCTCGTAGGTCACGATCTCCCAGGCCTCGGGCTGCTCGATGAGCGCACGACACAGCTGGTTGTTCAGCGCGTGACCGGACTTCACGCCACGGAACTCGCCGATCAGGCTGTGACCGAGCTGGTAAAGGTCACCGATGGCGTCCAGCACCTTGTGCTTGACGAACTCGTCGTCGTAGCGCAGACCACCGTCGTTCACGATGCGGTAGTCGTCCACCACGATGGCATTGTCGAGGCTCCCACCAAGCGCCAGGTTGTTCGAGCGCAGGTACTCGAGATCACGCATGAAGCCGAAGGTCCGCGCGCGAGACACCTCCTTGACGAAGGACGTCGTGGAGAAGTCGACCATGGCGGTCTGCTTCTGGTCCTCGAACACCGGGTGATCGAAGTCGATGGCAAAGGAGACCTTGAAGCCCTGATGGGGCAGGAAGACGGCTTCCTTGTCGCCTTCGCTGACCTTGATCTCACGCTTGATGCGGATGAACTTCTTGGCCGCGCTCTGCTCCTGGATCCCGGCGGACTGGATCAGGAACACAAAGGGTCCGGCACTACCGTCCATGATCGGCACTTCGGGCGCGCTCACATCGACGTAGGCATTGTCGATGCCGAGACCCGCGAAGGCGGACATCAGGTGCTCCACGGTCGCGACCTTCTCACCATTCTGAGACAGGGCGGTGCAGAGAGTGGTGTCGGTCACATTCAACGCCTGGGCGGGAATGCGGACCTCCGGCTCGAGGTCGGTGCGCACGAACACAATGCCCGTGTCCACCGGCGCGGGGCGAAGCGTCAGGTAGACCTTCTTGCCGGAGTGCAGTCCCACGCCCGTGGCGCGGATGACATTCTTGAGGGTACGTTGTCTGATCATTGTGCAGTCGCCAGGCAGTCGTTGGTTATCAAACACCGTTCACTATAACACCAAACGGACGTTTCAACAAAAAAACATCGCCTTTCGATCCCTGCACCCCGGAAATTTCGCGCACTCTGCTCTCGATCAGTCCGCCTGACGCCGCAGGAAGGCGGGAATATCGAGATAATCGTCCAACTCCTGAGACTTGCGCTTCTCGGCCTGCGGTCGCGGTGATTCCTGCGCCTCTGGCTTGCTCGCTGCGGCCACACCGGCGCCGCCCTGGGCGCGATTGATCGCACTCTGCTGAGGACGCTGGCGCGCCTCGGGACGACGAACCTGCTGCTGCGCCGCCGGCTTCTGCTGGCGTGACACCTGATTGTCGAGACCCGCCGCGACCACGGTGACCCGCAGTTCGTCGGTCATGTCCATGTCGATGGAGGTACCCACGACGATGGTGGCGTCCTGGGAGGCGAACTCCTGCACCGTGGCGCCGACGTCGTTGAACTCACCGATCGACAGATCCGGCCCAGCGGTGATGTTGACCAGGATGCCGCGAGCGCCGTGCAGATCGATATCCTCGAGCAGCGGGCTGCGGATCGCCTTCTCGGCGGCCTCGCGTGCGCGATTTTCGCCGGTGGCACCACCGGTGCCCATCATCGCCATGCCCATCTCTGACATCACGGTGCGCACGTCGGCGAAGTCGACGTTGATGATGCCCGGGCTGGTGATCAGCTCGGCGATACCCTGTACGGCACCCAGCAGGACGTCATTGGCGGCGCTGAAGGCAGTCAGCAGTGTCGCGCTCTTGCCAAGCACGGACAGAAGCTTCTCGTTGGGAATGGTGATCAGCGAGTCGACATGCTCGGACAGCTCCTTCATGCCCTCTTCCGCTGCGCGCATGCGCTTGGGGCCTTCGAAGGGGAACGGGCGGGTGACCACCGCGACGGTCAGGATGCCCAGCTCCTTGGCGACCTGGGCGACCACCGGTGCCCCGCCGGTGCCGGTACCACCACCCATGCCGGCGGTGATGAAGACCATGTCGGCGCCACCGAGCAACTCGGCGATCCGCTCACGATCTTCCATCGCGGCCTGACGACCCACTTCGGGGTTGGCACCGGCGCCAAGCCCCTTGGTGATCTCGCTGCCGAGCTGCAACACGGTCTTGGCGGAGACGCGCTTGAGCGCCTGGGCATCGGTATTGGCGCAGATGAACTCCACCCCTTCGATGCTGCTCTCGACCATGTGATTGACGGCATTGCCGCCGCCGCCACCGACGCCGATGACCTTTATGACCGCGCTGCTTGAGGGCGCGCTATCTACGACTTCGAACATTTGCCCCGTCTCCTGAGCCGCTTGTGCGGCCCTTTCAGAAATTTCCTTTGAACCAGCCTTTGATCTTTTCCAGCGCCGGAGTCCTTTCCTCTGGTCCACGCCGGGAGACGTCCTCGCGTCTCGATTGCGACGAGATGGTGCCACCCTGCCCCTGGTGGACACGACCCTGACGGGCCTCATGTAGAGCGTAATGTAACAAACCGACACCCGTCGAATAAATCGGATTTCGCACCACGTCGGCCAGGCCCCTCACATTCTGCGGACAAGCGACCCTGACCGGCATGTGAAATATCTCTTCGGCAAGCTCCACCACACCTTCCATGCGTGATGTGCCACCGGTCAACACCACCCCTGCGGCGACCAGATCCTCAAAGCCGCTGCGGCGCAGTTCGTCGCGCACCAGGGTGAACAATTCCTCGTAACGCGGCTCGACCACTTCGGCCAGCGACTGTCGAGACAGGTCTCTGGCGGGACGGTCGCCGACACTCGGTACCTTGATCATTTCGTCGCTGGAAGCCAGCTGGGTCAGCGCACAGGCGTACTTGACCTTGATCTCCTCGGCATACTGAGCCGGGGTACGCAGCGCCATGGCGATATCGTTGGTGACCTGGTCACCGGCGATCGGTATCACCGCAGTGTGGCGAATGGCGCCCTCGGTGAATACCGCGATATCGGTGGTGCCCCCGCCAATGTCGACCATGCAGACGCCCAGCTCACGCTCATCCTCGGTCAGCACGGCATGACTGGAAGCCAGCTGCTCGAGGATGATGGCGTCGACGTCGAGCCCACAGCGACGCACGCACTTCTCGATGTTCTGTACCGCGTTGAGCGCGGCGGTCACCAGATGAACTCGTGCCTCCAGACGCACCCCCGACATGCCCAGCGGCTCACGGATACCACCCTGGGTGTCGATGGCGAACTCCTGGGGCAACACGTGCAGCACCCGCTGCCCTTCGGAAATGGCCCTGGCCCGCGCCGAGTCGATCACTCGCTCGATATCGGAAGGCGCAACTTCGCGCTCCTTGATCGCCACGACCCCGTCGGAATTCATGGAACTGATATGACTGCCGGCAATGCCCACATAAACCGAATGTATGTCGCAACCGGCCATCAACTCAGCTTCTTCAACCGCACGCTGAATCGACTGGACCGTGGATTCGATATTGATCACCACTCCCTTCTTCATGCCACGGGAGGGATGAGAGCCGATACCGGCAATTTCGATACCACCATCGTCGGTGGGTTGCCCCACGATCGCGACGACCTTGGATGTTCCGATATCCAGCCCGACTACCATATTGGACACGTTGGATGGACCTGCCATGAGCCGGGAAATCTCCTTGAACGGATTCCGTTACCTCGGAACCTGCCTCTGTTATAAAAAAACCTGGGACGATTATAGGAACAATAGCGCTTGTTCGACCAGCCCGGGGCGTACATTCATTCCACGATACGGACACATTTAAACAAAAGAAACCGAGAAAACTTTGCCGATGGCCGGAAAAGTGTCGCCATATAATTCCGTTCTCGCGTCTGATCCATGCCGTCTTTTCGTTAACCGCGAGTCGCGGCCTCATCATCGACCGGCTCCGTCTCGCCATGCCAGGCCACGGCGACGCCGTTGGGGTAGCGCAGATCGATGTAGCGAATGTGCGACGCGACCTCACCCAGTTCACGCCGCCAGGCCGCCTCGAGGCGCCCGAGGCGGGCGTCCAGATCTCCACGGCCGAGCATGATCCAGACGCCGCTGTCCAGCTGAAAGCGCCAGGCGCCGCGGGCTTCCAGACGTAGCTGGTCGATCCCGAGCCCCATCTTGTCCAGCCGCTGCCCCAGGTCATCGAAGTAGGCCAGCACCTCGGGGCCGGCGCCACCGGGTCCCGCCATATCCGGCAGTCCCATGGGCGGCTCCACCGGGGCAAAGACAAAGGGCTCGCCATCGCCGTTGAGCAGTTGATCGTCGTTCCAGCGCGCCACCGGGCGCTGCTCCTCGAGCTCGAAGGTCAGTGCATTGGGCCACTCGCGACGAATACGCACCTCCTTGAGCCAGCCCACCTGCAATGCCTGCTCACGCAGCGCCTCCAGGTCCACCGACAGCCAGGTGCGGCCCCTGACCAGCGGCGCCAGCTGGCCCTTGAGATAGCTGGCGTCCACGTGGTGCAACTCACCACCGATGGACACCCGCTCGATGGGCCGATCCAGCCACAACCACAGCGCCTTGCCACCGGCGCCCACCAGGGCAGCCAGCAGCACGACGCCAAGCCAGGTGCCGCGCCTGGCCATCTCAGCCGCGCTCCCTGGCGGTATCGAGAATACGCAGGACCAGTTCGTCGAAGTCGATGCCTGCATGGGCCGCCGCCTGGGGCACCAGACTGTGATCTGTCATGCCGGGCACGGTATTGACCTCGAGCAGCCAGAACCGACCTTCAGCGTCGCGCATCACATCGACGCGGCCCCAGCCCTGACAGCCCACCGCTTCGAACGCCGCCAGGCACAGCTCGCCCAGCGCGGTCTCCTGCTCGGCATCCAGACCACAGGGCAGGTGGTAAAGCGTCTCGTTGGACAGGTACTTGGCCTCGTAGTCGTAGAAGCCGCTGGGCACCTCGACGCGAATGGCCGGCAGCGCGCTGTCGCCAAGTACCGACAAGGTAAATTCGTCTCCCGACACAAAACGCTCGGCCATCACCCGAGTATCGAAGGTGGCGGCCTCACGATAGGCAGTTTCGAGTTCATCACGGCTGTTGACGATGCTGATGCCGATGGTCGAACCCTCATGGACCGGCTTGACCACCAGCGGCAGACCCAGTCGGTCGGCCACCTCGTTCCAGTCGGCTTCGGGGGACAGCAGTACGCTCTCGGGCGTCGGCAGACCCAGGGTCTGCCACAGCGCCTTGGTCCTGAGCTTGTCCATGCCCAGCGCCGAGGCCAGAACACCGCTGCCGGTATAGGGGATTCCCGCCAGCTCAAGGGCCCCCTGCAGACAGCCGTCCTCCCCTCCCCTGCCGTGCAAGGCAATGAACACCAGATCGGGGTTCAGCGCCTGCAGCCCGGCGACGCCGCCCTCGGCAAGGTCATAGCCGGTCACTTCAAGGCCCTGGCGCTGACACGCCGCCAGCACGGCGGCACCGCTGTTCAGCGACACTTCTCGTTCGGCGCTATGGCCACCGTAGATGACCACCACATGGCCGTAGGACTGTACTTGTCGTGTCACAGGATCACCTCGTCGAACTGAAGCTGGGCATCCGCCAGACGCTGGGAGATGCCACCCACGTCACCGGCGCCCTGAGTAATCAGGATATCGCCGGGTCTGAGCACCTTGGCCAGCAGCGCCGGCAATTCCGCCTTGTCCTGGGCGAAGATCGGATCGACTTCGCCACGCTGACGGATGGAACCCGCCAGGCTGCGACCATCGGCGCCGGGCAGCGCGGCTTCGCCGGCACTGTAGACGTCGAGCAGTACCAGCGTATCGACGCCGGACAGCACCCTGACGAAGTCCTCGTAGAGATCGCGCGTGCGTGAGTAGCGGTGGGGCTGGTAGACCATCACCAGCCGGCGCTCGGACCAGCCATCGCGCACCGCCTTGATGACCATCTCCACCTCGCGGGGGTGGTGACCATAGTCGTCCACCAGCATCACCTCACCTTCACCGTTCGGCGCGGCGAAGTGACCGTGTACCTGGAAGCGGCGGCCAACCCCGGCAAAGCTCGCGAGTCCCCGCAGAATCGCCTCGGCGTCGACCCCGGCGTCGCTGGCCACGGCGATCGCCGCCAGCGCATTGAGCGCATTGTGACGGCCCGGCATGGCCAGACTGACATCGAGATCCTCGAGGTTGCCGGGCCGCACTGCGGTAAAGCGGACTTCGCCGGCACTCTGGGTGAAGTTCTCGATGCGATAGTCGGCGTCGTCGGAGAAGCCGTAGGTGACGAACTGGCGATTGATGCGGTCGAGCAGGCCACGCACGTTGTCATCATCGATGCACAGTATCGCCAGACCGTAGAACGGCAGGTTATGCAGAAACTCGATGAAGGTGTGCTTGAGACGCTCGAAGTCGCCACCATAGGTGCTCATATGGTCGGCATCGATATTGGTGACGATGCTGACCATCGGCTGCAGGTGCAGAAAGGAGGCATCGGACTCGTCCGCCTCGGCCACCAGGTAGTCGCCCTGCCCCAGCTGGGCGTTGGTGCCGGCGCTGGTCAGCTTGCCGCCGATGACGAAGGTCGGGTCCAGCCCGCCCTCGCCGAGCAGGGTGGCGGTCAGGCTGGTGGTGGTGGTCTTGCCGTGGGTCCCGGCCACGGCGATGCCGTGACGGAAGCGCATCAGCTCAGCCAGCATCTCGGCGCGACGTACCACCGGCACGCGATGCTCGTGGGCCCACACAAGCTCCGGGTTGTCCGCGTCCACGGCGGTGGATACCACCACCACATCGGCACCGGCGGCGTGCTCGGCAGCGTGTCCGATGAACACCAGGGCGCCGCACTGTTCGAGTCGCGCCACCACCGACGAATGACGCAGATCGCTGCCGCTGACCTGGTAGCCCTGATTGGCCAGCACCTCGGCGATGCCGCACATGCCGGCGCCGCCGATGCCGACGAAGTGGATACGACGAATGCGCCGCATGCCGAGACCGGGCTTGGTGGCAGCGGATGAGCTCAGTTGGCCGGGGACCGGCCCTTGGGTCGAATTACTCAAAACCTGTCTCCATACAGCCCGCCACCAGCCGTTCCACAGCGTCAAGGTGGGCCTCGGCCCTTGCCTTGCTCGCCATGGCCGCCAGGGTGTCGGGCTCAAGCAAGGTCCCCAGGCGTTCGGCCAGGGACGAAGGATTCATGTCACGCTGCTGAATAAGCGCCGCGGCACCGGCACCGACCAGCGCCTGGGCGTTGGCCGTCTGATGATCATCCACGGCGTGGGGAAAGGGTACGAACAGCGCCGGCTTGGCCGCCGCCGCCAGCTCCGCCACGGTCAGCGCGCCGGAGCGACAGACCACCAGATCCGCCCAATCGTAGGCGCCGGCCATGTCACCGATAAAGTCGCTGACCTCGGCCTCCACGCCGGCAGCCTGATAGCCCTCGCGGGTCGCCTGGTCCTTGTCTCTACCGGCCTGGTGGCGCACCTCGGGACGCGACTCGGGGGGCAGCTCGGCCAGCGCTCTGGGCATCTGCTGGTTAAGCGCCAGCGCCCCCAGGGAGCCGCCGACCACCAGCAGCCGCAGGCGTCGTCCGCGCATCTGGTCGGCCACACGTGCATGCTCGCCGAGGGCGGCGATGTCATCCCTGACCGGATTGCCGACGACCTCGGCGCGGCCACCGAAGGCCTGGGGAAAGGCGGCGTAGACTCGCTTGGCCAGGTGCGACAGTGCACGATTGGTCAGCCCGGCCACGGCGTTCTGCTCGTGGATGACCAGCGGTCTGCCGCACAGTCGGGCGGCAAGCCCGCCGGGGCCGCTGGCAAAGCCTCCGAGCCCGACCACCAGCTGTGGGTCGAACTCGCGAATCACGCTTCTCGCCTGGCACACGGCGCGTCCAAGGCGCACCGGCGCCTTGAGCCAGCCCGCCAGACCGTTGCCCCTGAGGCCGCTGATGGCGATCTGGTGAAGCACTATGCCGGCCTCGGGCACCAGGCGATTCTCGATACCTCTGGGACTACCCAGCCACGCCACCTCGACGCCCTGCTGCTGCAATCCCCTGGCCAGCGACAGCGCCGGGATGACGTGCCCCCCGGTGCCGCCGGCCATGATCAGCGCTCGCCTTCCCTGTGTGTCACTCACGGCTTCACTCCTGCAGCCTTGGTTCTCCTGGGCGCTTCGCGGGCCTGGTCACGCCGCGCCGCCGGCGACTGCCGACGCTGGCGCTCGCGCGTCTCGATGTCCACCCGCAGCAACAACGCCACCATGATACAGCTCACCACCAGGCTCGACCCACCGTAGGACAACAGCGGCAGGGTCAACCCCTTGGTCGGCAACATGCCGGTACTCACCGCGATGTTGATAAAGGCCTGGGCGCCGATCACCAGGGCGATGCCATAGCTCAGGTAGGCGGCAAACGGTAGCCTCGCAAGCTCGGCCCGACGCCCAACCGCCATGGCCCGCCACACCAGCAGTGCGAACAGGCCGACCACGGCGATCGCGCCGACCATGCCGAGCTCTTCGGCGAGCACCGCAAAGACGAAGTCGGTGTGGGCCTCCGGCAGGTAGAACAGCTTCTGTACGCTGTTGCCGAGGCCCATGCCGATCAAGTGGCCGCGACCGAAGGCGATCAGCGCCTGGGTCAGCTGGTAACCGCTGGCGAACTGGTCCGCCCAGGGATCGATGAAACTTGTCAGTCTCGCCATGCGGTAAGGTTCGGCCACCGCCAGGATGGCACCCAGGGTTCCCACCAGCACGAACAACAGCAGAAAGCGCCCCCAGGGCGCCCCGGCCATCAGCAACATGCCCATGACGCAGCTGGTCATGACCACCACACCGCCGTAGTCGGGCTCGAGGATCAGCAGCACGGCCACCACTCCGACCACTACCAAGGGGCGAAGAAAGGCCCCCCACTGACGCCTGACCTGTGGCAGAAAGCGTTCCAGATAGCCCGCCATGTAAGCGATCAAGCAGAGCTTGGCGACCTCCGAGGCCTGTAGATTAAAGGGCACCCCGGGGATCGACAGCCAGCGGCGGCTGCCGTTGACCTCGCGCCCCACCAGCAGTACCAGCAACAGCAGCACCAGTCCCACCACTAGCAGCAGCGGGCCATTGGCCTTCCACCAGGCCAGGGGGACGCGCAGCGCCAGGCACCCCACGGTCAACCCGCCCAGCACGAAGATGCCGTGGCGAATACTGAAGTACCAGGCGTTGCCGGTCAGGCTCGACGCCACCTCGGTGGAGGCCGACGTCACCATCACCCAGCCGATCAGCAGAAGCGACAGCGTAGCCACCACCAGCCAGCCATCGAAGGCATGGTCGCGGGTGGAAAGACGCTCGCGCAGGGCACCGAGGCGCTGGCGAGATCGGGCGAGACGGCTCATGGCTTGGCTCCGCTGGAAAGATCCTGCACCCAGGCGCGAAAGGCGTCTCCCCTGGCCTGATAGTTGACGAACTGATCGAGACTGGCGCAGGCCGGTGACAGCAGCACCGCATCACCGGGCCTGGCCACCTCCCGTGCGCGACACATGGCGGCGTCCAGATCGTCGACGCGGGTGATGGCGACCGCGCCCTTCAGGGCCTGGGCCAGCGCCTCGGCGTCGCGGCCGAACAGCACCACCTCACGGGCGTAGCGCGACAGGGGGGCGGCCAGCGGCGAGAAATCGGCACCCTTGCCGACACCACCGGCCAGCAGTACCAGACGCCCATCCAGGGTCGGGCCGAGTCCGGCGATGGCGGCCAGGGTCGCGCCCACATTGGTGCCCTTGGAGTCGTTGATCCAGTCGACGTCGTCGATGGTGGCGAGCCACTCGCTGCGGTGGGCAAGCCCGCTGAAACGTTCGAGCACCCGGGCCATGGCCTCCAGCGGAAAGCCCAGACGCTGCCCCATGGCCAGGGCGGCCAGCGCATTGGCCTGGTGGTGACGGCCACTCTGGCGCATGCGAGCCACCGGCAACAGTGGTTGGTCCGCGTGGAAGAACCAGGGCTCGCCCTGGTGCTCCACCACGCCCCAGTCGTCGCCGGATTGCGGCGCCGTCACGCCGAAGCGTGACAGTGCAGGCAACGCCTCGTCCGGCCAGGTCAGGGGGTCCTCGGCGTTGACCACCGCGTGCCTGGCACCACGAAAGATCGCGAGCTTGGCGCGGCGATAGCCGGCCATGTCGCCGTGGCGATCGAGGTGGTCCTCGCTGAGGTTAAGGAAGGCGGCACTGTCGGCCCCCAGACACGGGGTCGTCTCGAGCTGAAAGCTGGACAGCTCCAGCACAAAGAGATTCGCCTCGGGTTCCTGCACCAGCAGGTCCAGCGCCGGGGTACCGAGGTTACCCCCCACGGCCACCCGCCGCCCCGCCTCGCGGGCCATCTCGCCGACCAGGGTGGTCACGGTGGACTTGGCGTTGGCACCGGTGATGGCCGCCAGCGGCGCGCGACAGGCCCGCCGGAACAGCGCGATCTCACCCACCAGACGGGGCTCGCCGGTGTCTGGATCGATGCGCCTGGCCGGCGCCTCGAAGCACGCCTGATGGGGGTCGATGCCGGGGCTCAGGATCACCTCCCGCGCGTCGTCCAGCACCAATCCATCGAGCGGCCCCAGGCGCACCGGCACCCCCGGAAAGTCCGCCAGGAAGACGTCGAGTCCCGGCGGTGCCTCGCGGGTGTCCACCACCATGAAATCGCGGCCTTCACGCTTGAGATGGCGACAGATCGCCATCCCCGAAAGGCCGAGCCCTACCACCACGCTCAGGTGGGCGGGCACGACATGGCGTTGCGGCAGTCGCACATCCTGACTGGCGTCCATGGCCACCTCAGCGGATCTTGAGGGTGGCCAGACCCAGCAGGACCAGCACCACGGTGATGATCCAGAAGCGCACGATCACGCGAGGCTCGGGCCAGCCCTTGAGCTCGAAGTGGTGATGCAGCGGCGCCATGCGGAAGATACGACGACCGGTCAGCTTGTAGGAGCCGACCTGCAGGATCACCGAGATGGTCTCCATGACGAAGACGCCACCCATGATGAACAGCACCACTTCCTGGCGCACGATCACCGCGACCACGCCCAGGGCCGCACCCAGGGCCAGGGCGCCGACGTCACCCATGAACACCTGGGCGGGATAGGTGTTGAACCACAGAAAGCCGAGTCCGGCGCCGGAAATGGTGGCGCAGAATACCGCCAGCTCGCCGGCACCGGGGATCATTGGAATCTGCAGGTACTCGGAGAATACCGCGTTGCCGCTGGCGTAGGCGAAGACGCCAAGGCCCATGGCGACCATCACCGTAGGCATGATCGCCAGGCCGTCGAGGCCGTCGGTCAGGTTGACTGCGTTGGAGGAGCCGACGATCACCAGGTAGGTCAGCAGGATGTAGAAGCCACCCAGGGGCAGCACGAAGTCCTTGAGCAGCGGCAGGATCAGGCTGGTTTCCACCGGCGAGGCCGCGGTCAGGTACAGCACCACGGCGGCGCCCAGGCCGATCACCGACTGCCAGAAGTACTTCCAGCGAGCCGGCAGTCCGCGCGGGTTCTTTTCCACCACCTTGCGATAGTCGTCGACCCAGCCGATGGCGCCGAAGCCCAGCGTGACGACCAGCACCACCCACACATAATGGTTGGTCAGATCGCCCCACAGCAGGGTACTGACGGCCATGGCCATCAGGATCATGGCGCCGCCCATGGTCGGCGTACCGGCCTTGGACAGGTGGGACTGGGGACCGTCGTCGCGCACCGCCTGGCCGATCTGACGTTCCACCAGACGGCGGATCATCAGGGGGCCAAACCACAGACACAGCACCAGCGCGGTGATGGTCGCCAGAATCATCCTCAGGGTGAGGTATCCAAAGACGTTGAAGGCGCTTTGATAGTTCGCCAACAATTCAGCCAGGAAAAGCAACATGTATCAGGTTCACCTTGAAACATCCGGCCGCAAGGCCGCCACGACGCCTTCCATCCCCGCGGCGCGGGAGCCCTTGACCAGCACGCTGGCCGCCTCGGGCAGATGTTGACGCACATGGCGGACCATCGCCGCCTGATCAGAAAAATGGTACCCGCCTTCGCCGAAGGCTCGGGCGGCGGTCTCGGCCGCCTCGCCCAGAGTACCGAGAAATGTGATGCCGCGTTCCCGCGCGTAGCGTCCGATCTCTGCGTGCAGATCGGCAGACGCTTCACCCAGCTCTCCCATGGCGCCGAGCAGGCACCAGTGCGGGCCGGGCAGTCCCAGCAGGGCGTCGATGGCCGCCTTCATCGCCCCCGGGTTGGCATTGTAGGTATCATCGAGCAGCCGCGCACCGCGTAACCCCTCCTCCACGGTCAGGCGTCCCGGCGTCGGCACCACCTCGCCAAGCCCCGCCACCACGTCGGCGGCGGGAAGTCCCATGGCCAGCGCCCCTGCCGCAGCCGCCAGGGCATTGGACACGTTGTGACGGCCCATCAGCGGCAGCTCGACACGCCCCAGCACCTGAGCGTCGAAAGTCAGCGTGAAAGCATAGCGCCCGAGCGTATCGCAGACCAGCTCCCCGGCATGGAGGCGCGCCTCGGGCGTCAGTCCGAAATCGATCACCTCACGGGGCGACGCCAGGCGCTGCCACAGCGAGAAGTAACGGTCGTCACGGTTGAGTACGGCGACGCCCTCGGGGCCGAGTCCGCCGAGAATCTCCCCCTTGGCCTGGGCGATGCGCCCCATGCCACCGAACTCGCCGACGTGGGCCCCGGTGACATTGGTGATGATGGCGACCTGGGGTTCGGCCAGCGCTACCGTCCAGGCGATCTCGCCCAGGTGATTGGCGCCGAGCTCCACCACGGCTCTCTGGTGATCCGAGGCAAGCGCCAGCAGCGTCAAGGGCGCGCCGATATCGTTGTTGAGGTTGCCGTGGGTGGCGAGGGTCTCGCCCTGACGAGCCAGCAATGTCGCCAGCATCTGCTTGACCGTGGTCTTGCCACTGTTGCCGGTCACCGCCACCAGCGGACCGCCCCAGGCCCGGCGCCGCTCGCGGGCCAGCAGCCCCAGCGCCATGCGGGTATCGCCCACCACCAACTGGGGCAAGGGGTCGTCCACCGGGTGCTCGACCACCGCCGCCAAGGCACCGCCTTCGCGGGCCTTGGCAATAAAGTCATGGGCATCGAAGCGCTCGCCCTTCAAGGCCACGAACAGCGTGTCCGCCACCACCCGACGGGTGTCGGTGACGATGGCGGCTATCGGCGAGTTGGCAAGCCCCTGAAGGCCGCGGCCCTCTTCATCGACACCCAGCGCCCGGCACACCGACCCCAGCGACGCGAGCCCAGGCGCGCTCATTGGTCCCGCCCCTGTCGACGCTGGTCCAGGGCGGCTTCGGCCTCGGCCAGGTCGGAGAAGTCGTGGCGCACGCCCTGAATCTCCTGGTAGGCCTCGTGTCCCTTGCCGGCGATCAGAATCACGTCATCGGCGCTCGCCTCGGCGATGGTACGGGCGATGGCGTCACCGCGACCGGCGATGTTCCATGCCTGCTGGCGGGCCTGGCCCTCCAGCCCCGCGAGCATCGCCTGGCGAATGGCGTCCGGGTCCTCGCTTCTGGGGTTGTCGTCGGTGATCACCAGTCGATCGGCCTGGCCTGCGGCCGCCTGGGCCATCAGCGGGCGCTTGCCGCTGTCGCGATCACCGCCGCAGCCGACCAGGCACCATAGCGCCCCGCGTCCGGGCAGGTGAGCGCGAAGCGCCGCCAGGGCGTTGTCCAGCGCATCCGGCGTGTGGGCGTAGTCGATCACCACGGTGGGAGCCCCGGGCCGGGTCAACGCCTGCATCCGTCCCGGCACCGGCGTCAGGGTCGCGGCGGCAGTCACCAGCTCGTCGATGCCGACACCCAGACCGTAGAGGCTGGCCATGGCCAGCAGGACGTTGTCGAGATTGAAGCGACCAAGCAGCGGCAGCACTACCACCTTCTCGCCTTCCGGCGTGGCGATCAGCGCACGCTGCCCACCGACGTCGGGCTCGACATCCAGCACCCTGAGCGAGACGGCATCGTCTTCACCACAGGCCAGGACCCGGGTGCCCTCGCCGATGCCCGCCAGCATCAGCCGAGCCAGGGGATCGTCGCCATTGACCACGGCCAGACTGATCTCCGGGCGCTTGAACAGCTTCGCCTTGGAGGCGGCGTAGGCGATCATGCTGCCGTGATAGTCGAGATGGTCGCGGCTCAGGTTGGTAAATACCGCGGCAGTGAAGCGACAGCCCGCCACCCGCTCCTGCTCCAGGGCGTGACTGGAAACTTCCATGGCTACCCGAGTGATGCCCTGGTCGGCGAGCTCACCCAGCTGGCGCTGCAGCGCCACTGGCTCGGGGGTGGTCAGCATGCCCTGGGTCAAGGCACCCGGGCGACCGTGACCCAGGGTACCGATCAGGCCACAGTCGCTGCCCGTGGCGCGGGACAGCTCGGCAATATAGTGGGTCACCGAGCTCTTGCCGTTGGTGCCGGTGACACCGATCAGCTCGAGCCCATCGGGCACCTGATACAGGGTGCGCGCGAGCTCGCCGAGTCGGGCGCGCAGCCCGGGCAGCCACAATACGCGACCATCGACCCGCGGCGGGGCGTCTTGCGGACCTTCCGCCAGCACCAGGCAGGCGCCGGCATCCAGTGCCTTGTCGATATAGTCGCGGCCATCGGCGGCGACGCCGGGGATCGCGACAAAGGTCGCGCCGGGCGACACCTCGCGGCTGTCGGTAGTGAGCCAGGTCGCCATCTCGCCGGCGACCGCGGCGTTCGGCGCAAGCTCACTCCAGAACTGGGTCAGCACGTCGTCAAGACGCGCCAGGGATAAGGTCATGGCGGATTCCGTCGCCTTCTGCGTCATGGGCTGTCGCCCTCCTGTTCGGGGCGATCCGGCGGTACGTCGAGGATGCGCAGGGCACTGCCCGCCACCCGCGAGAACACCGGGGCAGCGATGGCGCCGCCGTAGTAGGCGTCGCCCCGGGGATGGTCGATCATTACTACGGTGATGATGCGCGGGTCGGAGACCGGGGTAATCCCGACAAACAACGACCGGTAGGCGTTCTGCTCGTAGCCCCCGCTGCCGCTCTTGCGCACGGTGCCGGTCTTTCCGGCCACACTGTAGCCGGGCACCAGCGCGCGTCGGGCGCCGGTGCCTGGTGCCACCACCTCATCCATCATGGCCAGGACGCGGTCGGCGACCTCGGGCTCGATGACCGGCTCGCCCTGGGCGGCGCGGTTGAGGCGCAGCAGTGACGGCGGCAGGCGTTCGCCATGATTGGCGATGGAGGTATAGGCACTGGCCAGCTGCAAGGCGGTGACCGACAGACCGTAACCGTAGGACAGCGCGGCCCACTGACTGCTCGACCACACCGCCGGCGCCGGCATGTTGCCGGTGGCCTCTCCGGGGAAGCCGGTGCCCGGGGCCTGGCCGAAGCCCAGCGCGCGGTAGCGATCTGGCACCACCGGGTCGTCGAGCTGCAGGGTCAGCTTGGCCATGCCGATGTTCGAGGACTTGCGCAGGATCCCGGCCAGGGTCAGCTCGCCATTGTTGGAGACGTCGCGGATGGTGTAGCGGTCGATTCGCATCCAGCCTGGCGACGTATCCACCACGGTGTCACGTGGAAAGCGACCGGTCTCGAGCAGCGCCGACATGGCCAGCGGCTTCATCACCGAGCCCGGTTCGAACACGTCGACCATGGCCCGGTTGCGCAGCCCCTGGGGGTCCAGGCCGGCGCGATTATTGGGGTTGTAGGAGGGCTGGTTGGCCATCGCCAGGACCTCGCCGCTGCGCGCGTCCATCATCACCAGTACGCCGCCGTCGGCGTCGTTTTCATCCACGGCAGCCTTGAGCTCACGGTAGGCCATGTACTGCAGGCGCTGGTCGATGGACAGCGTCAGGTTGCCGCCTGGCTCTGCCTCCTGCAGCACCTCCAGATCGCGCACCAGACGTCCACGGCGGTCCTTGAGCACGCGGCGCTTGCCGGGCTCACCGGACAGGTAGGATTGATAGGCCAGCTCCAGTCCTTCCTGGCCCTGGTCATCGACGTTGGTGACCCCCAGCAGCTGGGCGGTCACCTCGCCGGCAGGATAGTAGCGCTTGTACTCTTCCCGGGCGTGGACGCCAGGCACCCGCAGCTTGAGCACTTCTTCGGCCTGGGCCGGGGTCATGCGCCGACGCAGGTACATGAATTCCCGTTCGCTGTAGCGGTCGATACGCTCGTTGAGGGCATCGAGGTCCTGGCCCAGCGCCTGGGCCAGGCGCAACCGCTGGATGTCGTCGGCGGGCAGATCCTGGGGGTTGGCCCAAAGCGTCACCACAGGGGTCGAGATCGCCAGCGGTTCGCCGTGACGATCGGTGACCATGCCCCGGTGGGCGGGGATCGGATCGGTTCTGAGGGTACGGGCGTCCCCCTGCACCTGAAGAAAGTTGCGATCGATGACGTGAAGATCGACGATCCGCCCGGCCAGCAGACCCAGGCCCAGCAGGATCAGCGTCATCATCACCACGTAGCGCGCCCGCCCCATCGGTTCCATCGGCGGCGGGCGGCGAGGTGTCACGCCCCGGGGAAGTTCCGCGGTCATGGCGTGATCACCTCGATGTCATGGATATCGGGCAGCCGCATCTCCAGACGCTCCACCGCCAGGCGTTCGACACGCGACGGCGTCGACCAGGCGCTCTCCTCCAGCAGCAACTGCCCCCACTCCGTCTGCAACTGCTGCTGTTCACGCTCCAGCTCCTGGAGCCGAGCATACTGCTGGCGAGTCTGGTGACTGACGCTGATCACCGCCAGCGCCGACACCAGGCATGCCAGCAGCAGCGCCACCACCAGCAAAAGGCGTGGCGACATGGTGCGCGGCAGCGGCCAGCCAAAGGCGTTGATATCCAGTCGTCCTTGAGCCATGGAAGGTCCTCAGTAGCGCTTGCGCGCCATGCGCATGACGGCGCTGCGGGAGCGTGGATTGGCCTCGACCTCTTCGGCGCTGGCCTTCATCGCCTTGCCCAGTGACTCCAGCCGTCGCGCGATCTGATCGTCGCGTAGCGGTATACCCCGGGGCACCTGGGTATCGCCCTTGACGTGATCGCGGATAAATCGCTTCACCCGTCGATCCTCCAGCGAGTGGAAGCTGATCACCACCAGATGCCCCCCGGGCGCCAGTGCCTCCAGCGCGGCTTCCAGCGCCTGATCGAGCTGATCGAGCTCACCGTTGATCTCGATACGCATGGCCTGGAACACGCGAGTGGCGGGATGCTTGCCCTTCTCCCAGGCGGGATGGGCGGCCTTGACCACCTCGGCAAGATCGGCCGTGCGGGTGAAAGGCCGTTCCTGGCGCCGAGCGATGATGGCCCGCGCCAGCCGACGAGCGTAGCGCTCCTCGCCGTAACGCTTGAACACCGAAGCCATCTCGGCCTCGCCCACCCGCGCAATCCACTGGGCCGCGCTCTCGCCCTGGGTCGGGTCCATGCGCATGTCCAGCGGGCCGTCGCGCAGAAAGCTGAAACCGCGATCGGGATCGTCAAGCTGAGGCGAGGACACGCCAATGTCGAGCAGGATACCGGACAGCTTGCCATCCAGGCCGTGATCGCGGGCGACCTCTCTCAGCCGCGCAAACTCGGCACGTTCGATGGTAAAGCGTGGGTCATCGATGCTGGCCGCCTCGGCGATCGCCTGGGGGTCGCGATCAAGGGCCAGCAGGCCGCCGTCTTGTGCAAGGCGGGAAAGGATGGCGCGGGAATGACCGCCTCGTCCGAAGGTGCCATCCAGATATACGCCGGCGGGATCATGCACCAGGGCGTCGACGGCACCGTCGAGCAGGACGCTTTCATGAGCGAAGCCGCGCACGGAGGATTCAGGGGAAGGTGACGGCATGCGGGTCTCGTTCGACGGCGGTGTTCCTACGCGCGGCCAGCCGTCAGCGCCGTCAGCGGTGGAAAACCCTCACGCCACTGGACTCCTGGCCGCACAAACTAGTGATCGCGCCGCTCGAGCCAGGCCCGAGCGCGCAAGAAAAATGGGGAGTCGGCCGATAAGCCGGGTTCTGTCGAGGACAGTCATTCCTCTAGGAGCAGTGTCACCACTACCCTCAAGCAACCTACCCGAACCCAGCGCGGGCCACGCCAACGGGTTCCTATTTGGTCTTGCTCCGAGTGGGGTTTACCGTGCCACGCACTGTTGCCAGGCGCGCGGTGCGCTCTTACCGCACCCTTTCACCCTTGCCGGCCTCCCGAGGGAGACGTAGGCGGTCTACTCTCTGCTGCACTTTCCGTCGGCTCACGCCGCCCAGGGGTTACCTGGCACTCCGCCCTATGGAGCCCGGACTTTCCTCCCCCGCATCAAGCGGCGGCGACTGTCTGGCCAACTCCCGCGGCAAGCATACCAGTGCCCTGCCACCCCCTCAATCCCCGCCTTGCCGTGACGGGCCTGGGACAACCCCCAGCCTCTTCAGGCGATCGATCCCGATGCCCTCTCGACGCCCTCTCGACGCCCTCAATCCCCGCCTTGCCGTGACGGGCCCGGGACACCCCATAGCTCGTCCTAACGACCACCTGGCAGCGAACCGGGACTGGATTCAATCGGCGTCCTTCAACGCCTGCGCCTGGGCGTACCACTGCTTCTTCGGCCCGCCGAGCACGCGCGCGGCCACGGCCGCGGCCTGCTTGACCCCCACCCCTTCGGCCAGCAGCGCGCGCAGCAGCGCTTCATCATCCACCGCTCGCTGGTCCGGTGCCGGCCCCGAGGCCCCGGCCACCATCACCACGAATTCGCCACGCGCCTGATCAGGGTCAGACTCCATCAGTGTCAGCAGCTCCGCGGCGCTGCCGTCGAGGAAGGTTTCGAAGGTCTTGGTCAACTCACGCCCGAGCACCACTCTGCGCTCGCCCAGTACGGCGGCCAGATCGGCCAGGGTGTCGCGGATACGATGGGGAGACTCGTAACAGACCTGGGTGACGGGTGAATTCCTCCAGGCCTCGATGCGCGCTCGCCGCCCCGCACCCTTGGCCGGCAGGAAGCCATGAAAACTGAAATGATCGGTAGGCAGCCCGGCGGCACACAGCGCAGTGACCAGGGCGCAGGGACCGGGGATCGGCACCACCCGAAAACCCGCCGCCCTGAGCTCACGCACCACGACGTAGCCGGGATCGCTGATCAAGGGAGTCCCGGCATCACTGATCAGCGCCACGTCGTCGCCCTGGGCGAGCCGCTGCCTGAGCGTCTCGACTCGGGACGCCTCGTTATGGTCGTGCACGGAAATCATCGCCGGCGACAGACCGAGATGACGCATCAGGCGGCCACTGTGGCGGGTATCCTCCGCCGCGACCAACGCCACCTGGCCCAGCACCTGGGCGGCGCGGGGACTGAGATCTTCCAGATTCCCAATTGGCGTGGCGACCACGTACAATGAACCAGCTTTCGCTTCTGACATCTTGGCTCCCTGGGCTGCCATCCGGAACACGGACAAGGAAGGATTCATGAGGACTTTGACTCGCGGCCCCGTGGCCGCCGCTGTACTGGCCATCACGCTGGCCGGCTGCAGCTTCACGCCGAGCATCGTACAGCGGGCCATGGACGACGACCCGGACCAACTACTGGCGCAAGCCGCCCAGCAACAAGGCACCGAAGCGGCGCAGACCCGGCTGAGGGCGGCCGACATCCTAGCACGCTCCGGACGCCGCCCCCAGGCACTGGAAGTCCTCAACAGCCTGGACGACAGCCAGCTCTCCGGCGACAGCCGGCGTCAGTGGGCACTGCTGCTGTCCGAACTGGGGGACAGTGAGGGCGATCCCCAGGCGGTCGTCAGAGCCGCCAGCGTGCTCGACGAGATGCAGCTGCCCAACGACGAAGCCAATCTGCTGCGCCTGCGCCAGGGGCTGGCGCTGGGCCAGCTGGGCGAACCACTCGAGTCGGCTCGCCTGCTGATGCAGGTGCAGAGCGCCACCGGCCGCGAGGACATCAACGACGCCATCTGGGACCAGTTGAGCGCACTCAACGGCCGCCAGCTCGAGGCACTTGAAGAGCCCGGCAATGCCATCGTCACCGGCTGGCTCGAGCTGACCCGCCTGGTCAACCAGAGCGGCGGTGACATCCAGAGACTATTCGCTCGTCTCGATGACTGGCGCGTGGCTAATCCGGACCACCCCGCCAACCGTCGCCTGCCTACCCAGATCACCCAGTTGCGTGAACTGCGTGGCAAGAGCGTGCAGAGCATCGCGGTACTGCTGCCCGAGTCGGGCCCGCTTTCCGGCGTCGCCGACGCCATCGAAAAGGGAATTCGCAGCCACCAGGCCAATGTGGTCAACGGCGGCGGAAACGGGGCCCAGCTCAGCTTCTTCGACGCCTCCAACGGCAATCTCGACGAACTCTATCAGCAGGCCCAGAGCAGCGGCGCCCAGGTGGTCATCGGCCCGCTGGACAAGAGCGACGTGACCCGACTCGAAAGCCGCGCCGAGGTGCCCCTGCCGACCCTGGCGCTGAACTACGGCCAGTCCGCCTCCAACCAGACCAAGAACCTCTACGAGTACGGCCTGTCGGCAGAAGACGAAGCCCGCCAGGCGGCCCGCCGCGGCTGGCAGGACGGCCACCGCAGCGCCTCCATGCTGGTACCGGACAACGACTGGGGTCAGCGGGTCGGCGAGGCCTTCTGGAACACCTGGAGCGAACTGGGCGGCGATATCGCCACGGCAGTGCGCTACAACCCCGGCGCCTCGGCCACCGACAGCACCCGCCGCGCCATCAGCAACCCGCGTCCGGACATGCTGTTCCTGCTGGCCCTGCCGGACTTCGCCCGCCAGGTGCCGCCGACACTGGAATACTATTCGGCCTCCGATCTACCGGTGTACGCCACCTCACACCTCTACGAAGGCACCCCTCAGTCGCGCCTGGACCGCGACCTCGACGGCGTGCAGTTCCCCGATATTCCCTGGAACATTCCGGACGCCGCCGTGGGCGGTGCCGAGGCCCTCCCATTCTACGACACCTATCAAGAGCTCAAGGCCGAGAACAAGCCAGCCATCTTCCGCCTGATGGCGATGGGCGTCGACGCCTACGAACTGGCACGCCGCATGCCGCAGATCCAGGCCCTGCCGGGTTCACGCATGCAGGGCGCTACCGGCACCCTGAGCGCCGCCGGCGATGGCCGCATCTACCGCGAACTGCCATGGGCGCAGTTCAGCAGCGGCGTGCCGGCACCCGTGTTCAGTGACGGCCTCGGTGATGCGGCGCCCTGACGCCATAGACGCCGTCGCCCGCGGCCAGGCCATCGAGCGTCACGCCGAGGCCTGGCTGTGCCAGCGTGGACTGATAGCGATCTCGCGCAACCAGCGCGCCAAGGGAGGCGAGATCGATCTGGTGATGCGCGACGGCGAGACCTTGGTGTTCGTCGAAGTGCGCCACCGCCGCAGCATCCGCCACGGCCATCCTGCAGAAACCATCACCATCACCAAACAACGCCGCCTGATCCAGGCGGCGCGTTTTTATCTCCACCGCAACGGGCTATCATGTCCTTGCCGCTTCGATGTCCTGGCCGTTACCGGCTCGTCACCGAGCCTCGACATCCAGTGGATCGCCGGTGCATTCGAAGCAAACTGACACAGCGGGCTCCCGGCGAGCCCCCATGGACCAGGAAGGCAGCATGGATTTCCAGAGCCGAATTCTCGGACAGTTCAACGACAGTATCGACACCAAGACCTACGCCAGCGAAGTGCTTCCACCGTTCATCGAGGTCGCGAGCCAGATGATGGTCCAGAGCCTGGTCACCGACGGCAAGATTCTCGCCTGTGGCAACGGCGGCAGCGCCGGCGACAGCCAGCACTTCTCCTCCGAACTGCTTAATCGCTTCGAGCGCGAGCGCCCCAGTCTGCCGGCCCTGGCCTTGACCACCGACACCTCGACGTTGACCTCCATCGCCAACGATTACAGCTACAACGAGGTGTTCTCCAAGCAGGTGCGCGCCCTGGGCCAGCCTGGCGACGTGCTGCTGGCGATTTCCACCAGCGGCAACTCGGCCAATGTCATCCAGGCCATCCAGGCCGCTCATGACCGTGACATGACGGTGGTGGCCCTGACTGGACGGGACGGCGGCAACATGGCCTCCCTGCTGGGACAGGACGATTGCGAGATCCGGGTGCCGGCCACCTCCACGGCCCGTATTCAGGAGGTTCACCTGCTGGTGATCCACTGCCTGTGTGACCTTATCGACGAACAACTCTTTGGTGCGAGTGAATAACATGACGCAACGCGATTCCCGTTCGACACGCCCCCTGATGACCGCCCTGCTGCTGTCCGCCCTGCTGGCCGGCTGCACCACCGTAACCTCGGTGACCAACCCCGGCACCATCGACGAGGATTACGGCGAGCGCACCCTGGGCGCGACCGTCGAGGACGAGAGCATCGAGACCAAGGCCGCCCACAACCTGGGACGCGTCGATGCACGCCTGAAGGACGCCAGGATCAACGTCGACAGCTACAACGGCGTGGTACTGCTGACCGGCCAGGTCCCCAGCGAAGAGCTCAAGCAGCGCGCCGAAGAGATCGTCAGCCAGGTGCGCAACGTTCGCCGGGTCCACAATGAACTCAGCGTGGCGGCCAACCTGCCCACCAGTCAGCGCCTCAACGACGCCTGGCTGGACACCAAGGCACGTACCGCCCTCGCCACCAGCGATCAGGTCGACTCCGGCCGCATCACCGTGGTCACCGAGAACGCTACCGTCTACCTGATGGGCCTGGTGACCCACGCCGAGGCCGACCGTGCGGTCAATGTGGTATCCAACGCCGGCGGCATGGAGCGTATCGTCAAGGTATTCGACTACATCGACTGATGGCGACAGGCGTGCCCTCGCAAGAAGGCACGCCCCTCAAGCGCAAAAGATGCACAAAAAAGCGGCGAGCCTGAGGGCTCGCCGCTTTTTATGAGATCACGCTTGTGAAGAGGTCCCGCTTGTGAAGAGGTCACGCTTTTCCAGCAGATCAAGCCGACGACAGCTCGCCGCCGACCACCTTTAGAGCGCGATGCGCCCGATGGCCTTACTTGATCACCCTGAGGGATGGACGCCCCTTGCGAGGCGGCTTGGACCTCTCGACACCTTCATCCACGCCATCGCCGCCATCGGACTCACCGCCTGCGTCCTCATCGGAAGCGGCAGGAGACTCCTCCTCTGACGAATCCTTGACGCTCTCCAGGGCCGGCGCATCGACGTCGTTGGCCTCTTCGACGGGAAGCTCAGGCTCGTGACCAAAGACCATGCCGACGCCGTTCTCGCGGGCGTACAGGGCAATCAGTGCAGGCAGCGGTACAAACAGCAACTCCGACTTGCCACTGAAGCGCGCCGAGAAACGAATCACGTCGTTGCCCATGTCCAGATCACGCACGGCGGTAGGGCCAAGGTTCAGCACGATCTGGCCGTTCTGCACGAACTGCCTGGGAACCTCGACGTTCTCGTACTCCGCATCGACGACGATATACGGCGTCAATTCATTATCCAGCAGCCACTCGTACAGCGCCCTGGCCAGGTAGGGACGGCTCGACTTCATGATATGGCCCTCTTGGTTGGCGAATGGGAACTCGGGCGACTCCGGTGGCGACCGGACACACACGGCTCAGGCATTCCGTTCAAGCAAAACATCAGGGACGAATTTCGCGCTCGGCCTCGGACAGCGCAGCACGGAAGCCATCACGGGCGAACACGCGCTCCATGTAGCCCATCAGCGGCCGTACCTGCTTCTCGGGCAGCTCGATATTGAGCGCAGGAAGACGCCACAGGATCGGCGCAAGGCAGCAGTCCACCAGGGTGAACTCCTCGCTCATGAAGAAGGGCATGTCCTCGAAGATCGGCGAGATACCGATCAGGCTTTCACGCAGCTCCTTGCGCGCCTTGTCGGCTTCCTTCTTGCTGCCGGACAGGATGCGATCGACCATCGGGCACCACTCGCGCTCGATACGATGCATCCACAGTCGGCTCTGGGCACGCGCGACAGGATAGACCGGCAGCAACGGCGGGTGCGGGAAACGCTCGTCCAGATACTCCATCATGACCTTGGACTCGTAGAGCACCAGGTCACGATCCAACAGCGTGGGGACGCTGTTGTAAGGGTTCAGGTCCGCCAACTCCTCGGGATGCTTGTCGTCGGTCACCTCGACAATATCCACGGCCACGCCCTTCTCAGCCAGCACGATCCGTACACGATGGCTGAAATGGTCCTCGCCACCGGAGTAGAAGATCATCGACGACCGCTTGGCCACTACACCCATGAAACAATCCTCGCATCAGTTCAAGCCGGGATGATAACACGACAACCCCCTTCTCGGGGGGGCATCAGGGGCACATCTTTGCTCCCGCAGCGGGTCCGCCCGGGCGCAACGATGATACCAGAAAAGGCAACGGGCGCGTGGTCATCGACCCCGCGCCCGCCATGGTGGACCAATCGGTCAGTGAATGTCTCGCCAGTACTCGCGCTTGAGGAAGTAGGCGATGATGCCAAACAGCAGGATGAAGATCAGCACCTTCGGTCCCAACGCCTGGGCATGCAGCTTGGACGGCTCGCCCACGTAGGCCAGGAAGTTGGTCAGATCATACACCGCCTGCTCGAACTCCTTGGGCTCCATGCTGCCCGGCGACGTCACCTGCAGGGTCTCGCAGGACTGGTACTTGCCGGTCAGCGGATCGAGTTCGGCGTCACCGACCGCATGGTCGGAGGCTGCACAGACCTTCTCCTGCACCCCCTGCAGCGGCTCGAGCACGTTGGGCATGCCCACCGCCGGGAACACCACATTGTTGACCCCGGTGGCACGCTCGCTGTCACGATAGAAGCTCAGCAGATAGCTGTAGATCCAGTCGGTGCCGCGCAGCCTGGCTTCCAGGGTCAGATCCGGCGGCGCCTTGCCGAACCATACCTCGGCATCCTCGGCGCTCATCGCCTTGTGCATCTGGTCGTTGTACCCCAGTTCCGGCGAGAAGATCAGATTGTCCTCGACCAGATCCTGGGGCATCCCCAGATCCTCGGCCGCGCGGGAGAAACGCTGGTACTCCAGGGAATGACAGCCCATGCAGTAGTTGACGTAGAGCTTCATCCCGTTCTGCAGCGAGGCCTGGTTCTCCAGATCCGGCGACATGCTGCGCAGGTGCACCCCCTCGCCACCCGCGGCGAAGGAGCAAAGCGGGACCAGCGCGAAGAGCAGTGCGAACAGTTGCTTTTTCATTAGCCAGTCACCCTTTCAGGAACGGGTTTGGTCTTCTCCAGCCGCGTATAGATGGGCATCAACACGAAGAAGGCGAAGTAGATCACGGTGCAGATCTGGGCCAGCAGTGTCCTGGCGCCGGTCGGCGGCAGCACCCCGAGCACCCCGAGGATGACAAAGCTGATCGCGAACAGCACCAGCATCACCTTGGAGATCCAGCCCTTGTAGCGCATGGAGCGCACCGGAGAGCGGTCGAGCCAGGGCAGCACGAACAGCACCGCAATGGCCGCCCCCATGAAGATGACCCCGAGGAACTTGGCGTCCAGCCCAAACAGCGAGAAGGTGATGGCGCGCAGGATCGCGTAGAAGGGCGTGAAGTACCACACCGGGGCGATATGATCCGGCGTCTTCAGCGGGTTGGCCGGCTCGAAGTTGGGCTTCTCGAGGAAGTAGCCGCCGCCTTCGGGGAAGTAGAAGATCACCGCGCAGAACACGAACAGGAACACCGCCACTCCGACGATATCCTTCACCGTGTAGTACGGATGGAAGGGAATGCCGTCCAGCGGCTTGCCGGTCTCGTCCTTCTTGGCCTTGATATCGATGCCGTCGGGATTGTTGGACCCCACCTCGTGCAAGGCAATGATGTGCAACACCACCAGCGCCAGTATCACGATAGGCAGCGCCACCACGTGCAGGGCAAAGAAGCGGTTCAGCGTGATCCCGGAGATCAGATAGTCACCGCGCACCCACTGGGCCAGGTCGGGACCGATACTCGGGATGGCGGAGAACAGCGAGATGATGACCTGGGCACCCCAGTAGGACATCTGTCCCCAGGGCAGCAGATAGCCCATGAAGGCTTCGGCCATCAGCGCCAGGTAGATCGCCATGCCGAAGATCCACACCAGCTCGCGCGGCGCCTTGTAGGAGCCATAGAGCAGGCCGCGGAACATGTGCAGGTAGACCACCAGGAAGAACGCCGAGGCGCCGGTGGAGTGCATGTAGCGGATCAGCCAGCCGTACTCGACATCACGCATGATGTACTCGACGGAGGCGAAGGCACCCTCGGCGCTGGGGTTGAAGCTCATGGTCAGCCAGACACCGGTGAGGATCTGATTGACCAGCACCAGCAGCGCCAGGGAGCCGAAGAAGTACCAGAAGTTGAAGTTCTTGGGCGCGTAGTACTCGGACAGATGCTCCTGCCACATCTGGGTGGCGGGGAAGCGATCATCGACCCAGCGCATGAAACCGCGTTCGGCCTTGGCCTTGTTGGGATTCGCCATTATGCGCCCTCCCCGTCTTCGCCGACCACGATGACCGACTCGTTGACAAAGTAGTAGGGTGGAACTTCCAGGTTCACCGGAGCGGGCACATTGCGAAACACCCTGCCCGCCAGGTCGAAGCGCGAACCATGGCACGGGCAGAAGAAGCCACCGGGCCAGTCATCGACACCGACGCCTTCGGCGTTGGGCTCCGGCTTGAACAGCGGTGAACAGCCCAGATGCGTACAGATGCCAACCAGCACACCGATCTCGGGCCGAATGGAGCGCAGCGAACCGCCGGCATAGTCCGGCTGCATCGGCTTGGCGGAATCCGGGTCTGCCAGCACCTCGTCGGTCAACGCCTCGGTACGTTCGATCATCTCCGGCGTGCGATTGATGACCCATACAGGACGGCCCCGCCACTCGACGGTCATTCGCTGCCCGGGTTCGAGCTTCGAAATATCCGCCTGAACGGGCGCACCCGCCGCCCGAGCCCTGGCACTAGGCTGCCAGGAAGCCACAAAGGGTACCGCTACCCCGACGGCGCCGACTGCTCCAACTACGGAGGTCGCCCCTACGAGGAAACGGCGTCGCCCTTTGTTCACGCCGTTGTCTGCCATGATCTGGTTTCTCCCATCAGACTTTATCCGTTGTTGTTTTCACGGCCCCTTGAATGTCCGTGACCACGGATACAAGTGGATTGTATGTTAGGAAATCCCCCCCACCGGCACAAGAAGCCGGCTGACCCAGACCCCCTGCGCAAGCCCCAGACAATTGACGTGGAACAACTTTATACCACTGTGCCTGTTCGCCTTGAGGGACAGGGCGGCTCAAAAGGCATAGACGATGACAGATTAACGAGGGAAACAAGCGCCGCCAGGCGACCCGATGATCCCCACCACCAGAGCACTACAGCACACAATTTTTCGAACCCCGGACACGACAACGCCCGGGCCAATGGCCCGGGCGTTGTTGATCGGCAAGCGTGGGTGATTAACGCTTGGAGAACTGCGGGCGACGACGCGCCTTGCGCAGACCGACCTTCTTACGCTCGACTTCACGTGCGTCACGAGTGACGTAGCCGGCAGCACGCAGCGGCTGACGGAAGTCCTCGTTGTACTGCATCAGGGCACGGGTGATGCCGTGACGAATGGCGCCGGCCTGGGCGCTGCCGCCGCCACCCTTGACGGTGACATAGACGTCGAACTGGCCGAGGGTCTCGGTCAGTTCCAGCGGCTGGCGAACCACCATGCGGCCAGTCACGCGACCGAAGTATTCGTTCAGGTCACGGCTGTTGACGGTGATCTTGCCGGTGCCCGGCTTGAGGAAGACGCGCGCGGTTGAGGTCTTGCGGCGCCCGGTACCGTAATACTGCTGTGTCATGGCGAAGATCCCCTCAGATGTTCAGTTCTTGCGGCTGCTGGGCAGCGTGCGGATGTTCGGAACCGGCGTAGACCTTGAGCTTGGCGTGCATGGCACGGCCCAGCGGACCCTTCGGCAGCATGCCCTTGACGGCACCTTCGATGACACGCTCGGGAGCGTGGTCGATCAGCTGGCTGAAGGTCATGGAACGCAGGCCACCCGGGTAACCGGTGTGACGATGGTACATCTTGTCGCTGGCCTTGTTGCCGGTGACCTTAACCTTCTCGGCATTGATCACGACGATGTAGTCGCCGGTATCAACGTGAGGAGTGTATTCCGGCTTGTGCTTGCCACGCAGGCGGCGAGCAATTTCGGTAGCCAGACGACCGAGCGTCTTGTCCGCGGCATCGACGACATACCAGTCGCGCTGGACGGACTGCGGCTTAGCACTGAACGTCTTCATGGATGAAATCACCAATTCGATGTGTTGGATCCCTTTCGTCGTGTTGTGGACACCCGACAGGTGTTCAGCGAGACCACGCCGCGAAGAGATCATCCCTATTTTTCTTGGTTGCGCGGCACCCGGAAATCCGGACGATGCCGCCACAACGGTCGAGCGAGCGCGCATTCTACATGAGCGAAAGCGTGCCGTCACCCCCTCGGACACACGCAATCACCGTCGGCTCAAGGCTTGTGGGGCAGCGCCAGGTACTCCCGGGACTGCATCTCCTGAAGCCTGGACAGAGTGCGCTCGAACTCGAACTCCAGCTTGCCACCCTCATAGAGCGCCTCTGCCGGCGCTTCGGCGGACATCAACAGCTTGACGCCACGGTCGTAGAACTCGTCGACCATGTTGATGAAGCGCCTGGCCTGATCGTCGGTGGCGGCGTCCATGCGCCGCACACAGGACACCAGGACCGTGTGGAACTCGCGAGCCAGCTCGATGTAGTCGTTCTGACTGCGCGGCCCGTCGCACAGCTCGAGAAAGTCGAACCAGACCACGTCCTCGTGCAGTCGACGCGCCTTGAGGATGCGATGGTTGATCTCCACCGGCACCTGCTCTTCCCCCGCCTGACCGGCGATCTCGCGAAAGCTGCGCTCGAGCTCCTGATCCGCCGCCTCGTCCAGCGGCGAATGGAAGATCTCGGCGCGCTCCAGCGCCCGCAGTCGATAGTCGACGCCGGAATCGACGTTGACCACCTCACAGTGGCGCTTGAGCAGATCGATGGCCGGCAGAAAGCGAGAGCGCTGCAGGCCATCCTTGTACAGATCGTCCGGCACGATGTTGGAGGTGGCGACCAGCACCACACCGCGCTCGAACAACGCCTCGAGCAGATTGGCCAGAATCATGGCATCGGTGATGTCCTTGACGAAGAATTCGTCAAAGCAGATCACCCTCGCCTCCTCGGCAAACTTGCCGGCGATCAGCCGGAGCGGGTTCTTCTCGCCCTTGCAGTGATCCAGCTCGTTGTGGACACGCTGCATGAAGCGATGGAAATGGGTGCGCATCTTCTGGGGAAACGGCAGCGCTTCGTAGAAGGTGTCGACCAGGTAGGTCTTGCCACGACCGACGCCGCCCCAGAAATAGAGCCCGGAGATGGCTGGCAGCGCCGGCTCCTGCTCTTCCTCCTTGCGCCCGAACAGGCCCTTCACCTTCGACGCCCAGCCGTCGCGCGCCGCCGCCGGCGCCTTGGCCTTGGGCGCTGCCACCAGCTCGTCATACAGTCGCTGCAGATGCGCCACGGCATTGGCCTGGGCGGCATCCTCCGTGAAATCATCACGTTGGAGGTCGCGCCGGTAGCGTTCCAGCGGAGTTTCTGGCCGACCACTGCTCGACGGGGAAGAGCTCATGTAGCGTCCTGACTGTCAACAAGTTCGGAGCCGCATTATACGCAGACCACACAGGAATGGCAGGTCCCAGGCCGCGACCGGCAACAGCGCATCACGCCAGCACGACAAGGGAGGCCCCAGGCCATTGACCCTTTATGAGCCAACGCCTCTATAATGGGCCGTCGGCCAGGCCGGCGGCGGCCGCGGGTCGTCCGAAAGAGCTCAGGGAGAACTACGTGGAACCAAGCAACTTCAACATGATCCTGGCGGCGGCTTGCCTGGTGGCCGGAATTGGACTCGGCGCACTGGGCTACCACCTGCTCAACGGCGGCGCACGCAGTGCCCAAAGGCTGCGCCTCAAGCTGACCGAACGGGAACGCCAGCTGACCGAGTGGAAAGACGGTGTCGACGACCACCTGCAACAGATGGACGACCTGGCCCGGCAGGTCTGCGATGACGCCCTCACCCTGCAGCGCCAACTTCACGAGTCGGCGCGCCAGCTTGGCAGCAAGGCCATCGGCGGCGAGGTGACACCGCCCAGCGAACCCGGCGAGACCAGCGATGATATCGCCATTCCGCGGGACTACGCCGACGGCAACCGCGGCACCCTGTCAGAGGACTTCGGTCTGCGCCAGGCCAATGACGACCAGAACGCAGAACCGCGCCCGCCACGTTACTGACCACCCCGCCATGACAGAGCCCGCACACTGGTGCGGGCTCTGGCGTTGGCAGCGACACAAGCGGTCGATGGCGCTTGCTGCTCAGGCAGGGTTGTCGATGTCGACGAAGCGGTGCTCGACACCAAAGCGCTGCGCCAGCCATTCACCCAACGCCTGGACGCCGTAGCGCTCGGTGGCGTGATGACCCGCTGCCAGATAGTGGATCCCCATCTCCCGCGCCAGGTGGGTTGTGCGCTCGGATATCTCGCCCGAAACGAACACCTCGGCACCGGCCTCGGCGGCCGGGATGATCATGTCCTGGGCGCCGCCGGTACACCAGGCGATTCGACTCACCGCCTCGGTACCAGGCGCCTCGATCACCAACGGCTCGCGTGCCAGCGACGCTCCTACCTGGGCAGCCAGCTCGGCAACGCCCATTGGCCTTTCCAGCCGACCGTGCCACAGAAGCCCTTCGCCCATGGGCGCGTCCAGCGTTCCCTCCACCGTCCACCCCAGGCGCTGCGCCAGGGTCGCATTGTTGCCAAGCTCGGGATGGGCGTCCAATGGCAGGTGGTAGGCCAGCAGGTTGATGTCGTTGGCCAGCAGAGTCGACAGCCGCCGGCGCTTCATGCCGGTAACCGCCACCGGCTCGTTCTTCCAGAAGTAGCCGTGGTGCACCAGCACCAGATCGGCCTGCCAGCGCACCGCCTCGTCAAGCAGCGCCTGACAGGCGGTGACGCCGGAGAGCACACGGGTGACCGTGCGTGCGCCCTCCACCTGCAGCCCGTTCTCGGTGTAGTCCTTGAAGCGCCGGGCCTCCAGCAGCTGCTCGCAGGCCGATACCAGTTCGTCGCGGTCTATCATGAGATCTCCTGAAATAGCTCCAAACAAGCATCAGGTTGGCGATGCTACAATGGCGCACATTGTACGCACCGCCCCGCCGGCCCGCGACCGCCTCACTGCCAAGCGCCAAGGATCATCGCCGCATGCGACGCACCCTCTCGACCTATATCTGGCCGGTCCTCATCGGCATTCTGCTCGCCATCGTGCTGATCAATGCCTTCCCCGAACGGCTCGGCAGACTACCGTCACCGAGCGGTGACAGCCTGACGGTAGTTCCCGCCACGCCACCAGCGACAACCACCGAGCAGCAGGCACCGCAACGTCCTGCCCCCGAGGTCAAGGAGGCTGCGCCGCTGGACCGCCGTGGCGGCCCCGTGAGCTACGCCGAGGCAGTGGAGAAGGCCGCGCCCGCGGTGGTCAACGTCTACTCCTCGCGGGTCGTGGAACGGGAAACCCACCCGCTGATGTCAGACCCCTTCTTCCGCCAGTTCTTTGGCAACAATGACGTGCCGTCGCGCCAACGCATGCTTTCGAGCCTTGGCTCCGGCGTCATCGTCAGCGAGGACGGCTACGTGCTGACCAACCACCACGTGATCAGCGGCGCCGACCAGGTCCAGGTGGCGCTGCGCGACGGCCGCGAGACCCTGGCCCGGGTCATCGGCACCGATCCCGAAAGCGACCTGGCGGTACTCAAGATCGATCTCGGCGACCTGCCGGTGATCGAGCTGACCGACTCGCGCAAGGTCGCGGTGGGCGACGTTTCGCTGGCCATCGGCAACCCCTTCGGGGTCGGCCAGACGGTGACCATGGGCATCATCAGCGCCACCGGTCGCAGCCATCTGGGACTCAACGCCTATGAGGACTTCATCCAGACCGATGCGGCGATCAACCCGGGCAACTCCGGCGGCGCCCTGATCAACCCCGACGGCGCCCTGGTCGGCATCAACACCGCCATCTTCTCCCGCTCGGGGGGCTCCCAGGGTATCGGTTTCGCGATCCCGGCCAACCTGGCCCGCAGCATCCTCGACGAGCTGGTCACCCACGGCCGGGTCATCCGCGGCTGGCTCGGCATCGAGGCCCAGGAGCTGAACCAGGAACTGGCCGCTTCCTTCGGCCTGCAGGCGCCAGCCGGGGTAATCATCGCCGGCGTGGTGTCCCAGGGACCGGCCGACCGGGCGGGACTGAAACCCGGAGACGTACTGCTCGAGGTCGACGGTCGCGCGGTGATCGATCCGCGTCGGACCATGAGCGACATCGCTGCGGTGGCTCCCGGCACCACCCTGACCGTCAGCGTCGCCCGCGACGGCAAGCCGATCGAGGTGGAACTGGAAGTCGGCGAGCGCCCCACGCCCCAATCCCAGTCGCAGCAGACCGGCAGCAGCCAGTCAGCCCCCTGAGACGCACCCCGAGGTGGGTAACGCAGAAGCAGTGTCCAAGCGTGCCCCACCGTCCAGACATGAAAAGGCCCGGAATTGCTCCGGGCCTTTTCATGTCTGGATGCCTGTCTGGGGCCGGGGGCGCTCGGTCACAACGACCACCGGCCCTGCGTCGCTTCAATCCTTGATGCGGTACTCCGCCGAACGCGCGTGGGCGGTCAGCGATTCACCACGAGCCAGCACCGAGGCGGTCTTGCCCAGGGTAGACGCCCCCTGTGGCGAGCAGTGAATGATCGAAGAGCGCTTCTGGAAGTCATAGACGCCAAGCGGTGACGAGAAGCGCGCCGTACCCGAGGTCGGCAGCACGTGGTTGGGACCAGCGCAGTAGTCGCCCAGCGCCTCTGCGGTATGCCGTCCCATGAAGATGGCTCCGGCGTGGCGCACCTGCTCCGCCAGTCGCTCCGGGTGCTCCACCGACAACTCCAGGTGCTCCGGCGCGATGCGATTGATCAACTCCAGCGCCTCGCCCTCGTCACGACAGGCGATCAGCGCACCGCGCGTACGCAGCGAGGCCCCGGCGATGGCTTCGCGCTCGAGCGTCGGCAGCAGCCGTTCCATGGACGCTTCCACCGCCGCCAGATGCTCCACGTCCCAGCTGACCAGGATCGCCTGGGCGTCTTCGTCGTGCTCTGCCTGGGAGAACAGGTCCATGGCCAGCCAGTCAGGATCGGTCTGGCCGTCGGACACCACCAGGATCTCGGAAGGCCCGGCGATCATGTCGATCCCCACCTGACCAAAGACCGCGCGCTTGGCGGTGGCCACATAGATGTTGCCCGGCCCGACGATCTTGTCGACCCTGGGCACGCTTTCGGTGCCATAGGCCAGCGCCGCCACGGCCTGGGCACCGCCCAGGGTAAACACCTTGTCCACCCCGGCTAGATGCGCCGCCGCCAGCACCAGATCGTTGACCACGCCGTCGGGCGTGGGCACCACCATGATGATCTCCCGCACTCCCGCCACGTGGGCCGGCACAGCGTTCATCAGCACCGATGAGGGATAGGCGGCCTTGCCGCCGGGCACGTAGATACCGGCGCGATCCAGCGGCGTGACCTTCTGCCCCAGCACGGTGCCGTCGTCTTCGGTGTACTGCCAGGAAGTGGGCTTCTGGCGTTCGTGGTAGACGCGGATACGCTCGGCGGCGGTGGCCAGCGCCTGACGCTGGTCGTCGGGCAGAGACGCGTAGGCGGCCTCGAGACGATCAGCCCCCAGGGTCAGATCCGCCATGCTCGAGGCCTCGAGGCGATCGAGGCGACAGGTCAGCGCCACCAGGGCGGCATCCCCCTCCCGACGCACCTGGCTGATGATCTCGGAGACCGCCTGCTGGACACCATGGTCCGACACGCCTTCCCACGCCAGCAGGTCGGTGAGACGGGACTCGAAATCCTCGTCCCGGGTCGAGAGTCGGGCCACCAGGGGCGTGTCTTGGCTCATGTCGGAAATCTCCGCTTCTGTCTTGGCCATACGTTGAGAACCCTCGGGTTCCGTTGGCTGGTGCGCTCAGCTTGCCGCCTGCCGCCGCGCCTCGACGGCGTCGCTCAAGCGGCGCAGCAGCGGTTTGATCTGATCATGCTTGATGGTCATCGAGGCCTGATTGACCACCAACCGGGTGCTAATATGGGCCATCAGTTCCCGTGGCTCCATACCGTTGGCACGCAGCGTATTGCCGGTATCCACGATATCGACGATCTCGTCGGCCAGGTTCATCAGCGGCGCCAGCTCCATCGCACCGTACAGCTTGATGACCTCGGCCTGGATGCCCTGCTCGGCGTAATAGCGCCGCGCCACATTGACGAACTTGGTCGCCACCCGACGCCGGGCACGGGCGGGCTCGGCACCCTGAATACCAGCCGTCATCAGCTTGCAACGCGCGATATTGAGGTCCAGCGGCTCATACAGCCCCTCGGCACCGTGCTCCAGCAGCACATCCTTGCCGGCCACCCCCAGGTCCGCCGCCCCCAGCTGCACATAGGTCGGCACATCGGTGGCACGAATCACCACCAGCTTGACGTCTGGCAGATTGGTGTCGAACAACAGCTTGCGACTCTTGCCCAGGTCCTCGGCGGGCCGGATGCCGGCATCCGCCAGCAGTGGCAGCGTCTCGTCGAGAATGCGCCCCTTGGAGAGCGCCACTATCAATTGCTTGCTCATGGTCTCGCCCGGTTGTCGGGTTGGAAGTCAATGTGGCGTGTTTCCCCGCGCCGGCTCGGGCAGTCCGAGCCGGCTGGGCGAAGAAAGCTCAGCCCGGGACGCGCTTGATCCGAGCACCCAGCAGGTGGAGCTTTTCCTCGATGCATTCGTAGCCGCGATCGATGTGGTAGATACGATCGACCAGGGTCTCGCCCTTGGCCATCATCGCCGCGATCACCAGTGAGGCCGAAGCGCGCAGATCGGTGGCCATCACCGGTGCACCGGACAGATGCTCGACGCCTTCGATGACGGCAGTGTTGCCTTCCAGGGCGATGTTGGCGCCCATGCGGTTCAACTCCTGCACGTGCATGAAACGATTCTCGAAGATCGTCTCGACCACTCGCGAGGAGCCCTCGGCCACCGCATTCATGGCCACGAACTGGGCCTGCATGTCGGTGGGAAAGGCCGGATACGGAGCGGTCCTGATATTGACCGCCCTGGGCCTGCGCCCTTCCATGTCCAGCTCGATCCAGTCCTCACCGGTGGTAATCCTGGCCCCCGCCTCCTCGAGCTTGGCCAGCACCGCCTCGAGAATGTCGGCACGGGTACGACGCACCCGAACGCGGCCACGGCTGAGCGCCGCTGCGACCAGGAAGGTGCCGGTCTCGATACGGTCCGGCATGACGTCGTGGCGAGCCCCGTGGAGCCGCTCCACCCCTTCGATGGTGATGGTGTCAGTACCGTGACCACGGATATCGGCACCCATCTTGATCAGGCATTCGGCCAGATCCACGATTTCGGGTTCCTTGGCGGCGTTCTCGAGCACCGTGGTGCCGTCGGCCAGGGTCGCGGCCATCAGCAGGTTCTCGGTACCGGTCACGGTCACGGTATCGAAGAAGATGGTGGCGCCCTTGAGGCGGCCCGGCGTGGTAGCACGGATGTAGCCACCCTCGACCCGGATATCGGCACCCATGGCCTCGAGGCCACGAATGTGCAGGTCCACCGGACGCGAGCCGATGGCGCACCCGCCCGGCAGCGACACGTCGGCCTTGCCGAAGTGGGCGAGCAGCGGTCCCAGCACCAGGATCGAGGCGCGCATCTTCTTGACCAGCTCATAGGGCGCGTGGCAATCGCTGACCTGGGCTCCGTTGAGCTGAATGCACATCTTTTCGCCCATCACCGCCTGCACGCCCATGTGGCCGAGCAGTTCCAGGGTGGTGGTGATGTCCTGCAGATGGGGAAGATTGCCGATGGTGACCGGCTCTTCGGACAGCAGGGTGGCGCACAGGATGGGCAGCGCTGCATTCTTGGCGCCACTGGCCCAGACGTCGCCCTCGGCGGGTCCGTTGCCGGTAATGATCAATTTGTCCATGAAGGCGGTACCATCAGGCTCCGGTGTTTTCGGCGGCAGCCTGCCACTGTGCGGGGGTATAGGTCTTGATGCTGACCGCATGAAGGGCGCCGGAGGCGATTTCCTCGGACAGCGCACCATAGATGACCTGCTGACGCTTGACCGGTGACAGCTCGGCGAAGCGTTCGCCCACCGCAATCACCTGAAAGTTGCAGCCTTCACCCTGGATATGAAATTCACAGCCGTCGACACGGCTCTCGAGCAGCGCTTTGACGTCGCTGGGTTGCATGCACCTGCTCCTTGACCAGACCAATGACGGGAGACGCCCACGGCCTCGCCGTGACGTCCCGAAAAAACTCAAAGGGCATATGGTAAAGAAAAGCGGCGCGCTTGGCGATGACGCAGCGAGGTTTCCACCTATACATCCGTCACAAAAAAGACACCCCCGGCCACCTTGCGGTGGTCGGGGGTGCCGGAAGGGCTAGCGGCGAGGACGAGCAGCCCAGATCAAGGCGCTGGATTCAGACGTCGAACCAGACGCATCACGGACACCAGCAGCCAGACAACCGCCGCTAGGCGGTAACGGTGCTGGAAGGCAACAGATCATCCAGACCGGCCAGCTCGGTCAACTGCCTGAGCTGCGCCGACAGCTTGATGCTGTTGAGCGACAGCCCGATCCGACGAATGGTACGCGCCCACTCGAGCATCATGGTCAGCGCCGCGCTGGAGACGTGCTCCACCTCGCTCAGGTCGAGGCACACCGAGGTGCCCGATGCCCGACTCTGGAGCCACTCACGGCCTGCCTCGGCCATGTCCGCGGCCCCGTCGAAGTCGACCTTGCCACACACCCGGAGTGTATTTCCGTCCTCGAGCAGGCGGGCCGACGCCACTTCCATCAACACGCTCACGCACCGCGCTCCAGTTCGTCGACGCCGACATCCGGCGACCAGTTGTTGATCACGGCGTCGTAGTCACGGTTGTGGTCACGCATGGCCTGATCGAACTGGTTGCGGAAGGTCAGACCGAGATTGATGCCATTGACGATGACATTGACCACCCGCCACTGGCCGTTGGACTTGCGCAGGGTGTAGTTGACCGGGTAGATGGTGCCATCGGTGGCCACCACTTCCATCTCGACGCTGTCCTGATCGTCATAGCGTGAGGCGGACTGGTTATCGAGCACGCGAACTTCCTTGTACTCGAAGGTCACCAGGCCCTTGGCATAGGTGTCGAGCAGGGTCTGCTTGAACACCTCGACGAAGCGCGAACGCTGCTCCGGCGTGGCATTGTTGAAGTAGCGGCCCATCACACTGGCGCCGATGTAGCGAAAGTCGGCGACGCCACGCAGACTCTCGTCGACCATCTGCTTGAGCTCGTCGGGACGGTCCATGAAGTAGGCCTCTCGGCCGCCGATCATCCCCATCAGATCATTGACGCTGTCGCGAATCAGCTGTTCGGGGGATTGCTGGGCCATGGCCGGCAGACTGGCCAGCACCATCATCAGCGCCATCAACCAGCGGCGCAGGTGAACCATTGCGGGCAAAGAACGGGTCATGGGTTGCCTCCTTGTATCTCCGGAAACTGCCGGATCAGTCTTTCGTCAGATTGGACACGAACTGCTGGATCAGTTCCTCGAGCACCAGCGCGGACTGGGTATCACGAATCGCCTCACCCTCGGCGATCATCTCCGGTGATCCCCCGACCGACAGCCCGATGTACTGCTCGCCAAGCAGGCCCGAGGTAAGGATCGCCGCGGTGCTGTCATCCGGCAGCTTGCCGGCCAGGGAGCTGTCCAGCGACATCACCACCACGGCATCGTAGAACTCGGTATCCAGCTCGATGCTCTCTACCCGTCCCACGGTCACCCCGGCCATCGTCACTCGTGCCCGCGGCTTGAGCCCACCGATATTCGCGAAGTTGGCCCGGAGCTCGTAGGTGTCGTCGGCACGTTGCAGGTCCAGGCCGCTGACCTTGAGCCCCAGGAATACCAGCCCCAGGATACCGGCCAGCATGAACAGGCCCACACCAAACTCCATCGTCTTGCTGCGCTTCATGGACAGTCTCCGCAGAATCAGGAAAGCCCGCCGAACATCACGGCGGTAAGAACGAAATCCAAGCCCAGCACGGCCAGGGAGGAATACACCACGGTACGGGTGGTGGCCCGCGAAATACCTTCCGAGGTCGGCACCAGATCATACCCCTGGAACACGGCAATCCAGGTGACCACTATGGCGAACACGATGCTCTTGACCACGCCGTTGCCGATATCAGTAAAGAAGCCGACGCTGGCCTGCATGTTGCCCCAGTACGAGCCTTCGAACACCCCGAGCCACTCGACCCCGACCAGGTAGCCGCCGTACACGCCGACCACGCTGAAGCCGATGGTCAGCAGCGGCAGCGAGACGAACCCCGCCCACAGGCGTGGCGCCACGATACGACGCAGCGGATCGACGCCGATCATCTCCATGCTGGTCAGCTGCTCGGTGGCCTTCATCAGGCCAATCTCGGCGGTCAATGCCGAGCCCGCGCGCCCGGCGAACAACAGCGCCGCCACCACCGGCGCCAGTTCACGCAACAGGGCCAACGACACCATCTGGCCGAGCGCGTCCTCGGCACCGAACCCGACCAGGATGGTGTAACCCTGAAGCGCCAGCACCATGCCGATGAACAGCCCCGACACCAGCACGATGGCCAACGACAGCACACCGACCGCATAGACCTGGGCCACCCACAGGCTGAACCCTTCTGCCGAGGGGCGCCCCAGCATGGACTGGCCGAGAAAGATGCTGGCCCGGCCGACGGCCTCCAGCAGGTCGCAGCCGCGCCGTCCCATATGGGTGATTCGTTCGATCATGGACGGCTCCCCTGGCCCAGAATGTCATCGTGAAAATCGTTGGCCGGGTAGTGAAACGGCACAGGGCCGTCCGGCTCACCATGCACGAACTGACTGACTCGGGCGTCCTGTTCCACGTCCAGCGACGCCGGCGTGCCGTGGGCCATGACCCGCCCGTCGGCGACCACGTAGACGTAGTCGGCGATGGACAGGGTCTCCTTGATATCATGGGAGACCACCACCGCCGTCAAGCCCAGCGCCTGATTCAGCCGCCGAATCAACTGGACCAGCACACCCATGGAGATCGGATCCTGGCCGACGAAGGGCTCGTCGTAGAGAATCAATTCAGGATCCAGCGCCACCGCCCGCGCCAGCGCCACACGCCGTGTCATGCCGCCGGACAGCTCTGCTGGCATCAAGTCCCTGGCCCCACGCAGCCCCACCGCCTCGAGCTTCATCAGCACCACGTCACGCACCATGCTTTCCGGCAGATCGGTGTGCACCCGCAGCGGAAAGGCCACGTTCTCGTAGACACTGAGATCGGAAAACAGCGCGCCACTCTGGAACAGCATGCCCATGCGCCGACGCATCTGGAACAGATCCTTGCGCGACAGGCGATGGACGTCCTGACCATCGATCAGGACGCGTCCGCCACTGGGGTTGAGCTGCCCCCCGATCAGTTTCAGCAGGGTAGTCTTCCCGGTGCCACTTGGCCCCATGATGGCCGTGATCTTGCCGCGGGGTATGGAGAGATCCACGCCGCGAAAGATATCCCTGTCGCCGCGCGTGAAATGCAGATTCTCCACCTCCACCAAGGAGGAAGCCGTCATCGCAGTCCCTATAGAGTCAGTATCACCGTGAACCGGCGGTTCAGACCGGACGCCCGCCCCGAATCCTCGGATTCGACGCCTGGCCAGACCTGAGCCCGAACCTTGAGAATAGAGCGCCTTGAGCCGCGCTCGGTTTTCGAACATCGTATCTTAACTCAAATGCAGCATGCCAGTGCCCCGGTTGCGCGCTTGCGCGCAGGTTTATCTAAGGGTTCAATGGGCGCCCTTTCTGCAACCAAGTCGTTCTCCATGCTGTTACCGTCTGTCGTCGTCGCCCTGGGCCTGGTGGGCCTGCTCTGGAGCGCGGATCGCTTTGTCGGCGCCGCCGCCGCCACCGCCTACCGCGCCGGCATGAGCATCATGCTGGTCGGCATGACCATCGTCTCCATCGGCACCTCTGCCCCGGAAATCGTGGTCTCGGTGATGGCCTCGCTGGATGGCGCCCCCGACCTGGCCACCGGCAATGCGCTGGGCTCCAATATCGCCAACATCGCGCTGGTACTGGGCGTGACTGCACTGGTGGTGCCGATCCCGGTGCGCTTCACCATCGTGCGCCGCGAGCTGCCACTGCTGTTGGGCGCCACCGGCCTCGCCGGCTACGCCCTGGCCGATGGCAGCCTCGATCGCCTCGACGCGGCCCTGCTGATCGCGCTGCTGGTATTCAGCCTGTGGTGGCTGTTTCGCGCCGACGAGGCCGAACAGGAGATGGCCGACGACATTCCCGGCATGGCACTGGGCAAGGCCATCGGCTGGCTGGTGCTGACCCTGGCGGTGATGATCGCCAGCTCCCGAGCCCTGGTCTGGGGCGCCACTGAGCTGGCACGCACCTTTGGCGTAAGCGAGCTGGTGATCGGTCTGACCGTCGTCGCCATCGGCACCAGCCTGCCGGAACTCGCCGCCTGCGTGGCCAGCGCGCTGAAGCGCCACCACGATCTGGCCATCGGCAACGTCATCGGCTCCAACCTGTTCAATATGCTTGCGGTACTGCCGGTACCGGCGCTGCTGGCGCCGGGAGCCACCGATCCCGCTGCCGCCGGCCGCGACTTTCCGGTAATGCTTGGCCTGACGCTGCTGCTGGCGGCGCTGCTGCTGTGGCAACGCCGCGGGCGCCTGGGGCGCTGGATCGGCGCGCTGCTGGCCTGCACCTATGCGCTTTATCTGACCTGGCTCGGCCTTTCGGTCGCGGCAGGCCCCTTGTGACAACGGCAGTAAACGGCAACAATCATGGCCATGAGCAAACACCCCTCCTCGGCGCAGACGCCGACCCTGAGCGTCCGCGATATCGCACGACGCACCCTGGAGCTGGAACGTGACGCCATCGACGCCCTGATCGGGCGTCTCGACGGCGACTTCGACCGTGCCTGCCAACTGCTGCTGGCCTGCCGCGGCCGGGTGGTCGTCACCGGCATGGGCAAGTCGGGACATGTCGGCGGCAAGATCGCCGCCACCCTGGCAAGCACCGGCACGCCGGCCTTCTTTGTCCATCCCGGTGAAGCCAGTCATGGTGACCTGGGCATGATCACGCCCGGCGACGTCGTCCTGGCACTGTCCAACTCCGGCGAAACCGCCGAGGTCACTGCCCTGCTGCCGCTACTCAAGCGCATGGGCATTCCACTGATCAGCATGACCGGCCGAGCACAGTCGACCCTGGCCCGCCACGCTGAGGCCCATCTATACGCAGGGGTCGAGCGCGAGGCCTGCCCGCTGGACCTGGCCCCGACCTCTTCGACCACCGCAGCGCTGGCGCTGGGCGACGCCCTGGCGGTGGCGCTGCTCGAGACCCGCGGCTTCACCGCCGAGGATTTCGCCCTGTCCCATCCGGGCGGCAGCCTGGGCAAGCGACTGCTGTTGACCGTGGCCGATCTGATGCACACCGGCGACCGCCTGCCCTCGGTGCCGTCTGGCTCACCGCTGCGCGACGCCCTGCTCGAGATCACCCGCCAGGGCCTTGGCTTTACCTGCGTGGTGTCCCCCGACGGCACCCTGGCCGGGGTCTATACCGACGGCGACCTGCGCCGCACCCTGGATCGCCATCAGGACTTCAGCTCGCTTACCGTGGATGACGTGATGACCACCCCCGGGCGACGCATCGGCCCCGCCACCCTGGCGGCGGAGGCGGTCAAGCTGATGGAAGAAGGCCGGATCACCGCCCTGGCGGTGGTCGATGACGAGCAGCGCCCAGTCGGTGCACTGCATATGCACGACCTGCTGGCCGCCGGTGTCATCTGAGCCTCATTTATCCCTTTACAAGGAACGCCGTCATGTCTCACGAGCTTCTCGCCTCCCTCGCGCCGGATCTGGTGGAGCGCCTGCGCCACATCAAGCTGCTGGCGCTGGACGTGGACGGCGTACTGACCGATGGTCGACTGTACTTCCACGCCGACGGCTCCGAGTTGAAGGCGTTCAACACCCTGGATGGCCACGGCCTCAAGCTGGCCAAGCGCGCCGGCATCCAGGTGGCCCTGATCACCGGGCGCAGCTCCCCCATGGTCACCCAGAGAGCCAGAGCACTCGGCATCGAGCACGTACAGCAAGGGGTCGAGCGCAAGCTGCCCGCCCTTGAATCGCTGTGCGATTCGCTGGGCCTGACCCTCGACCAGGTCGCCTACTGCGGCGATGACCTGCCGGATCTGCCCTGCATCCATCGCAGTGCGGTCGGCATCACCGTGCCAGGCGCCCCCTGCTACCTTCGTCAGCACGCCGACTGGGTCACCCAGGTTGCCGGCGGACATGGCGCGGTGCGCGAGATCACCGACACCCTGCTGATGGCCCAGGGCCGCCTCGACGATATCATCGACAGCTACCTGAGCAACGGACCGCTGACATGAAACTGAGCGCACTGCGTCCAGGCTTTCGCTTCTGGCTGGTCATCCTGCTGCTGGTACTCGGTGGCGGCCTGACGTTGCTCGACCCCCGCGAGAGCAACGTCCCCGACCTGGTACCCAATGACAAGGCCGGCGAGCCCGACTACTACCTGGTGGATGCCCGCCTGACCCGCTTCGATGCCCAGGGCACCCCCCATCAGCGCATCGATACGCCACGCCTTGTGCACACACCGCTCGACGACATCACCCGGGTGGACCAGCCGGACCTTGCGCTGATCGACGACAGCGGCCGAGAGTGGATCGCCGACGCCGACAACGGTGAACTGGGTCCGGACGGCAACCCCCTGACCCTGTCGGGCGACGCCCATCTCGAGGCCCCCGCGGAGCGTTGGCAGCTTGATACAGAGGTATTGGTCTACGACAGCGACAGTGGCCATGTCTGGAGCGAAACGCCAGCCGTCCTACGCCAACCCCCTCAACAGATGCAAGGGGAGCGCTTCGACGCCTGGATCCATGACAATACCGCTCGCCTGACCGACAATGTCACCGGTCATCATCCGCCAGAGCCTCAATAAGGAGCCCCTTCCATGATGCGTCCAAGTCCCGCCCTCCTGCTTGCCCTGGCCCTTGGCCTGGCCGCCGGCGCCACCGGCAGCAGTGTCCTGGCGCTGGAAAGTGATCGCAGCGCACCGATTCAGGTGGAGGCCGACCAGCTGGATCTCGATGATCGCGCCGGTACCGCGGTCTATACCGGCGACGTGCGCATTGTGCAAGGCAGCATGATCCTCACCGGCGAACGCGTCGAGATCCAGCGCAACGACCAGGGACAACTGTCACTGGCGACCGCGACCGGCTCACGTGCCTACCTCGAGCAGAAGCCATCCCCGGAAGAACCGGTGGTCAAGGGCTGGGGCCGCAAGGTGATCTACCACGTGGCCGAACGCCGCATGGAGCTGATCGACCAGGCTGAGCTGCACAAGGCCAATGACACCTTCGACGGTGCCTATCTGGAGTACTTCCTCGATCGCCGCGTGGTCCAGGCCCGCTCCAGCGCCCAGGGCGTCCAGGGCGAACAGCGCATTCGCATGACCCTCGAGCCGGAAAGCCAAGGAAACTGATGAAGACTCTCCACGCTCGCCATCTGGCCAAGAGCTACAAGAAGCGTCGCGTCGTCCAGGACATCAGCCTGTCGATCGAGCAGGGCAGCATCGTCGGTCTGCTGGGCCCCAACGGGGCCGGCAAGACCACCTCCTTCTACATGATCGTCGGCCTGGTCAGAGCCGACGCCGGCAGCATCAGCATCGATGATCGGGACCTGAGCCGCGCGGCCATGCACCAGCGCGCGCTGGCCGGTATCGGCTACCTGCCTCAGGAGGCTTCGATCTTTCGCAAGCTGTCGGTGGCCGACAACATCATGGCGATCCTCGAGACCCGCAAGGACCTCGACCGCGAGGGCCGAGAAGCACGTCTCGAGCAACTCCTCGAGGATTTCCACGTCAGCCATATTCGTGACAACCCCGGCATGAGCCTGTCCGGCGGGGAGCGGCGCCGGGTCGAGATCGCTCGCGCCCTGGCCACCGAGCCGGCCTTTATCCTGCTCGATGAACCCTTCGCCGGGGTCGACCCGATCTCGGTGGGCGAGATCAAGTCCATCATTCGTCAACTCAAGGCCCGCGATATCGGCGTCCTGATCACCGATCACAACGTGCGCGAGACCCTCGATATCTGCGATCGTGCCTACATCGTCGGCGACGGCCAGATCATCGCCGAGGGCAGCGCCGAGTCCATCCTCGCCAACCAGCGCGTCAAGGAGGTCTACCTGGGCGAGAACTTCCGCCTCTAGACCGCAGGGCCGCCCGACAGCCGCAGTCGCAGTCGCAGTCGCATCAAGCGGCCGCAACACTTGCCAGCATCAGCATCCAACCGCCGGCCCCGAAAGGGTCGGCCTCACCTTGCACACAGGGCCTCCCTCGAAAGAAGCACCTCCCCCCTACCAAGTTGTTCCACATCGACCTTTACACTCCCTCCCACAGGTCAAAAAACACCAACTTGGCAAGATGCTTGCATGTCTGATGACTCGTCGTTAGGGTAAAGCCTTTCGACAACACTGGTGGATCCCGACCCATGGCCCTCAAGGCGTCACTGCAGCTGCGCATCGGTACCCAGCTGACCATGACCCCGCAACTGCAACAGGCGATCGGCCTGCTGCAGCTTTCGACCCTGGACCTGCGCCAGGAGGTCCAGCAGGCGCTGGAGGCCAACCCCATGCTCGAACTCGAGGACGAGTTCGGCGAACAGCAGACCAGGGAAGCCGTGGAAGATGACTGGGCGGATCAGATTCCCTCGGAACTCAGTGTGGACAGCGACTGGTCCGACACCTACCAGGACCTGGGCACCACCCCCGCCGGCAGTGGCGAGGCGCCGGATTTCGAGCGCCAGGCAAGCTCCCAGTCACTGCACAGCCACCTGAGCTGGCAACTGGCGATGCTCGACGTCAGCGACCAGGAGCGCCTGATCGCCGAGAGCCTGCTCGACGCGGTCAACGCCGACGGCTATCTCGAGCAGACACTGGATGACATTGCCCAGGGGCTCGAGCAAGACGGTCGTCGCCCCCCTCCCCTCGCCAAGGTGGAGGCGGTGCTGGTTCGGCTGCAACAGTTCGAACCGACCGGAGTGTTCGCCCGCGACCTGCGCGAGTGTCTGATGCTGCAACTGGATAGCCTGCCTCGCGATACCGTCCTGCTGCCCCAGGCCGGACGACTGGTAAGACAGTTTCTCGAGGCGCTGGCCAGCGGCGACCGACGTCTGCTGAAGCGCCGACTAGGACTCGATGACGACCAACTCGACAGCGTCATCGAGCTGATCCGGAGCCTCGACCCACGTCCCGGCAGCCAGTTCGGTGACAGCGATAACGACTACGTCATACCCGACCTGGTGGTACGCCACACCGAAGAGGGCTGGCGCGTTGAACTCAACCCGGATGCAATGCCCCGACTGCGCATCCAGCCCGACTACGCTGCACTGATTCGGCGCGCGGACAAGAGCCAGGACAACCAGTTCCTCAAGGACCACCTGCAGGAGGCGCGCTGGCTGATCAAGAGTCTGTCCAGCCGCAACGACACCTTACTGAAGGTCGGCCGGGAAATCATGGTGCGTCAGATCGACTTCCTCGAGCAGGGAGAAGCGGCCATGAAACCGTTGGTGCTGGCCGATATCGCAGACAAGGTGGAGATGCACGAGTCCACCATCTCCCGCGTGACCACCCAGAAGTTCGTGCACACGCCTCGCGGCGTGTTCGAGTTGAAGTATTTTTTCTCGAGCCAGGTCGGCCAGGATGGCGACGCCCATTCCAGTACCGCCATCCGCGCCATGATCAAATCGTTGATTCAAAAGGAACCTGCCCGCAAACCTCTGTCGGACAGCAAACTGGTGGAATTGCTGGCGGAAGACGGCGTCAATGTCGCCAGACGCACCGTGGCAAAGTACCGGGAAGCCATGAATATTCCGTCTTCCAGCGAGCGCAAGCGACTGCGCTGAGGCCTTGCGCTGCGGCGTCGCTAGCCTAGTTATCGGGAAAGCGCAAGCACTTGAAATTTCGCATGACATCTGCGTCTTTCTGCGTAGCGTCGAGGGGGTTTGCAGGATCGGAAAAAGGGTTACAATCAAGCCACCACCCGAAAGAGCAAGGAGCCTGTCATGCAAGTCAACATCACCGGCCACCACGTCGAATTGACCGATCCCCTGCGTGACTACGTACAAGAGAAGCTCACCCGTGTGGAGCGCCACTACGACAACATCACCAACGTCCAGGTGACCCTCTCGGTGGAAAAGGAACGCCAGCTGGCCGCCTGCACCCTTCACGCCGCCGGTGCCGACCTGCATGCCGAAGCGCAGGACGGCGACATGTATGCTGCTATCGACGCCCTTGCCGACAAGCTGGACCGCCAGCTGGTCAAGCACAAGGAAAAATCCCAAGCCCGCGCCCAAGGCGCCGGAATTCGCTGACTCTCATGACATTGGAAGCCATTCTCCCTCCCGAGCGCACATTGTTCGATGTCCCGGGAGGCAGCAAGAAGAGGGTGCTGGAGTTTTTCAGCACCTTCATTGCGCAGAACACCCCGAGCCTGGACAGCCAGGAGGTCTTCAGTCGGCTGATCGGACGTGAGCGCCTGGGCAGTACCGGCATAGGCAATGGCGTCGCCATTCCCCATGCCCGCAACCCCCACTGCAAGGCGCCCATCTCCGGCTTCCTCAAACTCGCGGAACCTGTCGACTTCGATGCCATCGATGGTGAGCCCGTCGATCTGGTGTTCGTACTGCTGGTACCGGAAGAGGCCGACGACGCCCATCTCGCCCTGCTCGGCCAGGTCGCCGGCGTCATGAACGACGCCGACACACGTCACCGTCTGCGCCACGCCAGCTCCCAGCGCGAGCTTCACGAGCGCCTGCAGGAAGCCATCCGCCAACAGGCGCCAGGGGACGACACTCCCTCCTGATCGCGGCCTTGCCTAGGCCATCAGCAATGGACGCCTGCCCAAGGAGACAGGACATGCAGCTCGTGATCATCAGTGGTCGCTCCGGCTCGGGAAAGTCCGTGGCCCTTCAAGCCCTGGAGGACCTGGGGTTCTACGCCATCGACAACCTTCCCGCGACCTTGCTGGGCGCCCTGGTGGACGAGCTGGAAAACGGTCATTCCCGCCGTATCGCCGTCAGCGTCGACGCCCGCAACCTGCCTGAGGCACTGGAACGCTTCCCCGCCCAGCTGGCGTCCCTCAAGCAGAGTCCGATCGACTGCCAGGTGGTCTACCTGACCAGTGATGCGCGAATTCTGCTCGAGCGTTATTCCCACACGCGGCGCCGTCACCCCCTGACCCGTGATAGCGACATGACCCTGGCGGAAGCCATCGAGTCCGAACAGAAGGCCCTTTCGGGTATTCGAGACCTGGCCGATCTGGTCATCGACAGCTCTCGCCTGTCGGTGCACGAACTGCGTTCGCGCATCGCCGAACAGGTCGCCGACCACCGCAGCGGCCAGTTGAGCCTGACCGTGGAGTCCTTCGGCTTCAAGCGTGGCGTGCCGCCGGATGCAGACATCGTGTTCGATGCCCGCTGTCTGCCCAATCCCTACTGGGAACCATCGCTGCGTGATGCCAATGGCTGCGATCCCAGCGTCATCGACTTCCTCGAACGCTATCAGGACGTCGCCGACATGAAGCGCGACATTCTCGCCTGGGTGCGCACCTGGCTACCGCGCTATCAGCAAAGCCAGCGCAGCTACCTCACCGTGGCGGTGGGCTGCACCGGAGGACAGCATCGTTCGGTCTACCTGGCCGAGGGAATCGCCTCGGCCCTGGCCGACCAGCATCCCCGCGTCCGTCTACGCCACCGCGAACTCGGCCAGCAACGCCGACTGGACAGCGGAGGACTCTAGGCGTGGCCCGACGCACCCTGACCCTGACCAATCGTCGTGGCCTGCATGCACGCGCCGCGACACGCCTGGTCACCTGCTGCCAACCCTTTGACGCCACCGTCACCGTCCACCATGGCAGCCGCTCGGGTGACGCCGCCAACATCATGTCGCTGCTGATGCTGGCCGCCCCCTGCGGAACGGAACTGACCCTGGAGGCCGAAGGCAAGGACGCGGACGCGGTGCTGGACGCTCTGGAGGCACTGTTCGACGCACGCTTCGACGAAGACGCCTGACGTCTTCCCTCTCCTTGTTTTGACCGCCACCCCCTGCCTGCCAAGGACGCCATGCAACTGATCCAGACCGGCAAGTACACCGAGGTCCACTACGATCCGGACCAGGACGCCTTCATCAAGACCTTCACGCCCAAGACCAGCGATCGCTGGCGCTACCGCCTGGGCATCCGGCGCTACCCCGGCCACAATTTTCGCTATGTCGCCGGCCGACTGGAGCGACTGGGTATCGCCACACCGAAAATCCTGTCGGCAGAGCGCTATCGCCTGGTCACCGCCAACGTGCACGGCATCGCGCTCAAACAGCTGGTCCTCGACTCGCCGGAACTGCAGAACCGCTACCTGGACATTCTCGAAGCCTTGTACCGTGACCGTATCCACTGTCGTGGCCTGCACACCGAGAACTTCCTGGTCGTCGACGGAGAGGTGATCGCCATCGATCTGGATGCCTACAAGGCGCCGCGGATCTTCACCTATCCGCGCCGAGAGTTCATCGACTGCCTGAGTCGCTCGCTGAAAAACGACGAGGCGTTCCTGTTCGAACGCTTTCTCGAACGTGTCGACGCCCAGCATCCCTGAGCCCAGCATCCCCGAGCCCAGCATCCCTGAGCCCAGCATCCCTGAAAAAGCACCGCTCTTCCTTGTGCCCTCGCCTGCCCCGCTCTACCCCGGTTTTCCGGGTACGAGCGCTGGCGTTGGCGACGGTAGCAGCAGCAGTGGTAAACTTTTAACTCGTCACTCAGTTTACCACCAAGCGTCCTTCAGGAGCCGACATGACCTCTCCGGTGTGGCATCCCTACGCCCATCTCAAGACCCAGGCCCCTGCCCCCCGGGTAGTCGGCGGCCAGGGCACCCGCTTTACCCTGGACAGCGGCGAATCATTGCTCGACGCGACCTGCTCCTGGTGGTGCATGATCCACGGCTACGGACATCCACGGCTGGTCAAGGCGATTCAGGAGCAGGCTGCCACGCTGTGTCACGTGATGCTTGGGGGACTGACCCACGATCCCGCCGACCAGCTCGCCCGGGAACTGGTTCGCGTCACGCCAGAGGGCCTCAACCACGTGTTCTTCTCCGACAGCGGCTCGGTGGGCATGGAGGTGGCGATGAAGATGGCGGTGCAGTACCACCATCTGCGCGGCCGCCCCAACAAGCACCGCATGCTGTCGCTGATGAAGGCCTACCACGGTGATACCGCCGGCTGCATGGCGGTGTGTGACCCCGAAGAGGGCATGCATTCGCTGTTTTCCGGCTTTCTTCCGAAGCACCATTTCGCCCCGGCGCCGACGGCACCCTATACGGCCACGCCAGAGCAGGTCGCCGCCGACCTCGACGCCTTGCGAGCGGTGCTGGAAGCCCACCACCACGAGATCGCCGCGCTGTTGATGGAGCCCCTGCTGCAGGCCGCCGGTGGCCTCAACATGACCTCTCCGGACTATCTGAAGGGTGCTCGCGCCTTGTGTGACGAGTTCGACGTGCTGTTGGTGTTCGACGAAGTGGCCACCGGCTTTGGCCGCACCGGGCGCATGTTCGCCGCCGACCATGCCGGTGTCAGTCCGGACATCATGGTGCTGTCCAAGGGGCTGACCGGCGGCTACCTTGGCCACGCGGCGACCCTGGCCAACGACCGTGTCCATGACACCTTTATCGGCGACAGCGAGCTTCACGCCTTTATGCACGGCCCGACCTTCATGGGCAATCCGCTGGCCTGTCGCGTGGCACTGGAAAGCCTCAGGGTCTTCGAGGAGGACGACTATCTGGGCCGTATCGCTCGGCTCAACGCCATCCTTGTGCAGGAACTCGCCGGCGACAGTGACCTGCGCGCCCACCCTGCGGTGGCCGACATCCGTGTGCTCGGCGCCACCGGCGTGATCGAGGTGCACGACAGTAAAGCGCTGAAAGGCGCCGCCGCCATCGCCCGTGAACAGGGCGTGTGGCTGAGGTCCTTCGGCAGATGGCTTTACACCATGCCTGCCTATATCACCTCGGATGAGGAAATGCGCCAGATCATCACCGCAATGAAAGCGCCGTTTCTTTCTGCATAGTCAGGGTCGGCGCTGGCTCGCTCTCTACCAGCCCGCCTGCCTATATCACCTCGGATGACGAAATGCGCCAGATCATCAAGGCCATGAAGGCTCCTTTCACAGCAAACGCATAAAGTGCATCACCTCGGATGACGAGATGCGCCAGATCATTGCGGCCCCGCTTTACCAGGGACGGGCACCTTTCACCGCAAACGCATAATGAGTGGACAGGGGCGGCGATGGTTGGCTCTCTACCACGTTCTACCAGCCCCAGAACAGCAGCCACCAGGCGCCGATCACCGGCGCCTGGGCGGCGAGCATGGGCAGCATGGCAGCGAGTCGACGCGGGCCACTGGCGTAGCGTCCGAGGATGCCCCATCCAAGCCCCGCGCTTGCCAGCACGCCAAGCCCCAGCAACAGCGCCCTGGCGTCATTGGCCCAGTGGATCAGCAGGCCATCGCCTCGCAGCAGGGTCAGGGTGGTCATCGACAGGCCCAGGAAGACGCCGACCGCGGCCAGGGGTATCAGGGCGTAGGACAGGTGCCACAGGCGCTGCCAGCGCCAGCGGCCAAGCAGACGGTTGGTCAGCGACAGCGACAGCGAGACAAGCCCCCCCAGCACCAGGGTAGTCACGCCGATATAGCCCAGCAGCAGGGCTCCATCGAGCAGGGTGAAGACGTCGTTGTGTTCGGGATAGTGGGTCAGCAGCCACCAGGGTGCGCTGGTTTCCAGCGGCCATCCCCAACCGTGCTGATAGAGCCAGACGGCCGCCTGCTGCTTGGCGGCAACAAACCAGGGGCTCGCCGACCAGTGGAATGCCCCCACCGCGATTCCCAGCAGGCCGAACACCACCAGCACGAACTCCCACAGGGTCGCGGGTCGCTGAGGCGGTGGCGACACCACCTCGATGCCGGGCGCCCTGAGCTCGAGATGGATAGCATCCTTGTAGCCTGAACAACGCGAGCACAGATGGCAGTCACTGGCGCTGTCCAGCTGCTTCAGCGGGATCAGCACCGGGCAGTCCGGAGCCCGGCTTCTTGACACCTCGCGCCGGCGCTGGCGCCGTCCGTGCTCGGTCCACACCTCGGGGTCGGCGCGGTAGTGCAACGGCGCCAGCTTGGCCAACAGCGCAAAGACGCCGCTGACCGGACACAGATGGCGACACCAGACGCGCTTGCCCTTTCCGTAGACCAGACCGATCACGGCCGCCGCCAGGGTCGAGCCCCCCAGCACCAGCAGCGCGGCCTTGGGATACTGGTAGACGCTGACCAGCTGCCCATAGATCGTGGTCATGGCGAAGCCCACGAACGGCCAGCCACCCCAACGCATCCAGCGCGGTATCGCCCGGCCCATGCCGACACGGCTGGCGGCTTCCGTGATGGCACCCTCCGGACACATCATCCCGCACCATAGCCGCCCCGCCACCACCATGCTGACCATGACAAAGGGCCACCAGATACCCCAGAACACGAACTCGGCGAACACCGTGAGGTGATCGAGGATGCGTGCCTCATGGTTCGGCAGGGGCAACAAGGGCGGCACCAGCAGCAGCACGGCGTAGAACGCCACCACGGCCCACTGCAGTGTCAGAATCCAGCGCCGATGATGCTTCAGCCAGGCTCCCAGACGCGCCCAGCGTCGGGTCTTGCGGGCGCCTGGATGCCGATTCTCAGCCACGGTTGGCCGAGTGTCCTTGACAGACCCGCAGCGGCGATCGCTGGCTTCTGGCATCACTGCTGGCGTCACTGTTGCCGTCCCTGTTGCCGGCACTGCCGCCGCCTCGTTCACGACACCGCTCCCTCGACGACATTGTGGGACGGGCGCTGCCCGCCCACCCACCAGTAGACGAGGCCCCAATAGCACAGGTAGCCGAGCACCAGCGTCGAGGAAGGCCAGGCACGGTAACCGGCGATACTGGCCAGCAGTCCGCCGACTCCCTGGCCATCATCCAGCCAGACACTGGTGTCCCACAGCGGATCGATCCCGACCGGCAACCAGCCCAGATTCATCAGACGCTCGAGCGCCGCCACCCACAGGCCCGCCGCCACCAGCAGCAGCAGGATCTCGCTGGCCCGGAAGAACCCGCGCCAGGCCAGTCGTCGCGAGGACCACTGCAGCATCACGAAGCAGGCAGCCGCCGTGACAAAGCCGAGACCTGCGGCCAGGGCGAAGGAGGTCAGTTGTCCGCCTCGCCACTGGGCCAGACCCAGACCGTACAGAAACACCAGGGTCTCGGCGCCTTCCCGAGCCACCGCCAGGGCAACCAGGGTAGCAATGCCCCACAGCCGTGAGCGCGACAGACACAGCATGGCGTCACACTCCATGGAGCGTTTGAAAGAGGCGCCGCGACGGCGCATCCACGCCACCATCTGCACGATCAACGCGGCGGCCAGCGCCGACATGGCGGTCTGAAACAGGGTCTGGGCGTCACCGGTCAACCAGCGCCCTACTCCCATCAGCACAGCACCCAGCACCACCGCCAGGGCGATACCCGCCGCGACACCGCCCCACAGCCAATTCAAGGCATCGCGACGCCCCTCTCGGGCGAGCCAGGCGTAGACGAGGCCGACCACCAGGATGGCCTCCAGGCTCTCGCGCAGGACCACGATAAAGGCCGCTTCGTTCATGGGTGTGCCTCCTCGGAGGCTTCCCGAGCGATGATCACGCCCTGGGCATCGGGCAGGTGAAACTCGTCGAAGTAGTCGTAACGCCCCGGCTTCAGCGGGTGGACCACGACGAAGGAGTGAACGCCGGGACCCATCACCTTTTCCTGGCGAAGCCGGCGACTCTCGAATTCCACCGGCGTACTTCCGGCATTATGCAGTTCGATCTTGAACCGCTGCCCGGCGACGACCTCGAGTTCGACGGGATCAAGCCTGCCGTCAACAAGGGTCAACCGGTAGGTAGGCAGCGCTCCGGCTTCTGCCTGACCAGAGGTGGCGCACAGCGTCATCAGCGACAGCGCGACCAACGGCGCCGTGATCAGCGCGCCCGAGAGACGGGAACGACGTAGCAGCAACATGACCGCCTCCTCTCAGTAGCCGCCCTTCTTGCCCACGCCGGCGTAGACAAAGTCGTACTCGACGTCGAAGGGCGCATACCAGGGTGCCACGCCGGTTTCCTTGTCGATGTGACGCATCAGGTGCGGCGCTTCGATGTGGAAGCTCAGGTGATAGCGCCCCATGCCCTCGAGCGCCACATTGACACCATAGTGGGTGCCGTCGCTGGCGATCATCGGCATCAGGCTACCTTCGATCACACTGTCGCTGCCTTCCTTCTGCAACCGATAGTCAATGTGCAGAAAAGGAATCCAGGCGCCAGGAGGAAAACCGTTGTCGTTGTCCTCGAGGGCGTGAATATCCGCCTCGAGATGAATATCGGCCTCGGCAGCGGCCAGCTCACCGGCAGGCTCCATGACCACCGGCTGCAGGTAGACCGCGGCGACTTCCATGCCGTTGACCAGTTCGGGCTCGCCGATCGGATACTCCAGCGCCGAGGCACTGCTGGAAAAGACACCAAGACAGAGGGTGGTGGCCAGGGCGGCCAGGGCGGAGCGGTCAAAGATCGGCGATGCAGACATGCGAGAACCTCGGGATAGAAAATGGCGAGAACCGTTCGCGCTTCAAGAATCATTTCCATGACGAAGTTCATGAAGCACCGCCCGGTGTCGCCACACTCTAGCCTGTGCCGGCAGGCACGCCTGTGACGTGCATCAAAGTCTCGAACCTCTGTTGCACTGGCCGCGCTTTTACGTGACGCTGAACCATCGGTACCAAAGGCCCCTGACGAGATAGCGAAAGCCCATGACCAGCCTCAGCAAGACCCGCACCAGCTTCTATCGACGCCTCTACCTGGCCCATCTGGTGGCCACCGGCATCGATAGCGTGCCGGCCATCACCGCCGCCACCGGCATGCCGAGACGTACCGCTCAGGACACCCTCGCCGCCCTCGAGGAATTGGATATCCGCTGCCGCTTCGAGCATCAGCCAGGCAAGCCTCACAATATCGGTCACTATCGCATCGATGACTGGGGGCCGATCGACCCCGACTGGCTGTCGCTTCACGCCGAGCGCCTGGGGCAGTTGCTGGGCTACCCCTCCCTCGCCAACGCGCACCCTTGATCCCTTCACCGCGCAGGCAGCGAGCGCCCATGGGCGGATATCACGACGACTCAGTCAACGGGGCGTGCATGCCCGAAGCTCTCTCGAAGTGCATCACTGGCACGGAGCGTCGATACCTCCAGCCCCAGCCTCTCCACCCATTCAAGCGTCGTCTCGACCCAGCCCTCCCGTGAGACCATGAGCCGGTCACCACAGCGGCGGCAACTCTCCACCAGCAAGCGATGCTCTCCGCGCCGTTCATCCGTGAGCTCGAGCCAGTCCGCCCCTTGCGTCAACTGCAGCGCTGTCTCCGGCCACCAGGCCAGCCTCAGGCGAGGATCGACGGCCTCGGGTTCACCGGCGACCAGCAGCGCAATGGCGCCGCAGCCACACTCTGCCCTGGCGTAGAGATTGTTGCTCATGGTGTTCTCCCTGTTGATCCACGCCCTGTGATAGCCGACGCGAACGCCCCGGCTGGTGCCAAACGACGCCAGCCCCTATAGTCGAGCTTTCCTCGACACTGCATCGGATCATGGATTCACGACTCGAACAACGGGCCCTGTCGCTCTCGATCATCACCACCCTGGGCGTCGCCCTGCTCGGGGTCAGTTTCGGCCTGCTGGCCGGCTCCCAGTCGATCCTCTTCGATGGCGTCTTTTCCACCATTGACGCCGCCATGTCGGGGCTTGCGCTGGCGGTATCGCGGCTGGTCGTGCGCGAGGCGACCTCACGCTTCCAGCATGGCTTCTGGCACTTCGAGCCGATGGTGGCGGCGCTCAACGGTGGCATTCTGCTGCTCTTGTGCTTCTACGCCTTTCTCAACGCGCTGCGGGAATTGCTGGGCGGCGGCCACGCCCTCGCCTTCGGCGCGGCCACCCTCTACGCCGCCGTGGTGCTGGTGATCTGCAGCACCATGGCGGTGTATCTCAAGAAGATCAATCGCAGGGCCAACTCCGAGTTTCTGCGAATCGATCAGAAGAACTGGCTGATGGCGGCGCTGATCACCGGCGCGCTGCTGGTGGCCTTCGTGATCGCCCTTATGCTGGAAGGTACCGCGCTCGACCACTGGACACCCTACGTCGATTCAGCGCTGCTGGTGGTGCTGACCCTGGTGTTCATGCCGGTGCCCATCAACATCATTCGGCGAGCCGCCAAGGACATCCTGCTGATGGCACCCAGCGCCATCGATCGTGAGGTGCACGCGGCGATGAAGGAGATCATGCAAAGAGAGGGTCTCAGCCACTACTACAGTCATGTGGCCAAGAGTGGCCGGGGCCACTTTATCGAGATTCATATCGTCACCGCGCCGAACTTCGCCGCCGGGCGCGGCATGGTAGAGATGGACGAGATCCGCGAGGAGATATCCTCACGACTGAGCATTCCCCCCGAGCGCCGCTGGTTTACCGTCGCTTTTACCGCCGAGGAACGCTGGGCCTGAAGGCGAGGCCGTCAGCCCGGCGCGGGGTCACCGGCAAGACGCGAATAGACCACATGGGACAGCGCCCGTCCGCCGACCCATTCGCACTCGCGCAGCACGCCTTCCTGCCGAAAGCCGAGTCGCTCGGGGATAGCGCGACTACGGCTATTGCCTTCGGCACAACGAATCTCGAGTCGATGAAGCTCGAGTTCGTCGAAACCCCATTCCACCAGGGTTGCCACGGACTGCGTCATCCGCCCCCCACCCTGGAAGTCGCTGCGCAGCCAATAGCCCAGCGACGCCCAGCGGTGACGCTCGACGATGCGGTTGAAGCCGACGACGCCGATCAGCTCGTCGTCCTCGAGCAAGACAAAGTGTCGAGCGGTGCCGAGACGCCGCTCGGCCATGGCAGCGGTGACGAAGACCTCGCAATCTCCCGGCTCGCGGGTCGCATCGACCCATGGCAGCCAGGGCCTCAACGACTCCCGGCTGGCGTCGATGGCGTGCCACAGAGCGTCACAGTGTTCCTTGCCGATCGACGCAAGCCACAGCCTCTCGGACACCCTCAGCATGCTGCCGGCACCTCCTGCCTGCCAGGTCCGGACCCGCGCAACCTCCAACGCCGACACACCATCTGATGCTGAGTCAGAACGCCCGTCACTCGGCGGCCTCCCAGCGATCTCGCCCATTGCGCTTGGCCTGATACAACGCCTGGTCGGCGCGATTCATGGTCTGCTCGTAGGTCTCGTCATGACGGTGCTCCGCCGCGCCGATGCTGACGGTCAGCGTCAGGGGGTCGTCGCTCACCACCTGGGTGGTACGCAGCTTGGCCTGGAGCCGCTCGAACAGGGGTTCAGCCGCCCACAGCGAAGCGCCGGGCAAGGCGATCAGAAACTCTTCGCCCCCCCAGCGACCGACGATATCGCCACCACGCAGGGTGTCGTCGAGGACCTTGGCCACTACCAGCAGCGCCTGATCGCCGACATCATGCCCATGCTCGTCGTTGAAGCGCTTGAAGTGGTCGATGTCCACCATCGCCAGGGTAAAAGGGCGTTGCTGTCGGCTGGAGGCGGCCATCAGTCGACGCAGCTCGGTGTGGAGGCCACGACGATTGGGGATCTTGGTCAATGGATCGAGCATGACCTCGCTTTCCAGCGTCTGCTTGCGCTCGAACAGCAGCTCCTGATAACCATCGGCGATGCGTGACAGCTTGTGCTGGCGACGCTGCTGTCGCTCCAGCCGGCGTTCGGCGGTGGACAGGTCGCTCTTGACGTTGCGCTGAAAGCCATCGGAAATGGCAGCCATGCGCTCTAGCCGCTCAAGCTGCTCGGTATGCCGCCGGTAGAGCGCTTCGAGCGGTGCCTTCAGTGGATTGTCCTGATGCTCGGACGAGGCCAGCAGCGCCTCGATGTCCCGCAGCAGCTGACGATCCCTTTCGGTCATGAACTGGGATCCTCGACGGGGGTGATCGCAAACGGAAAACTGCAGTCTTCCTTGAACTCCTCGGCCAGCTCGGCGATGCGTTCGTTTCTGACATCGTAGCGCCAATCCACGCTGCAGGCCTTGCCTTCCAGGTGAGCCTCCTCCATCAGGTCGAAGATGTCCATCATCGCCTTGACCGAGCTGGTGTTGAGGTAGACCAGTTCCAGGCACACTTCGAGGGGGCTCTCGCCGTCTCGCAGGTAGTGATCTACCCAGTTCAGCACGCCACTGTAGAGCTCGAAGGTGTTTTCGGGATAGGAATCGCCACGCATGGTCAGCGTTCCGGCGTCCCAGTCAGAACGAATGTCAGGGGTCGACTGGGTCCCGTCAATCGCAATGTCGTTGATCATTTTCTCGACTTTCCGTCAGATAGTGGCGGTGATGCAGAAAAAGCTCTGTTGATCGGAGAGCGGCGTCAGGTTCGACTGAAGCGGCTGGCAGGACTTGCGCGCCATGTCGATCAACCCCAGCCCTGCTCCCCGGGAGCCGTCTTCACGCGGCTTTCTGAGTTGCTGCTTGTAGCATCGCTTGAGCTCGACCGCGTCCATCTCACCGAGTTCCTCGACGGTCGCCATCAGACGCTGGCCATCGGCATGCTCGACCACGTTGCCCGCCGACACCAGATAGTGCCCCTGCTCGCCCCGCGCCACCGCAACGGTGGCGGTGGCCCGCTGTTCGTCATAGCCCATGGCGGTGGCGTAATGGCTGATGTTCTGGGTCATTTCGATGTAGGTCGAGAACACGTCCATCGCCGCCGATGGTGCCGCAGATTCGTTGTTGAGGTAGTTGCGAATGGCCTTGCCGATCTCTTCGATCAGGCTATGGGAAATCGGGCCATTGAAGCTTAGCAGCACGCGCTGTTTGTCGAATTGGTCGCGCAGCGTCAAGAGGTCCATGGAATTCCCTCATCGTGACCGTGGTGAATGTTGGACGTCGCGGACGCGGTGCCGTCCTGCTCGTCCTCGACCGCCGGCTGGAAGCACAGCAGGGTGATATCGTCTCGCTGGTGCGCCTCGCCCTGGAATCGCGCCAGCGCATCCAGGAAGGCCGCGACCTGTGCCCTGGGATCGAGCCCGGCGTGCTCCAGCAGCATGGCCTCGAAACGCCGCCTGCCGAAGCCGAACCCGTGCTCGCCGCCTGCCTGATCCAGGAAGCCGTCACTGCACAGCGTACAGGACCAGCCAGGTACCAGTGCCAACGTTTGATTGGTGAACTCCCCACGACGCTTGAACGCCAGGGCGCGTCGGCCACCGGCCAGTACCTCCAGGCGCTGGCCATCGGTGGCATAGAGATCCAGCTTGGCGCCGGAGAAGGTCAATTGCTGCTGGTCGGCGCCGACCCACACCAGCCCCGCATCCATGTGCGGCGTCACGCCGTGGGCATCGCTGTCGGCCTCGAGCGTGCGGCGAATGCGCCGGTCCATCTCCTCGAGGATACCCGCCGGATTCTCGGGCCCCACCTGGTTGACCGAGTTGTCGAAGGCCGCACGGGCGAGCATGGTCATCAGGGCGCCGGGCACGCCGTGTCCCGCGCAGTCGATGACCCCCAGCAGATAGCCGCGGTCATGACCGAAGTCCCGGAACACGAAGATGTCGCCGCCGACCGTATCCTTGGGACTCCACAGCACGCCGTGCCTTAGCCCGGCGCAGCGTTGCATGTCGCGGCTGGGCAGGATCGCCTGCTGCAATACCCGAGCGCAGTCGAGGGAATCATCGATCTGACGCTTGGCCTCGCTCATCTGCCGATTGGCCAGGGTGAGATCCATGGTGCGCTGACGGATGCGTTCCTCGAGCTCCTCGGTATGGGCCTGAACCTGATCGGCCATGCGCTGGAAATCGCGTGACAGATCGCCGATCTCGTCACCGCGGTCACTGTCGAGCCTGGTGTCATAACGGCCCTGGGCCAGCGCCTGGGCGGATTGACTGAGGCGACGCATCGGGTTGACGATCAGCCGCCGCAGGGCGATCACCACCACCAGCAGCACCACCCCGAGGCTGGCCACCAGGGCGAACATCAGCGGCCACAACCAACGCTTTTCCAGCAAGGTGGCGGCGTAGGGATCGACCGCCGACACCAACCACCAGTCGAGCTCCGGCATGTAGCTGACCGCCACCACTCGCTCCTCACCGGACCACTCGAGGGTGCGGGTCTCTACCTCTCCGCCGCTCTCTCGGGCCGATGCCAGCATCTCGGCGAGGGCCTCGGGATCCTCGACCGCCGCATCAAGCACGCCGCCGCCTTCATCGACCTGGCTCAAGTCGGTCGCCTGGAGCTCTCCGTCCTCTGCCATCGCCAGCACCCGACCTTCGCGGCCGAGCAGGAAGGAAGCCACACCCAACGGCTGATCGTCGAAGCTGCTGGCCAGAAGGCGGTTGAAATTGAGGCCGCCACCGACCATGCCAAGGGGCCCGTTCTCGCCGTCGACGCGAACATTGATCCACACCCGGGTGATGTCCAGCGCCGGACTATAGGCGACCTGAACCCGGGTAGGCGCCCCACTGTCCATCATGCGGAAGTACCAGCTGTCTTCACTGTCACTGCGTGACAGCTGGTTGCGGGGGGCACGGCTCGGACTCATCTTGCCGTCGTTGAAGTAGAACTGGCGGCTGTCGTGATGCACCACAAAGTAGTCGTCACCGTCGAACTGCTGGCGAAATCCCTCGGACTCGGCGAAGAAACGGGCCTTGCGTTCCTCGTTGTCGATATCCGAGAGCCACTCGCGGGTGACCGTCAGATCGCCGAAGCGCCTGGCCAGGGCCAGTTCGGTGGACAGAGGCGTCAGCATGCGCTGGGTATGCAGCTGGCTGTACTGCTCGGCGAAGCGTTGTCCGAAGTGGCGCTCGACGTCCTGAAGCGCGTGGCTGCCGATCCACAGCACCGGCACCAGTGCGACCAGAAAGGACAACAACGGGATAAGTAACGACTTGACCCCCAATCCCAGGTGGCGGCTCATGATGCCTCCTTGGCGAGAATCGACAGGTGTAGAGAGTCTTGCATCACCTTCACTATAAGAATATGCGTATCGACGCATCATGCCATGAAACCCGTATGGCGGCTAATGAAGTGTCTCAGTCTTCTGCTCCGACAGACGCCTCCCCGGACTCGCTTCGCCACGATAAAAAAAGGGCGGCGAGCCAGGCTCGCCGCCCATCAACGATCAGTCACCCGATCGAGAGAGCTCAGCAAAACATCGTGTCGACAGGCAGTCCCGTTTACACCTCGAATCCAAGGCCGAAACTTTCCGCGTCCATCGCCATCAGGCCCTCGGCCCCTGCCTGCATCTGGGCGGCGTGGGTACGGGTGCGCGGCAACAGCCGTTCGAAGTAGAAGCGCGCGGTGTGGATCTTGGCCTGGTAGAAGCTGGCGTCGCTGGGCGAGTCCGCCAGCGCTTCCCGGGCGCACTTGACCGACCGGGCGAACAGATAGGCCAGGGTCACGTAGCCCGAGTACATCAGGTAGTCCACCGAGGCTGCCCCCACTTCTTCACGATCGCTCATGGCCTTCATGCCGATGCCCATGGTCAGCTCGCCCCATTGACTGTTGAGCTTGGCCAGCGGGCCAACAAAGGGCGCCATGGCCTCGTCGTCGGCATTGGCCTGACAGAACTTGTGGATCTCCTTTGTGAAGACCTTCAGGCTCTCGCCCTGGTTCATCAGCACCTTGCGTCCCAGCAGGTCCAGCGCCTGGATCCCGGTGGTGCCTTCGTACAGCCGTGTGATGCGTGCATCACGCACCATCTGCTCCATGCCCCATTCCTGGATAAAGCCGTGGCCGCCGAACACCTGTACCCCTTCATTGGTGGCCTCGAAACCAAGCTCGGTCAGGAACGCCTTGACGACCGGGGTCAACAGGCCCAGCAGGGTCTCGGCCCGCTCGCGCTCCTCGCCGGCCGAACACTGCTCGACCACGTCCACCAACTGGGCGGTATACAGCACCAGCATCCGGCCGCCTTCGGCGATAGCCTTCTGGGTCAGCAGCATGCGCCGCACGTCCGGATGGACGATGATCGGATCCGCGGCTTTTTCGGGTGCCTTGGGGCCCGACAGCGCGCGCATCTGCAGTCGATCCCGGGCGTAGGCCAGGGCGTTCTGGAAGCTCGCCTCGGCGAGCCCCAGGCCCTGGATACCGACCCCGATACGCGCGGCGTTCATCATGGTGAACATGCACGCCAGACCCTTGTTCGGCGCACCGATCAGGTAGCCGGTGGCGCCGTCGAAGTTCATCACGCAGGTAGCGTTACCGTGGATGCCCATCTTGTGTTCGAGAGAGCCGCACACCACGCCGTTGCGCTCCCCCGCTTCGCCCTGGCCATCTGGCAGAAATTTCGGCACCAGAAACAGCGAGATGCCCTTGGATCCCTCGGGTGCATCCGGCAGCTTGGCGAGCACCAGGTGAAGGATGTTGTCGGCCAGATCATGCTCACCGGCGGAGATGAATATCTTGGTCCCGCTGATGCGGTAGCTGCCGTCATCCTGGGGCAGCGCGCGGGTCTTGATCAGCCCGAGGTCGGTACCGCAGTGGGGCTCCGTCAGGCACATGGTGCCGGTCCAGCTCCCCTCCACCAGCTTGGTCAGGTAGACACGCTGCTGCTCTTCGGTGCCGTGGTGTCGCAGCGCGTCTGCCGCCCCGTGGGACAGACCCGGATACATGCCCCAGGCCAGGTTCGAGCCACAGATCATCTCCGACAGCAGCATCGACAGTGACGGCGGCAGGCCCTGGCCACCGTGCTCGGGCTCTGCGGCAAGGCTTGGCCAGCCACCCTCCACGTACTGTCGATAGGCTTCGCGAAAACCGCTCGGCGCCTTGACCTCGCCACCTTCGAGACGACAGCCCTCGCGATCACCGCTCTGGTTGAGAGGCAGCAGCACCTCGCGGGCGAAGCGCGCGCCCTCCTCGAGGATCGCCGCCACCACGTCGGGCGAGACATCATCCCCGGCAGGAAGACGAGCATAATGGCTCGGGTAGTCGAACAGTTCGTCCATCACGAAGCGCATGTCGCGCAGCGGGGCCTGATAGTCGGGCATGGGGCACTCCTGGATTCGGTGGCTGCGCCTGCGATGGACCTCGCCAGGACGCACTTTCAAACATGTGTTTGAAAGTAGCGACGACCGCCCTCTAAGTCAAGCGTTCGTTTCAGGGCAGGATTCACTGCATGCGAATACCGCCATCCAGGCGAATGACTTCGCCATTGAGCATGCTGTTGGTGATGATCTGCTCCGCCAGGCGGGCAAATTCATCGGGCTTGCCCAGCCGCTTGGGGAAAGGCACCGCCTGGGACAGCGCGGCGACGGCATCCTCGGGGATGTCCGCCATCATCGGCGTCTCGAACACGCCTGGCGCGATCGCCATCACCCGGATGCCGTGACGCGACAGTTCCCTGGCGGCCGGCAGGCTCATGCCTACCACCCCCGCCTTGGAGGCGCTGTAGGCGCACTGCCCCACCTGGCCATCGAAGGCGGCGACCGAAGCGGTATTGATGATGACCCCACGCTCACCGTCGTCTCCCGGCGGGTTCTGGCTCATGGCCGCCGCCGCCAGGCGCATGACGTTGAAGGTCCCGACCAGGTTGATCTGCACGGTGCGTGCATAGGCGTCGAGGTCGGCCGGGTTGCCGTGGCGATCCACCAGCTTGGCCACACTGACCACACCGGCGCAGTGGATCACTCCGGCAAGGCCGTCACCGTGGGCCTGGGCCGCGTCGATCACCGCCTGGATGTCATCCGCCGAGGTGACATCGCCCTGCACCGCGATGGCAGCGTCGCCCAGACGTCTGGCCTGGTCCTGCACGCCCTCGCTCAAGTCGCACAGCACGACTCGACCACCGGCGGCCACCAGGCGTTCGGCACAGGCGGAGCCAAGGCCGGAGCCGGCACCGGTGATGACAAAGGTCGCGTTCTCGATACGCATGCGAATTCTCCTGATCAATCATGCAACAAGCCCCGAGCACTCGCTCGGGGCGTAAGGTAAAAACGTCTATCTGGATGCCTGGCCCGACACCATACCGACGGCTCGTTCAGGCCTTTTCGGCGGCATCGGCTCGCAGCTTGAAGCGCTGAATCTTGCCGCTCGGGGTCTTCGGCAACTCATCGACAAACTCGATCACCCGAGGGAAGGCGTGGGTCGACAGGCGCTCTCGCACCTGCTGACGAATTTCGTCGGCCAGGGCATCGCTGGCCTCGAAGCCGTCACGTAACACCACATAGGACTTGATGATCTCGCCGCGGATCTCGTCCGGCTGCCCCACTGCCGCAGATTCCGCCACCGCGGGGTGGGTCAGTACCGAGTTTTCGACGTCGGTGGGGCCGACCCGATAACCAGCGGTGGTGATGATGTCGTCGTCGCGCCCGGCGAACTGGAAGCTGCCGTCCTCGTTGCGCACCACCACGTCTCCGGTCAGGTAGTAACCCTCGGCGAAGGGATGCTTCTCCTGCCAGGTATAGCCCGGGAAGAAGTGCGCCGGCGAGCGCTCGATATCCACCGCCAGCACGCCGGGCTCACCGGGGGGCAACTCCTGGTACTCGGCATCGAGGATCACCAGGCGGTAGCCGGGCATGGGTACGCCCATGCCGCCGATGTGTTTCGGGTGCTCGAGCCGGTGGTGGTTGTTGCAGGTCATGCCGGTCTCGGTCTGGCCGTAGTGATCCATCACCGGACAGCCCAGCGCCGACTCCACCCAGCTCACCACTTCTGTATTGAGCGGCTCGCCCGCTGAACTCGCCGCGCGCAGCGACAGCGTCTCATGGGCATTGTCGAACAGACCCGAGGCCTTCATCAGCCGATAGGCGGTGGGCGCCGCAGCAAAGTTGGTGATGTCATGGCGCTGCATGAAGGCAAGCGCTCCCTCGGCGCTGAACCCCGCCTCGCAGAAGTGGGTGGTGACGCCCAGCAGCAGCGGCCCGGCGATGGCGTAGTAGAGGCCATAGGCCCAGCCTGGATCGGCCATGTTCCAGAAGCGGTCTTCGGGGCGCAGGTCGACGGCAAGTTCCATATACAGCGCAAAGGCCGGCATGGCCGACAGCGGTACCGCCACCCCCTTGGGCTTGCCGACGGTGCCGGAGGTAAACATCTGCAGAAAGGGGGCGTCCGGCGACAGCCGCGGCGGCGAGTCCTGGAGCGCTTCGCTGGCCAAGGCCTCATCCCAGGATAGGTCCTGCGGATGCGTCTCGCTGGCCCCACCCAGCGCCAGCACCGGGGGACAGCTTTCCAGGCCGTCGAACTTGTGACGATTGGCCGCGTCGGTGATGACCAGGCGGGTGTCGGCGCGTCCCAGGCGATAGTCCACCGCATCCGGCCCGAAGGCGGTAAACAGCGGCTGGTACACCGCACCCAGACGCCAGGTCGCCACCACGGCGACCAGCAGTTGCGGCGAACGCGGCAGCATGCAGGCGATACGGTCACCGACACCCAGCCCCCGAGCCGCCATCCAGCCCGCCAGACGCGCGCTTTGCTGGTCGAGCTCACGATAGGTCAACCGGCTCACCTGACCGGCGGTGTCCTCATGCACCAGCGCCAGGACGTCGCCTCTGCCCTGCCCTAGATGTCGACCACAGCAGGCATGATAGGCGTTGAGATATCCATCCTGGTGGTCGTCCAGACGATCGATCACCTGCTGGATGTCGAAGGTCTCGCGATAGCTCTCGGCATCGACGGGCGTGACGTGGCTCATGACGGGCCTCTTGCGTTGTGATTGTTGATGAAGCTCTCCAGGGTGACCCCGGCAGCAATATTCCGTTGACGTAAGCGTCAACCTAGCAAGCGCTAGGGTTGAAGCTAGAGGCTTCAACGTCATGACACAAGCAAGAGTGCGCTAGACCATCGTCTAGGAATACCTCGAAGTACCGCACCGACCGAGCACGACGGACGTGCCCGCGCCCTCGGCGAAAGGATGAACCTCATCGAGGCAACGACAACGCGGGAATGGGAAGAGGAGAACAGCAGAAAAAGAGAAAAGACGAGCAGAACCGACTACCAGGCACACGGCGCGCCCCAGCTTTCCATCACAGCGGGCCGTCGGTACCTTGTCCTCGGCAGATCAAGGACGGCGGGTGATCATCACGACCAGTTCGTGGGCCAGCTGTTCGGGGTCACGCGGTCCGTCCGGGTCGTACCAGCGCACCGTCCAGTTCAGGGCGCCCAGCACAAAGCGCGAAACCAGGGCACGATCGCCGGTGACCAGATCCGCTGCGATGGCGTCATCCAGCACCTCGTTCCACAGCGCCTCGTAGGCGTCACGCAGGTGGGTCAGGTGGTCCCGAGCGCCGTCGTCGAGGCGCCGCCACTCATACAGCGCTACCACGTGGGCGTTGCGGTCGGTCAACAGCGTATCCAGATGGGCCCGCGCCATGGCATGCAGCCTGGACAAGGGGTCGGGCGCACTGTCCTTGAGCGCGGCTCGAGCCAACGTCAAGGCGTTCTGGGTGCCCTCTTCGATGACCGCAGCAAGAATCTCCTGCTTGTCACGAAAGTGGTGAAAGAGGCTTCCTGACTTGATCCCCATTTCCTGTGCCAGCATGCGCACGGTGGTGCGATCGAAGCCTTCCTGGACAAACAGCTGAGCGGCGAGCCGGGTCAGCTCCTTGCGACGGGGCGAGTCATTCATTACATTCATCGACAGTTACACTAGCGCTTGCTTGGTTTCGTTGAGAAAAGCATAGCCCACCCTCGGGGTCAACGTCGTTTGCTGACCTTGTCGTACGCGATTCGCGTCGCGAGCGAAACCCCGGGGACTGAACCACACTGACATCACAGCGCCGTGTCCACGGCCCACACAAACACAACACCTTGCCGCTCGATCGCAGAATCGACATGCAAAAGTTTCAGGAGTCACGCCATGAGTCAGTCCGATATCGTCTTTCTTGCCGCTGCCCGCACCCCCATGGGCGGCATGCTGGGCTCCCTGTCCAGTCAGACCGCCCCCGAACTGGCCGCCTGCGCCATTCGTGCCGCCATCGAGCGCGCCAGGATTCCGGCAGACGCCATCGAAGAAGGGATCTTCGGCTGCGTGCTGCCGGCCGGGGTCAAGCAGGGGCCGGCCCGTCAGGCCATGCGCCAGGCCGGCATTCCCGACCACCGCGGCGCCACCACCATCAACAAGCTCTGTGGTTCGGGCATGAAGGCCACCATGCTGGCCCACGACCTGATCAAGGCCGGCACCGCCGAGGTCATGCTGGCCGGCGGCATGGAGTCCATGTCCAACGCCCCCCATGTGTTGACCAAGGCCCGTGGCGGCTACCGCCTGGGCCATGGCGAGCTCAAGGACCATATGTTCCTCGATGGCCTGGAGGACGCCGAGACCGGCAAGCTGATGGGTGGCTTCGCCCAGGAGGTCGCCAGTGAGCGCGGCTACGAACGCGAGCGCATGGACGACTTCGCCATCGCTTCACTGGAGCGGGCGATGCAGGCCACCGAGGCCGGCCACCTGGCCGCCGAGATGGCCCCCGTCACGGTCTCCAGCCGTCAGGGTGACACCCTGGTCGAGCATGACGAGCAACCCTTCCAGGCTCGCCTGGACAAGATTCGCACCCTGAGGCCGGCCTTTGCCAAGGACGGCACCATCACTGCAGCCAACGCCAGCTCCATCTCCGACGGCGCCTCTGCCCTGATCCTGTCCACCCGGGCAGCGGCAGATCGCCTCGGCGCCACCCCGCTGGCCCGCATGCTTGGCCACAGCACCCACTCGCGCCACCCCAGCGAGTTCACCATTGCCCCGGTGGGCGCCATCGAGTCACTGATGAAGAAACTCGACTGGTCGGTGGACGATGTGGATCTGTTCGAGATCAACGAAGCCTTCGCCGTGGTCACCCTGATGGCCATGGACGATCTGGGACTACCCCACGACAAGGTCAACGTCTTCGGCGGCGCCTGCGCCCAGGGTCACCCCGTCGGCTCCACTGGCTCGCGGATCATCGCCACCCTGATCCACGCCCTGCGCACCAAGGGCGGAAAACGAGGGATCGCCAGCCTGTGCATCGGCGGCGGTGAAGCCACCGCCGTGGCGGTGGAACTGATCGACTGAGGCCGAGAGCTGATCGACTGACGTCGAGACCTGGTTAGCCAACGTCGTAGTCTGAAAGGCAGGCGCGACGCTTGCCTTCCACGCCGATAAGCGGTCAGCATGGCCGGGGGCGCCCACAGGCGCTCCCGGCCATCTTTTTTGACCTCAGGTCTGGATCCACAACAGGACTCACGCATGGAGCGCTCTCGCCTGGCCCTGCCGCTGATCGTGCTGGCACAGTGGTGCGGTACATCGCTGTGGTTCAGCATCAACGGCGTTGCCGCCTCGCTGGGAAGCGACCTCGGCATTCGCGAGGCCGAAATCGGCCACCTGACCCTGGCAGTGCAACTCGGCTTTATCGTCGGCACCCTGACGATCGCCGCCAGCGGACTCGCCGATCGCTACCGTGCCAGCCGCATCTTTCTGAGCGCGAGCCTGGCAGGCGCTCTGGTCAATCTCGCCTTTATCACCGTTGCCGAGCACCACGCCCTCGCCCTGCTGCTGCGCTTCGCCACCGGGCTCTGCCTGGCCGGCATTTACCCGTTGGGCATGAAGCTGGTGATCGGCTGGACCCCGCGTCACACCGGGGCCGCCCTGGCCTGGCTGGTGGGCATGCTGACACTCGGCACGGCCATGCCCCATCTGCTGCGCGGCGCCACCCTGGACCTCCCCTGGGCCTGGACCCTGATCCTGTCCTCGGCCCTGGCGGTGTCCGGTGGCATCGCCGTGGCGCTATTGGGCGACGGCCCGCACCTGCCAGCAAACGCGTCTCGCGCCAGGCTGAAGGATGGCCTTGCCGCCTTTCGTGATCGCCACTTTCTCAGCGTCGCCGGCGGCTACTTCGGCCACTGCTGGGAACTCTACGCCTTCTGGCTGCTGGTGCCCTTCCTGGTCGGCCGTGAGGTCACGCGCCTTCAGGCGCCAGCCGACTGGGCGCCCTGGCTGAGCTTTTCGGTCATCGCCGTGGGGGCGCTGGGCTGCATCCTGGCCGGCGCCCTCAGTCGACGCCACGGCAGCGCCAGCGCCGCCAACCTGGCGCTCGCCACCTCCGGCGCCCTGTGCCTGATCTACCCCTGGCTTGGTCAGGCCAGCCCCCTGTTACTGCTGGGCCTGCTGTACCTCTGGGGCTTCAGCGTCATCGCCGACTCGGCCCAGTTCTCGTCACTGGCCTCGGCCACCGCCCCCAGGGCACACATCGGCGCGACCCTGGCGGTGATGAACGCCATCGGCTTCACCCTTACCCTGCCCGGCATCTGGCTCGGTGCCAGCCTGTGGCAGGAGCACGAACTGAGCGTGCTGTGGCTACTGTTGCCCGGACCGGTGCTGGGACTGTGGTCGATGCGTGGTGTCGCCGCCTACGTCCGCCGCCAGCCTGCCAGTTCCTGACACCAGCCCCCTGACACCAGTCCCCTGCACCTGACCCTGACCCTGACCCTGACCCCAATCCTGACACCAGAGCGGACCACCACGGCTACTGGCCCCGGTTCACAGGTAGTAAAAAGGGAGGCCCGAAGGCCTCCCTTTGCTACCGCGGTGAACGCTACCACGCACGCCTCTCGGCCTAGCCGTAACGACCGGTGATGTAGTCCTCGGCCTTCTTGGTATGCGGGGTCGAGAACATGGTCTTGGTGTCGTTGTACTCGATGACCTCTCCCAGGTGGAAGAACGCCGTGTAGTCGGCGACACGAGCCGCCTGCTGCATATTGTGCGTCACGGTGATGATGGTGTACTGCTGCTTGAGCTTGTCCATCAGGTCTTCGATGGTGGCGGTGGAGATCGGGTCCAGCGCCGAGGTCGGCTCATCCATCAGGATCACGTCCGGCTGTACCGCGATGGCACGGGCGATGCACAGACGCTGCTGCTGGCCACCGGACAGCGAGGTGCCGGGCTGGTGCAGCTTGTCCTTGACCTCTTCCCACAGGCCGGCGTCACGCAGGGCGCGCTCGACCAGCTCGTCCTGGTCGGCCTTGCGGCTGACCAGGTCATGCATCTTCGGGGCATAGACGATGTTGTCGTAGATCGACTTGGGGAAAGGGTTCGGCTTCTGGAACACCATGCCGACCCGACGCCGCAGGGCGACCTCGTCCATCTTGGGCTCGTAGACGTCGCGGCCGTCCATCTCGATCAGGCCCTTGACGCGCACGCTCGGGATCAGATCGTTCATGCGATTCAGGCAACGCAGGAAGGTCGACTTGCCGCAACCGGACGGGCCGATCAGGGCGGTCACGTTCTTCTGGTACAGATCCATGTCGATCGACTTCAGCGCGTGGAAGTCTCCGTACCACAGATTCAGGTCGTTCACTCGAATGCTCAACTCGTGGTTGGCATCCTCGTTGCGAGTGACCGGCTGGCCGGGCTGGTCCTGCTTCATCACGCTTTCTCCGCGCTGGGCAACTTTCATGTTCATGGCAACGTATCCTGTTTGGGGGCCGGTTTACCAGCGCCGCTCGAATTTCTTGCGCAGCACCACCGCGGTGGCGTTGAGCGTGATAAGGATCGACAGCAGCACCAGAATGCCGCCCGACGTCTTCTCGATGAAGGCCCGGTCAGGCTCGCCCGCCCAGGTAAATATCTGTGCCGGCAGCACGGTGGCCGCCTCGGTAAAGGAGTTGGTCACATCGGGGATGAAGGCCACCATGCCGACGATGATCAACGGAGCGGTCTCGCCCATGGCCTGAGCCAGGCCGATGATCGAACCGGTCATGATGCCCGGCAGCGCCACCGGCAGGACGTGATCGCGCACCATCTGCCAGCGTGAGCAGCCGACGCCGAAGGCGGCATGACGGATGGAGTCGGGCACGCTGCGAAGCGCGGTCCGGGTGGCGATGATGATCACCGGCAGGGTCATCAGCGCCAGGGTCAGGCCACCGACCACCGGGGAGGAACGCGGCACGCCGAAGAAGTTGATGAAGATCGCCAGGCCCAGCAGACCGAACAGGATCGAGGGAATCGCCGCCAGGTTGTTGATGTTGATCTCGATCAACTGGGTAAAGCGGTTGTCCGGCGCGAACTCTTCCAGGTAGACCGCCGTCATCACGCCGATGGGAAAGGCTACTGCCAGGGTCACCAGCAGAGTCAGCACGGTGCCCATGGCCGCCGAAGCGATACCGGCGAGCTCGGGCATCTTGGAGTCACCGCTGGAGAAGAAGGTCGAGTTGAAACGCAGCTCGGCCCGCCCATCCTCTTTCAGCCGATCGACCACCGCCATTTCCTTGTTGCTGAGCTTGGCGTGGTGGCCCTTGAGGTACTGGTCCACCTGGCCGTCGGCCAGCACCCACTCCATGCGGGTGGTGCCGAGCAGGTCCGGGTTATCTTCCATGCGACCCGGGATCAGACGCAGATAGCCGCGACTGACCAGCGGGCGGACGTCTTCCTGAACCGCCGCCAGGGGAATCTGGCTGGCCTGCTCGGAGTAGTCCACCTCGACCTGGATCTGGGCCTGCTGGAAGGCCGGCAGCCCCTTGACCAGCATGTCGGCAAAGAACAGCACCAGGAACAGGCCGGCAAGGCCGAGTGCTCCCATGGACGCCCACTTCAGTCGGGCCGACCTGCGGTGGCGAGCGCGGAGCTGGGCGCTGATGTCATCGAAGGATTGTCTCATTGGCTTTGGCTCCACGGCTTACAGGTTGTTGACGCGATACTTTTCGCGGAAGCGACGGATCATGATCACCGACACCAGATTCAGGCTCAGGGTCACCACGAACAGCATCAGTCCGAGTGCGAATGCCGACAGCGTCTCGGCACTGGCGAATTCCTGGTCACCAGTCAGCGCGGCGACGATGCGCACGGTCACGGTGGTCATGTCTTCCAGCGGATTGAAGGTCAGGTTGGGGCGCATGCCTGCCGCCATCACCACGATCATGGTCTCGCCCAGCGCCCGGGACACCGCCAGCAGCGAGGCCGAAATGATGCCCGGCAGGGCTGCCGGCACCACGATGTCGCGAATCATCTCGCCCTTGGTCAGGCCCAGCGCCAGCGAGCCTTCGCGCATACTGTTGGGCACCGAGTTGATGACGTCATCGGACAGCGAGGAGATGAACGGAATGATCATGATGCCCATGACGATGCCCGGGGCCAGGGCGTTGTTGAACGAGGCCTCGAGACCGAAGAACCCGGCCACGGCAACGATGATCGGCGCCACCGTGATGGCGGCGAAGAAGCCGTAGACCACGGTCGGAATGCCGGCCAGCACCTCGAGTACCGGCTTGGCGATGGTGCGCACCTTGGGCGGCGCGAACTCGGCCATGTAGATGGCCGCCAGCAGACCGATCGGAATCGCCACCAGCATGGCGATGAAGGTGATCATGAAGGTACCGGCGAACAGCGGCACCGAACCGAACTTGGCGGCACTGGCCCCTTCCTCGGCGCGACCGGCGGCCTCGAGGAAGCTGGCACCCGGGTTCCAGGTGGTGCCGGTGATAAAGTCCCAGAAGCTCTGCATCTGGAAGAAACGGATCGCCTCGAAGACGATGGACAGCAGGATCCCCAGGGTGGTGAAGATGGAGATCAGGGCCGCGCCGGCAAGAAAGAAGCGGATGACCCGCTCGATCGCCTGACGCGCGTGGAAGTCGGGGCGCACCATCGCCACGCCCAGCACCAGGCCGATGCAGGCGATGACCAGGCAACTGGCCAGCAGCAGCAGCGGCGGAATCTCGGCACCCACGAGCAGCATGATGAAGCCACCCACGGCACCGACTACCAGCGCCGGACCCGCCGTTGACATGACGGTGAACCAGCCGTACTGATCGGGTTGGGCGTACATGGAGGTGCCGGAGGCTCGGACTCTGGCGGCCTTGCCGCGGGCCAGGAAGAAGGCGATCAGACCGAGCAGAAGCAGCGAGCCGCTGAACATCGCCAGGAGTTGATTGGTCTGCATGGGTGTCTCTCGGGGTTCTGTGCTCAAGCAAGCATAGGCTTGCCGGAACGTGTACCGGCCGACACCCGTTGCAGGATGCCGGCCGGCGTGATCAGGACCGTGTCCCTTACTTCAGGTCGGCCAGCTCGAGGGTCTCGTGGTTCTCGACGGCACTGCGAGCCTCGGCGCGCTCGTCTTCCGGCGCCGGGATCAGGCCGATGCCCTTGAGGTAGCCGAGGTCACCGACCATCTGCTCGCTCATGAACATGTTGGCGTACTCGTACATGGCCGGCACGTCTTCGGCGTGCTGGTTCTTCACGTAGAAGAACATGGAGCGAGACACCGGGTACTCACCGCTGCCGATGGCGTCCGGGGTCGGCTCGACGCCGTCGATGCTGGAGCCGATCAGGGTGTCGGCGTTCTCTTCCAGGAAGGAGTAGCCGAAGATGCCGAAGGCATCGGTGTTCTCGGCCAGACGCTGAACGATCAGGTTGTCGTTCTCGCCGGCGTCGATGAAGGCACCGTCGGCGCGCACGTCGGTGTAACCTTCACCGCCGTAGGCCTCCATGTCCTCGGAAACGGCTTCCATCACGAGCTCAGCGAAGGCATCACGGGTACCGGAGGTGGTGGGCGGTCCATAGACGGCGATCTCGCGATCCGGCAGCGAGGAATCGATGTCGCTCCACTTGGTGTAGGGGTTGTCGACCAGCTCACCATCGACCGGCACCTTGGCGGCCAGCGCCAGGAAGATCTGCTCGCGGGTGACGTCCATCGCCTCGTTGTCGCCGGACTGGGCGAAGGCGATGCCGTCATAGCCGATGAAGGCTTCGGTGATGTCGGTCACACCGTTGGCTTCACAGGTCTCGAACTCGGAAGTCTTCATGCGACGCGAGGCGTTGGTGATGTCCGGGGTATCGTCACCCAGACCGGAGCAGAACAGCTTCATGCCGCCACCGGAGCCGGTGGACTCGATGACCGGCGTCGGGAAGTCGGTGGTGGCACCGAACTCTTCGGCCACGTAGCTCGAGAACGGGTAGACGGTGCTGGAACCAACGATACGGACTTGATCGCGGGCTTGAGCGACACCCACCACGCCCATGACGGCGGCGGCGATAGCGGTGGTCTTGAGGATGCGGTTCATGGAGAAAGCTCCTGATGATGAGATGGTCAACCTTCGCGAAACACACAATGCCGCAGAAAAATGACAGCTTCATGACAGCACACTCCGGTTGACGCCTTCCCGATACCTCTTACGCTTCCCCCCTGCCCCTCCTCCTGCCCGGCCATGTCATGACGGCGTCACGGCCCTGTCACCGCGACCCCGGTCATTGCCACGCTTTTACAGCCGACGGCAACCTGAGCGGACACAAAAGAAACTGCCGCAAAAAAAGGCCGCCCGGCTTTGCGCCGGACGGCCAATCTGGTGTCGCTTCGATAGCGACAACATGAAACAACCGGGTCAGCTGATCAATAGCCCCAATGCCGCCGCGGCGCACAGGGTCAAGGACGCCGCCTGCAACACTCGCCGAGGCAACTTCGGCGCCAGCACCGCCCCCAGGGCGTGGCCCGCCACCACCATGGGCATGAAACTGAGGCTCACGCCCAACAGCCACAGCGGCACCCTGCCCACGGCGGCCAGGCTCGCCAGGGTCATCAACGACGAGATAAGAAAGAACGCCGCCAGGTTGCCCCGCAGGCGGTCCATCGGCATGCCATGCATCAGCAGCACGATGGGCGGTCCGCCGATCGCCGCCACGGCACCGAACACTCCCGACAGAAAACCAGCACCAAACAGTGACGAGCGGTTGACCGGCAGGCGCAGCTTGAACAGCGTCACCACCACCGCAAACAGCACGATGCTGGCGATCATCACCTCCAGCGTCGCCATGGGTGCCACCAGCAACAGCCAGACCCCGAGCAGGGTTCCCGGCACCTTGCCCACCAGGGCCATGGAGATATCGGTCATGGCGACTTCCCGGCGATAGCGGCGTACCACCAGACAGGACACCAGAAAGCCGTAGACCACCAGCACCACCGGCACCAGGGACGGCGCCTTCAACAGGATCAGTGGCGCCCCCACCACCGCCATGCCGAAGCCGGTGGTACGCTGGACGAAGGTCCCCAACGCCAGTACTGCCCCCACCCACAGCCACGAGCCGAGGGTCAGCTCGCTGAGCACCCACCACTCCCTTGCGCAGTCCTGCACTGCGGCCAGCAACGACGCCATCATGACGCCGCCTCCTCGACCCGAGGCGGACGTCCGGCGAGCACGCGCAGGCCGACGTTGCCGATCAACGCCACCGTGACCATGGCGATCACCATGGGCCAGGCAGAGTCGATTTCAAAGGCGGTGACCAGGGCACCGGACAGTGCTGCACTGCTGAACTGGATACTGCCGAGCAGCGCCGTGGCGGTAGCGCTCATATGACTGAACCGCTCCAGCAGCGATGAAATGGCGTTGGGCGAGATCAGCCCCACCACGCCCAGAAACGCCATCACCAGAGGCACCACAGTGAACAGCGAGTCCGTCCCCGTGGCGACTACAACCAACAGGCCACTGGCGGCGACCAGCTGAATGGCGAGACCAAGGCGCAGGTTCTGCTGGGGTGTACGCCGACGCAGCAGGCGAATATTGACCCGGTTGGACAGCGCCATCACCACCACATTGGCACCAAAGACAAAGGGATAGGCCGCCGGCGACAGCCCGTAGTGCTGCATATAGAGAAACGGCGACGAGGTGACGAAGGCAAAGATGCCGGCGAAGGACGCCGCCACCGCCAGGATGTAGCCCATGGCCTGGCGATCGGTCAGCACACTTGCGTAGTTGCGCAGCACCTGACGGGGCGAGGCCACCGGTGCCCCTGCAGGCCGGGTCTCCGGCAGAAAGGCCCCGAGCAGCCACATCAGGAAGGCGGCATAGACCGCCAGGAAGACGAAGATCAGCCACCAGTCGGCCAGGTACAGCAGCAGGCTACCGACCATCGGCGCCACCAGCGGCGCCAGCATCAGGATCATCGCCATGGTCGACATGACCTTGGCCGCCTCGCGGCCACTGAAACAGTCGCGCACGATCGCGGCGGAATTGACCACGCAGGCGCCGCCGCCCAGCGCCTGGACAAAGCGCCAGACCAGAAGCTCCGTCAACGAATCGACGCTGACGATCACCAGGCTGGCGATCAAGAACAGGATCTGTCCGGCCAGCAGCACCGGCTTGCGTCCGATGCGGTCGGAAAGCGGCCCGCAAGTGAGCTGGCCCACGGCAAAACCGACCATGAACACGCTGAGTGAAAGCTCGGTGTGATGAACACTGGCCCCCACCGACTCGGCCAGCGCCGGCATGGCCGGCAGGTAGGCGTCGATGGCGAAGGGGGCAAGGGCGGTATTGGCGGCCACCAGCAGGGCGACACGCCGGGCATTCAGGGACACAGGCGCTCCATGAAGAACAAGGTTTGAAAAATTGTCATCGGGTTGATCGTGACGCCGCTGCGGCTGTTGTCCACATCGACGCCTTGGTACAGTAGGTCCAGCTCACCACCGCCCAACTACGGAGATTGCCACATGGCAGACGATCTGCTGACCCAACTGAAGGCGATGACCACGGTGGTCGCCGACACCGGCGACCTGGACGCCATTCGTCGCTTCCAGCCCACCGACGCCACCACCAACCCGTCGCTGATCCTGCAGGCCGCCAGCCACGCCGATCGTCGCGCCCGCCTGGCCGCCATCGCCAAGGAGGCCAACGACATCGATGACGCTCTCGACGCCGTGGCGGTGGACATCGGCAGCGAGATCAGCGAGCTGGTGCCTGGGTATGTGTCGACCGAGGTCAGCGCACGGCTATCGTTCGATACCGAAGGTACCCTGGCCCGCGCCCATTCACTGATCGAGCGCTATGCCCGCAAAGGCGTCGGCGCCGAGCGCATCCTGATCAAGGTGGCGTCCACCTGGGAAGGCATTCGTGCCGCCAAGACGCTGGAGCGAGAAGGCATCCGCACCAATCTGACGCTGCTGTTCAGCTTCGCCCAGGCCCAGGCCTGCGCCGACGCCGGGGTCACGCTGATCTCGCCCTTCGTCGGCCGCATCCTCGACTGGCACAAGGCCCAGCAGCCGGAGGCCGACTTCAGCGGCGACAACGATCCCGGCGTGCAATCGGTCAAGCGCATCTACGACCACTACAAGGGCCACGGCTACTCGACCATCGTGATGGGCGCGAGCTTCCGTAACACCGACGAGGTCAAGGCGCTGGCCGGCTGCGACCGTCTGACCATCTCGCCGGCACTGCTCGAGGAATTGCACGGTCAGCAAGGCGCTCTCGAACGCCGCCTCGTCCGCAGCGACGCCGAGACCAGCGCACCGGAGCCCCAGACCGAAGACGACTTCCGCTGGGCCATGAACGAAGACGCCATGGCCACCGAAAAACTGGCCGAAGGCATCCGCAAGTTCATGGCCGATCAGCGCAAGCTGGAAAGCCTGCTGACCGAACTGCGCCAGGGATGATCAAGGGCGCACCACCGGCAAGCCTGGCTGGGCCTGGCTGCAGATGATCAAGAGGGCGATCCATGGATCGCCCTCTTGCATTATGCGGTTGCCAGCTTGCGGCGATCTGACACCGCTTTCCGCTTTCGGAGTTCGCCATTTTCTACGCCTTCGGCGCCTTCTGCTGAACACGCCTTCGGCGCGTCGACGTCAGGCCCGGCACGGGCGGGATCAGGCCTTGTGCGAAGCGTCGTTCTGGGCCTCGAGCATCTCGACCAGAGGCTGGAACTGTTCGTGGTTATGCTCGTTCATGCGCATCAGGATACGATGCGCTTCGAGGATGCGCTCCCGCAGCCCCTCTTCATCGGCGGGCACTTCGGGGAGCTCCTCGAAGTCGTCGACCTCGGCGATGGGACGCTCCAGCAAGGTAAAGAAAGCGCCAAAGCCCATCACCTCGAGCATCCGCTTGACGTCGGGATTGTCGGCCACGATGGTCGGCGCCTGCTCGAGCTTGCCGCGCAGCGCCATGGCCACCTTGGCCAGGAAGCCAAGCGCCGTGGAATCGACGTTGCTGGCCTCGCGCAGGTCGATCATCACCGCCTTGAGTCCCGGCGTGTCGGCCAGTTGCTGGGCCTGGAGATCCAGGGTGGCACACAGGGTCAGGCGCACGTCGCCACATAGCTTCAGGACGAACACACCGGCCTCGAATGCCGCCTTCAGTCGACCTTCATGCACTTTCATCGCCAAACCCGCTCACCAACATGATCGTCAAGTCGTCGGGCAGCTCTTCGCGCCCCGAGGTGGGGTCCTCCAGCGCTTCTTCATCGCTGGAGAGCGCCCCCAGGGCCAGCCCCCGACGCATCGTATCCAGGGAATCGCTGTCTTCGACCCGCTGCCTGAGATCGTCAAGGCGCGCCTCGAGACTGTCCCCCGGCAAGCACTCCAGCACTCCATCGGAGCAAAGCCAGAGCGAAAAGTCATCGGGCAAGTCACATCCCAGTGCCGGATAACTGACCTCCGGAAACAATCCGACCGGCATGCCCTCTCCCGCCAGCGTGGTGACGCCCTCGTCGGACTTCAACAGTGGCATCGGCAGCTGCGCGCCGAGAGAATAGTGCAGATAGCGCTTCTGCTGGTCGATCACGCCGACGAACAGGGTGGCGTGCTTGCCGATCCCCGTGTCCAGCAGCTCCCGATTCAACTGGGACAGCCAGCGCGGCGGCAATGCCTCGGGTGCCTCACCGTCCCACTCGCCTTGCCAGCGATTGAACAGATACTTGAGCAGCACCGTCACGAAGGCGGACGAGGCTCCGTGGCCCGACACATCAGCGAAATAGAATAATGTATAGCGCTCATTGTACGCCTGGATATCGAGAAAGTCGCCTGACAGATACAACGAGGGCGCAAGCCAGTAGTCACAGCCGATCGCCCCCAGCTGCTGCGGCCTCGGCGGCAGCATGCGACGCTGGATCTGGCCGCCGGCCTGCTGGTCGAGCCGGAGCATCGCCAGGTGGGTCTCCAGGCTCTCGTTGAGCTCTTCCAGTCGCGCTCGATCCTCTTCGCGCTCCCGGGCCAGACGATTGACGTCCACCACACGCCGGATCATCCGCCTGAGCAGATGGGCATGGCGCAAGGGGTCGATCACGTAGTCGACAAGGCCCGCGTCAACGGCCTTGAGCAGATCGTCGTCTCGCCGGTCCTCGCTGACCACCAGGGTGGGCCAGCGCTCGGCCAGCACCATCCACTCGCGACTCGGTACCGCCAGCGAATGTGCTACCACCAGCGCCGTGGAGCCGGGAAGCTCATCGGCGCTGGCGGCGGCAAAGACCGCAAGTCCGTCGCGAGCAATCGCGTCCACCAGGGCGTCGCGGTGCTCGCCCGGGTGGTCGATTACCCCGATCAGAGGTTTGGCTGCTTGCATGCAGATGCCACCTTACTCGGCGAAGGCATCTTCGTCGTAGTCAAAGCCATCGTCGATAAAGCTGTCGTCACCAAGCTCACCATCGGTGACCTCGAAACGACGACGCTGTAGCCAGGCGTCACGAATGAAGCTGTAGCGATCACCGCGAATCAGATCCTCCTGATCGAGAAGGCTGGCACGCGCGTCGAGCAGCTCGAGACCGCGTAGCGAGTAGCGCACGGTGTCGTCCTCGACGTAGGTCAGCGGGTAGGTGTACCAGTCGACCGGCAAGGCGCTGGTGTCACGCACTGTGCTGGGGCCGAGGAACGGCAGCACCACGAAGGGCCCCTCGCCCACGCCCCAGGCAGCCAGAGTCTGGCCGAAGTCTTCCTCGTCGGCGATAAAGCCGGCGTGGGTCGCCGGATCCAGAAGACCACCCAGACCGAAGGTGGTGTTCATCAGAAAGCGCATGCTCGAGTTGCCGGCATTGGCACCCTTGCCCTGCAGCAGGCTGTTGAGCACCGTGCGCACTTCGCCGAGGTTGTCGAAGAAGTTGCTGACACCGCGCTCGAGCGGGTCCGGGGTCACGTAGCGATAACCCTGGGCGGCAGGCTTGAGTGCATAGCGATCCAGCACATCGTTGAAGGCGAAGACCCTGCGATTGAAGCCCTCCCAGGGGTCCGCTGGATTGGGCTCGCTGGATACGCCGCTGCTGGCGCAGCCACTTGCCGCCAGGGCGACGGCCATGACCAGGACACCCCTCTGCATGCCCTTGCCCAGGGCACCGCTGTAGTTCGCGTTCATCGTTCGACTGCCTCCCTTGCCTGTCCTTGTCACGATCGTCAATCTATCGGCGCTGTTGTCCGGGGTTGGACTCCGGGTAGCGTCAGCGACGACGCCTCTGCGTACGGCAGTCGTCTGGTTCCGCCGACGAGTCAGCTGTCGGTTCCCCGGAGGGTCGGCCTCAGTCCCTGCGAATCACCACGCAGCCCGCACTGTAGCCCGCGCCGAAGGAACACACCACCCCGGTAGCGCCCGGTTCCAGGTCTTGATGATGCAGATGGAACGCGATGATCGAACCGGCAGAACTTGTATTAGCGTAACGGTCAAGAATAATCGGCGCTTGATCCGGAGCAGGCTCCTGGCCCAGCACCCGTCGTGCGATAAGATCGTTCATGTGTCGATTGGCCTGATGCAGCCATAACCGCGACAGCGTACCAGGCGCGATATCCAGGCTCTCCAGGTGGTCACGGATCAACTGTGCCACCATCGGGCAGACTTCCTTGAAGACCCTGCGGCCTTCCTGCACGAACAGCTTGTCGGCTGCCTGGGGGTCGGCGTCGGTGACGCGGTTGAGAAAGCCCGCATTATTGCGAATGGCGTTGGAAAACTGCGTCACCAGTCGGGTCCCGAGCACCTCGAACCGTGTCTCGGCTGTCGCCACCTGGTCGCTTTCCAGCACCAGGGCGGTACAGGCGTCGCCAAAGATGAAGTGGCTGTCACGGTCGCGGAAGTTCAGGTGTGCCGAACACACCTCGGGGTTGACCACCAGGGCGCGGCGCACGCCGCCGGAGCGGATGGCATTGGCGGCGTTGTCGATGGCGAAGGTGGCCGAGGAACAGGCCACGTTCATGTCGAAGGCGTAGCCCCCGGTGCCCAGCGCACGCTGCAACTCCACCGCCACCGCCGGATAGGGGCGCTCCAGGTTCGAGCAGGCCACGATCACCAGGTCGATGTCGGCGGCCTCGACCCCCGCTGCGGCCAGCGCCTCGTGCGAGGCGGCCAGCGCCATCTCGCACTGGATGCCGGGGCTGTCGTTGTCGCGCTCGTCGAGCTTCGGGCGCATGCGCTCGGGATTCAGGATGCCCTCTGCGTCCAGCACGTAGCGGCTGTGGATACCCGAGGCCTTGACGATGAATTCACTGCTGGAATGGGCCAGGGCGTCACGTTCCCCGGCCTCGATCGCCTCGCGGTGGCGGGCATTCTCGGCATCCACCCAGGCGTTGTACGACGCCACCAGGGCGTCGTTGTCGATGGCGTTGGCCGGGGTATACAGGCCGCTGCCGGTAATAAGCACCTTCGCTGGGGTCATGCCCTTCTCCTTCATGCGGCACCTCGGTGCCGCCGGTCGATCGCGACCGCCCGGGGCGGTCACTCACTTTCGTCATCTTTGGCGCGGGGGCCTTACCCCCGCCCGGTCAATTCCGCCCAGCGTTTCTCCAGGCGCTTCTCCGATACCGGCATGGCGGTACCCAGCTGCTGCGCAAACAGCGATACCCGCAACTCCTCGATCCACCAGCGAAACTCCACCAGCGATGGATCTTCGACGCCGCCTCGGTGCTCGGCCTGTCGACGCGTCTCGAGGCGCGTCTCGAAGTCCTGCACCGTCTGCATCAGCATCTGGTCGCGCATGCGCTCGCGCGGGGCCTTCTCCAGGCGCACCTGGGCGGCCTCCATGTAGCGCGGATAAGCCTCGAGCCAGGCACCGGCGTCGGTCACGAACCCCGGGTACACCAGCCGCTGCATCTGTGCCTTGAGATCACTGTATACCAGCGCCAGCGACAGGCTCAGGTTACCCTTCAACGCCTTTGTCACCGCCAGATGTCCCTCCAGTGCCGGCTTGAGCACCCCCACCAGCTTGTCGGCATGGGGAACGATATCCTGGCGAACCGCCTGAATGCGTTGTTCCAGGGCCTCGGCACTGCGCGGCAGCGGGTCCACCGCCACGACCTGCCGGAAGACGGCCGTCACCACATCTTCGGTCAGTGCACGCTTGCTGCCTACCTTGGCGAACAATAGAGCACAGGTCGACAGTCCCTGGGTACGCTCGATAGCCTTCACTTGATCTGGCAGCCGTTCCATCGCCGCCTTGACCACCCCGCGGCGATGCGCTTCATGGGCCTTGGCCGGATGATCGAACAGCTCGAGGCTGAGCCCGCTCGACGAAGGCACCAGCGCCGGGAATGCCTCGACACGAATCCCGGCCTGGGAGGTCACCCGCGATTCCGGCAATGCCTGCTCGGGGAAGCCCGACAGCTCGGACTGGCTCTCCACGCTCTTGGCCAGCGCCCGGGCACCCTGACTGGCGGCAGCCTCGAAACGCCGCTCCAGCGCCCGCAGGTCGCGGCCCTGGCCCAGCACCTTGCCGCTGTGGTCGACCACCTTGAGGTTCATCACCAGGTGGGGCTCGAGCTGATCGAGGCGCCAGTCGTCCGGCGATAGGCGCAGCCCGGTCTTGACCCGCAGAAATTCACCGAGCGCCTCGGTCAGGCTGCCGTCCCCGGGTACCAGTGCCTCCAGCGCCGCGTCGACCCAGTCGGGTATCGGCACCACCTGTCGGCGTATCGACTTGGGCAGCGACTTCAACAGGGCGATGCACTTGTCCCGGAGCAATCCCGGCACCAGCCACTCGAGGCGAGACGACGACAGCTGAGACAGCATCGCCGCCGGCACCGTCATGGTCACACCGTCATCCTCGGCCCCCGGCGCGAAGTGATAGGCCAGCGGATAGCGCACACCGTCGATCGAAAGCTCGTCAGGATAGGCGTCACCGGTGACGTCATCCGCCTCCCGTGCCAGCAGCGCCTGACGGTCGAACTTGAGAAGCTCAGGGTCACTGCGCTCGGCCTTGCGGCGCCAGGCCTCGAAGCCCTTGCCGTTGACGATATCCTCAGGCAGGCGAGCGTCGTAGAAGTCGAATAGCTGCTCTTCGTCCACCAGAATGTCGCGCCGCCGTGCGCGATCCTCGAGGTCCTCGACCTCGTCGATCAGTGCCCGGTTGTGGGCGAAGAACTCGCCCTTGGTGCGAAACTCGCCTTCCACCAGCGCCCGGCGGATAAACAGCTCACGGCTTTCGACCGGGGCGATGGGGCCATAGTGGACCTTGCGCCGGGCCACGATCGGCAGCCCGAACAGGGTGACCTGCTCGAAGGCCACCACCTGGGCCCGCTTCATCTCCCAATGGGGCTCGCTGTAGCTGCGCTTGACCAGATGGCCCGCCAGAGGCTCGATCCACTGTGGCTCGACCTTGGCCACGCTGCGCGCGAACAGCTTCGAGGTCTCGACCAGCTCCATCGCCATCACCCACTTCGGAGACTTCTTCGAAAGCCCCGATGCCGGATGAATCATGAACTTGCGATTGCGCGCCCCAAGATACTCGCGGTTCTCGGTCAGGGTGCCCAGATGGCTCAGCAGACCCGTCAACAGCGCCTTGTGCATGGCCACCGTCTGCTGACGCTTTCGCTCCTTGGCCTGACCATCGTCATCTTCACCTTCGGCGGCGATGGCGGGCCTGGCCGACGGCACCTGGATATCCATGTCCTTGAGCAGCTGACGCAACTGGCGGAAGGTATCGTGCCACTCGCGCAGGCGCAGGTAATTCAGGAAATTATCGCGACACCAGCGACGCAGCCGGTTGCCCGAGAGTTCCTCTCGGGCGGCTTCGAAGCCGTGCCACAGATTGAGCAGGGCCACGAAGTCGGAATCCGGATCCTGCCAGCGGCGGTGGGCCTGATCGGCAGCTTCGCGCTTGTCGGAGGGTCGATCACGCGGGTCCTGCACCGCCAGCGCCGAGACCACGATCAGCACCTCGCGTAGGCTCTGCTGCTCGACCCCGGCCAGCACCATGCGGGCCAGGCGCGGATCGATGGGTAGTCGCGCCAGCCGTCGCCCCAATGTCGTCAGGCGGCTGTTGTCGTCGACCGCACCCAGCTCATAGAGCAACTTGAAGCCATCGGTGACGAAGCGCGAGTCAGGTGGATCGACGAAGGGAAAGTCCTGGATGTCGCCCAGTTTCAGCGACAGCATCGACAGGATCACCGAGGCCAGGTTGGTGCGCCGGATCTCCGGATCGGTAAACTCAGGGCGCGCCAGGAAGTCGTCTTCGTCATACAGACGGATGCACACGCCTTCCGCCACCCGGCCGCAGCGGCCCTTGCGCTGATTGGCGCTGGCCTGGCTGACCGCCTCCACCGGCAGGCGCTGAATCTTGGCGCGATAGCTGTAGCGACTGATGCGCACCAGCCCCGGGTCGATCACGTAGCGGATACCCGGCACCGTCAGCGAGGTCTCGGCCACGTTGGTGGCGAGCACGATGCGCCGCCCGCTGTGGGGAGCAAACACGCGGTTCTGCTCGGCGTTAGAAAGCCTGGCGTAGAGCGGCAGTATCTCTGTGCTCTTGAGATCGGCGCGCCGGAGCACGTCGGCGGTCTCGCGGATCTCACGCTCACCGGGCAAAAACACCAGGATATCGCGGGGACCATGGAACCAGCGCTTTTCGCGCTCGATGGTCTCGATTTCCTCCACCGCGTGAAGGATACCCTCGCTGAGGGTGCGGTCTTCCTCGTCATCTTCGTCGCGAATCAGCGGACGATAACGCACCTCCACCGGGTAGGTACGACCCGAGACCTCCACCACCGGAGCAGGGCGCACGCCGCCGTCCTGGTCTCGGCTGGCAAAGTGCTGACTGAAGCGCTCCACATCGATGGTGGCGGAGGTGATGATGACCTTGAGATCCGGGCGGCGATCGAGCAGGCGCTTGAGGTAGCCGAGCAGGAAGTCGATATTGAGGCTGCGTTCGTGGGCCTCGTCGATGATCAGGGTGTCATAGCGGCGCAGGTCCGGATCCTGGCGGGTTTCCGCCAGCAGGATGCCGTCGGTCATCAGCTTGACCAGGGTGTCGTCGTTGGTCTGGTCGGTGAAGCGGACCTGATAACCCACCTGCTCGCCCAGCGGCACCTGCAGTTCTTCTGCCAGACGGGTCGCCACCGAGCGCGCCGCCAGGCGCCGCGGCTGGGTGTGGCCGATCAGCCCGCGACGGCCAAGCCCCAGCTCCAGACACAGCTTGGGCAGCTGGGTGGTCTTGCCGGAGCCGGTTTCGCCGGCCACCACCACCACCTGATGGGACTCCAGTGCCTTGAGGATATCGGCACGCCGCGCCGCCACCGGGAGCTGCTCGGGATAGTCGAGCGTGACCGGGCGCGCCTGGCGCGAGGCCAGGGTCTGACGGGAGCGCTGCCAGTGGTGCTCGACCTCCTTGAGTCCCCGGTCGATGGGCTTGCCGTCGCGTCGACGACGCTCGAGACCGGCCAGACGCTTGGCCAGCGTCGGGCGATCGCGAAGCATCACCTGTTCCAGTCCTTCGGTCAGAAACTTCAGGCGAGAGGCGTCGTCGGCGTTTTGCTGGGCGGTGGGCGTAGAACTACTCACGTTGGGGTCGAAGGCTCCGGGTGGATCATGGGCGCCGCGTCGCACGGACGCGGGGCGGGAAGGCTCCCGCAACGCAAAGGGCGCTATTGTAACGCCGCAGCCAAGGCAAGGGCCAATCGCCGGCCCCTGCCCTTCCCCGGACCTTGTCGGCGGGCGTCAGCCGTCGGTGCCGGTCCCGGTTTCGGTGCTGCCTTCGTCACGCAACTGGCGCCGGAGCACCTTGCCGACGTTGGTCTTGGGCAGTTCGTCACGAAACTCCACCAGCTTGGGCACCTTGTAGCCGGCCAACTCCTGCTTGCACCAGGCGCGCAGCTCGTCACTGGTCAAGGAGCTGTCCTTGGCCACCACGAACAGCTTGATGACTTCGCCGCTGGTATCGTCGGGCACCCCGACGGCGCAGGACTCGACCACCTTGGGGTGGGCCGCGACCACGTCTTCGATCTCGTTGGGATAGACGTTGAAGCCGGACACCAGAATCATGTCCTTCTTGCGATCGACGATACGCACGTAGCCATCGTCCTGGATGACCGCGATGTCACCGGTGTGGAAGAAGCCATCGGCATCGATGACCTTGGCCGTCTCGTCATCGCGGTTCCAGTATCCCTTCATCACCTGGGGGCCGCGCACGCACAGCTCGCCCGGCTCGCCCGGCTCGGGGTCGCCACCGTCAGGGTTGCACAGCTTGAGCTCGGTGCCGGCGACGGGGCGGCCGATGGTGCCCAGCTGTATCGCCTCCACCGGGTTGAAGCTGACGATCGGCGAGGTCTCGGTCAGGCCGTAACCCTCGGCGATGGGGCAGCCTGTCACCTCTTCCCAACGCTTGGCCGCGGCCTTGGTCAGCGCCATGCCACCGGAGATGGTCAGGTGCAGGTGGGAGAAGTCCAGCGCCTTGAAGTCGTCACGATTGCATAGCGCATTGAACAGCGTATTGAGCCCGACGAAGCCGGTGAAACGCGTCTTCGAGAGCTCCTTGATAAAGGTATCGAGGTCCCGCGGATTGGTGATCAGCAGCGAATGGTTGCCGCCTTCCAGCATGAACAGGCAGTTCACCGTAAAGGTATAGATGTGATAGACCGGCAGCGGCGCGACCACCACCTCACTACCCTCGCTCAAGCCACCCCCGATGATCTGCTTGGCCTGAAGCATGTTGGCCACCAGATTGCGGTGGGTCAGCATGGTGCCCTTGGCAAGCCCGGTGGTCCCCCCGGTGTACTGCAGCGCGGCGATATCGTCGAGTTCGCGTTCTACCTCACGGTGCTCGAGGGAGGCGCCTTGCTTGAGCACCTGACGCAACCCGACCGCCTTGGGGATCGAGTAGCGCGGCACCATCTTCTTGACGTACTTGACCACAAAGTTGATCAGCGGTCGTTTGGGGAAGTCGTGCAGATCACCGATCTCGGTGATCACCACATGCTCGATGTCGGTCTTGTCCAGCACCCGCTCGAGCTTGTCTGCCATGTTGGCCAGGATCAGGATCGCCTTGGCGCCGGAATCCTTGAACTGGTGGGTCATCTCGCGCTCGGTGTACAGCGGATTGGTGTTGACCACCACCATGCCGGCGCGAATGGCACCGAACACCGCTACCGGGAACTGCAGCAGATTCGGCAACTGGATCGCCACCCGATCACCGGGCTCAAGGTTGGTCTCGTGCTGCAGCCAGGCGGCGAAATCACCGGACAGCCGGTCAAGCTCGGCGTAGGTCAGGGACTTGCCCATGCACGAGAAGGCCACCTTTTCGTCGTAGCGCTTGACGGAGCGGTGGAAGATATCCATCACCGAATGATAGTCATCGAGCCCTTCCAGGGCCTCCCCCCGAACGATCGATGCAGCGGCGTTCTCACTCATGGGCGTTCTCCATTCGGGGGACCAGGTCCCCTCTTATTATCAAATTGTGGTGTCGACACTGGCTACCATAGCCCAGTCCCGCAGCGACTGTAATACGCCTGATTCAAACTTTCGTTTAAAACCCGCTATTCATCGCTTAGATAACGGGCCACGATCTCGCCTTCCCGCCACACCAGCAGCTCACCCGGCTGCATGCGCACCCACTCTTCGTTGTCGGTGAGCGGTTCGGTGGCCAGCACCGAGACCACATCGTCGGGGGTGGTGTGCTCGACAAAGTTGACCACCATCTCGGCGTCCGACAGGTTGGCCTCGCCAAAGGGCGCGCGGCGGGTGATATGGGCGAGCTTGGTGGAACAATAGGTGTACAGGTACTCGCCGTCGGCCAGCAGCAGGTTGAAGACGCCCAGACCTCTGAGCTTCTCGCACAGCTCGTGCAGCGACGACCACAGACCGCGACGATCCTCCGGCGGGTCTGGATAGCGCCGCCGGAGCTCACCCAGCAGGTGGCAGAAGGCGTGCTCGCTGTCGGTGGACCCCACCGGTCGATAGCTGGCGAGGTCCAGCGTCTCCCAGCCGGACAACTGGCCGTTGTGGGCATAGCACCAGGGCTGCCCCCACATCTCGCGCACGAACGGATGGGTATTGGCCAGCTTCACTCCACCCACATTGGCCTGGCGGATGTGGCTGATGACGATATTCGACTTGATCGGGTATTCACAGATCAGCCGGGCGATTCGCGAGTGCACCGAAGGATGAGGGTCGCGAAATTCGCGATAGCCCCCCTCTTCGTAAAAAGCGATGCCCCAGCCGTCACGGTGGGGGCCGGTGCCGCCGCCACGATGCAGAAAGCCGGTAAAGCTGAAACAGATATCCGTGGGCACATTAGCACTCATGCCCAGAAGCTCACACATGGGGTTCCTCTCTTGTTGACCCGGCCGCAGCCAGGCGAGTGCGCCGGCGACGCCACAACAGCCAGGCGATCACCACCACCGCCAGGATAGCGGCTACCAGCCAGCTGCGCGGATCATGTCGAGCACGCTCGAGGGCGGGCTCAAGACCAGGCCTTCCCTCGCGCCACCACTGCACCAGCCGCTCGGGGCCTTCATTCACCAACGCCACAAACTGGTCGGCCAGCGCCTCGCCAGCCTCCTCCTCGGCCTGTCGCTCACTGGCTTCGGCGAAGCGTTCACCGGACAGGGTGGGGCCTGCCAGCGCCCGATCCAGGGCCACCTCGCCATCGCGATTGATCCACAGCGGCGGCAGGTTCCAGCGGGTCTCGTTGCCGTCGATCGTCGCCACCGCCGAGATCCGCAGCGGACGGCTGACCTCATCCTCCTGGGGCGGAATTTCCAGGCTCCAGCGCCTGGCGTCTGCCGGGGCCACCTCCAGCGACTGGCCCAGCAGATCGGCCTCGAAGCGGGTGTTGTCGTGGCCAAGGCGCGGATGTTCGGCCACCAGCGTCACCCGACGCCCGGATTCATCCAGTGCCGCGCCGACGGCCGGCAGCACATTGACCGCCTGCACCCGTCGGCGATGGAAGTCCTCGCCCTCGGCGGTGATCACCAGCTCAGCCGCGCCGGTGCCCGACGGCGACGGCAGCCGCCCGCGAAACACGCCATCATCGTTGCCAAGCGCCAGGATCTGCAGGCCGTCCACCGCCTCGCCGGACAGCTCCGCCGTCACCTTGAGCCCCTCGGGCACCGTCACCTCGCCGTCACTTTCGACACGCACCGCCAACGGCACCTCGAAGCCGGAATACAGCGTCGCGGGCAGCGCCTCCGTCACCAGGTGGCGATCGCTGTTGACGGTAATCCGCGAGTCCGCCGCCAGAGGACCCTCGATCCGCCACTCCCCCTGGGCGGGGTCGGGTACGCGGATCAGGTCGAAGCGTGGTTCCCGCTGCCAGCGCACCTCTGCGGGTGCGGTGTCGCGGGTGTAACGGGTGCCGTCCGGCGCCACCAGGGTCACCTCTCCCTGGCCGGGGTCATGGAAGATCAACGCGGAAAAATCGTCGACGCCGGCATCGACGGTGAAACGGCGGTCCTCAAGCGGCACCTGATCCACCGGGAAGATGCGCTCGACGATATCGAGAAAGGCGCCCAACAGGGCGTCCGGTGTCTCGACCACCGCCGCCAGTCCCCCGGTGCGCTGCGCCAGTCGCTCGACCAGGGCAACGTCGGCGCCTGGCGAAAAGGCGATGGCGTGGATGGCCACCCCCTGGTTGGCCAGGTCCGGCACCATCGCCTCGACCAGGCGTTGGCGAGAGGCAAGGTCCACGTCGGGCTTGGCACCCCTGCCCGGCGACAGGTCGATCACCCCGTCGGTCAGCAACACCAGGTGGCGCCAGCCGTCACCCTCGGCTGCTGCCGCGGTGCGCAGCGCCGCCTCGATATCGGTATGCTGCTGATACTGTTCCAGCGCCGGCGGCAGCGCCAAGGCCCGCTCGCGCCACTGGGCGTCGACCTGCCCCAGAGGCAACGGATTGTCGATCGACTCGCCGAAGGTCCAGATGCCGGCGCTGACACCACTCGGCAACAGCGCCACCAGCATGTCCAGCGCACTGCCTGCCAGGCGATTGGGGTCATTGGTCTTCATGCTGCCGGACACGTCCACCACGACGCGAACGTCCGGTGGCTCATCCGAGCCCGCTTGCCCAGTCACCGACTGGGCAAGCGCCGTCAGCGGCGACAGGCACAACGCCACGATTGTCGCCATCATTACCCCTTTCCCGCAGCGTTGCTGGCCCCGCTTGGCCATGTGTCCTCCTTGGAACTTGCCCGGAATCTCCAGGCCGTGGGCGGTGGACGTCTTTTACATCCCCCTTCGACGTGTTCATCGATGGTTCACCGTTCACGGTGGCCAGAGCGACGTCGCCAGCAGTTTCTAGCCGAGCACCGGCTCCTGACGCTCCCGCCCTTCTTCACGCGACGTCCCATGAGCCTCTGCGTCCTGGTCACGCGCCGCTGCAGCGGCCTCGGCCTTGCGCAGACGGCGACGACGGCCACTCCACCACAGTGCCAGTCCGAACAGCGCACCGATCGCCGCGCCGACGATGACGCGCGTGGCCGCCGGCACCAGCACGCCATTGTTGCCGTCCATGAAGGCGACCGCTGCCACCATGATGGCCGGCGCCTGACCGCTGTAGACCTGGCCTTCCTCGATCAACGGCAGTTCGAACATCGACGGCATCCACATCACGCCGGCCACTGCCCAGGTCAGCACCAGGCGTGGCAGGCGCGGTAAAAAAGCCAGTCCAAGGTAGCCAGCCAACAGTACGACCAGCGACAATGCGCCATAGATCAACCACAGCGTGGACATGGAATCCGAAATCAACATTGCATGCTCCAACCTGACGTGCGCGCCGCGCACAGATGAAATTTCTCTTGAGTATGGTACATCTCGCACCATGAAAGCACAGCCGCCAAATGCACCGGCCGCAGCAACTCGGGGCCCTGCCCTGGACTTCACGCGTCAGGACGATAACGCCTGGCACTGGCTCGAGAATCGCGACGACCCCGCCGTGAGTGACTTTCTCGAGGCCGCCAACCGCCAGGCCGACGCCTGGTTCGCCCCTCTGGAATCCTTGATCGAGCGGCTCTACCAGGGCCACCTGGCGCGGCGAGAGCTGGCCGTCAAGGGGCTGCCCAGTCGCCTGGACCACTTCACCCTGTGGAGCGAGACCGCCGCCGACGCCGACTATCCGGTCTGGTGGCGCCACCCCAACGATGCCCCGCAGTCGCGCGAGGTGTTCTTCGACCTCGAGGCCAGAGCGCAGGAGCACACCTTCCTCGAACTCGGTGACATGGCGCTGTCCCCGGACGAGCAGTGGCTGGCCTGGACCGAGGACACCCAGGGTGACGAGACCTATCGCCTGTTCATCAAGCGCCTGCCCGATGGCGCCGAGCATCGACTGCTGGACGACATCGGCCCTGAGCTGTGCTGGGCCGAGGACGGCCAGACCCTGCTGTTCACCCGCTACGACGCCACCCAGCGACCCGACAGCGCCTGGCGGCTCAGCCTGTCGCTGGATGCGGCCAGCGCAGACGCCAGGGTCGAGACCGACGAGCTGGTCCTGCGCGAGGACGACGCCGAGTTCTGGATCGGTCTGGGCAAGACCCGATCGCGGGCCTGGCTGACCATCGAGTCGGCCTCCAAGGACACCAGCGAGACCCATCTGGTTCCGGCCCACGCGCCAGCGACTCCCCCGCACTGCTTTCAGCCCCGTCGCCCGGGCGTTGAGTACGCCCTCGATCATCGTCCCGGTCACTTCTATGTGTTGCACAACGAAGGGCTGGTGCACTTTCAGCTGGAAGTGGAGGACGAGGACCGCTCCGGTCAGCGGCGAGTACTGGTGCCCCATCGCCAGGAGACCACCCTGGAGGGTGTCGATGCCTACGCCTGGGGCCTGGTGATCGCCGAGCGCGACCACCTCGAGGCCCAGGTGCGCCTGCGTCGGCTCGAGTTCGACAGCGACCACAGCGTCACCCTCGACGCCCCCCTGCCCTGCTCGCCCGCACCGCTTAGCCTGGGGCTCGGCGACAGCCCACACTTCGACGACCGGGTACTGCGCCTGCGCGAGGAATCCTTCTGCACCCCGCCAAGCTGGTGGTCGCTGGATCTTGATAGCGGCGAGCGCCGACTGCTCAAGCGGCAGCCTCTGCACGGCGATCTGGCACCGGAAGACCTGCACTGCCAACGGTTGTGGGCCGAGTCCCACGACGGCGAGCGGGTGCCGGTGTCAGTGGTATGCCGCAAGGACCTGGCGAACCAGCCGCTGCCGACGCTGCTGTATGGCTACGGTGCCTACGGCGAGGCGCTGGACCCATGGTTCTCGGTATCCCGACTGGAACTGCTCCAGCGTGGCGCGGCCTTCGCGGTGGCCCACGTGCGAGGCGGCGGTGAGCGCGGCGAGCCCTGGTACCTGGCCGGCAAGCTCGAGCACAAGCCCAACAGCTTCGAGGACTTCCTGGCCGCACGTGACGCCCTGGTCGACGCGGGTGTATCGAATCCCCAGCGTATCGTCGCTTACGGCGCCAGCGCCGGCGGTCTGCTGGTGGGCGCCAGCCTCAATCGAGCGCCACAGGCATTCTGCGCGGCGGTACTCGATGTGCCCTTTGTGGACGTCCTGCGTACCATGGAAAACCCGGAGCTGCCGCTGACCACGGCGGAGTACACCGAATGGGGCAATCCCAGCCACGCCGCCGACGCCCGACGCATCGGCAGCTATTCACCGCTGGACAACCTCGATGCCGAGGCCTGGCCGCCGGTATTCCTCCAGGGTGGCTGGCACGATAGCCGTGTGCCCTACTGGGAGCCGGCCAAGCTCTACGCACGCCTGAGCCTGGCGAACACCGAGCAGGCGGCACTGTCCAACCGGACAACCCTATTGAAGACCGACATGACGTCCGGTCACGGCGGCGCCTCGGGTCGTTTCAAGGCCTGGCGCGAAGGGGCACGCCAGGATGCCTTCGTGCTCTGGGCCCTGGACTTGCTGGATGCAGACCTGGTGAATGCGGACCTGATGGACAACTCTCCGGTCGAATCACCAAGGCCCCATCCCTGCTCCACCGACGAGAGCCCGCAGGCCTGACCGCACCTTTGGACGCCCTTGGCCGCTTTAGCGGCCACTTTCAGAATAAGGAATTTCATGAACGCCAAACCGATGCTCGCCCTCACCGCTGCGCTATGGCTCGGCACCTCCCTCGTCGGCTGCTCCGACGACAGCGATTCCGAGACGTCCGAGGGCGCGTCACAGCAGAGCGAAAACGTCACCTCCGGTAACGGTGGCGGCAGCAACGAGAGCGCGGACTCAGCCAGTGAAGACGACACCAGCGGCGAACAAGGCGACGACATCTCGGAGATGAGCCAGGCGGATCGCCGCGAGGCACTGGAGCAGTCCCTGCGCGCCAACTTTGATCCCCAGCTCGGCGAGATTCGCTACCTGGTCGGCTGGAGTGACCTGAACGACGATGGTCAGGACGAGGCCGTGGTCCACGTGGTCGGCCCGATGGTCTGCGGCACCGGGGGTTGCGATACCCTGATCCTCGAAGCCCAGGACGACGCCTACCGCGTCATCAGCGCCCAGCCCACCACCCAGCCTCCGATCCAGCTTGGCGAAGCTTCTCACGAGGGCTGGAGAGACCTGGTGGTCAAGCGCCACCTGGCCGCCGATCAGCCGGCTCAGGCCCTGCACCTGCGCTTCGACGGCAGCAGCTACGTCGAAGCCGAAGGCAACGAAGGCGAGGCCGAGAAAGCCACCGTCCTGATCGAAGACTTCAACAGCCTCGATGACGCCCGTCCGCTGTTCACCGGTGAGGGGGCCATGTCGGGGTCTCTCGAAGGTGACATGGAAGGCGAGATGGAAGAAGCGATGGAAAGCGAGCGCTCAGAGCCAGCGGTCGACCCCGACGCAGCCTCTACGGCTGCCGCACCGCAAGGTAGCGATGACGACCGGGCTGACAACGAAGGAGAAAGCACAGAAGAAGAAGGCGACGACCGGCAGACGGACGCTAGCCACAGCGGCAATTGATCGCCAACACTCGGCGAAGCCCTCTTTGCCGACAAGGCGCCGGGCCTCTTCACGAGGCCCGGCGCTGTCGTTTCCCTATCTAGCCGGTCAGGCGGCGGTGGCTCCATGCCTGGCCAGACCACGCCCCAGGACATGGATCCCCCAGGCCACCACAAAGGTCAGCGGTGCCGAGGCTCCGGCCAGACTCGGCGACAGCATCAGCGCGATGCCGACAATCGCTGCCAGGGCCCAGGCCGCCAGCCCCACAGGGTTGAAGGCGCTGATGTCAGCGTCCAGGTCGACCTCGAGACGCCCCTCCGGCGACAGGATATGGGCCAGTGCCACCCCCACCCAGGCCACCACGAACACGCCTTGATAGGCCAGGGCCGCCAGCAGGTAGCTGAACACGTCCGCCCGCATCAGCAGGTAGGCAAGCCCGCCCACCAGACAGCCGGCCAGGATCTTGTTGAGCTTGAGGCCGGTGAGCTTGCCGACGAAGGCCTCGAGATTGACCGTCGCCAGGTAGAAGTTGGCGGTATTGATACGGCTCTGGGTCACCCACACCAGCGCCAGCCCACCGAGCCCCATGAGCTCGAGCAGTCCCAGCACGATGGACGCCTCCGACAGGCCGTCGGTAGGCAGGCAGGCGTCGAGCAGGATCCCCACCACTCCGCTGAACACGAAGGTCATCAGATAAAAGGGAATGCCGAAGGTGACGCGGGCATGGAAGCGGCTATCCTCGACGCGACCGAAGCGGGCGTAGTCGAAGGTAAACATCATCAGCACCCAGACCCCCATGTAGTAGGCAAAGGTGGACAGCCAGCCGAAGGGACTGGCGCCTCCTTCAGGCACCCGGGAGAGCCAGCCGGAGGGATAGCCGAACTCGGCCATCGCCATGCCCACAGCGATCAGCATGCCGACGATGTACACCGGCAGCAGCACGCCGTTGAACTTGTCGAGCCAGTGCTGGACGCTGCCGAAGATCAGCGAGACTCCGACCACCACCACGATCAGGGTAGCGCTGGCCATGCCGAGCGAGGGCGACCACTCGGACAGCACCAGCGCCATCACATAGCCTTCGAATACCGCGTAGTAGAGCGCGGTGGCAAAAAAGATCAGGGTCGCGATCATCGCTCCCAGATGACCGAACAGGACCCGGGAAAACAGCGCCACGGTCAGCCCGGTACGTATCGCATAGCGGCTGATCACCGCATTGATGACGCCGTAGCAGACCACCGTCAGGGCGATCCCGATCAGCGCGTTGGTGGTGCCGTAACTGCGGGCCATGGCGGCGGCCACCACCATGTAGAAGATGGCGCTGCATACCGCCCACCAGGCCATCATCAGATTGCCTCTGGGCATGCGTTGATCCAGGGGCATGGGGCGGTCGGCGAAGTCGCCGGCGCCTTGCCCACCCTTCTCGCGGGATGTCGTGTCGTTCATGGTTGTTGCCTCGTGCTGTTGTTGTGGTTGGACGAAGCCCCTTGGACAGAAGAGTCAGCCCATACCTCGATGGCAGGGCTCGAGTGACATTCCGGGCAAGGGGAGCCCGGGCGGAGACGTCTGGCTCCGCCGGGCAAAGTGGCAATTGCGGGAATAAGTGAGACGGGATCGAAGCACTCAGGCTCTTGCCTTCGATCCTTTTCAGCCGGCTAGTCGAGCGCCTGGCCGAGGGCCTGGTCCCGGGCATCGCCCAGTGCTTGACGCAGCGCCTCCAGGCGCCCTGCGTAGGCCTTGCGCGCCTCCAGCGCCTGTTCGAGGGACACCTCCACGAAGCGCACCTTCTGATGGGGCTGAATCTGGCCCACCAGATCCATGTCGGCGCTGATCACCGTGCCAACCATGGCGTAGCCACCGCCGGACACGGCGTCTCGGTGGAGAATGATCGGCTCGCTGCCGGCGGGCACCTGGATCGAGCCGATGGGATAGCAGGCATCGACGATGTTGGACGGGTCGTCACCGGCTCCGAAGGGCGGCTCTCGCTCGATGAACCGAAGCGGTGTACCGCCCTTGAAGCGATAGCCGATGCGATCGGCCTCCGAGGCCACGCTCCAGTCCTCCTGATAGAAGCGTTCCCTCGCCTCTTCCTCGAGCAGGTGGTCGTAAAGTCCAGGCACAACGCGCAGCTCATAGTGCTTGGCAAAGCGCGGCACAAAGGCCTCGGGAAGACGCCGACCGACTGCCGCGCGGGTTGCGGCGTTCGATTGACCGACGGGCAGCACATCGCCCGCCTTGAGCGGACGCCCCTCGTAGCCACCGAGGGCGCCGAGCGCGTAGGTGCTGCGGCTACCCAGACGCTCGGGCACATCGATGCCGCCCTCCACCGCCAGGTAGAGCCGCGCCCCGGCACGCACGAAGTCGAAACTCAGCACGCTGCCCGCTGGCACCTCGAGCACCTCGAAGTTGGGATGGGGCTGGCCATCGATCTTCGGCACCATCTCGGCGCCGCCGGTGGCGATACGGCAGGCCTGGGTAAAGCGCAGCTCCGGTCCCATCAAGGCGCACTCGAGCACCGCGGCGTCCTCGGCGTTGCCCAGCAGCAGGTTGGCCGAGCGCATGGCGAACTGGTCCATGGCGCCGGACGGCGGAATGCCCAGGTGGTAATGACCGGCGCGTCCGGCATCCTGGACCGAGGTCGCAAGCCCCGGCTTGATCACTTCAATGCTCATTGAGCACCTCCTCGACGCGACGGGCCACGGCTTCAGGGGCCTCGCGATATTCATCCAGGTCGAACACGAATGGCGCAGTTTTAGGACGGAATCGTCCGGCCTCGGCAGCGGCCACCATGGCGTCGTACTCGCTGCGATCGACGGGCCGATGCTTGACGATGTCACCGGGACGGAAATAGATCATCGAGTCATCTATGTGGGGCTGGCTGCCGCTGGGATCGTAGATCGGCATGGGGGTCACCCCGAACATCTGATAGCCCCCGGCGCCGCGCACCGAGTAGATACAGCTGAAGCAGCCGCCATAGCCAACGGTCTGCTTGGGCGTATCGGTACGAGGCCGCACGTACTTGGGCACCTCGATCTGGCGCTCACGGGGCACCATCTGGTACATAAACGGCAGGCCGGCGACGAAGCCCACCATGGACACGAACCAGGGACTGGCGCTGTGGGCCTCGATAAAGCCATCGACGCTGGCAAAGCCGTTGATCCTGGCGGCGTACTCCAGGTCGGTGCCTGACGGGTCCTGGTGGCGATCGCGAAAGCGCATCAGCGTCTCGTGGGTCCAGGGGTCGTTGTAGAGCACCGGCACCTCCACCACCCGGGTCTCCAGGCGCTGCACCTGCTGGCCGAGCACCTCGGCATCGATCTGCTCCAGAGTCTCGATCAAGCGTGACAGCGGCAGCCGGGCGGGATCGTAGCGCACCTGATAGGAGGCGTTGGCGGGACAGATCTCGGTCACCCCGGGGATCTTGCGCTCGGCAAGCCGACTGGTGATCGACACCCCACGAAAGAAGGCTTCCAGGTTCATCGCCTCGGACAGTTCGACGAACAGGAACTCGTCTCCAGCGGCGCTGTAGCGTGCGGGCTTGGCCTGCCCGGGGTCACGCTGGGTGGATGGCTTCATGACGCTTTCTCCTGTACTGATGGCGCTGACGCCGCCGATGCTGTGTCCAGCCAGAGCTCAAGGGTGCCGGTATGGAAGTCGCCGCGACGTACTGCCTGGTCTTCCACCAGCCGACGATGCAGCCCCGCCGTGGTGGTGAAGCCCTCCAGCGTGAATTCGTCGAGGGCACGACCGGCACGGACCAGCGCCGAGGCGCGATCCTCGTCCCAGACGACCAGTTTGGCCACCAGCGAGTCATAGAACGGCGGCATCCTGTAGCCCTCGTACAGGGCGCTGTCGACGCGCACCCCCGGGCCGGTGGGCCAGGTCAGTCGCTCGACCTGCCCCAGCGACGGAAAGAAGCCATTGTCCGGGTCTTCCGCGTTGATACGCATCTCCACGGCCCAGCCACGTATCGCGATATCGTCTTGGGCCACCCCCAGCGGCTCACCCAGGCATACCCTGAGCATCGCCCGCACCAGATCGACACCGGTGATCATCTCGGTGACCGGATGCTCCACCTGGATGCGGGTATTCATCTCGATAAAGAAGAACTCACCGCTGTCATCGTCGTACAGGTACTCAAGCGTCCCGGCGGCCTTGTAGCCGACGTGCTCGGCGAGCGCCACCGCGGAGGCGCAGAGGCGCTCGCGGGCGGCCTCGTCCAGCGCCGGCGATGGGCTTTCCTCGAACACCTTCTGGCGCCGTCGCTGCAACGAGCACTCCCGCTCGTACAGGTGCACCGCGCGCTCGCCGTCGGCCAGGATCTGCACCTCGATATGCCGTGCACGCTCGATAAAGCGCTCGAGATAGACGCTGTCATCACCGAAGGCGGCTCGCGCCTCGCTCTGGGCCAGCGGCAGCTGGGCACGGAGTTCCGCCTCGTCGGCAGCGGTGCGAATGCCGCGCCCGCCACCGCCGGCGGCGGCCTTGATCAGCAGTGGATAGCCGACCTCGAGTGCGACCTTCACCGCCTCCTCCACGTCGGCCACCGCCGACGGCGACCCCGGCACCACCGGAACACCTGCGGCCAGTGCGGTGCGCCTGGCCTCGGCCTTGTTGCCCATGCGCTCGATCAATTCGGCGTCGGGGCCGACGAAGATCATGCCGGCCTCGACCACACGGCGCGCGAAGTCGGCGCTCTCCGACAGGAAGCCGTAGCCGGGATGGACCGCCTCGGCACCGACTTCCCGGGCTGCCGCCAGGATCGCCTCGATGTTCAGATAGCTCTTGGCGGCCTGGGCCGGGCCGATACAGACCGCCTCATCGGCCAGTTTGACCGCCAGGCTGTCGGCGTCGGCCTCACTGTGGGTGACGATGCTGGTCAGACCGAGCTCGCGGGCGGCGCGTACCACCCGCACGGCGATCTCACCACGATTGACGATCAACAGTCGGGTCGCGTTCATGCCTCGCCCTCCGAATCGTCGATGACCAGAATGTCCTGACCGGCTTCCAGCACATCGCCGTCGTCCACCTCGATGGACACGATCTGGCCTGTCACCTCGGCCTTGAGTTCGCAGAACTGCTTCATCACTTCGAGCAGGCCGATGGTGTCGCCGGCCTGGACGCTATCACCCGGGGACACGAAGGCCTCGGCCTCGGGCGAGGGACGGCGATAGAAGACGCCGGGAAAGGGAGCTTGCTGTGTTTGCTGGGACATGAGGTCTCTCGCTTGTCATTGGAATTGGATTGCGCTGAACACGGTCAAGGCGAAGATGGCTGTGGCCAGGCGGCCGCAGGCTCAGGGAGCCTTGAGCTCGATGCCGGCATCGGTCAGTCGGCGACGGATGGCGTCGAGCATCTCCAGCGCCCCGGGGGAATCGCTGTGCAGACACACCGACTGAAAGCTGACCGGTACACGCTTGCCGCTGGCGGTCTCGACCACGCCCTCGCGGGCCGCCAGCAGCACCTTCTCGGCTACCGTTTCGGGGTCGAGGCGCTGCACCTGGCGGACAAAGACGATGGAACCCTGATCGTCGTAGTCACGATCGGCGTAGAACTCGTGGACGCGCTGGATGCCCTCGGCCTCGGCGACCCGATCGATCACCGACCCTGCCAGGCAGTAGATCGGTAGATTGGCGTCGATGGTCATCAGTGCGCGACATAGCGCCGTGGCGAAGCCCTCGTCCCTGGCCGCGTGCATGAACAGGGCCCCGTGAAGCTTCAGGTGATGAAGGCCGAGCCCTTCCCGGGCGGCCAGTTCGCGCAGGGCACCGAGCTGATAGATGACGTCATTGACCAGTTCATCGGCGGCGGCGTGAATATGCCGGCGACCAAAGCCGACCAGATCGCGAAATCCGGGGTGGGCCCCCACCGCGACCCCGTGCTTCGCCGCCTGACGCAGGCTATGGGTCATGATGGTGGGGTCGCCGGCGTGAAAGCCGGTCGCGATATTGGCGGAACTGATGCCGGCCATGATGCGATCGTCGATGTCTCCGCCGATGCGCCAGGCGCCGAAGCCTTCCCCCATGTCGGCATTGAGGTCCAGTGTTGTCATTGTGGGTCTCCTCGCGGGTGTTCCATCGTTGTATATGAGAGACGCCACTGATTGGAAATACCAATTCTTGTTTGGCATTATCAAAAAATCCGAACAACAGGCTCGAACAACAGAACTTGAGGGAGATGTCACATGGCGCGCAGTCCTTCCCTTCGCAAGCTGCGCTACTTCGTGGCGGTGGCGGAAAGCGGCAAGGTGACCCAGGCCGCGGTGGACCTGAACGTGTCCCAGTCGTCGATCACCACCGGGGTGCGGGAAATCGAGGACGAGCTGGGCGTCAAGCTGTTCGACCGACAGGCCCAGGGCATGGTGCTGACCCGCGAAGGCACCCGCTTTCTCGACCGGGTCAGACACGTCTTCCAGGCGGTGGACGAGGCCTTCGACTCGACCCGGGTGCACTCGCCGACGCTGGAGGGACGCCTCGATCTGGCCATGAGCTATACCGTGGCGGGTTACTTTCTTCCGCCGCTGCTGGCACAGTTTCAACGTCGCTATCCCGGTGTGACGGTACGCCTGCACGAGGCCTCGAGGCCGACGATCCAGGCCGGCCTGCTCGGCGGCCGCTTCGATCTGGCCATCATGCTGATCTCCAACCTTGAACCGGGTGCCCCGCTGGCCCAGCACCTGCTGATCCGATCGCCCCGCCGCCTGTGGGTCGCCAGCCACCACCCTCTTCACGGCAGGCGCGACGTTGGCCTGGCCGACGTCGCCCGCGAGCCCTATATCATGCTCAACGTCGACGAGGCCGAGCAGACCGCACTGCGCTACTGGGCACCATCGGGACTCGGTCCACAGACCCTGTTCAGCACATCCTCGGTGGAAGCGGTGCGCTCCCTTGTCGCCAGCGGCTCGGGCGTCAGCATCCTGTCGGACATGGTCTATCGGCCCTGGTCGCTGGAGGGCCGACGCATCGAGCACATCGACCTGGCCGACCCCATCCCGACCATGGACGTGGGCTTCGCCTGGGACCGCAAGCGAGCGCTGTCGCCGCCAGCCCAAGCGTTTCGCGACGCCCTGATCGAGGCCATGGCGGCGGGCTGACGGCACGCCAGGTGCCGAGGGCATGCCACAACGCAAGCGACCTCCCGAAGGAGGTCGCTATCAGAGATTGCAGGTGGCGTTGCCACAAGAGGCGTTCAGCCCTCGACCGGGATCACCGCGATGATATGGTCTTCGAGGTCGGCCTCGTCCACCTCGGTCTCGGGGATGGCGAAGCTGCGCACGCTGATACCCTTGCGGTGGACCCGTTCGGGATCACCGCAGATCAGATGGTGCCAGCCGGCGAGCTTGCGCCCCTCGGCCAGCCGTCGGTAGGCGCAGGAGTGCGGCAACCACTTGAACTGGTGGGCGAGCTCGGGCGTCAGTTGGGTGCAGTCCGGCACCTTGGCGAGGCGATTGTCATAGTCGCTGCAGCGGCAGCTGTGGGTATCGAGCAGCCGGCAGGACAGGCCCAGCACCGCCAGATCGCCGGTGTCCTCGTCCTCGAGCTTGCGCAGGCAGCACTGGCCGCAGCCATCGCACAGCGCCTCCCATTCCTGCTGGGTCAGCTCATCGAGCGCGTAGCGCTCCCAGAAACGTTCTCTCAGCTCGGCCATCACGTCAGTAGCGGGCTTCGGTGGGGGTGCGATACAGGTCCAGCAGATACTCGTCCTTGGCCGGCGGCATCTGAAAATAGAACCCCTTTTCCTCGATCGCCGCCATCACCTCGGCGCCGCTGGCGCGCGCCAGCGCCTTGTCGGCGGTGAGGATCATGGTCATCACCGATACCGGCGTGCCGAAGCGTTCCATCAGCGCTTCGGGGACCCGCTTGAGCCCCTCGCGCTTGTCCACGTAGAGATACATCTCGTCCTTGCGCGAGCTCTTGAAGATCTCGCACAGCATCTTGCCCTGCATCGTCGTCATGTCGGTCTACTAAGATTAACCTGTTGATTCGTATGGATAACACCGATCCTATGAGGGCATTTTACCATGTCACCTTTTGAATGACCCTCCCTATCGTCCTGCGCAAAGTGGATCACCAAAGTGGATCACCAAGAGACCTGTAGAGGGATGCTGCCCAGCACCTACCAAGGTCTACCTATCCCTATTGATCCTCATTGCCTAATTTACAGGTTCATGCATGGCAATAAGGATATTCCAGATGCCCATTGACGAGAACGGTGTTCATTCCTCTGTACGTCTGAATGTAGGGGATACAACCAGTATTCATAAGAGCTTATTCCCAAACAATATTCAGGTAGGTGCCCGTTATATATCGCCAATTGATTCTGATCACTGGATATTAAAGCCCGATGATGGAGGTGATACTTATCCTTGTGTAGTTCTCGTTGACGATGTTGTAGGTGACTATGTTCAGTGCGTAGTGGTAGAGACCTACCGCGATTGATAGGGAAGTCTACAAAGCCCCCTGACGGTTACCCTTGCAGGGGGTCTATTCAGTGGGATATTCAGTTGAATATGACGGTTAGTCCCCAACACTCCCCCCTACCAAGAGACCTATAGGGGGCTGCCCAAGTCTTCGTACAGCCCCTGCCATGGTCACTACCGCGACAAAACCTTGAGCAAATCGAGGATTGACGCTTCTGTCATGGCTAGAACACCTGTCTTTTCTGCCAATTGCCAAGCTGATTTTGTATAACCAGCATTAGCAACAACAATTGCAAGACCAGTTCCATAATACTGTCTAGCTGAAAATGCCTCTTGAACCGCCTTATTACCGATTTTAGAACTATAGTGCTTCGCCTGAATAACTGCTGACAAGCCTATTCCCTTTACTATCAAGTCTGCACCTTGATCACCAGAACCCTTGGTCACTTCGGCATGCATAGTAGTTTCATTATTAATACGCGCAGCAAGGTACTTTTCAAATTCCCAGCCTGACATCACTTCAAGCATATTGTTAGAGTTAGTTGTAGATAGGATCGAATCTTCATGAATCAAGTCGTCACTATAATTTTGTCGCTCCACTAACTCACAAGCAAACTCTATCCAGCATGTTTTGTAATAATCAAACTTAGTGCATTCATAATAATCATGCATAGAATAAACAACATTATTACCGATTACTTTATAAGCAAAGATGCGCGCCTCTCTAAAGTTTTTGCTTAAAAATCTGGAAATTCGATCTAGATATTTATCTTCGGCATATGATGATAAATGATCCTTCCACGAAGAATCATGCCTATCACCGAATTCGTCGTAAACAATCAAACTATCTTTGGCACTCAAAAGAACATTCGCATCCTTTACTGCCCTATCAGACCAAACTTTAGCAAAGGCATATGACTGGATAAGCTTTGTCAGGAATAATTGACCAACAAAGTCCTCCGATCTTATGATTTCTTTCTTCAATCCTAGAAGAGACAGCTTAACTTGAGATTTCTGCAAAAACAGATCATCCTCAAGAAAGAATTTTATATATGCCCTAGTAGGGTCATCTAAGAAAGTATCGAAAGAGACTTTATTAGCAATATAAGCTAGAGACCAAGGCAGAACACCTTCAAGCTTTGAAAACTTATAGTATCTGACAGCGAAATCTCTCACTGTCCTTTTATGCGACAAATCTGATGACACTTTGTCAATATCAATTTCTATTTCCATCCCCACCCTCCTCTAAATATACTAAGCAGTATAGCATTGTATGCGACAGCAGCTTTCAACCATTCCTATACTTGGGTTAATCCCCCACGAATACCCCCTCTAGAAACCATTTCCATAATCTACGCCATCCTTACCAAAGAATCTAAAAACCCTTGGCAATGTAACAGAATAATCTATAGAAATTGCTTGCCACACCCTCTCAAGTAGTAGCAAAGACCTCGAAACCAGTTCCAATAATATTTGTTATGTTAAATAAGAAAGCTCACATGCTTAGAACAGTTGGTAAGCACCTCTCCCCTACTGCCGAAGGTACTGGCAAAAACTGGGGATATTTCTGTTAATAACTCATCAAGACTCATCAACACTGGATAGCAATTATTATCGATTGAATCGCACAATTTTTATGGGACAAGCCCAATATATATTATTTATACTCTATAGAACCACTCTTCCCTTACATGTAACGACTATTAAAGGTATTAACAAAGGGTATTGATCAATGATAGTTAGTCACTAACCAGTACCCTTACAAGCTACTTACCACTTAATGTAACAAACGCTATTCATGCTCCAACACTGACAACCTATCGAATATCTCTTCAATCTGTTGACTCTGGAAGACCTCATCACCATCTGTCCAGTCATGTTGAAGGATATTATCTTGATGGTCAGTGTAAGCACCATGACCAATCACTAGGAACAGTGTTGCTACAAGAGCATAGAGAATCTTGATATGCATTGTTTACCTCTCTAAGATCGTGCCAGATACTGCTGTAGTACGAACAATCTCTGTCCAATGGTTAGAAATTTCTTCTTTGATGCTATCAACATCACTTGCACCATTGATCTCTAGAGTTGGTGAGATGGTCTGGTGATAGACGTTGGTTGTACCATTCATAGGCTGACCATTGCGGTCGATAGGTGGTCCGAAAGGAACCTGATTAGGATCACTGATACCACCTTGAGCATTAAGCATTGGCGCGATAGCTTGTCTAGCACGTTCCATGTTGCTAGAAAGACCTTGGATAGCATTAGGACTAAGCATCAGCATATCCGCAGAGAGGGAACCTGATGAAGGCCCAAATCTCACATGACTTAACTCCATAGCTGGCGGTAGTACATAGTTGATCTTGTTGATCACTCCATTGATAAATCTCTCTGCGATGTCCTGTAGGTGATCTACAAGAATATCTGAGATGCCACTGACCTTGCTTTCCCAAGATGTATCAGACCTAATGGTGTCGATAATATCTGCTACCCTATTGACCCATACTGAAATGTCATTCATCACATCAGCGGTATTCATAAGCGGATTTTCGAAGTCAATTCCGTCAAATGATTCGGAAAGATTACCGATACTATTCAAAAGATTGCCAAAGGCATTTAGACGATCACGAGCAATAGGACCAAGATAGTCAAACAGTTCACCAAGCTCTTCAAAGAACTTATTCATGTTACCAAGAGACTCTTGCATCCCGGTGTAGATTGAACGCATAGCGCTATCAAGACCATGCTTATTCACGGTAGCATTTGAGAGAAAAGCAACGTTTCCTGCTCGCTGTTGCTCTGCCGCTGTACTGGTACGCCTGCTATCTAGCGCACCACCTACGTTGGCACGACTTACCATCAAATTCATCAAACTTGGCAAAAGCTTTTGGGCGCTTATCGCTCCTGCTTCCATTTGATTCATAAACTCAGGGATGGTCATTCCCATAGACTCTGCAAGCATTTGGCGAGAAACACCATGTTCGGTGAGCTGATTGACTTCCTGAGCTTGCAAAAAATTATTTGCACCGATTTGCCCTAGTGCGAGCTGCACAGAAGCAACACGATCTTGTGAGAGACCCATGCTGGTTGCCCATGCAGTCATCTGCGTGAACATCTCCATAGCCTGCCCCTCTACAGAAGAGCCTTTTAGGGCGTTAGACCATGAGCGATACCCTTCGGCTACTCCCATAAAGCTCTGCCCGAAGTACTGAGCAACGCCGTACAAATCCTTAAGACGCTCGCTAGCACCCTGTACAGAGCCTTCTAGAGCGGTGAATGATGCCCTGACAGACTCAAGACGCTGGTAGGCTTCGTTAGACGAGTACATTGCCATACCTGTACCCACAGCAGCAGCAGCACCCGCCATAGCTGGTCCAGACATCATCCTCGCAGCGCCGCCCATGGTCGCACCCATAGTAGCTGCCCTAGAGTGCCCAATACCTGACCTACCAGCAGCAACGCTAGAAGCTCCACCAGAACGCACATGATTAAAGGCTGTATTCGCTTCGACACTGGCCTTTCTGAGGCTACGCATTCGTGTATTCATCTCGCCAAGCAGCCTGTTACGACGCTCCAGGGAGACGTTACCAGCGTGGTACTCACGATTGATCTTCATGTAGTCTTGGCGTAGCTGATAAAGCTTTCCGCGCTGACTGTTCAGACGCTTCTCAATAGCTACCAACCCTGCAATTTGGCCTTTGGTACGCTTGGTGGTATTGTCATGAAGTTTCTTTTCGTATTCCCTGACTTTCTTATTCGCGCTTTCTAGGTTTTTCTGGAACTGTCGAAGCCCCTTATAGTCAACCCTATAGCTAAGATCAGCATAGAGCGATGCGATTTTCTTACTCATAATTCACCTCTCAAAGTAGTGTTTTTCCGCCAAGTCTGCTCAACCTCTGACGTGCCGAAGGATCAGAACCAATCTTGACGTTGCTTTGGATCACTAGCTTATCGAGAAAGGTGTTAACGAGGTCCGCACAGCTATCTGGTACATCATCTTTTCTTGACCTTGTTGAACGTGATCCATCGAATAACTCAAGCTCTCGCCATTGGTCATCTTCGAAGACTCCACGAACAACATGTACTCTGCCCTCCTGTACCGCTTGGATGAAGGGAATGGCACGATTTATCTTAGAGTTGCTTGTCTTTTGGAGTACTGTCTTGCTACCGCACTTGAGAAGCTTCGCTTTTCTTTGCAGCGCAACCTGTTTACCTGCTGCACCAGAATCTACAGGAATACTAACAACGCACTGTCTACCATCTTCCCTAGCGGTCCTAAGCATGACTTCTTCAACCACTGCAAAAGACTCGAACATCCTAACCATATCGGTAATGTAAATATCACCAGTGTCAGGACTGTACTTACCTTTAATTCCCACAGTAGCATCAGGAGACATTTCACCATTCTCACCAATACGACTGGCTGCGAAATCCCAAGCCCTAACCTCTACCAAGTTACCTGTAAGAGGTACATCTGAACGGTCGATAAGGTGAAACATCTCTTTCTTGATGTAGCCTTTATGATCAGTACTCTTCCAGCAGCCATGAAGAAGCCTGTCGCGCTCATCGGGCTTGAAATTCTCCATAGTAGTGACTGCCATCTGATCGTATTTCAGAGCGAAAGGATTATCATAGATACGAGCATGTATCGCTGTGAAGGTCATCGCATTCTTAGCAGCGACCTCGCCAAAGCGCTCTTTCATTTCTTTCTTGGTATCAGCAAATACCACTTCACCATTAACTACCGAAAAAAAGACTTCCTTACCGTTCTTTTCGGGGATCTCAAAACCTGTCTCAGGGTCAACATAGCCAGCTTTCTCAAGCCATACCCGCATAAATGAGTGGTAAGATGGATTCCCAGTAGCCTTCATTTGCTTGGCTTGACGAGATGAACCACGAAGACGATTAAGCAGATAGAGGATGTCATCTTCGGTAATATCTGGATCACAAATCTCATCAACGACAATCATTGTATTGTTAGAACCCTGGTGTAGCTCTTCAGCTTTACCGGCTTGTAGATGTCCATATTTAATAGAGCTACCGATAGGGAATTTGAACGTATACTCGACGCCGTTAGAGGTCGCAGAGAACTTAGGGAAAAGCTTTTTAGACATATCCCATAGTCCACCACTCTGCTTGACCTTTCTCAACGAATCACGGATAACCGTTGCTGTAAAATATTCATCGTCAACAGCGCCTACTAGAAGATTCATGATACTGTAGTAAGTCTTTGCAGCGTTCTGGCCACCTCCATAAAAGACAAAATTACTCTTGCAATTCACAAAGCTTTCTTGTTTATCGCTTAGTGGCGCAATACAAGGAATATCTGAAAGAGTGTCCTGATCAATTGCTAGGGAATATGGACGCTCCTTTTTGTTATTAGCCATTTCATACCTCCAAATAAAAAAGGGGCAAGGCAAGCGCCCCACCCCTTTCTTTAGATACTTAAGATCAAGCAGCAGTAAAGCTCAGATCAACCACGGCTCCGGGCGCAGTGATCAGGGGTAGCCAATTACTCTCACTTTCGACATCTACATGCTGACGCTTGGCACCCATCTGCGAGTATGCATAGCGCTCTGCCAGAGGTGCAGACTGGAAGTCGATACGGCTAGAGGGACCAGCGAAGAAGCTGCCAAGGCTGCCGCCAGTGACCTTCGGGAACATCACACCAGTATCATCGGCAAGAACTTGATCGACGTTACCAGCACGATCTTGGAAGGTCTGGTCATAGAGGATGAAGTCGATATTTCCCCAGCGGAACACGCTATGCCCGTTAAGCTCGGGGATGTTCAGCAGCAGAGGATTGCCATTCGGGAACGCCTGACCATTTTGATAGGTCTCGCTAAGGGCGTTAGAAGTGACTAGAAATTCCCACATCTGCTCGGAAACCAGAGCCGTATAGCCCTGCACAAGGCCACGACCATTCACGCCACTTCGCGCCTTCTTCATAGCGCTACGCAGACCACCAAGCAGGTTCGCATCGGTAAGGTCTTCGGTAGGACGACTGATGGAGAACTCGCTAGAGAAGTCCACTACCCCATGCACGTTGGAAGAGACCTGATTCTTGATCAGCGCGGAAGCCATCAGATATTCTTTGGTCAGGTCCAGGTGGTTAGATTGCTTCTCAAGCTCGGTAGCAATAGCCCGTGAAAGCTGTTCTTCACCTTCCTGACCAAATGCACGAACACCGCTCAGCATCTGACGGGTAAGCGCCTTGGAAACGCTCTGATGCATCAGTGGCAGAGTATGGATGTCGTATTTGGTATCAGTGGTGCTGTTCTTCTCTTGCACGCCCATTAGATGGTCTTCGAGTACGTACAGAGAGCCGTCCTGTTGAACGTCAAACTGGATACTGTCGCTGCCGACAAGCTGTGTAGAGCCGAAGACGCCCAAGCTACCGATGAGGGTGGGCAGAGATTTCACCTTTGCGATGCTGGCTGTGCGATCAACTACTTCAGTGTTACTCAGAATACTCATAATATTGATTCCTATTTTTATTTGTGATTAAAGCTTTACGACGACAATCTGCATTGCTCGCAGGAGGTCATTCACGGTGCCTTCATCGGCGTCTCCATACGCCAGCTTGTAGCCATCCACGGTGGTAGGCTGTCCATTGGAGAGAACAGAAACGGTGTCGCCGGATACACAATCCTTGGTGACGATGCCCATAACAGAATCCGAAGTGGCAGAGACAGCACTACTGGGGCTCTCGATAATGTCGCCCTCACTGAAGTCAGCAGATACGACGACCTGACGCATAGTTACGTCATGCTCACCACCCATTTCAATAATAAAACTCGGACCGTTACGACCGATATTACTTTCTACTTTAGCCATTTTAATTACCTCAATTGCTGTATTTATCGTTAAGATATTGGTCAACAAGATCAACAAGATCCTGCTCTTCTTCAGCTTCCGCATCTAGTTCATGGTCAGCTTCGGAAGTTTGTTGCTCAAAGAACTCTTTGTGTTCTACAAGCTTCTGGATTTCAGATTCTTTGAAAGCAAGAAGCTCTAGAATTGAATCCGATAATTCGTACTGATGAAGAAGTTCCATAGCAGGAAGTACCTGATCGACAATTTCATCTTTGTAGACGAACTTGATAAGCTTGTCTCGTAGGAACTCCCGATCTGCCTCTTCGGCAGCTTGTGTAGCTTCTTCAAGCTCTTTCTCTTGTTTGAATGCGCTAAACTGACGCATGTATTCCATCATGCTCATAACCTTACCCCTTATTGTTTTGAAAGAGTTCATCAAGCCAACACCATGATTTTTGTCCAGGGTTGATAATCGCTGGAATGATTTTGTTCTTCGCTTGGTTATCTTTCTCCATGTCCTTGAGGCGCTGTTGTAGGAAGGTAAGGTTCTGTTGGTATACCTCAATACTTCCCGTTCTCTCGCGTGTTGGAGAAAGGCTTAGATAAGCAATGATGTTATTGGTTATCTCAATAGCAACCTCAAGCTCTGACATTCCCTCATTAAGGTAATATAGGTAAATGTCATCCTCGAAGTAGTAAGGCTCGTCAATATCACCTGTTAGAAGTCTGATTCGCCCTACGTCTGAAGTTGGATCAATCATAGTTGCTTCTCCTCATCAGCCCGCTCAACAGGATCAGCAGAACTCTCTGTATTGAGAGTCTTTGAATAATCTGCCATCGGAGCATTGCCGACTTCACGAAGATAAGATTCGATATTCTGATCAGGAGTAATTAGACCTGCCATGGCTAGACGATTGAAGTACTTGGAAACTGTCTCAAAGTCAGGGTCTTCGACATTCTCAAACTTAATCTTTGGAAGATGCTTATAGTCGAGACTGTTCAATTCAAAGCACTTCTTAATCACCTTAAGAAGCTGATCAGAGATTGTTGCTTGAATTGTTTTCACGAAGAGCGCCACGATATTTGATTTTTCTTCAGCTAGAGAATAACTACCTGAGGCACCATTACCAAGCTCTAGAATATTTGCCATCAAACTCATCAACATTTCGCTGTTCAATCGTTCGATAGTGCTGTCTGCTGTATAGTCGTTCGCTTGAATCTTTGAGATTGTTGAAATATCAAACTCTGATTGGCCACCATGGTTAACGTCACTTGGCATAGCAGCGTATGAACGGGCACCAGAATGAAGAAGCTCCATACTCTCAAGCAGATATTGCATATACTGGGCTTGATCTGCATCGCCTTCGTTGGTCAGATAACTATTCAGATACTCTGAAGGAGCCTTCAGCAAGAGTGTATTGCCGAATGATTTCGCAATTCCGATAAGTTGATACTGAGAAATCACTGACTTTGACTTATAAGGAACATAGGCAGACTGGAGCAGTGAGCAGCCCAAAGGTCGGTCTGTAGAGGGGAACAGCCTAAAGAATGCCAGCTTATCACCTCTGACTTCTACGGGCTCAAAGTTAAAAGATTCGATGATGTCTGAACCATCATAAGGATTGTTTACTTTTACTTTGGCGAGTTTACCTTGGTCGAAGCTCCACTTAGCAACGTCCTGTACGCGAATAGGGGTAAGATTCTTTACTGAAGTTACTCCACCCTCTCGCTTGTATGTACACTCGAACAAGGCACATCCATATGATAGAAACGATAAAATATTTCCGACAAATTCTCGCTTGGTATAGCTTTCTAGGTTGTCAAAGCTATCATTGATCTCCTGCACCACTTTCTTTTCAAAATTTGTTGAATCTTTATGTGGGACAAGTTCGAAGTCACGGTTCAGCAGACTCTTGAGGTACATCAAGGCTGCATTAAGAACAGGCTCGCTCTGCTCCATCTCAAAGAATGTCTTGAAAGCGTTATCGAGAGATAGCTCTTTACGCGATAGCTCAATAACTTCATTGGTAAGGTCTGCTACGCGTGTTTGTTCTGTTGATAGTGTTCTAAAATTAGCCATTATGCTCCTCTTGGTATTGTTCTAAACCCCGTCGAACTTTTGCTACGTATCGTTCAAAGGACATACGCTTTTGCGAATTCTCAATCATGTAGTATTCCTGAGATTTCAAATACAAAAAATGTAGATCGTAGGGGTGGTGGTTGAATAGATGCGATAGAAAATCAAAAGTGCCCTTTGTAGCAGGCACTGAGAAATGTTTATCCATAAAAACTAGCGCACCAATATCTTCAACTGATGAATATGGGCACTCTTCGCAGGGTGTGAATTCAAAATCGCTCTTAGCCATATACTGTCTCCCTACCCGCTTCCCAGTCATTAGCAAGCGGTTCAAGAATCCCGTGCAAGATATAATTGGCGAGATGAAGATTGAACGTTGGTTCTTCTTTCCACTGACCTAGCGAACGTTGCCCAGCATCGAGGATGAGCCACTGGTAATACTTATGAGCGTCTTCAGGAGTCCTACAACGGGGCTTCTTAACAACATGGTGCTTACCACTTGGAAGAACGTAGAAAGGCGCATAGCGCTTCTTACCAAGGCATTTAACACCAACAGGAAGACCTTCAAGGGGCTTTTGATCACAGACCATACAAAGGAAGATGATGGCATCGGGAATGCCTTCGAATGCGTTGTAATCCATCATTCTTCCCCCTTCTTCTTTCCATTGCAGTTTACGCAGCAGCTATTGCAGGTATAACGGATGGTTTTATTCTGCTGGCAGTTCTTGCAAAACCCACCGATATAGAACTTGAAACCAAGTCGCAAGGCATCTTGACGTGAGATATAGATATTCTGTTTGTTCATTGCTTCAATTCTCCATAGAATTATTTTTTTATATGGCTTTCTTTAAACGATCACCCTGATAAGTCCTGACAAAAAGGTGACAGAGACCCCCGCCTATGAAGACACGGAATAAAAGGATCTCTGCCGAAAATCACCGAAGTGAAACAGGAGGATTGATAGCAAGACCAATCAGGCTAATCTTTGGAAGGGTGCGCCCTAAGAGCCACTTAGGACGGCTTTAGCTCTGTTAGTAGGAGGATAAAAAACCTAACAGAACATTTTGAATAGGTTGTGCATGTAAGGATGCCTCACCCTCGAATGCACGCCGAAAGCCTACCCCGCAACTGAACGGAAGGCTCTCCACTTCAAACTATAAAGCCATCCCTGCCAAGCACCTTAAATTGGCGAGGACTGTTGCCCAGCGCACAAGGATTACTCAGACTTTATAGTTCACATTGAAAGCATGGCTGTTCGACGGCTGGCATGATTCTTACAACCTGTTATCCAGTACGAACCATGCTCTCAAATTTGAATAGGTGCCCATATAGCGCTTAGGAGGACGCAGAATGGACGCTGAAAACTACCCTGGCAGTTGGTGGGCAATTCTCCGCATAGCCTAAAGGGCTAATCTTAAGAGACCTTGAGGTCTTTCAAAGCAACATAGGCGGGATTGATTGAGAAGTCTGTCTTGCTCTCTTCTGACAGGTCTTTGAAGAGATACCATTCTTTAATCGCTTGTTCACGAGACTTCGTATATGACACCTTCCAAGCATAATTTGGATTGATATGGATTCTACACTGACCTTTCTCAATCTCCTTGTTATCTCGGCATGATTCGTATTCGATTAGGCTTCCAGCGATATTCAGACGCCTATGAAGATTTGATCTATCAGTGCCCAACATCTCACAAAGTTCTTTAACCTCGATCTCTACTACGTTTTCGTAGGAGATTTTACTGATCAAAGCTTTGATAAGCTGGTACTTTGGCTTACTGAACTTTGGAGCACCAGAACGATTTAGGTGCCTATAATCCTTAGATAACGAGTAAATTTCATCAGTGTCATCCATTACTGCTGTTGCTTTGTACATCTCTTTCTTTGTGATATTCATCATTGTTAGGTTCCCCTATAAGTCGATTCCCCACACCCCACAACTCATAGGGGATGTTTCTTAGGCAGCTTCTTTAAGCATCCTCTTAAGCTTTGGACCACCATAGATTAAGTAGTCATCAAAACTGAATGATTCACCACCGGGATTATTCTTTTTCCATTTGTTAAACTGTTGCATCTTGGTACGCCGTGTTTTCGAATCAATGCTGATAGCTTCTGAAGCCTTAGCAACCTTACCTTCACGTACTTGGCGTTTGATTCCTTCAAGCCAGTCTTGGGCCATCTTGCGCATACGTGGGCAGAGGATTACTGCAATCATTTCCTTGCCACTCTGCTGATCCCGAATACAGCCCCTGAAAAGCCACTGGATAAGGCTGGAAAGCTCCCATTCAGCAGCAGGCATAGATGAACCATTGCGACTGAAATAGCTCTGTACAGCCGGTTGAATGCGCTTATCAAGGCCATACACCATCAACCTACAATGGCGGTACTCGTTCGTTCCAAGCGTTGTATGAGACAGGAAACAAGCAGGAACCTCCTTACCTTGTGAGTCCAGCTTGGTGTATTGTCCGATCTTGATAGTGTTAAGCCAATCAATAGTGCTCTCACCATCTGGATTCTTGAAGGTGGTGAACAAGGTTTCATCAAGGCCAATCTCATAGTCTTTCATGGCTTGCTTGATATGCTTGTTGATCTCACTACGGATAGGACCAACATTGTTCTTCATGCCTTCCTTGCTAAGACGATACTCTTCAATGCTGTAGTCATCAGGGATAACCAGATGATCGGCAATGTACTTGTAAATATCCAGAACACGATCTTCATCAAGGTCTAGAATTTCAGCATCAACACCCTGGACCTTGAGGTAATTTGCCATGATGGATGATTCCCACCGATAGGTAAGGACCAATACACGATCAAAGCACTCAAGGAAATTAATGCTTACTTCCATCACCACGTAACGACCTTCAATGAAGTAAAGCATACCAGTGTCACAAAGGTTCTTTAGATGCTCATGGTGATGATATGCACCTTGATTCCCTTCAAATTCCTTACAAGAGTTCCACTGAACCTTGCCAGTGTCTTCGTTAACAATGATGTATTCATTCTCTACATCAGCCTGAAGAGCCTTACTGCTAAGGCGGTTGTCATTGACAGGCTTAACAAGGTCAATTGTTTCATCAAGTACAAGCACCTTCTCACCACGACGCATGGGAAGATTCTTAATGCTGTTGAAGTGCTCTTGAGTAAGATTCTCAAACATCGCATGAGTAGTCACCACTGATCCTTGACGCTGCTTAAGGATATTCAGAAGGTCTTGAGACTTGGTTGTCTTCTCATCACACGGTTCAACAAGCTTGTTACCTTCAGGAAGATACTGGTTAGCGCCCTTCTCTTCGCATTGGTAACGCTTCACCTCATCAAGATATGGCAGCATGACAAAGTAGAAATTGTCAGGCTCAGAACTGATCATCTTGATTGCAGAAGTGGACTTCCCATAAGACATGATTGCTGATAAAACTTGTACTTTCATTGTTAATCTCTCCTGTAGTTTTTATGGCATAGGAATCTCCCACCAGTGATGGCTAGTCACAGTGTATATGATAAAGATTCTCGATTAGTTTATTTCAGACACAAGAATAACCAGAATGTAGTCCCCTTTTGAAGACATCATCTGGTTGACTGGTGTTTAATTTTTTACCGCTATCTAGTCATTAGTATATGGCAATATCATAATATTGTCAATAGATTTCTTACGCTAGATGCTAACTCTTTCTCTTTTATCTATGAATATCATAACAGTCACAACGTAAATCTGTCAATACTTTTATTACGCGTTATACCCGTCAATGTACAGAAGAGATTGTATTCTGTCAACAGTTAATAACGATTCTCATCTGTTGAATACCCTTCTAGGACACCTCAAAAATGCTACAACCGCCTTTTGGAATTTCAGCCTTACGAAGAGTGTACTTGGAAGATAGTGAATTTTAGCGTCTATTTACAAACACTTATAAGCACGATCTCGTCAGAAGTGAAAAATGCTACATCCCTAGAAAGGGTAATAAGGTTTTAAGATTCTTGGAAGGTTCTGCTAAAGCTATGGCTTACGCCAAGTACCTTAGCACGATGTTCCACGGACTAGAGAGGACACTAGAAGAAAAGGGAGGGAAACAGGATATAATCCCCTCCCCTCTTAGAAAGTCTCTCTTAGGATTGCTTAGAAGACACCTACAGTACCGTGTCTAACGACAGTGATCTGTAGAGATACTTCTAAATATACTTAAGAACACCTTAGAAGGTGAACACGGTTGTATGTCATCAACCATCGTGTTCCATTAGAAGAATCCTTCTAAGACTCTTATACCCTTGGTATCTCCTGTTGTGTCCCTGTCGGAGACAAGCCTTCAACATGTCTTACCAATAACCTATAAAACCATTTCTAGGCAATTCTATACCCTATTTCTGTTGCTATCTTCCAAGAGGCATAATTTACCATCTCAGAATAGATCGTCGTTTTTGAGGTATAAATTCCCCGCATTTCACCAGATATCCTTTTGAATTACCCTATTACCTACAGTGTTAGAATTCCTGACGGGTATAAAATACCCTATATAGCTCTAAAACTCTCTATAAGGCTCTCTAAGCGTTTCTATACTTAACATGGGTGATTTATCATGCTGGGATATATCGTTGCTTAGAAAGCCTTATAGGAGCTTCTAGGGTTATATTAAGCCCTATCCTGTAGTGAAGGTATCTTATTAACTACCTCTACCAGACTTCTAGGATCATTCAAACGCTTACCATATATATCATAGGTGATGGAATTAGTAGAATGCCCTAACAGGGCTGCTGCAAGGGATACATCAACACCTTCTGTCTTGAGACAATGGCTTACTGTATGTCTGAAGCTATGAAAAGTCTTATTGGGACCAATATCAAGGCTTCTAAGAAGCTTACCAAACCACTGTGATAACTGTGCGGAGAATGAATTACTCTTGGTTATTCTCAACATAGGGAATACCCTTTCATCCTTGACAGAAGAAACATAATCCATGAATCCAGTGTTAATCAGTTCTTGGTGTATTGGTACTAACCTTTCTGAATAACCATTCTTCAGTCTCTGGTAAGGCTTATCTTCTCTGAAGTGAATACACCATACATCATTGACCTTGTAAATATCATCTTTGCTTAACATACATGCTTCATTGATTCTACAGCCTGTATAGTAAGCAATGTAAGGAACCCAATATCTATCTGGTCTAATGTTAGGTGTTGTTTCCAGTGTTAGGAAGATCCTCTTAAGGTCTTCTCTGGTGAATATATCACGGTAAGAGGATGCTTGTTGCTTACGCTTTATCTTGATGCCTCTAAAGACATTGCTATCAACATACCCTTCCCTTTCACACCAACTGAAGAAAGAAATGATATTAGAACAGTAATTGTTGAAGGTGGTGACAGATATGGTCTGGTCAGGATACCCCTTCTTAGGAAGCTTCAAAGCTTTATCCCTGAAGGTTCGTACATCATTCTTGGTGTAACGATCTACCTGTTTATCTCGTGTAAGGCTAATGAGGAGCTTAACAGCATACTGAGTCTTGTATATGGTGCTTGGGAGGACCGCTGATAGAGTCTGATGATGTTCATGCTTTGCTAGGAGGGTAGACAAGAGAAGTCTCTTATCCGTCTTGGCGGGCTTCTTAGGAGGGCGTACAGGAGAACCCTCCCCAAGCATCGAGAGGGCTTGTAGAAACGCTTCAGGCTGCCTTCTGAGGGCTTCCCTTTTGAGTTTGGTCCCTAATGACCTGCGCAGTTCCCTCTTGCCGTAGAGGCTTCTCTGGCTGTCATTAAGAACCATTCTCAGGTAGAACGTACCATGTCGATCTCTTACTAGGTAGGCCATTCTGTATCACCTTTATGGATTACAAGGGTTTACAGAACCGGCTTTCCATTTCTAATCAACAGTTTACAGACATTCTGACAATTACATCTCGTCCTTGCGCGAGCTCTTGAAAATCTCGCACAGCATCTTGCCCTGCATCGTCGTCATGTCGGTCTCATCGGGCGCCACCTGGGCTGCCCTGTCGGTCTGGTGGGCGTCCTTTCGATTTATCGGACGCCTCGTCGTTGCTGTTAGTGTTTCGTCAGCCTGGTCGAGTCCTTCTTTCTAGCCGGCTTGGGCCAACTCCCCCAGGGCTCCTTCAAGGCGCTCATTGAGCCGCTCGCCACGCCAGCCACCGGGCAGCGGCAGCGGCTGGTTGCGCAGGCTGGCGGTGACCAGGGCTTCCAGCTCACGCCGGCGCAGCAGCACCTCGGGGGCGACGCCCAGCGACTCGGCGTCGAGATTGACCACCTTCTTGAGCGCCTTCATGCGCGACTTGAACGGCGGCAAGGTCGGTGCCAGCGGCGCAGGCGCAAGCTCCGAGGCCTCTCGGTGAGCGGCCTGCTTGACCATCGCCAAGAGGTTGTCGCCCTCTCGCTTGATCAGGGTCGGCTTGACGCCCTCCACCGCCGCCAGGTCATGACGGTTGGCCGGCATCTTCTCGGCGATGGCGTAGAGCACACGATCCTGGATCACCCAGTTGCGCGGCAGGTCCCTGGCCCGGGCCTCGCCCTCGCGCCAGGTGGTCATCAGACGGTAGGCCTCGACCTGACGCGGGGCCAGCCGCCATAGCTGACGCTGGCGCAGGTACCACTGGCCGTCGCTTTCGCTGGAGCGCTGCGACTGGGCCACCAGGTCGGTGCAGTCCTCCAGCACCCACTCGAGTCGACCGTGGCGCTCCAGCGACTCACGCTGGTGCTGCCACACCATCAGCAGGTAGACCACGTCCAGCGCCGCGTAGCTCAGCTGGGAATCGCTCAGGGGGCGCTCCAGCCAGTTCGAACGGGTCTCTTCCTTGGGCAGCGTCTCGCCCACCCAGAACTCCACCAGCCGCTGGTAGCCCATGGCGGCGTCTTCGCCCAGGAGCCCCTGGGCCACCTGGGTGTCGACCAGCGGCGTCGGCGCGACCCCGGCCCAGTGGCCGAATACCTCGAGGTCCTCGCTGCTGGCGTGCAGCAGCTTCAAGGCGTCATTGGTCAGCAGTTGCCGGCAACGCTCGGTGCAGGCGACCTCCAGCGGGTCGATCAGATAGGTGGCGTCGCCACCGTAGATCTGGATCAGTGCGGGAACCGGGTGAAAGGTCTTCTCGCGAAAGAACTCCGTGTCCAGCGCCAGTACCGGTGCCTGGGACAGCGCCTGGCAGGCGTCGTCGAGAGCGTCGGCGCTATCGATCCATCGAATATCAGGGATTACAGGCATTCAAGCATCCATTTGAGGCAACAACGTTCGCCCGACTTATTCACTGTCGAAGGGCAGGCGACCGGAAAAGGCGCGGCTCAAGGTCCCGCCGTCGACGTACTCGAGCTCACCCCCCATGGGAACACCATAGGCCAGACGCGACAGACGTGCACCGTGGCGCTGGATCTGGGTGGCGATATAGTGGGCGGTGGCTTCGCCTTCCACGGTGGGATTGGTCGCCAGCACCACCTCCTCGATCAGACCTTCTTCCATCAGGGTCTCGAGCTGATCGAGACCGATGTCCTCGGGCCCGATACCGTCCAGCGGCGACAGGTGGCCGTGCAACACGAAGTAACGTCCCTGAAAGCCGCCGGCCTCCTCGATGGCCAGCATATCCGCCGGCGACTCGACCACACACAGCAGGCTGTCGTCCCGACGCGCGCTCTGACAAAGCCCGCACAGCGGCTCTTCGGTCAGGGTCCGGCAGCGCTGGCAGTAGCCTACCCTTTCGACCGCCTCACGCATCACCTCGGCCAGACGCTGGCCGCCTTCACGCTGGCGCTCCAGCAGGTGCATGGCCATGCGCTGGGCGGTCTTGGGCCCGACGCCCGGCAGCACGCGGAGTGCGTCCATCAATTGCTCGACCAGGGGAGAAAAACTCATGGGCAAACTCGTCCAGCGCCGGGCAAACACTGCGTCCGGCGGATACACTCTCGCCCGGGCCAGTCGCTGGCCCGAGTCGCGTCAGGGTCGGCTTAGAACGGCATCTTGAAGCCGGGCGGCAGGTTGAGGCCCGAGGTCACCTCTTCCATCTTGGCCTTGGAGCTGGTCTCGACCTTGCGCACGGCGTCGTTGACCGCAGCGGCCAGCAAGTCCTCGAGCAGTTCCTTGTCCTCTTCCATCACCGACGGGTCGATCTCGACCTTGCTGACGTCATGGCGGCCGTTCATGGTCACCTTGACCATGCCGGCGCCGGCTTCACCCAGCACCTCGGCCTTGGCGATTTCTTCCTGGACCCGCTGCATCTTGTCCTGCATTTCCTGGGCCTGCTTCATCAGGTTACCCATTCCACCTTTCATCATGGTCCGATCCTCTCGTTTTAAACTGTCAGGCGCAGACGCTCAGCGTCTGGCCTTGCGGGTCTCGCCGGCGGGGGTCACGGTGGACTCCACCAGCCTGGCGCCGAATGTCTGCTGCAATTGTTGAATATGGGGATCACGCTTCAAGGCCTCAACCGCTTCGGCGTGGCGTTCCGCTGCCAGGCGTTCGGCCATCTGCCGCGGGGTCTCGACGCTGGTGTCGAGCTGACGCACCTCGATCTCGAGTCGACGGGGATACCCCAGAGCCTCGAGGGCATCGCGAATCCGGTTCTGGTGAACCTCGGCGTTCATCGCCGATTGCGACGGGTCCAGATGCAGATGTAGCCGTTCACCGTCGTCGGCGGCCACCACGCAGTGGGCGGCAAGGTTACGGGTCAGGCCCGACACGCCAAGATCATCGAAGTGGGCCAGCCAAGCGCTGTGAGTCAGCGCCCCTGTCGACGTCGCGGTAGTCTCGCCGGCGGCGAGCTCTGCGGCGTGCTGCTGGTGCTGCGAGGCCTCGTCGACCATCGCCTCGGCCGCCCTCTCCTCGACCTCGGCGTCGGGCTCAAGGCTTGGCTCGGGGCTGGGCTCTGCGCTTGGCCCAAAGCTTGGCTCAGGGCTGGGCTCTTCGCTACTCGCTTCGCTCCCGGCGACCGCAGGCGTTTCGGCCAGGTGCGGTTCAACCGGGTGCGGTTCGGTCGGGAGCGGCTGGTCCTGTGTGGACGCCATCGCTTGCCCGGCCTGGGCCTCGGCGGACGGCGTCTCGGCCAGGCCGACCGGCTCGCTGGCGACGGCGGTGGGCGCGTCAGCGCCCGGCGTAGGGTCCTCGGGAGCACCGCCCTCCCAGGGCGGCGGCACGTCACTGGCGTGGTTGTTCGCACGATAGTCGGCTTCGCCACCACTATCATCGCGACTGTCTGGCGCCTCACCCGGCATGGGCGCAGGCCCATCGACGGGCGCCGGCGCGGCATCGACACTGGCCTCGACCGGCGCCGCCGTCTGCGCCTGGGTCTCGGACGGGAATGGCGCACCAGGCTCGGGCTGTGGTTCAGGCTGCGGTGCGGGCTGAACGTGAGGTTGAGCCTCGGGCTGAGTCTGAACCTGGCCGTGAGGCTGAGCTCGGTTCTGGGCTTGGTTCTGGGCTTGGCTCTGAACTTGTGTCTTAACTTCGGGCTGCGGTTCGCTCCTAGAGTCAGGCTGCGCGGTAGACGCTGAACCCGCCTGCGGCGCTGCCTCGCCGCGCATCGGCAGCGGCGTCCGGGCGGGCCTGGGCACGCCCTGGGGACGAAACGCCAGCATCCGCAGCAGGGTCATTTCCAGGGCGGTACGCAGGTCTGGGGCGTGGGCCATGTCGGCACGCCCCTGCACTCCGATCTGATAGTAGAGCTGCACGTCCTCGGCGGCGAAGCGTCCGGCCAGCTCAAGCAGCGCCTGACGGTCGCCGTGGCCGTTGTCCAGCGCCGACGGCACCATCTGACCGATCGCCAGGCGGTGCAGCACCGCCGTCAGATCGTCGAGCACCGCGCCGAAGTCCGGGCCCTGCTCGGCCAGGCTCGCCACCTCCTGGAGCAGCCGCGCGGCGTCCACCTCGGCCAGCGCCTCGATCAGCGCCAGCACGTGGCGATGGTCGAGGGTACCGAGCATGGCGGCGACGTCGGCGTGGCGTACCTCACCCTGGCCGAAGGCGATCGACTGGTCGGTCAGACTCATGGCATCGCGCATGGAGCCGGCGGCGGCCTTGCCCAGCAGCCACAGTGCAGACTCCTCGAAGGGTACCTGCTCGGCTTCCAGCACCTTGGACAGGTGGCCGACGATACGCTCCGGCGGCATATGCTTGAGGGTAAACTGCAGGCAGCGCGACAGCACCGTCGGCGGCAGCTTCTGCGGATCGGTGGTCGCCAGCAGGAACTTCACATGGGGCGGCGGCTCTTCCAGGGTCTTCAGCAGCGCATTGAAACTGCTGGTGGAGAGCATGTGCACCTCATCGATGAGGTACACCTTGTAGCGACCCTGGGTCGGCGCGTACTGAACATTGTCGAGCAGCTCGCGGGTGTCTTCGACCTTGGTCCGAGAGGCGGCGTCGACCTCGATCAGGTCGACGAAGCGGCCCTGGTCGATGGACTGACAGCTATCGCAACGGCCACAGGGGGTCGAGGTCACGCCGTCGTCACCTTCTCCCTTGTCGGTGCAATTGAGGCACTTGGCCAGGATACGCGCCAGGGTCGTCTTGCCGACACCTCGGGTCCCGGTGAACAGGTAGGCATGGTGCAGGCGGCCCTGGTCCAGGGCATTGACCAACGCCCGCTGGACATGCTCCTGCCCCACCAGTTCATGGAAGGTGCGAGGCCGCCATTTGCGGGCCAGTACCTGATAGCTCATTGAACGTTCTTTCCTGCGGCTGGGCTTTGGGCCAGGCGACCCGCTGAGACAACGCGGCGGGAGCGAGGCGGCGTGGCGGTCACGCGACGGTGTTTCCCGCCCGATGGTCGTGGCATTCTACCGGGTGGGGCCTTGGGCGCAAAGGCCAAGGGGGTTCACGCCGTTGAAGCGGCACCTCACACCTGTGCGCCCGTCTGGCGTTGCTCGCATCCGCCACTGGTGAGAGGTACCCGCAGCCAACCGACGGTAGCGTCCCGCCTTCCATTGCCACAGGACCCTTCATGTCTGACTCCGCGCCCACCTCCTATGAGACGCCCCCCACCGCGAAGCGACGGCTTTCGCCCTCACGGCGACTGAAGGTACTGCTGACGCTGGCCATCGTCGCGGTGATGGCACTGTCCTGGCTCGATGTGCTCGATCGTGCGACCCAGCGTCAGGTCGAGGGCGCCACTACCCAGGCGCTGCTCGCCTTCGCTGCGGCCCGGGGGCTCAATGCGGGCATCTCGGTGCTGCAGTCGACCGAGATGGGCGTTGGCGTGTCGACCCATCCCTTCGAGGCGCTGGACCCCTTCAACGACCTGGTGGAGGACTACGCCAGCGTGATGAAGCTGGCCATCGGCTCACTGATCGGCCAGACCCTGCTGCTGGAAATCACCGGCTCTCTGATGTTCAAGATTGCCCTGAGCCTGGCCGGGGCCTTGCTGATCCTGTGCCTGTGGCGAGACTGGCGGCTGACGCCACTGGCGTGGAAGGCCTTCGCACTGATCGGACTCGGCCGGTTTCTGCTGCTGATGACACTGGTGGCCAGCACCCTGGTGGATCAGGCCTTTCTCGATGAGCGCACCAGCGCCAGCATGGCCGAGGTCCAGGGCCTGTCCGAAGAGGTCCAGGCCACCGGCCTGGCAGAGGCCGGCGATGCCCTGACGCCACAGCAGCGCGAGCGGCTTGAGGCCGAGATGTCCGATACCGACCAGCGGCGCCAGCAACTGCGCGAATCGCTGATCGAGACCAATCGACAGATCGGCAAGGCCGAGGACGCGGTGGAACAGAGTCGCGGTCGGCTGTCGCTGTTGACCGCCCGGCTGAGTCTGACCGAGCGCCTCAACCCCTTCCACGACAACCCCGAGATCGAGCGCCTCGAACAGCAGCTTGGCCAACGGCGACAGCGCCTGGCCGGGCTCACCGACGAGCGCGAGGGCCAGCTCGCCGAGCTCGCCGCAGTGGACCGCGAACGCGATACCCTGCGCCGCCGCCTGGCGGGCGAGGACCCGGACGAAGGTCTGTTCGACGGCCTGGCCGAGCGCATCGGAGCCCTCACCGACGGCCTCAGCATCAGCGCCATTCAGAGCCGGATCGAATCGGGCACCAACGCCATCCTCCAGTTGATGGCGCTGTTTGTGATGCGCACCCTAGTGATTCCGCTGCTGTTTCTGTGGCTTGGGCTGAAGCTGTTCAAGGGGCTGTATTCGCGGCCCGGGGCATCCCTTCGCCTACCACCACCCGCACCGGAGCGGGTGATCCATCCGCCGCCCCAGGCAGACGTCGAGTCGCGAGACTGAACGCCGCCCTCTGAAAGCCTAGGCGCCCTGGAAGCCCTGAAGCACCTTGGCCACATTGACGCCGATCTCTTCCACCGCGTAGCCGCCCTCCATCAGGATGACGGTGGGTAGGCCCAGGCTTGCCAGGCGCCGCCCCATGTCGAGGAAGTCATCGCTCTTGAGGCGGAAGCTCGAGATGGGGTCGCCTTCGAAGGTATCGACACCCAGCGACACCACCAGAAGGCTTGCCTGCTTGTCGCTGATCTCGGCCAGGGCAAGCTCCAGGCGCTCGCGCCAGGTGGCATAGTCGGTACCCGGCGGCAACGGATAGTTGACGTTGTAGCCAAGCCCCGGCCCCTCGCCCTTCTCGTCGGCGTGGCCGAGATAGTAGGGAAAGCACTGGTCCGGGTCGCCGTGGATCGACTGGGTCAGGACATCGTCACGGCCATAGAAGACCTGCTGGGTGCCGTTGCCGTGGTGGAAGTCGACGTCGAGGATCGCCACCCGAGCGTGACCATCGTCGAGCGCACGCTGGGCCACGATGGCCGCATTGTTGAAAAAGCAGTAGCCGCCGAACTGATCACTGGCGGCGTGATGACCCGGCGGGCGGCACAGGCCAAAGCTCGGCTGGCCGCTGGAAGCGGTGTGCTCGTAGGCCGACAGCGCCACGTCCTTGCTGGCCATCGCCGCCTCGAAGGTACCGGGGGAAATCGAGGTGTCGCCACCGAGCGCATAGTAACCAAGCTTGCCACCGACATGGCCGGGAATACGATCCTCGCGCATGGTACGCGTCGGCCAGATGGTAGGGATGGCCTCGCCGCCGTGACCGGCTGCCTGCCATTCATCCCAGCAGGTCGAGAGAAACTCGACGTAGGCTGCATCATGCACCGCCAGCACCGGCGCCAGGCCGTGCTCCCTCGGTGCGGCGACCGGTCCGACACCGCTGTCACGGAGCTGTGCGAGCACCAGGTCGACCCGCTCGGGGCACTCGAAGGGGGTCATCAGCTGGCCATCGTGGAGTTCGGTCCTGGCACGACGCAGCTTGGTCGCTTCACTGTGGTACACCTGCATGCTTGCATTATTCCTTTTGTTGACCGGCGACGGGGTGACCGACAACGCCTTCAGCGCAAATCGGGCGTACGCATTGTGCCGCCAGGCCCGTCAACAAGGGAAGCCCGGCGACCGGCGCCGGGCTTCATCATCAAGAGGCTTTTCTGTCAGGGCTCTTGTCAGGGCTTGCTTGTCCGAGGGCTTCTCAAGCAGTCGTGCGTGGCCCTAGCCTAGCCCTGCCCCTCCAGCTGGCGTTCCAGTTCGCGACGCACGTTCTCGTCCAGCGACAGCGCAGTGCCCAGCTCGTCCAGCCAGGCACGCTCCATGGCATTCTGGTCGTCGATCACGGCGGCGCTTGCCAGGTACATCTCCCGCGCCGCCTGGGGCGAGTCGGCCTGACTGGCAAGGGCATGGGCGTCCAGCGGCGCCTGGAGCTGACGCTCGACCCAGGCATGCAACTCATCATCGGCCCCGAGCTGCTGAATCTGCTCGCTGATCAGGGCGCGCTCCTGGGCGTCGATGTGGCCGTCGGCCCGGGCCGCCATGATCACCGCCTGCAATACCTCCAGGCTACGCCGTTCCTGGGCCTCGCCGCCGAGCTCCTCCAGCGGAGCTCCTTCACCGGATTGAGCCCCCTGAGACGCGGGGGTGGCCTCATCACCGCCACGGGACTTCTGCCAGGCCTTCCAGGCCAGCATGCCGACGCCGGCGATGGCGCCATACTTGATCGCCTTGCCGCCCATGCTGCGGCCGCGCTTGGATCCCATCAGCATGCCCAGCGCGCCGCCCCCGAGCAGGCTCTTCATGTCCATGCCGCCGCCACCGCTGGACGACGACGATCCCCCGGAAAGCTGGGACGAGACGCTGTTGATCAGCCCCTGCACGTCGAAGCCGCCCTTGCCGGAAGACGAACCGCCGGAAGACGAACCGCCGGCCTGTTTCATCAGTTGGTCGAGCAGGTACTTGGCATTCATATCGCACTCCTCCTTGGTCGATGGTCATTGGAAAGCTCGACGACGGCGAGGTTCCCTGGATACGAGCCGCCGTCTCGATTCAACCGCGGACAAGGGCCCATGGCGTCACCATAGACACTGGCACTAGCCTTGGCATCCTGATTTATCCTCGCGGATCGAGCCCTCCTGAACGCAAGAACCCGCCAAGCGAACTTGGCGGGTCCTGGTTCAGCGGCGCACCCCGCTGTCGGCTCAAATGTCGGCCCGGGGTCAGCGTGCCATCTTCACCATCTGGCGGTTGACGAACTCATCCATGCCATCCTTGCCAAGCTCGCGGCCGAAGCCGGAGCGCTTGACGCCACCGAAGGGCAGCTCGGCTTCACTGCCGGGCGGCTCGTTGATGTGGACCATGCCCACCTCGAGACGATTGGCCAGCTCGAGCGCTCCCTCCGGGTTGGAGGTCTGGATCACTGCACCCAGGCCATAGGGCGTGTCGTTGGCCAGGTCGATCGCGTCCTCCAGATCGGCGGCGCGGTAGACCACGGCCACCGGTCCGAACAGCTCCTCCTGGAAGATGCGCATGTCGCGGGTCACGCCGGTCAGCAGAGTCGGGGCGTACCAGGCGCCCGCGCGATCCAGGCGCTTGCCGCCGGTGACCAGGGTCGCGCCCTGGCGGATCGCGTCCTGGACCTGAGCATCCAGGTTGGTCAGCGCCTGCTCCGAGGACATCGGTCCCATCACGGTATCGTCCGCCATGGGATCACCGACCTTGATCTGCTCCACCGCCTCGCGGAAGGCCGCCAGGAAGTCATCGTAGACGGCGTCGTCGACAATGATCCGCTTGGCCGCGTTGCAGGCCTGACCGCAGTTGCCGAAACGTCCCTGCACCGCCTGCTTGACCGCCTGTTCCAGATCGGCGTCGGGCAGCACCAGGAAGGGATCGGAGCCCCCCAGCTCCAGCACCACCTTCTTGAGCTGGCGACCGGCCTGCTCGGCCACCGCCGCGCCAGCACGCTCTGAACCGGTCAGCGACACGCCCTGCACCCGTGGGTCGGCGATCAGCTCGCCCACCTGCTCGTTGCTGGCGTAGAGGTTGGTGTAAAGCCCCTTGGGCGCCCCCGCCTCGGTGAAGATGTCCTCGATGGCCTTGGCCGATTCCGGGCACTGGGGGGCGTGCTTGAGCAGGATGGTGTTGCCGTTGAGCACATTGGGCCCGGCAAAGCGCGCCACCTGATAGTAGGGGAAGTTCCAGGGCATGATGCCCAGCAGCACCCCGAGTCCCTGCTTGCGCACCTCGGCCTTGGCGCCGCCGGTGACGATGGGCTCCGGCTCCAGCCAGGCCGGGCCGTTGTCGGCGTAGTAGCGGTAGATGTCCACCACCACCGACATTTCGCCCAGGGCCTGGGACTTCGGCTTGCCCATCTCGCGCACGATGATATCGGCGAGCTGGTCACGACGCTGTTCGTGCAGGTCGGCGACCCGGTGCAGCAGCGCCGCACGCTCGGCGGGGGTAACGTCACGCCAGGCCAGATACGCCTGATGCGCCGACTCCACGGCCTTCAGAATCTCGCCGTCGCTGGCGTCGGGGTAGGTGGCTTCGACCTCTCCGGTCGCCGGGTTGGTAACCTTGTAATGGCTCATGGCTGTCTCTCCTTGCGGCATGGCTGTGCGACCAGCCTTCGCATGGCGAAGGCTCTCGGCAGATTCAGGGGGCTAAACAGCATAGCGCCGGCCCGCCACGGTGGACAGGAGGATTCGACCAGAGTTCGGCGTGGCTGCCGAACAAATTTCTCCTCCCGAGGACTGTCGACGCTTCAGTGATCCCCGTCGCCACGCGCCGTTGCAAACTCCTCGGTATCGATATCCGCCTGCTGGGCCTCGCTGTAACGCGCACCGACCACCTGATCCGGCGTCATCATGGCGTTGATCAGCGCAAGCGTGCCAGCATCCAGCGTCAGCGCCTCGGCAGCCAGGTTCTCTTCCTGGTGGGCAGCGGTACGCGATCCGGGGATCGGTATCACGTCCGCCCCCTGCCCTCTCAGCCAGGCCAGCGCCAACTGGGCGGGGGTGCACTCGCGCTGGTGCGCCAGCGCCTCGAACTCGGCCAGCAGGGCGAGATTGCGCGGGTAGTTGTCGGCACTAAAGCGCGGCATGCCTCGGCGCATGTCGGCCTCGTCGAGCCTGGCGGGGTCACGCAGGGTACCGGTCAGAAAGGCGCGCCCCAGCGGGCTGAACGCCACCAGCACGGTATTCGACTCACGGCAGGCGTCGAGCAGCGCGATCTCGGGGTTGCGCGTCCACACCGAGTACTCCGACTGCACCGCCGCGATGGGATGCTCCTGCCGGGCCTGCCTGAGCGTCGCCGCCGACACCTCGGACAGCCCGACCCCGCCGATCTTGCCTTCCTGCTCGAGTCGTCCAAGTTCTCCCACGCTCTCCTCGATCGGCACCTGACGATCCCGTCGATGCAGGTAGTAGAGATCCAGATGATCGGTCTTCAGTCGCGAAAGGCTTTGCTCGCATTGGCGGCGCAGCGTCTCAGGCCGCCCGTCGATGCGCTTGGCACCGATCTCCGGGTCGAAGGCCATGCCACACTTGCTGGCCAGGAAGACCTCTTCACGGCGACCGGCAAGCGCTTGCCCCACGACTCGCTCATTGGCCGTCTTGCCGTAGAGAGTGGCGGTATCGAAGTGGCGGTAGCCCACCTCGAAAGCGTGCTGCAACACCCTGACCGCCTCGGCTTCCGGCAACGGACTGCCATAGGCGTGGGACACGTTCATGCAGCCAAGGCCGATGGCTGGCGCCCGCAACCGCTCGAGCCGACGAAGGACGTCTGACATGCAATCTCCCGATCATGTTGATAAAAAACTGACAACCCACATCGAAACGACGGGATTTCCGCTTCTAAGCGTCATCGACAACCACTACTATCGTATTAGCCCGATTCAGCATACCTGTTTAAGGCTACACCAGTATGCCCGCGAGACGGCCATCGCTTCTGGTAACCCCGGAAGCGATTCCCAGCACATAACGATAACCCCTAAAAAGGATAGACAACGCAGTGGACAACCTATCGATTGGCGTGGACATCGCCACCAGTCTGGCGATCCTCGGTGCCTTCGTGTCCTGGACGCTGGACAATCACCGTCAGCGGCGCATGGCTCGCGAGGTCGGCATCAATGACCAGGCCCGCGCCATCGCCGTGACCAAGGTCCAGGAAACCACCATACAGCTGTCAAAAGACTTCAACAGCATGATCACCAACGCCGGCAAGATCGAACGACGCCTCAACCGGCTGTGGAAACAGGATGGTGTGGATGCGGTCCAGCGGCATATCGAGCAGAACGACGACTACCTGGAAGAGGTCGGCGAATACCTGCAGGCGTTCAAGGACGAGGTCTCGCGCTACTACGAGAGCTGCCACGTCCACAAGTACCTGCTGTTCCCTGTCCTCGGCAGCCTGCCCGAAGGCGACGGCATGGTCGCCAGCATCAAGAGCGACTTCGATGATATCGCCCGCTGCCATGACGAGATCAACTCAGGCTACGCCCACCTGCTGCGTGAGCTCGAAGGCGCGGTCAAGATTGCCGGCCGGCTCTCCAAGGTCGACGAGCAGGATCCCGAGCACGCCACCCTGAAAAAGAAGCTGGTCAACGCCGTCAGTAGCATCGCCTACGACCCCGACTACAAGGAGTTCATCCACTACTTCATCCCCGACGGTCAGGAAGAGGCCTTCTACCGTGAGTACGACAATCGGGAGATCCAGGACCAGGAGCTGAGCGGCGTGGTCATCGGTAACCTTTACGGCACCCTGATCAAGCGCCCTGCCCGCGCTCAGGCCATGTGCCTGCTGCTGGCACGCCAGTCGATCCAGCGCACCCGCACCGAATGCAAGGAGGTGCTGTGTTCGCTGAGCGCCGTCGCCAGCGTGCTGCTGTCGCGCAACGAAGAATCCACCCTCTCGGCGGAAATCGCCAAACTCAAGTCCGATGACTACTTTGCCCTGGATCGCGAGATCCGCTAGGCAAGGCAGTATCCGCCTGGGCGAGGAAGAGCCGAGACGAGAAAGACAGGTAGGGGCGCCGAGCAAGGCGCTCCGCTGTGTAAACAGGAAGTTCCTGGTATCGCAGCGCAGGCGGCGCATCTGACGGACGACACACTGCTTGCCGCCGTTGCTGCGGCCAACCACCCTTGGATCCCGGTCTATCTTGCGATAGCCCCCTACTCCTCCGCTCCCAGGTCTGACATCCTCGCCCCCCAACAGAACCTGATTGCCTCATTCCCGCTCAGGCGAAGCGTCACGGTGCCTTCCATATCAGCCAATGAGACACTTGAGCCACGGGTGTTCGAGACCATGCTGGGCGAAGTATTGCAAAGGCAATCAAGCGCCGGCTGATACACGCCAAGGCGTCCCACACGATGATGAAATGAGCCATATCCAGGCCATGATACAGAGCAAGCGCAATGGTGAAGATTGAGTAGTCAGTCTTGGCGCGTGAAGACGCATCCTGGATTGTTGAATATATCTTCAGGGACAACCCCGAGGCGACGCCAAAACTCTTTCACCAGATCAAAGACAAGATAGATCACCTCCCCGACCACCCAAGACGGGAAGGGAACCAGGGACAGGCGAGATGGTCGCCACAGACAACTACGTTGACGTATAGGGTCACGACCTTGGAAGATCATGGTATGTTCGACTGTACTACTTGTGTGCAGTACTTGATGTTGCTGATTTTTCACTTGCCCAATGTCTTCTTGAGGGAGGGCATGTCCTCGATATCGTAGGTGAGTGCTGTCAATATATCAGTTGTTTCCTTGTCTTGTTACATCGGCACAATCAGTGATTGTTCTCACAGTAGAACCAGTGTTCGACTTCAGCTCTCTCACAGAAGGCGTAATGAACCTTAGTGTTTTCCTCAATCGCCTTCTCGACGTTATCTACTATTACCTCTTCAAGCAGGTCGCCTGAGTCATAGACGTAATACCTATAGTTTAGGAAAACATTAAAACTTCTGTTAATCGAGTATATTGATAAACACCTGCGTTCTGAGCAACTTAATGATGCACTGTTAATCCCAGCTTCACGTAATTTTCTGCGAATCAACTTGACCTTTTCACCATTAAGACCATTATTAGGTTTAGTGAAAAATGGCATGACCCGTATGTATCGGCCATCATAAATCTCTTCAAGTTCGCTTAATATTTCCTGCATCCTAACCAAGACGTCATCGGGGGGTTGTCTTGGCCATAGATACGCCAACAGACTACTAACAAGCAGCAGTACGACACCCCCGATGACTCTCTTTCTCATTGTTTATATTCTCCGGCTTCTGGCTCATGCACAGTCGTGACGCACTTTTGAAGCCACCCTGATTGGATAAGGCGCTGAGGCTACTTGACCTTACCCAGCTTTGGTGGACACCAAAGCTGGGTAAGATCAGCTATTTGGGTGTGATACCTGATCTTATGGATCTTCCACTTGCTCAATACCTTCTTGAGCGAGAGCATGTCCTCGATGTCGTAGGTGAGTGCTGTCAATATATTAGGTGTTTCCTTGTCTTGTTACATCCCTACAATCAATGATTGTTCTCACAGTAGAACCAGTGTTCGACTTCGGTTATCTCGCAGAAGCCGTAAATAATTTCGGTGTTCTCTTCTATTGCCTTCTCAACGCTCTCTACCATTACTTCTTCAATCAGGTACAGCAGGTCATCGGGAACATATTTATAATACTTTGAGTTCCCAAAACCAACAAATCCATTGCCAACATAATGGACTGATAGGCAACTACTCCTATAGCAACTTAATGATACGCGAGCAAGCCACGATCTCCGCATTTCTCTTTGAATCCACTTCACTCTTTCGCTATCAAGACCATCGGGTTCTGCAGTATATGGCCATATAAAAATTGTCTCACCTTCATACATCTCCTCAAGCTTACCAAGTATCCCCTGCATCCTGTCCAAGACGTCATCGGGAGGTTGTCTTGGCCATAGATGCACTAACAGGCTACTAACAAGCAGTAATGCAACACCCCCGATGACTCTCTTCTTCATTGTTTATATTCTCCGGCTTCTGGCTAATGCACAGTCGTGACGTACTTTTGAACCCACCCTGGTTGGACAAGGCGCTGAGGCTACTTGATCTTACCCAGCATTGGTGGATACCAATGCTGGGTAAGATCAACTCTTTGGGTGTAATACTTGACTTTATGGCTCTGCCACTTGCTCAATGTCTTCTTGAAGGAGGGCATGTCCTCGATGTCGTAGGTGAGTGCTGTCAATATATCAGTTGCTTCCTTGTCTTGTTACATCCCTACAATCAATGATTGTTCTCACAGTAGAACCAGTGTTCGACTTGGGTTCTCTCGCAGAAGGCGTAATGAACCTCAGTGTTTTCCTCTATCGCCTTCTCCACGCTATCCACTATTATTTCTTCGGTCATGCTATCAGAATCATATTTGTAATAAATATAGTCACCAAAGATAATAAAACCCCTGTCAATATCATAAACTGATAGGCAACTATGTTCAGAACAACTAAGTGATACGATACCTAACCCCGCCTCCCGCATTTCTCTCCGAATCCATTTAATCCTTTCACTATCAAGGCCATCAGGTTCCGCATTATACGACCGTATCAAGATCATCTCACCTTCATACATCTCTTCCAATTTAACCAGTATCCCTTCCATCTTAGCCAAGACGTCATCGGGGGGGGGCTTGGCCATAGATACACCAACAGGCTACTAACAAGCAGCAGTACGACACCCCCGACGACTCTCTTTTTCATTGTTTATATTCTCCGGCTTCTGGCTAATGCACAGTCGTGACGTACTTTTGAAGCCACCCTTATTGGGTAAGGCGCTGAGGTTACTTTCTGCATCACGATGTCAGCCGTGAGTGAGGAAGGTTCAGGATATTCATGGTATAGCTCGAACCCTAAACGTACTGAGAGGTTATCTGTCACATCGTCAAACTTACGCAGACTGAGCCACCAACCAGGAATCTCCGATCTATAAGTGACGTCCTGGTCATCATGCAGAGTGTCGGAGCCCACCTGCTCAAGTCCTGCACCTTCCAGCATCAGCCCTTCAGAAAAGCCACAGTACAGGCTGACGTAGCCGTAGTGGATATTCGCCCAGATATCGTAGTAGCACTCATATTCACCGTATTTGTGGTGCCATCGGTAGGAGGACTTACCGAGTGATGAGAAATCACCATCTTCATTATTGCTGATCCTGCTTTTATGATCCCAATCAGCCCTTTCCCTCACCATCAACGTCCACAGGGCAAGAGCGAATGCCCTACTAGGAACTTTTGGCATCAGGAAGTTACGGATATTCGCCAGCGAGGGATACTCGCCGCTCATGCCATTCAGCTCTTTGGTGAACCCTTCAACGAAAAGCACTCTGCTCTGCCCGTTCCAGATTGACATCATCCGGCCTGGCCGGGACACGGTATTTCGCTGAATCTCGTCTACGATGTACGCAGCCAGGTCCAGTGCTTGGTCAGGATGGTTACAGGGAGCCTCAGCCGGTTCCGTATTGGCGAAGGACTGCCGGATTCCAGCACCAGGGTACTGTCGTCGTTGTGACACCACTGAGTCGTAATGGGCTTGTGCGGAAGGCTGACGATCATCCCCCAGTGCATGCACGCCATTCATGGAAGAAATCAGGGTCGCCCCACAGGCCGTGTGACAGCCATCAAAGGCAACAGATTTACCATTGACCGTGATGGTAGGGTGCCCCTCGACAATAGGGCAGACACCATGCCCCTTGACCGGGCATGCGACCATATCACCAACAACAGCAACCTGCTTCCCGTGGACAATGTAATTCGCTTGACCGGAGACCACTCTTCCACCGTGCGAGCTGTAGTCTCCAACGAAAATTGCCCCATCCCCTGGATTGAACATATGCAGCGCTCCCTGCGCCATCGCTCAGACAAGGGATCATAGTACAGCCGGCAGCCGCAACAAGATGGCTGGTTTTATGCAGAACCAACCTGCAGAAACGTTCCTAAATTAAAGAAAAAGCGAACGTCCCAATCACGCCGACATCTTGCATTTATTACCTTCGTCAAGTGCCTGCAGTTTATACCCGCCATACGACGACGCGGCCCCTGGTTATCCGATCAGGCGCTAGACTCTGATCAGTCCCACTTAAGGTCCCATTGAATAGCCGGACAACACCTCCAGCGTCTTGAAGCTGACGCCTTCTCGTTGCTGATGCCGGCGGTAACTCTCGAGAAGCTCTGATAAGCCCGGATCGACTGGCTCTGCTGGTCCTGCGCTGCGAATCGGTGTCGGCTTGGTCATTGCCGCCAGAGGCACCACGCCACCACAAGCCTTGTCATCGCCCTCGTTGGCTGCGTGCCGGGTCAGCAGTTCATGGCTCTCCAGCAGTAGTGCAGCCGCGGCGACCATTGCTTCTCGACGACAGCGAGTCCTTAGCGAACGGCGTATCTCGGTCTTGCCTATGGCTTGCCGCGCCCTTTACGGCACAACAACGCGAAAGTACCGGATGCCGTGACGGGATCTGAACAGATAGGGAGCGCTGGGAGGCCTGGCGCTGGAACGCTTGGAGGGTGTGCAGCTATTGCACGAAGGGAGGGTGTTGCGGGCCACGGGACGCTCTGATCCAGGCATCTTTGTACCGCCTCTTTGCACCACTGTTGTGTAACAGCGGGATCAATGAGGCAGAAGGTCCTGCAGGATCAAAGGCATGGCCTGAAATGGAGGCGGCCCCGACAGCCACATCCCGGCACACGCGTCCACCACTACCGTTGCTCCCTTCCGGGCCTGGCGGGGTTTGCGGTCTAGCGTTGCGGGAGGACCGACAGGGCCACCACAGCGAGGCGAGCTCGACAACAAGGAAGTGTCGACTGCCTGAAAACGTCACCGGGCAAGGCCTGAAAAATCAGCCTCTTGCTCAGGACGCGGGCACTATACCAAGGTCATGCCCGGGCCACAAGGGTAAACCCAGTAGACTTTGCCTCAACAGTCATGCAGCGCTCGAAATGTGAGACTTCTACACTGAAGCTGTATGGTGGAAGCACCTTAACGCCTGGGAGCTCATACTCACCAGGCGTCACTTTTTGAGGATGACGACCACGAACAACCAGCACCATTACGCCCACCAACGCCCATTCCAAGGAGGCGCTGCATGAACAAGGATCCCAACAAAGGCTACATCGCACTACTCGGCTGGAGCCTGAACGCCATCGAGGCCGCCGAGAATTTCGACCGTCGCTACGTTGTGGTGGCCCCGGACTGGGCCGAGGACTACTGCAAGCAGCACGATATCCCCTACGTCTCCTGGAACTTCGAACGGCTCAACGACCGCTCGCTGGAAATCGCCGAGACCCTGCGCGACATGGGCGTGGACGTGTCCATTCCACTATTCGAGGAAACCGTGGAGTGGGCCGGAGCGATCAACTCAGTGCTACTCGACAATCCGCGCCTCTACGGCCAGTCGCTGCTGCTGCGTGACAAGGCCCTGATGAAGCGGCGTGCGCAGCTCGGCGGTATTCGCGTCGGCATCTTCGAGGAAGCCCACGACCACCAGGACGTCATCCGCTTCCTCAAGCGGGTCAACCAGACCCTGCTCAAGCTCGACGGTGACCCAAACGACCCGATCCACCTCAAGGCCTTCGACAAGGCTGGCTGCCTTGGCCACCGGGTGATCCGTACACCCGACGAGGTCGACACCATCCCGGAAGAGGAATTTCCGGTGCTGATGGAATCCCACCTGGATGGCTGGGAGTTCGCGGTGGAGGCCTGGATCCATGATGGCAAGATCGCCTTTCTCAACATCTCCGAGTACGTGACCCTGGGTTATTCGGTGTTCGTGCCGGCCTCGCCGGAGCTTGAGCGCTACCGCGAGCAGATCCGCGTGCAGATCGAGAAGCTGATCAAGGCCTTCGACATCGATTTCGGCCTGATCCACCCCGAGTACTTCGTCACCAGCGATGGCGAGATGTACTTCGGCGAAGTGGCCTATCGTCCGCCCGGCTTCAAGGTGTTCGAGCTGCTCGAGCGGGTCTATGGCTTCAACGCCTACCAGGCCAGCATGCTGGTGTTCGACCCCAAGACCACGCCCGAGGAAGTCGCCGAGTTCTTCCCGCGCGAAGTGGTCGACGCCAACGGCTTCGCCGGCTGTTTCGGGGTCTATCCGCGCCGCCGTGTGGTCAGCCGCCTGGAAATCCCGGAGTCGGTGGAAGACCACCCCTACTTCGAGTCACACGAGCTGACCGCGCCGCTGGAAGAGACCGTCACCAAGCGTACCGCCTTCGGTACCCACTGGGGCCTGGTCTACTTCAAGGGCGACGACGCCCATACCTTGCGCGACCTGTTGAAGGCACAGGAAGACGAGGACTACTACATCTAGGCCTGCCTGTTAAGCGCTGCCCCGTCGGGGCAGCGCCGCCGGATTGGCGACGCCGCCGCCCGAGCATGCGTATACTGGCGTCGTCCGCTCGACGTGACACGACTCGACCCCCTGATGTAGGGACTGCTGCCGGAACTCCTCCGGGAGCCAACTTCAGGACGACAAGGAGCCGGTGTGACCAACCCAGACACTCCATCCCCCGCGGATAACGACAAGCTTCGGGGCCTGCTGACCAAGCTGGACGATGCGATCGCCAGCCTTGGCGAGTCCCGGGAGTTCGCCAAACCGGCCAAGCTGCCTCGGGTCATCGATACCTGCCGCCGTGTGCTGATGCAGCCAGGAGGCTGCGCGGAAATCGAGCAGCGCGCCGAAACCCTCGAACAGGCAGGCCTGTTTCTGGGATCGGACTGGGCCAGCCCGCATATTCTGATCCCCTCCCTGACCACCCAGTCGCTCAAGAGCGCCGACAGTTCGCTGGTGGTCATCGAGGCCTTGAGCGAGTTGCGCATGCTGGCAGTCGCCAAGGGACGCTATCGCCACCACCTCATTTCCGATGAGGGGGCCCACCACTACCTCACCCAGGTCATGGCGATCAATCTGCCGCTGCTGTTTTCCGCCCCGTCGGAGGCAGAGCGTGAGACCCAGGGCCGTCTGGCCGAGATTCCCCGCCAGCTGTTTCAGTACCTGGCCGAGCGCATCGGCTACGAACACGTCATCGACGAGCTGATCAGCGAGATCTGGCGGATCCTGCAGCAGCGCCCGATCCAGGTCGATCCGGTCAAGCAGATGATCACCCAGATCGCCCTGTGTCAGGCCAACCCCGAGATCGACCTGGGCGCCAGTGGCCAGGGCGCGGACCGCCTCGTCAGCTCGCTGTTTGGCCCGACCCAGGGCTGCCGTGAGGACCCCGGCATCGAAGTCTACCGCGAACGACTAGCCAGCATGGACGCGAGAGGCCTGCAGTACGAAGCCAGCGGTTTTGCCAGGGCGATGCACGACACCGGCCTGGTCTCGCCCTATCACCCGGTGCTGCTGCGCCACCTGCTCGACTTTGGTGACAACCTGCTGTCCGAGGCGCTGGGGCTTTCGTCCACCGGCCGCGATTGCCTGCTGTGCTACTGCGATCTGGTCCACACCATGGTGCGCACCGCCATCTATCCAGAGACCGCCCAGGCCGTCTATGGGCTGGCACTGACCCTGGAACGTGGCATCCTTTACCAGCCACCGGTGGCGCCGGCACTGTGGCGGCAGCTTGGCCTCAAGCTATCCGACTGGTCCGAGGCGCGACTCCACGCCGCCTTCGGTGATGGCGTGTCCTACCGGGCCCGCCTGATGGAAGGAGTGCTGTGCATGCTGGGCCTTCCATTGGGGGTCGGCCAGGGCAACAATCCGACCTGCCAGTCGGCACGGGCGCTCTCCATGTGGGCCTACAACGACCCGGACTATCTGTTGCAGATGGTAGCCTGGGCCGCCCGCGACGATGAGATCCTGATGCACTTCGAAGGCCAGCCGATCTCGTCTCAGGAGAGCATCTCCGGCGTCGCCCAGACCCTGCCGCTGGACCTTGATCCAGTGTCGCTGCTGGTGGTGCCGCACCTGGACCGTATCTACGCCGAGATGGGGCGTCGCTGCCTGGGCCGCGAGGGTGATCCCCACCGCTGGGTCAACCCGGAGTTCCATGGCTGGTGGGCAGGACGCGGGTTTCGTATCAATGTCGACGTGGCCACCGGCCAGCTCACCGACCTGGACACCTTCCTGCGCCATTTCTATGCGAGCTACCACCCCTACTACAACGGTAACCAGCCGCTGATTCACCCCCAGCCCGCCGGCATCGCCGTCACCGACAGCGCCGGGCGCTTCATCGGCTGGCATGCCATCACCGTGTTGCGGGCCTCGCTGGATCCGTCGGGACAGATGCGCATCTACTTCTTCAACCCCAACAACGATAGCGGCCAGGACTGGGGCATGGGCGTAAAGGTCAGCACCTCCAGCCATGGAGAACGCTTTGGCGAGGCCTCTCTGCCCTTCGAGCAGTTCGCCTCGCGTCTGTACATCTACCACTACGACCCACTGGAGCACGGCGAACTGGCCCAGGTCGACCAGCAGGAACTCGACCGCGTCGTCGCCATGATTCAGGAAAGCTGGGGCGCCGACCGCATCCCGGCAGGTGGCCTACAGGCCGACGAGGGCGTCTAAAACGCCACTGGCCCGGACTTGGCGGAAGAGTGCTTCCTTCCGCCAAGTCCGGGCCAGTGCCCTTCCTTCTACCTGTGTAAACCTTTTTGAATCGTCGTCCAGACACAACAGACACCGAACACACGGTGTCAGAGGACCTGCTACCCTCGCCGCCACCCGACTCGGCTTGCCGGGCCTGCCGGTGCATGAATGTCTGGATTCAAGGTCGTCTAGCTCATTAACGTCGCCATCATGCGCTTGCCACGTGCAATTCTCAGCTAGCCATTGCTGATGGGTCGCTTGCCAGTCGACCATACATCGCCGAGTCAGAGACAATGCCGTTGACTTCCCAACGCTGTCTCAACAAGCCTTCTCGGGAAAACCCGAGTCTCTCTAGCGCTTTTGCAGAGGACTGGTTGTCCGGGTCGATCTCTGCCTCAATTCGCCGTAGCCCCAATGAATTGAAACCATACTGAATCAATGCCTCGCCTGCCTCACCAATGTAACCCCTTCCCCAAGCAGAGCGACCCAACCCAAATCCGATCTCGGCACGCCTAGATTCCGTGTCATAGCTGAACAACATACATTTACCAGCCAGCTCACCCGTAGACTTCAGATATACGCCAAGTACGAGCGATGTTTGACGTCGCATCGCATCATTACTCGCATTGATGAAGTCAATGGCGTCCTGAAGGGTTTCCCAAGGCGCAGTATTCCAATACCGCATGACCTCAGGATCAGAGAAAATTCCCAGCAGGCTGTCCGCGTCCTCAATTGCTATAGGCCTAAGTACCAATCGTTCAGTTTCCACAACTGGAAAAAATAACTCTTTCGACATTCACCTCTCCACTTTTGCGTATAACGCTGAGCAAAGCGACGCCACTTCAGTGGCAGCCAATGGCCCCGTACTGACGCGATTCGTTATGCAGTGATCTGTTGCACAAAGCCGGACTCATCCCGAACTCCAACTCGGTTGCCATCAGGATCACTGATATTGATGGTTCTTCCCCATGCACTCTCGGTAATAGAAGCTTCGATGCCCAATGACCTAATTTCCCTCAGCGCATCTTCCAGGTCATCAACGTTGAACCGCAACTTGAAACTGCACTCTTTTGGCGACTTGATTCCCTTCTTCGCCTTGCCCCCCTGTTCAACCATCAGGTAACCGCTTCCATACTCGAAACAGGCTAGTTTAAAGCCATCATCATTTTTTTCGAACAGCAGAGGAAGACCAAATAGGTCGCGATAAAAAGCAACGCTATCCGAATAGTTTTCGGAGTTCAGGATGATTCCGTAACCGGACACATTTGCGTACACAATTCCCCCTACTGCTTGACGTTTAGCGTACCGGCGAAATATGGAGCGCAGCGACAAAGCTTGCCCGCGTTCACGCGGTGGTTAGGCGAGTTTACTCCATATCGAAAAGATAACCGACATGTCGACCACAACATGGAAGGAATGGGAAGTGCTCAACCTTCTTGCGGCTTCAGCCACTTGTCACACCGCAACTAAGCCTCATTAAATGCGTGCTCGCAGCTCAAACACTTAAAATTATCGAGAATATTCTCGTCTACTGCCCTGCCCGTCATCGCTCCAGCCGTGGCACCTACTGTGCCTCCTGCCAAGGCACCCGCGATAGCTCCCGCCACTGTTCCAATCGAGGCTCCCGCTGCCGCACCAAGAGGGCCAGCAATCACGCCAACTGCCGCACCTGCCTTTCCTCCTGCAGCAGCGCCAGCAACGGCGGTTGCCGCCCCACCGGCTGCTCCACCCATCCCCCCGATGGTAGCGCCGGCTCGCTTTCCATAATTCCGCTTGTCAATCTTTAAAGATCCACACTTTGGACACTGCATTGTCACTCTCCTTCTGCATAACGCCCAGCGTAACCGGTTGGCTTTTCAGCGTCAGCGGAAAAGCCAGTCCGCGTTGATGCTATGGTTAGGCTCTTATTCATGAAGCCATGGCGCATAACTCAGACCTACCAACACTCCCTCGGGGCTCATAAACCTTGCAACTGTCTGCCCCCAGGGTTCAGTCCGGGATTCATGAACGAACTCCTGCCCCCTTTCCTTCAATTCTTTCACTGCCGCTTCCACTGCAGCTGCGTTCGCCAACTCAAATTCAATTGTAGCTGTCGGCTCAAGAACATGGTCAGGCCATTCCTCCTGCCCAAAACAAGATTTGGCCGCCATAGCGAGGGGCCATACCCCGAAATGATTCGCTCCTGGGAATTTATCCATGAAGCGATAATCGTCCATCTTTTCTAGCGGCAGACCTAGCGCATCCTCATACAAGGACGAACTTGCCGCAGGGTCTTTGGTAATTGATGCAAAGCCTGCAATACACTTGATTTCCACTCAATTCCTCCGTGGCTCATGGAGCCTAACACATGAACTCAGGGGCATTTGCGCTTTGCGATAGCAAAGCGGGTGCCGGGTCAAACGTCCCCTGCAGCAACTGGTTAGGCCACACTGGCTCAACCTTTGATGATTGTGAAAAGAAGCGCGACGATTCATCGGCGGCCTATTCTTCAACACGGCTCGTGGGGTCACGATCTTGGGTGTAGTGCCGGACAGATGGAAACGCCGGCAACCAAGACTCTCGACGGCTCGTCCAGAGTTCGTAGGTCGGGGTTAGTTGATCTGGAAAGTCCAGCGAACCTAGATTGACCTCGATTTCATCTGCGCTGCACGAATAGACCGATGAGCCACATTGTGGGCAGAAATGACGCTCCTCATAGCTTCTTGTCTCGCCATCGATCATGACTGCGTCTCTGGGAAAAACGGCCGAAGCGTGAAAGAGGGCACCATGGTGCTTGCGGCAGTCAAGACAATGGCACAGGCCGACCCGATAGGGCGGGCCTGATGCCGTAATTCGAATGGCACCACATAGACAACCACCGTTGTATGTGGTCATTCATTGCCTCCAGCGAGCAGTACGCATCCGTGCGGCCTAACGCAAAAACGAAGCGGCGCGTCTCACGCGTCCACCTTCCGTGTCTTGTTAGTCACTGCACGCATGAACAACAGGTCGCCCGTAGATTCTGATTCCACAATCAAGAAGCCAAGGCTCTCGTATAGAGAACGCGCAGCATTGTTATCCCGATATACACGAAGAGTAACGTATGCGGCACCAGTTGACCGAATCGCCTTTTCGATCAATTTCTCGCACAGTAGACGACCTGCACCTATTCCCCGAGCTTCGGGTGAAATAATTATTCTGCCTATGTGCACCGCACCTTGCTCCGCCACCCAAAACTGACCAAAACCAATACACTTGCGGTTGCTAGTGGACAAGCAGTAGCTAAAGCATTCCTCCGTCTTGAGTAGTTCAGGCAATCTCTCCGGCGCAAACGGAAACGGCACCAATGGACCAGCCCAGCGAGCACAAGCCTTTTCATCGACTACCCAGGAAGCAATAGCCTCATAATCGGTTTTCTGTGGGATTCGCAGAGTTGCTTCCATATGACTAACGCCTCAATCATACGCCGCTTCAGCGGTCGTCTGCATTGACTTGTTAGAGTTTTCCATCTGTGTGATTGAAACGGTTAAAGATACGGATGAAACGATCAAAGCAAGTATGGCAATGACAGTCCCGATCCAAAATCTACCTCGCTCCTGGCGAAGTCCGGCCAATACTGAACTCATAAGTGGGAAGTTAACACAGTTCGCATCTTTCCCGACCTTAATAGCGAAAAGATGAACACTGCTCCCATCTTCTCGATTATAACCGTACTTCTTATCTAAATGGTAGTACAACCGACCAAAAACGATATCGGCATCTACTCTCAGTTCGTTAGCAATCTTCCTACAATCCACCGGTACATAGATTTTCGAACCACGAGTCTCGTCACTACCTTCGAAAGAAACATAGCTTGAATAATATAAACGATAAACTGTATTTAGAATCTCTAAATCAGTGGGAATGCTCATGCCTCTCCTAAAACTCTAACGCCGCGTTAAGGGGTGAACAACGCCTACCACCCAACCTAAACCATTGTGCCGTAATCACTAGAACCGATACAACCTAAAAACGCCAAGCGTTGAGAGTCCCTCTTGAACGCTTTGTTATATGTCCGTACTCTTAAGCTTCAATTATATTCTAACTCGAACGGCGAGCACGGTGTACCTTGGTGATACTTGAGTTGCCAGCAAGTACCGGTAAATGCCCAAATTGAACAACGTTTAGCAAAATCACTAACTTCGCCAAATTCACTTACCAGAGCTGAATCGTACCTCAGAAGTAGGACGGAAGGTTCTAGCTGAATACATTCATACCTCTGTGAATGTATGCGAGTGCTTGAGGATTCCTCACCTTCCATCATTTCTATGATTGAGTCGAAATCATAACTCGCACCTGATTTACCGACTTCCACAAAACTAGGATGGATTAGACGCTCAATATCCGTTTTACTTTGACGTATTTCATATTGATGCAACTCGATCTCTTGCGCAATGAGAACATCCATTTGGTCTCCAAAACTTCAAAGGCATATAACATTTTTAATCGTATGCATGCTCGAATTTTCCGCGACTGATCCCGCAAAATCTTTGTTTATCCACTTGAAAACTCACGGTTCGATTTATGGACCCATCAGGTCTTGAAATCAAAAAGTGTGCATGCTCATTTTTCCCGGTAACCATGCAGAATATCGCATCGCCATTTTCTCTATCATCTTGCTTTTCAAGCCAGAATCTTGAGACTCTGCCGAAAAAGTGAGCACTCACTTTCGTCATTCCATGCATGCGTTCCGCGCGCAGACTGATGAACTGTATTTATATACAGACTTGATCCACGATTCGATGCGAGCACTACGGCACCAGTCAGGAGGCCCTTGCTGGCCTCCCCATAGTGCAGTCAATCGTTATTGATCAGGTGGCGGAGAGATAGCGGTGGGGAGCGGCGACACAAACCGTTCGGGCACCCTACCGGGGGGACATGCCATCCGTGCAAGTCCCTTCCCTGAACATCACGGTGGCGACGTCATCACTCTCTGGCGGGGAAATATCACAAGTTTCGTAGGCTGGAACTGGGTGCTGCGCGTGGTGTGACATGACGTACTAGAAGCCAAGGTTATGGCTTTGTCTTGTCACCCGATGATGCCTTTCGAACAGCATTCCCTCGCCGTACTGCTTGTCTCGCCGCCACTTGTCGCAACTCCGCACAGAACCTGTCGCCTTGTGCGATCCTAATTAAACTTGCTGATTTTCAGCATAGCCTGCGATCTTGGACATTTCGACCGGAAGGTGGCGCTAAAAATGGTTAGTCCCCGACGTAGTGAGAGCCTAGGCGGTGTCGAAACTAGTCGGTGTCGAAAGGAGACGAGTGCCAGCCAGAGGCGGACAACAGGTTAGCGAGTAGAAACTGACAGAATATGATGGAAAGCTGCGGGGACGGCTGTGGTGGACGGCTCATAGCGCTTGAGACTGGTGTGCGCGCCCTACGCAGCGTCACCGTGGCATAATGCGCCGGCATTTTCTGCCTGAACTCCAGACAGCCCGACCAAGGCGCCACAGGAACACCCCATGCCACGTCTCGACCAACTCCTCGTCAGCCAGGGCCTGGTTCGCTCTCGCACCCGCGCCCAGCGGTTGATCCGCCACGGCCGTGTCTCCCGCCGGGATGACGGCAAGGTTTTGACACGCCCCGGGGAGAAGTGCCCCGACGACCTCGCTCTGGTAGTCGCCGAGGACCCGGAGGAGCGCTACGTTTCCCGCGCCGGGCTCAAGCTGGAGGCGGTGCTCTCGGCGCTGGAATTGTCACTGGACGGCCGCCTGGTACTGGATGTGGGCCAGTCCACCGGGGGCTTTACCGACTGCGCCCTGGCCGCCGGTGCGCGCCACGTCATCGGCATCGAGGTAGGCCACGGACAGCTCGACGATAGCCTGCGGGGCGACGCCCGCGTCAGTTGCCTGGAGGGGCTCAACGCACGCCACCTGAGTGAAAGCCGCGAACTGGCGACGCTGATGGAGCGGATAGGGCAGCCGGAGGTGGCGGTGATGGATGTGTCCTTTATCTCGCAGACGCTGATCCTGCCGGAACTGGCGACGCTGCTGGCACGGGACGCCCTGCTGCTGTCGCTGGTGAAGCCCCAGTTTGAGCTGGGGCCTGGTGCGGTGGATCAGCGAGGCGTGGTAAGCGACCCCCGCCGCTACGCCGAGGTCGAGCAGCGCATCCGCGACTGCTGCGCCTCGGTCGGCTTCGAGATCCTGCACTGGCAGGAAAGTCCGATCCTCGGCGGCGATGGCAACCGCGAGTTTCTGCTACAGGCCCGCCGGCGCTAGCAACGAGCCTTACAGCAGACCATGTAGCCTTTCGCCAGCGACCGCGCTCGGTCGCCCTCAGCGCCCGCCGGCGTCTCCGCCCCCATCGCTGCCGCCGCCATCCCCGATACCGACGTCACCCGGGTCACCCTTTGCCCCGGGGGGCGGGTGGCCTTCCTGAGGGTCGCTCTTGACCCGATGCACGCCCTTCCACACGTCGCGCTGCCCCGAGCGGCGGATGTGCACATCGAGCTGGTCAAAGGCGATACGGATGCCATGCTCGGAGAACATGTCGCCGATGCGGCCGTTGAGCTCGTCGGTGGCCAGCAGTCGATCCCCCAGGGCATTCACGTAGATGCGCAGTTCGTACTCCATGGTGCTGGCGGTGTAGGCCATGAAGTAGATCTCCGGGGGTGGATCGGACAGCACCCGCTCGTTCTCCTCGGCGGCCTGCTCTAGCAGGCGATGCACCAGGCTGCGATCGGCGTCGTGGCTGACCCCGTACTTCAACGTCACCCGCGTCACGCTGTCCGACAGTGACCAGTTGATCAGCTGGTCGGTGACGAAGGTCTTGTTGGGGATGATGATCTCCTTGCGATCGAAGTCGGTCACCGTGGTCGCGCGGATACGAATCCGGCTCACCGTGCCGGTGAGGTTGCCCAGGGTAATGGTGTCACCGATGCGTACAGGCCGCTCGAACAGGATGATCAGACCCGAGATGAAGTTGGCAAAGATCTCCTGAAGACCGAAACCGAGACCCACGCCAAGCGCCGCTACCAGCCACTGCAACTTGGCCCATGACACCCCGAGTGCGCCCAGGGTCATCACCGTACCGGTGCCGACGATGGTGTAGGACAACAGCGAACTGATGGCGTAGGCGCTGCCCTGCTTGAGCTCCAGGCGCGACAGCACCATCACCTCGAGCAGACCCGGCAGGTTGCGCGCCAGCATCATGGTCACCCCGGCGATGAACAAGGCCACCAGCACGTCGCCGACACTCAGGTTGTCCTCAAGCGCCTCGCCACCCTCTCCGGTGGCGCCTTCCACCAGGGTGACGTTATCGAGGTAGCCGATGACCCCGAGGAAATCGGTCCAGACCAGATACAGCAAGGCGGCGAAGCCGATGGTCAGCAGCAGCTTGGACAGCCTCAGCGACTGCTGGTTGACCTGCTCCATATCCAGCGGCGGCTCTTCGACGATATCGAGGCCACGGTCGTTGTCGTCCTGGGCCAGGGCTCGCCGGCGAGCCAGCGCACGACGATAGGCCAGGCGTCGGGCAGCCACCGCCAATCCGCGGACCACCGCTGCCTCGACCAGGATCCACACGCCCAGCAGGTACAACGAGATCACGAAGCGGCTGACCAGACTCAACGCCGAGTAGACGTAGCCATAAAGCACGGCACCACCCAGCACCACCGGCACCATCGCCAGCGCCAGCCCCAGCACCAGACGAAAGAGCTTCACCCCGAAGAAGGGGGTGTGGGCCATGATCAGCTTGCTGAGCGCCACGCTCATCCCAATCAGACCCAGCAGCAACAGTCCGAGCCCCAGCGGGCGCTGGTTGAAGGTCACCGCAGCGTCCCTGGCAAGCGGCGCGATCAGCAGCACCGGCGCCATGCTGACGCCAAGCCACAAGAGCCACCAGCGCAGTTTGCCCACGTACTTGACCGGCCAGTGGAAATGACGTGTCGCCACGCCGTCGCTGACCAGCAGGCGACGCGACCAGGCGACCACGCCCCAGGCCAGTGAAAGCTGCAGTACCGAGTAGCCGACATCCGCTGCCACCTCGGAGCCACCGAGGGTCAACAGCAGGCCGAAGGCCACCAGGCACAGCGGTCCCGGTGCGGCCACCAGGGCGTTCAATGCCACCGCCTTGGGCGTATGCAGCTGAGAATCGTAGCGAAGTCGACCGATCTGGTCGTGCAGGGTGACCAGGCGACGCATGATCGCGCGCCTGAGCGCCAGCAGCAGCAACACCACCAGCAGTACCGGGACCGCTACCCAGGCACCAGGCCCCGGCCAGCGCCAGTTGTGAGGCAGGATCTGGCGCCACTCGCCTTCCCGCCACTCCATCATCAGGTTCTGGGGGATCTTCATCAGCCAGCCGAGATCGATGGGCCTGGCGTTAGCCACCCAGAACAGCTGTTCGTCGATGCTGGTGCGCAACTGCGCACTGATGTCGAGCAACTGCTGCTGGTTGAGCTGCATATCGATGGCAGCCGTGAGGATCTGACCGTAGGTGGGCTCTAGCTGGCTGATCAGCTCACGCCGAGAATTGAACAGTTGCACCAGCGGCTCCACCAGGGGCTCGGGCTCGTCCACCTCGGCCTGCGCCAACACCTCCCTTGCCAGTGCCTCCGGGGAGCGCAAGGCGTCGCGTTCGCTGTCGAGTTCGAACTGCGCCAGGCGTACATCGGCGATCTCGTCACGCAGGCCCGGCCGTGGCTGCACTTCGGGCAGCGATCCTCGCTGCTCACGCAGGATGCGCGACAACAGTACACTGCCGCGCACCGCCTCGATGTTCTGGGTCAGCCCCTGCTGCAGGCGACGCACCCGTTCGAGCTGGCGACGCACTTCGAGTCCGTCACGCACCAGATCGTTGGCTCGCGAGGTGGCGTTGAGCAAGTCCTTGGAGAGCTGACGGTTGGTGGTCTGGGCCGCCTGAATCACCGGATGCCGTGAGATGGCCTCTGGCTCATCGCGTACCGCCTCGGCGATGGCCCGCTCGGTCTGCTCGCGGCGCAGTCGATCGAGCCGACCCTGCAGCGCGGAGACCCAGGCCTCCTCGCTTGCCGCCTCCAGTTTCAACAGCGCGAGGCGCTGCTGCAGCACCTCACGCATACGTGTATTGGTATTGAGCTGACGCTGGTGCAGCTCGAGCTGAGCCTCGGCCAGAGCCTGGCGCGCCCGCGCCGCCACCCGCAAGGGGGCATCTTCCGGCACGTCACGACGATTGAGGTCTTCGAGCTTGACCCTCGCCTCATCCATCTCCCGATTGGCCTCGGTGATGGCCTGTTGCGCCCGCTCCGGCAGCGTCTGGGCCCCCAGCAACTGGCTCTGCACACTGGTCAGGGTATCCTGGGTCGACTGCAGCACTCGGGTGGCGTCGCTCAGGCGCTGCTCGACGGCCGGCATCTTCAGCCCCTCGAGCTCAGCTAGATTGTGCGACTCGCCTTCTTCACTCTGGCGCAGCGCTTCCTCAAGCGCCGCCAGCCGTTCGGGTGCCTCCTCGATACGCCGCTCTAGACTCTCCAGGTCACGCTCGACCTCGGCCAATTTCTCCACCGCATCGATCGCCTCTGACAGCGCATCGATCTCTTCCTGCGCCGTGGCGCTTGGCGGATCGCTGGCATTGGCGACGCGCTCGTCAAGGCGCGACTGCAGCTCTTGCTTGTCCGGCAGCCTCTTCTCGGGCGCTTCCTGGGCCACCACCGCAGATACCGACAGCAGAGACAGCAGCAACACCAGCAAGAGGGGGAGTATTCGGAACAACGAAGAAGGCGAGCTGGGCATCTTAAGAGAACTTCCTGTCGCAGCGTGGAGGAGGCGAGATTCTCAACCCAGTGTGTCAGTATGGCAATCCAGTGCAAGATTCTTCCACGAAGTTGACTCGCTGCGCCGCCATGGTAGAACAACGCCTCCACCTGTCGAATGGATTCACCCTATGACCCGCCCCGCCGTCCGTTCCTCCCTGTTCCCTTCCCTGCTGGCGCTTGCCATCAGTGGACAGGCCGTCGCCGACGGCGGCCTGACCGACGCCGAGCGCGCGGCCAAGGAGGCGCGTATCGAGGCCCTGAAGGCTGAGCTCGCCAAGCTGGAAAATGAACTCGACGATGACGAGGCCCAGCGCGAGGGTGCACAGGCCGTGGCCGTCAGTAGCGCCGGCACTTCATCGACGGTCAACGCCGAAGCCCCCGACACCACCGGTCTGCCCGCCTCCGAGGAGATCGTTGCACGTGCCTCGGGCAAGCCCATCGAGGAGACCGTCGAGGAGCGTCGTCAGCTAGAGCAGGAGTCCGAGAGCAACCCGTTCTCGATCACCACCCACCGGCGCAACTACATCCTGCCGATCAGCTACAACACCAACCCGAATTCCGGCGCCTTTCGTGCCGGTGAAGACGATGCTGACATGGACAACACCGAACTCAAGTTTCAGTTCAGTGCCAAGTTCAACATCGCCGAGGACGTGCTGTTCGACAACGCCGACCTCTACTTCGCCTACACCCAGAAGAGCTGGTGGCAGGCCTACAACAGCGACGAGTCCTCGCCGTTTCGCGAGACCAACTACGAGCCTGAGTTCTTCATCGACTTCCAGAACGACACCACCCTGTGGGGCTGGACCAACGTCAACAACCGCATCTCGCTCAATCACCAGTCCAATGGCCGCTCGGACCCGCTGTCACGCAGCTGGAACCGGGTCATCGGCACCACTTCCTGGATCAACGACGAGTGGGCGCTGGCAGTCTCGCCGTTCTGGCGCATCCCGGAAGACGATAGTGATGACGACAACCCCGACATCGAGGACTACGTGGGTTATGCCGACGTCACCGTGGCCCGGCAGATGTTCGACACTCACGAAGCCAGCCTGCTGATGCGCGGCAACCCCGACGAAGGCAACTACGGCACCCAGCTCGACTACTCCTGGCCGCTGTTCGGCAAGGTGCGTGGGCACGTGCAGTACTACTATGGCTACGGCGAGAGCCTTATCGACTACGACGAGCGCGTCAATCGCCTGGGTATCGGCTTCAGCATGAACCCGCTGTTCTCGGCGGGCGGCTTCAATCCGTGATGCCGGCGGCGGCCAATTGTGCTTCTTTGCACAGTCGGCCGCCGGCCATTGCCGTGACTGCTATTCTGATGCGAGCATGAACGGGTAAAGATTCATCTTTGGTACCGTTAATCCACCTGCGTCAAAGGAAGACACGATGGCTACACGAAGCTCCAGCACCACCGCTAGCAAGTCCAACGCCAAGAGCGCTGCAAGCGACGCGGACACCAGCAGCTCCAGCGCCTCCACCGAGCAACTCAGGGACGACCTCAAGCAGCTGTCGAGCACCCTCGAAGACCTGCTGAGCGCCACCGCCGACGACTCCAGCGAGACCGTCAAGGAATGGCGCAGCAAGGCAGAGGCACGACTGAAGGATACCCGTGCTCGCCTCGAAGCCACTGGAGAGCGCGTCTACCGTCAGACCCGCGACAGCGTCACCGACCAGGTCGATGCCTGTGATCGCTACGTCCACGACAACCCCTGGAAGAGCATCGGCATCGGTGCTGCCGTCGGCTGCATCGTCGGTATGCTGATCGGGCGGCGCTGATGGCAGACAGCCAAGGACCGGCACAACGGCTATTCGGGGCGGGCAAGCGGGTCCTCTCGACCTTGATCGCCACCGGCGAGACGCGCCTGCGTCTCGCCGTTCTGGAACTCGAGGAAGAACGCGCTCGACTGGTAACCCTGGCCCTTTTGCTGGGGCTGAGCATGGTGCTGTTGATGCTCGGCATCGCCACCCTGACGGCCTTCGTCGTGGTCCTGTTCTGGAACTCCTTCCGGCTTACCGCCATCGCCGTATGCGCGGCGGTGCTTCTGGCAGGAGGCGTCGGGCTGGCCCTGGCGGCGATGCGCCTGGCACGTCGTCGCACGCTGCTGGTCAGCACCTTGAAGCACCTGGCCCTGGATCGAGAGCTTGCCGAAGAATCGATGCGGCCCGACGTCGATGAGCCACATCGTCGATGAGCCGCCATCTTTCTGCCGACACGTCAGGGAGCAATGCCATGAGCCGCGATGACCGCCGTGCGAGCCCCTCTCGCGCCGAGCGCAAGGCCGAACTCGAGGCCACCATCGAACAGCAGCGGCTGGACATCCTGCTGGCCTCGCGCCGTTTCCATCTTGCCGGAGAGCGCATCGACGCCGGCTGGCAGGCGCTTAGTCGCTATCGCACGCCGGCCCTGCTTGCCGCCGGCACGGCGCTGATTCCCGTGCTGCGCCACCCCGGCCGACTGGCTCGCTGGGGTCGCAAGCTGGTGGTGACCGGTCTCGCCATCCAGCGCGTCAGGCGCCTGGTCAAGCGCTGACAGGACACCGCCCCCTCACTGTCCGGCCCCTCTGCGCCCAGCCCCTCTGCGCCCAGACCTTCAGCGCCCAGACCTTCAGCGCCCAGAACTTCAATCAAGAAAGGTTGTTGTTGCAGCGACTACCAAGACCGTATACAAAACAACGTCAATATCCCCTGGCGAACAACGCCATTCACTGCACAAAGCTGTGCTAAAGTCGTTGTTCTAGTTCATCAAATTCACGGGGCGAATTGCGATGCGGATGTTGTCGCTTTACAGCATCAAGGGGGGCGTGGGCAAGACGGCGTCGGCGGTCAATCTAGCCTGCGAAGCCGCCGCCTGTGGCCACAGGGTGCTGCTGTGGGACCTGGATCCCCAGGCGGCAACGACGTTCTATCTGAAGATCAAGCCCAAGATCCGCGGTGGCGTCGAGAAGCTGGTCAAAGGCAAGGCGGCCTTCAACAAGGTCATCCGCTCGACCAACGTGGATGGCCTCGATGTGCTGCCGGCCTCGCTGGACTCCCGCGAGATGGACCAGCTGCTCGAGCATCATGGCTCCAGTCATCTGCGTCAGATCCTCGGCAAGGTACGCGACGAGTACGATCTGGTCATCCTCGACTGCCCACCGACGCTATCCCACATGTCCGAGAACATGTTCACCAGCGTCGACGCCCTGCTGGTGCCGGTGGTGCCTTCCACCCTTTCGCTACGCACTCTGGAGCAACTCGAGACCTTCCTCGACGACCAGGATCTGGTCTGCCCGCTGTGGCCCTTCATCACCCTGGCCGATCGTCGCCGCACCATGCATCGCGAGGTGATGGAAAGCTTCGGCAAGCGCTGGCCGCTGCGGCTGTCCAGCGTCATCCCGGCGGCCAGTGCGGTCGAGCGCATGGGGCTTGAGCGCGCCCCAGTACGCCACTTTGCCCCCTATACCCCAGCGTGCCGCGCCTACGCCAGCCTGTGGAAAGAGATCGAACAGCGCGTGGCCTGACTGAACGGCCCGAGGCTTGTTCTCGGGCGCGCCCTCAGGGCCGCCCTGGGTCTTTTTCAGCGCTATTGCGGAGCCTTCATCAGTGTCACGGCCTCATTGATCCGGGCCTCGAGACGCTCCAGGCGCGGCTTGCGACATAGCGCCTGCACCCGCTTGAGGTTCTGCTCTGTCTGCGCCTCGTGGTGCGCGTGCAGCAGCATGAAGCCGCGTAGATGGCGAGGCGCGGTGGCCCTGGGTGAGGCCTGCTCGAGCGCTGCCTCCAGGCGATCCAGGGTTTCTTCCTCGGTATGCAAGAGCGCCGCCGTGGTCAGCACGTCGCCCCTCACCAGGTCGTCGTGGAGATCGCCAAAGGCATCCTGAAAGGTCTTCAGCTCTTCCTCGAGCTCGGCGAAGACCTCGCCCTGTTCCCGCCAGGGACGCAGCAGGTAGCGCAGCCGCTTGCCGGTGATACGCGGACGGTGCAGCGTCTCTTCTTCCTCGCGCCCTTTTACCGCGGCGAGCTCCTCAAGCCAGCCCTCACCAAGCCGGGCCAGCACCTGGGCCGAGGCGTCACCAAACCGAGGCTCCTTGCCGGCCTTGTTGCTGCCTTTTTTCTTGTCCTTGTTCTTGTCCTTCTTCTTGCTGTCCTTGTCTTTGCCCTTGTCCTTGAGAGCGGCCTTGCCGGCAGCCTCGCGCAGGCGGGTGTCGAGCAGCGGAAACCCCGCCACACTGGCGTCGATGGAGGCGTACTCCTGTTCCACCTGCGCCGCCAGGCGCTCCCGCCACCAGCCGATGGCGCCACGCTCCGGCGCTCCCGTCGTCTTGGCCACACTATCGAGCCAGGCCAGCATCACCTCACCGTCACGAGCGTCGTTGGTGGCTCGCGCCAGCGCCGTCAACTGGCGCAACAACGCCTTGTCGATCGCAAACCCCGGCTGATCGCCAAACTCCTTGATGGTGCTGCGCAGGCGCCTCAAGGCCACCCGAAAATCGTGCAGCCCTTCGCTGTCCTCGGGTTCCTGGATGCGCGGATAGGCCTGACGAGCCTCATCGAGCATCTCAAGGATGACGGCTTCAAGCACCGTCCCCAGCCGCCGTTGTCCCAGCGCCTTGGCCATACACTCTCTCCTGAACAAGAAATAGATGATGCATTCAAGCGTAGCGCAGAAACTCAGCGATCCGACAGTCCGCCGGCCAGGCGCATCAGGCGTACCGCCTCGGCGCGATAGCCGTAGCGGTCCTTGCCCTTGCTGGCCTCGGCCAGCGCGATAGCCTCATCCCACCCCCAGTCGCCCAGGTAGCGATCGTCACCCAGCAGCTGGCCGAAGCCTGCGATGGCGGCGGCGAAGGACGCCTCGCTGTCGGCTGTCGTCACGCCTGGCGAGATCGGCGTCTCGATCAGGCGGCTTTGCGACTCCCCCGGCACCTTGTAGCGCAGCGCCACATGCCCCAGCTCGTCATGCTGGCCCCCCGTCACTTGCTGTCCCTGCTGATAGCGAGATGGCCGGGTCAGGGCAGCGCTCGAGCCCACAGGGGCAATCTCGTAGAGCGCCGTCACCTGATGACCCGCACCGATGTCGCCGGCATCGACGCGGTCGTTGCGGAAGTCCTCTCGCCTGAGCGCGCGGGTCTTGTAGCCGATCAAGCGGTACTCCTGCACCCGCGCCGGATTGAATTCGACCTGCACCTTGACGTCGTTGGCGATGGGCTCGAGCGACGCCGCCAGTTGGTCCACCAGCACCTTCTGCGCCTCGGCCAGACTGTCGATATAGGCGGCCTGGCCGTTGCCATACTGGGCCAGCGACTGCATCACGGCGTCGTCGAGATTACCTCGGCCAAAGCCCAGCACCGACAGATACACGCCGCCCTCACGCCGGTCGGCGATAAAGCGCTCGAGCGCCTCGGGATCACTCAGGCCAAGATTGAAATCGCCGTCGGTGGCCAGCAGCACCCGGGTCGTCTCGTCCTCGCCGTTCATCTGCCCCGCCAGCCGATAGGCCTGGCTCAGGCCGGCTTCGCCGGCGGTACCGCCGCTGGGCGCCAGGCTCTCGAGCGCTTGCATGATCTCCTCTGTGTTCGATGCCTCAGTCGGTGCCAGTGCCACCCCGGCGCTGCCGGCGTAGGTGACGATGGCGACCTCGTCGTCGTCATTCAGCTCACCCAGCAACAGCGCCATGGAGCGCTTGAGCAAGGGCAGCTTGTCTGGCGAGCGCATCGAGCCGGAGGTGTCGATCAGCAGCACCAGGTTGACCGGCGAGCGGGGGCCAGGCGTGGCCGCCCTGCCCTGCAGCGCCACGCGCACCAGCTGACGCTCGGGATTCCACGGCGAGGCAAAGACATCGACCATCGGGCGAAAGGCCTCGGCGTCCGGCTGGGGGTAGTCGTAGCCGAAGTAGTTGATCATCTCCTCGATGCGCACCGCCTGGGGCGGCGGCAACTGTCCCTGCATCAGCGAAGAACGCACCACCGCGTAGCTTGCCGTGTCCACGTCCACCGAGAAGGTCGATACCGGCGTCTCGGCGGTCACCCTGACACTCGAGGCGTCGAACTCGGGATAGGCTTCCGAGGAGGCGGTGGGCATCTGGACCGAAGGTCCCGGGCTCGGCAAGGGCGCTATCCGTGCGACCTCCTGACTCGGCATCAGGCCGCGCATCTCCATCGATGTCGAAGGAGAGAGCGACGTCGATGGTGAAGAAGAGAGCGCGGGAGATCGCGACACAGAGAGCCTGGGAGCCTCGGCCAACTGAGTGACCTGCCCCGCAGACTTGCTTTCCGTCTCGACAGCCGTCACGACGGCCGTATCAAGGGGCATGTCACCGGCCATCTGGTCTGCCACCGGTCCTGTCTTGCTCGCCACAATCGCCAGACGTTCGCCCTCGGTCGACTCAGGGGCAGACTCGGGCTTGCTGGCAGTTCGAGGTGGCGAGACGGCCATCTCGGCATCCTGGCTCGGCTCGGGCCCTGTCATGGCGTCGAAGTCCTGGGCCTGGGGCCACAGCAGGTAAATCCCCAGTGACAACGCCGCCAGCGAGGCGGCGGCAGCCACTGATGGTCGACGATGCAATGGACGACGGTGTGACGGGCTGTGGCTAAGCGATCGGTTCATGCTGGCATCCCTCCGGGGTGAACGCGGCCGCGACCTGATGTCGTCGCGACCTTCCCCCGAGAGACGTGGCTCGGCCCTGGACTCTTGGTCGGCGGCCTGACGTTGATCGAACCGGTCAAGCGCCGCCTTTAGATGCCCGGACTTCACCTCCGCCTGCGGCGCGGGTGCCGATGACAGGGCCCGTTCGAGGCGCTTCAGCTCATCACTCATATTCCCTCCTCCGCCTGGGCCAGCGCGCTCAATTGTCGTTTCACCTCGCTCATGCGCCAGGCCACGGTACCCTCTGAAACCTCCAGCACCTCGGCCACCTGCGCCTGGGTCATGCCTTCGCCCAGCGACAGCGCCACGGTGTCACGCAGCTCAGTCGACAGCGTCGCCATCGCCCTGGCGAGCCAGCGCTGTTCATCGTCGCGCTGTCGATTGCGCTGGTGTCGGCCACGCTCCCAGGCCTCCCAGCCCTCGGCAGCCTTGCGCCGCGTGGCCTGCTGCCGGCGACGATCGTGGGCGGCGTTGACCGCGACCCGATAGAGCCAGGTAGTAAAGGCGGCGCGCCCGTCGAAGCGGATTAGCTTGTCCGGCAAGGCCAGGCAGATGTCCTGGGTCAGATCCTCGGCCTCGGCGCGGCTGCCGGTCAGCCGCCAGGCCAGCGCAAACAGCCGGTCGTAGTGGCGAGACAGCAGGCACGCAAAGGCCTCACGCTCGCCTCCGGCGGCGCCCTTCACCAGTTCTACATCCGTTGGCGCCCGGGTTTCGGGCTCTTGAATCGACAAGTGGCCGCTCCTCGCGGTCGGGCTCTCGGAAATACACATCAGCCCACAGGGGGGCATCTACATGTAAAGACGTCGCTGGTAGCCGATTCCTTGGGCGGCTGAGAAAAAAAGTGGCGGACAGGGATCGCTTGAACAGGAAGCCTCCACGTCTGCAAACGGTAGTAGCACAAAAAGAGGCGGCCCGTAGGCCGCCTCCCCCGCGATTTACCACCTGGGCTTGCGCTCAGGTCCAGGACGCCAGGTACCGCGGCGTCCTGGCTTTGCTGCCTTGCGCTCCTCAGGAGGGCAGCGTACCGGCGCTCTTGTGGCGCCAGCGTTGCACGCCCCAGATCGCCGCGCCCAGTCCCAGGCCGATCAGATCGGTGACGAGGCCACCGGAGATCATCGCCAGGGCGGCTGCCCCAAGCACCACACGCTGGAGCAGATTCGCCGGAGCCGCCAGGAAATAGCCCTGAAGCGCCGCCGCCAGCAGATAGATGCCGATACCGGCGGTGATCGCCACCCTCAGGATCGCCCACCAGGTCCCCTGCATCAGAAGCTCGGGGCTGTAGAAGAACATGAAGGGCACGATGAACGCCGCCAGGCCGAACTTGAACGAAGTGGCCGCGGTCTTCAGCGCATTGGTGTTGGAGATCGCCGCCGCCGCGTAGCCGGCCAGCGCCACCGGTGGCGTGATCGCCGACAGAACCGCGTAGTAGAACACGAAGAAGTGTGACACCAGCGGCGAGATGCCGATCTGCTGAAGCCCCGGCGCCACCACCGACGCCGCCACCGCGTAGGCCGCCGTGGTCGGCATGCCCATGCCAAGCAGAATCGAGATGCACATGGCGAAGAACAGCGCCAGGAAGTGGCTGGTGTCGGCCAGCCCCAGCAGCATGGAGGCAAAGCGCGCACCGACGCCGGTCAGCGAGATCACGCCGACGATGATGCCGGCACAGGCGCACACTGCGATCAAGGGCACCGACATTCGGGCCCCCAGTTCCAGCGCCCGCAGCAAGGCCTTGGGCCCCATCCAGTGCGGCGTCAGCCAGGACACCACGGCGGCGCTGGCCATCGCCAGGGTGCCGGCACGGATCACCGAATAGCCCATGAACAGGGTGGTGATCAGGATGATGATCGGCAGGAACAGATAGACCCGCTTGAGCATCTCGGTGACCAGCGGCAACTGGTCCTTGGGCAGACCCTGCATGCCGTCGCGGCGGGCTTCCAGGTCCACCATCAGATAGATGGCGAGGAAGTACAGCGCCGCCGGTATCAGCGCGGCGAAGGCGATCTCGGTATAGGGGATGCCGGTGATCTCGGCCATGATAAAGGCGCCGGCGCCCATGATCGGCGGCACGATCTGGCCACCGGTGGAAGCTGCCGCTTCGATGCCGCCCGCGCTGAGCGGATGGTAGCCCACCCGCTTCATCAACGGGATGGTCAGCGAGCCGGTGGCCACCACATTGCCCGCCGAGGTGCCGTTGATCATGCCCATCAGCCCCGAGGCGAACACCGCCACCTTGGCCGGGCCACCGCGCGAACGCCCGGCCACGGCGAAGGCGAAGTTGACGAAGTAGTCCCCGACCTTGGAGGCCTGCAGAAAGGCGGCGAAGGTGATGAACAGGATGATGTAGGTGGACGACACCGCGGTGGTCGGCCCCAGCACCCCGCTGTCGGTGTACAAGTAGGTGAAGAAGCGCTTGGCCGTGTAGCCGTCATGTTCGAGGATGCCCGGCAGGTAGGGCCCGGCAAAGGCGTAGAGCAGGAAGACACTGGTGATGGCGATCAGCGCCAGACCGGCGATACGCCGGGTCAGCTCCATGATCAACAGCACCCCACTGGCCGAGACCAGCAGTTCAGGCGTGCCCACCAGCGGAGTGCCCGCCGCCATGCGCCAGCGTCCCAGTACGAAGATCAGAAAGGCCGCCACCACCAGCGCCGATACCATCAGCGCCAGATCCGGCCAGTGAATGCGATCACCACGACTGGGAAAGCACCAGCTCGATACCACCCCCGCCACGCTGGCGATCGCCAGCGCCACCGCCAGATGCAGCGGCAGCCAGTTGGTCACCGCCACACCAGGGCCTTCACTAAGCCCCCACAGGGCCAGCGCGCAGGCGCCCGCGTAGCCACTGGCGAGTGCCGTGATCAGTGCAGCGATTCGCTCGAGTCCTGCTGGCCTTGAGCCCTTGCCGGCCCCGCCTTCAGGGTCCACCGACATCGCTGCGGTGATGGCGAAGCCGACCATCAGTCCACCGGCGATGTGCAGAATGCGAAAGGTCCAGGTCTCGATCGGTGCGATATTCAGCGCGTAGAGGTGCATCGCGGTAAACAGCACGCAGCCGAGCATCACTGTCCTGCCGACCAGCCCGCCGAGGACGCGCTCGTTGTGGGCACGGGGCAGCTCGTCGGCGCCATCCGCCACCACCGTCTGAAGCGGAGCCACCTCGTCGGCGGGCTCCGGTTGTCTTGTCGTTGTCATCTCGCTGTACCTCAGGTCACGAGGGCCGAGGCCCTGGCGGACCCCGGCTCACGAGCTTCAAGGGCCGACCGTCTCAGACGGCCGGCGCCATAGCACTTCAGCCTTCCAGATCGTCCGGGATGTCGTAGCCGTTCTCCTCGAACCAGCGCACGGCGCCCGGATGCCAGGGCATGAAGCTGTTCTGGGAGAAGTTTTCCGGCAGCGTCTCCTTGGCCGAGCCATGGACCTTGAGCATGCGCTCATGCTCTTCCATCACGGCCTTGGTGACCTCGTAGACCAGTCCCTCCGGCATGTCCTTGTGGGTGATGGCGAAGTTCCAGATCGACACCGCCGGTGTCGGCTCGTCCAGCGACTGATAGGCGCTGGCCGGGATCGACGAGGCGCTGAGTGCCGGGAAGTCCTCGAGGAACTGCTCACTCTCCTCCGGCGAGAACGAGAAGATGTTGACGTCGGCCTGGGCTTCCAGCTGACTGAACGCCGATACCGGAATCCCCGAGGCGAAGGCGAACGCATCGAGCAGGCCATCCTGGACCTGACCGGCCTGGTCGGCAGCGCCGCCGTTGCGGGTATCTGCCTCGATCCCGAGCTTGTCGAAGATCTGCGGGAAATACAGATCACCGGTACCACCGGCCGGCCCGATACCGACGGTCTTGCCGTCGAGGTCATCGATGGAATCGATGCCCGAGTCCTTGAGCGCGATCACCTGCAGCGCCGTCTGGTACATCGGGAAGACCGCGCGCACGTCGGTGTGCTCGACCCCCGGTGCCAGCTTGCTGTTACCCTGCCAGGCCTGATAGGCCGGTCCCATGGTGACCATGCCGAACTCGTGCTCGCCCATCTGCACCATGGTGACGTTCTGCACCGGGCCACCGGTGACCTCGGCGCCGAACGAGATGCCGGTGCGCTCACCTACCAGGTTGCCCCAGCCGCTGCCGTAGATGTAGTAGGTAGCGCCCTGGCTACCGGTGCCGATGGTGACACTCTGGGGCCAGTCACTCTGGTCGTCGGCGGCCATGCTCGGACTCGCCGCCACCGCGGCGATCACTGCACTGAAAAGAAGGGTTTGGGATTTCATGGCGTTGCTCCTTGGCGTTGTGATTGTTACTGCCAAGCCTCTCGATGGGCTCGTGGAGCGGGGAGTCTCTGCTCGGAAGCCGAGCCTCCCCGAATCCCGCGTCGGTGTTTCGGCATCGATGCCATCCGACGGGGGCAAGGTCATCGCCTCCTGCCCGCAGGGGGCAGGAAACGACGGGGATCTCAGACTCAGCCCTGGGCCTCGATGTCGGCGCAGATGGCCGCCGTCACGTCGCGGGTCATGGCGTCGCCGCCCAGGTCCTTGGTCTGCATGCCGGACTCGGTCAGGCGCTCGATGGCCGCCATCAGGCGCTCGGCGGCGGTGTTCTCGCCGAGGTATTCGAGCATCATCGCCGCGGTCCAGAACGAGCCCACCGGATTGGCGATCCCCTGGCCCGCGATATCGAAGGCAGAGCCATGGATCGGCTCGAACATGGAGGGGAAGCTGCGCTCGGGGTTGAGGTTGGCGGTAGGCGCAATACCCAGGCTGCCGGAAAGCGCTGCCGCAAGATCCGAGAGGATGTCGGCGTGCAGGTTGGTGGCGACCACCACATCCAGGGTCTCGGGCTTGAGCACCATGCGGGTGGTCACCGCATCGACCAGCTCACGATCGATCTCGACCTCGGGGAAGTCCTTGGCCACCTCGAAGAACACCTCGTCCCACAGCACCATGCCGTGACGCTGGGCGTTGGACTTGGTCACCAGGGTCAGCTTCTTGCGCGGGCGGCTCTGGGCCATCTCGAAGGCAAAGCGATGGATCCGCTCGATGCCCTTGCGCGAGAAGATGGAAAGCTCGGTGCCGATCTCGTCGGGCAGCCCCTGGTGCACGCGCCCGCCGTTGCCGGAGTATTCACCCTCGCTGTTCTCGCGGATGATCACCCAGTCGATCTTGTCGGCGCCCTCGAGACGACTCTTCACGCCCGGCAGCACCCGCGCCGGGCGCACATTGGCGTACTGATCGAAGCCCTGGCAGATGGCCAGGCGCAGATCCCACAGCGACACGTGGTCGGGCACGTCCTGGCTGCCCACGGCGCCAAAGTAGATGGCGTCGAACTTCGCGAGCTTCGCGAGGCCACCCTCGGGGATGTACTCGCCCTGTTCCAGATAGCGCTTCGAGCTCCAGTCGAAGTCCTCGAATTCGAAGTTGAAGTCGCCGCTCTTCTTGGCCAGCGCCTCGATGACCTGCTTGCCTGCCTCGATGACCTCAAGGCCGATACCGTCACCGGGAATCACCGCCACCTTATGCGTTCTCATCTGCTGTCACCTCACTGAAGATTCTGTAAACCGGAGGTCTTGCCGGGTTCACGAAGGCTAGGTGACAGGGACAATTGGCGGCAATAGACTGGCGGTTGAAGCTACCATGACGCCTGGGTTAACCATGAAATCGCTTGCCGACCTCGAATTCTTTGTCATCCTGTGTGAAGCGGGCAGCCTGTCGCGCACCGCAAAGGATCTCGACATCACCCCGGCTGCTGCCAGCAAGCGCTTGGCAAATCTGGAAAAATCCCTGGACACCCAGCTTTTTTACCGCACCCCGAGAGCCATGAGTCTGACCCCGGACGGGGTCGTCATGTTGCGCTACGCGAAGCGCATGCTGGCCGACATGGAAGCGCTTCACCATGCACTAAAGGTGAACGCCGACGAAGCCTCGGGACAGATAAGAATCAACGCCCCCTTCGGATTCGGTCGACGTCACATTGCTCCTTTCGTCGCATCTTTCGTCGAACAATTCCCCGATATCGACTGTCAGCTTCACCTCTCGGATCACCCGCTTAATCTGGTGGCAAATGCCTTCGATATCGGTATCCGATTCGGCACCCTTCCCGACTCGGGACTGCATGCCAGAAAGATCGCCTCCCACCGACGTCTGCTTTGTGCATCACCCGAATATCTGAAGAAACACGGGCATCCCGACACCCCGGAAGCATTGAGCGAACACAACTGCATCGTGCTCAGACAGAACGAGGACACCTACGGCAACTGGCGCTTCACCCGGGGAGAACGTCACCATCAGGTCAAGGTCCGTGGCAACCTGTCGGCCAACGACGGCGAGAGCGTGCTGACCTGGGCCATTCGCGGCCACGGCATCGCCGTGCGCGCCGAGTGGGACGTGCACGAACATCTGGAGCAGGGACGCCTGGTACGGGTGCTGCCGGACTACCAGCTACCCAACGCCGACATCTACGCGGTCTACCCCTACGCCGATCACCTGCCGATCCGCATCCGCCGCTTCATCGACCATCTGGTCAGCGAGATGGAGGCCTTGCCGTCGCATGAGTAGGCAGGGGGGGACGAAGCGTCTACACCGACTGGCCGCAGGCCACGGCCGACGCCCAGGCCCACTGGAAGTTGTAGCCGCCGAGTTCGCCGGTGACATCGAGCACCTCGCCGATAAAGCGAAGCTGGGGCAGGCCCTGGACTTCGAAGGTCTTCGACGAGATGGCGTCGACGCCGACGCCGCCCATGGTCACCTCGGCGGTGCGCCAGCCTTCGGTGCCGGCGGGCTTGATGCGAAAGCGGTTGAGGAAGTCCGCCCAGGCCGCAAGGCTTGCGTTGGAGCGCTCGGCGAGTACGCCGTCATCGCCCTGCCACTCCACCAGGGACTGCGCCAGGCGCTTGGGGTAATGCTCGGACAGCCAGGTAGACAGGCGACGCTTGGGGGTATCGCGGCGGGCCTGACACAGCGCCTCGAAGGCGTCCTTGCCGGGCATCAGGTCGATCTCGAGGTCGTCGCCGTGCTGCCAGTAGCTGGAGATCTGCAGCATGGCTGGACCGGACAGCCCACGGTGGGTAAACAGCAAGGGTTCACGATACTCGCCCCCGCGACAGCGGGCGACGACGTCGGTGGACACCCCGGCAAGCGCCGCCGCCCGCTCCTTCCACTGCGAGGTCAGGGCAAAGGGCACCAGCGCCGCCCGGGTCTCGGTGACCTCCAGGCCGAACTGACGGGCGATATCGTAGCCAAAGCCGGTGGCGCCCATGCTGGGGATCGACAGCCCACCGGTGGCGACGACCACTGCACCGGCATCGATGCGCCCGGCGGAGGTGGCCAGGCGCATGCCCTCGCCCTGGCGTTCGATGCGCTCGACACTGGTCTTCAGGCGTAGCTCGACGCCGGCCCAGTCGCATTCGGTCAGCAGCACCTGGAGCAGGTCCTTGGCGGAGTCGGCGCAGAACAACTGTCCCGGCGCCTTCTCGACGTACTCGAGGCCGTGGCGTTCGACCAGCTCGACGAAGTGCTCCGGGCGATAGCGCTTGAGCGCCGAGATGCAGAAGTGGGGATTGGCGGAGAAGAAGTTGGCCGGGGTCGTCGCCATATTGGTGAAGTTGCAGCGCCCGCCGCCGGACATCAGGATCTTCTTGCCCGGCTTGTTGGCGTGATCGATCACCAGCACCGAGCGTCCGGCGTAGCCCGCCGTCAGCGCACACATCAGACCGGCGGCTCCGGCACCAATCACTACCACGTCAACCTTCATGGATCATTCCCCTCACCGCCCGTTGTTCGCATCACGCCCTGACGCCCTCGTCGGCAGCGCCTCACCCTGGGCTGGTCGCCATGTGCAAGCGCGCTGCCGAAACCCTTGGCGCAACAAAAGCCCGCCATACTAGCAGAGCCGTCCACTCGATTCGCCCTGAAACACCGTGGCATGCAACGGCCTGTTGTTACTCGGCGAACGACTTGCGAAAAGATTGTGCAACCCGCACCTTGCTCAAGCCAGCGAGGCCATGTCTCAGGCATGCTGTCGCTATCCTCGGACACTTGTGTACGACCATCGTATCCGATCGTTTACGCTGTGCGTCGGCCACGCCTCGAGCGCCGTCCACCGTAGAATGCCCAACGCAGGAAGCTTGCCATGCCGTCAGTTCGTTGCCCCAGGACCCTATCGCATCGCACGTCGAGACCAGGGAGGATGGGGGTTCGCCTGGCCCTGGCTCTGGTGTTGGCCCCGGTGCTGGCGGGTGTGGTGTCGCCCAGCCTGGCGCAGCAGCGCGGTGCCGGCACCCAGGGGCCTCCCCCCACCCCGGTGATCGCCGCCGAGGTGACCCAGGAGGCCTGGTCCGATCCGCTGGAGTCGCTGGGGACGCTGTCGGCCAACGAGAGCGTGACCCTGTCGGCCACGGTGACCGACACCGTCTCGGCGCTCAACTTCGAGGGCGGCGAAGAGGTCAGCCGTGGCGATGTGCTGGTGGAGCTGTCCGACATCGAGGAACGCGCCGCCCTGCGTGAGGCCCAGGCACTGCGCACCGAGCGACAGAACGCGGTCAATCGCTTCGCTCAGCTCGAAAGCCGCAATCTGGCGCCCCGCGCCGACGTCGAGGACAGCCGTGCCCAGCTTCAGCAGGTGGACGCGACCATCGCCGGGCTCGAGGCGATGCTCGAGAACTACCGGGTCAAGGCGCCCTTCGACGGCGTGGTCGGGGTGCGTGACATCAGCGTCGGCACCCTGGTCACTCCGGGCACCGAGCTGACCACCCTGGACGACGTCTCCCACATGAAGCTCGACTTCGACGTGCCCGAGGTCCAGCTCGGTTCGCTGTCACGGGGGCTCACGCTTACCGCCACCACCGCGGCCTACCCGGACCGGGTGTTCGAGGGCGAGATCGCCACCATCGACTCGCGCATCGACCCTATCAGCCGCAGCATCTCGGTGCGTGCCCTGCTCGACAATGAAGAGAGGCTGCTGCGTCCCGGCATGCTGATGCGGGTGACCATCGCCAGAAGCCCGCGTCAGGCGCTGGTGATTCCCGAGTCCGCGCTGGTCCCGGAAGGCCAGCGCCAGCGGGTGTGGGTACTGACCACGCGTGAGCCGACGTCGACCGAGGCCGGTGAGGTGGTCCGCCGGGATATCGAGGTAGGCTCGCGGCGCGAAGGCGACGTGGAAGTCGTCAAGGGACTCGAGGCCGGCGAGCTGGTGGTCACCCACGGCAATGACCGCCTGCATGAAGCCTCCCGGATCACGCTGATCGGCGTCGAGGACGACACCACCAGCGTCAGCGACATTCTGCTCGAGCAGCGCCAGGGAGACGACACCTGATGCGCCTGTCCGACGTTTCCGTCCAGCGCCCGGTGCTGGCCACCGTCCTCGCCGCCCTGATCGTCGCCTTCGGCCTGCTGGCGCTGACCCGTCTGCCGCTGCAGGAATACCCGACCATCGATCCGCCCATCGTCAGCATCCGCACCGCTTACCCCGGGGCGTCCGCCGACGTGGTCGAGACCCGTATCACCCAGGTACTCGAAGAGCGCATCGCCGGCATCGCCGGCATCGAGGTGATCTCCTCCACCTCCACCGACGGCAGCTCCAATATCAACGTCGAGTTCAGCCTGTCCACCGACATCGACGCCGCCGCCAATGACATGCGCGACCGAATTTCCGGTGCCGCCGACAATCTGCCGGACGAGGCCGACCCACCGGAGGTGCGCAAGGAGGACACCAGCTCCGAGGTGGTGATGTGGCTGATGCTGTCCGGCGAGGGCTATACCACGGCGGAGCTGACCGACTACGCCGAGCGCTACCTGGTGGACAGCTTCTCGGTGCAGGAAGGCGTTTCCGGGGTGTTCGTCGGCGGCGCCAAGGAATACGCCATGCGGGTGTGGCTCGACAATGACGCCCTGGCCGCCCGCGGCCTGACCGTCAGCGACGTGGAGTCCGCACTCAGGGCTGAAAACGTCGAGCTGCCCGGCGGCGCGGTGGAGTCACAGGATCGTCAGTTCATGGTGCGCCTGCCACGAAGCTTCTCGACCCCCGAGGACTTCCGCGCCCTGGTGCTCGATCGCGGCGAAGGCGGCTATTTGGTGCGCCTGGCCGACGTGGCCCGGGTGGAACTCGGCACCGTGGAGGAGCGCTCGCTGTTTCGCGGCAACGGCCAGACGGTGGTGGGCCTTGGCATGGTCAAGCAGTCCACCGCCAACGTCATGGCGCTGTCCAAGGCGGTGCGCGCCGAAATGCAACGGCTGTCCCCTCGCCTGCCGGACGGCATGAGCCTGTCACTCAACTACGACGCCTCCACCTTCGTGTCCGGCGCCATTCGCGAGGTGGTCAGCACCCTGTTGATCGCCATCGGCCTGGTGGTGGTGGCGATCTTCGTGTTCCTCGGTAACCTGCGCACCACCCTGGTGCCGGCGGTCACCGTGCCGGTCACCCTGATCGGCACCTTCGCCGCCCTGGCGGCCATGGGCTTCACCATCAACCTGCTGACCCTGCTGGCGCTGGTGCTGGCCATCGGCCTGGTGGTGGACGACGCCATCGTGGTGCTTGAAAACATCCATCGACGCATGCACCTGTACGGCGAGACGCCGCTGGTGGCGGCCTTCCGCGGTGCCCGCCAGCTGGCCTTTGCGGTTATTGCCACCAGCCTTGTGCTGATCGCGGTGTTCGTGCCCCTGAGCTTTATCCAGGGCGACGTCGGCAAGCTGTTCACCGAGTTTGCCCTGACCCTGTCGGCGGCGGTGGCCATCTCCACCCTGCTGGCGCTGACCCTGACCCCGATGATGGCCTCCAAGATCCTGTCGCCAAGCCTTCACGAGGGGCGCCTGGCCCACTGGGTCGACCAGGGGCTGAACTGGGCCCAGGGCGTCTACCGGGCTTGCCTGGAGGTCGTGCTCAAGGCGCGCTGGCTGGTGGTAGCCTGCTTTGTGGCGATGCTGGCCGGGATCGCCTGGCTGTATCCTCAACTGCCGGCCGAGTACACCCCGCGGGAAGACCGCGGCACCTTCTTCGTCATCATCAGCGGCCCGCCCGGCGCCACCTTCTCCTATATGGAGGACTACATGGACGAGGTCGAGGCACGGCTGTTGCCCCTGCGCGAGACCGGCGAGGTCGAACGGGTGCTGATCATCGCTCCCCAGGGGCGCGGCAACACCGAGAACTTCAACTCCGGTTTCACCATCGTCGGACTGTCGGACTGGGCCGAGCGTCGACCCGCCTGGCCGATCATGAACGAGGTGCGCCAGTCACTGGCCGACCTGCCCGGCATCCGTGCCTTCCCGGTGATGCGCCAGGGCTTCGGCGGCGGCACCGAACAGGGCGTGCAGTTCGTGCTTGGCGGGGGCAGCTACGAGCAGCTGGTGACCTGGCGCGACGCCCTGATGGACCATATTCGCCAGACCAATCCGAGACTGTTGAACCTCGAGAGCGACTACGAGGAAAACCAGCCCCAGCTCAACGTCAATATCGACTACACCCGCGCCGCGGATCTCGGCGTCACCGTCAGCGAGATCGGCCGCACCCTGGAGACACTGCTGGGTGGCCGCACCGTGACCCGCTTCACCGACCAGGGCGAAGAATACGACGTCATCCTCGAAGGCGAGCGCGGCTCCACCCCCACGCCGAGTTCCCTGGACAACGTGCGGGTGCGCTCGGACCGCACCGGTGAGCTGATCCCGCTGTCTAGCCTGGTCACCGTCGAGGCCTTCGCCGGTCCCAGCCAGCTCAACCGCTACAACCGCCTGCGGGCGATCACCCTGCAGGCCGACCTTGCCGACGGCTACTCCATGGGCGAAGCGCTGGACTACCTCGAGAACGCCGTCAGTGAGGTGCTGCCGGCGGGCGTGCAGACCGACGTCAAGGGCGCGGCCCGGGACTATCGCGAGTCCACCGGCGCCACCACCTTCCTGCTGGTACTCGGCACCCTGGTGGTCTTCCTGGTGCTGGCGGCCCAGTTCGAGAGCTTCGTCCATCCGCTGGTGATCATGCTGACGGTACCCCTGGCCATCGGCGGCGCCCTGCTCGGCCTGTGGCTGACCGGTCAGTCGCTGAATATCTATAGCCAGGTGGGCCTGGTCATGCTGGTGGGGCTCGCCGCCAAGAACGGCATCCTGATCGTGGAGTTCGCCAACCAGCTAAGAGACGAAGGCACCGAGTTCCGCGAGGCGCTGATGCGTGCGGCCATGACCCGCCTGCGTCCCATCGTGATGACCTCGGTCACCACCATCGCCGGCAGCGTGCCCTTGATCCTGTCCAGCGGCGCCGGCGCCGAGACGCGCATCGTCATCGGCACCGTGATCTTCACCGGCGTCGCCGCCGCCACCTTCTTTACGCTGTTCGTGGTACCGGTGGCCTACGATCTGATGGCACGGCGCACCGGCTCGCCCGGCGACGTGGCGCGCAAGCTGGAGCGAGAGATGGAACAGTCGCCGGACGCACACTGAACCGTTGTCCTGGAAACCAGCGTTCTAAAAACCTGCGTTCTCCAGGCAGTCGGCCAGGGTCTCCAGCGCCGGGATACCCTGGACGTCGGTGGCGAGCCAGGGCACCCGCGGACGCGGCAGGTGGGCGAAGGTCGTATCGATACGCGCAAGGTAGGTCTCTTCCTGCACGCGACGGGCGGCAAGAAAGTCGCCGTCCGCCTCTACCGGCAGTACGCGGTTGACCAGGGTGGCGGCAACGGGAATCCCCGCCTCCTCCAGCGACGCCACGGCACGGGCGGTCTCGAGGATCGGCAGGCGTTCCGGCGTCAGCACGAACAGGAAGCCATTGTGACTTGCGTCCTGGATGCGCCGGCGGGCCTGATGAAACAGCCGCCGTCGCGCCAGCAGGGTCTCGGCGATATCCCGGGTGCGCGGGTCCTGATCCCGGGACGCTGCCTCGTCGTCCGACTCGAACGGCGAGGTCACGTCGCGCCGAGAGCCAGGCGTCAGATGGGCCAGCACCTTGCCCAGATGCTCGGACTTGCGGCTGTGGGCGAGCAAGCCGTCGGTCCAGGCAGCCATGGCCTCGGGCAGGCTCAACAAGCGCAGCGTATGACCGGTGGGCGCGGTGTCGAACAGCACCAGATCGTAGGGCAGGCTGTCGTCGGTCATCAGCCGCGACAGCCGCTCCAGCAGCGCCGCCTCCTGGGTCCCCGGCGACTGCCGCGACAGGCGCATCTGACGTTCCAGCTCATCCATCATGGCAGGCGCCGCATAGCGCCGCATCTGGGCGGTCACCCGCGCCAGATGCGCCTCGACCTCGCGATCAGGATCGATCTCCATGGCGTCCAGGCCGGGCAATAGCCGCCGCGGGGTATCCCCGAGTTCACTGGCAAAGACGTCGCCCAGGCTATGGGCGGGGTCGGTGGAGGCCACCAGCACGCGCTTGCCTCGGCGTGCCGCCAGCACGCCCAGCGCCGCCGACATCGAGGTCTTGCCGACGCCGCCCTTGCCGCCGACCCACAGTCGGCGACGATCCAGCAGTTCCTTCATGGTCTTCCCTTGTCCATTCTGGTCCCTTGTCAGCCCAGCCCTTGTCAGCCCTGCCCTTGTCAGCCCTGCCCTTGTCAGCCCTGTCCTTGTCAGCCCGGTACAGCGTTACCCCCTGTCCAGCGCACGCTCGGTCCCGGCAATTGTTGCTAGAGGGTGTCGTGATCGTCCTCCGCCCCCGGTTCAACAGCAGCGGAAGTCGTCCAGCGGCGAGCGCTCCATGCCCATGCGCTGGTGCCAGTCATGGAACCGTTCCATCAACAGTGGCTGAAGCTCCAGAGTGTAGTAGCCCACCGGATTGGGCATGCCCATCAGCTCCGAGAACACCAGCAGCATGAACAGGTCGTCCTCGTCGCGCCGGGCGCGGGCGATGGCGCCGCGGTACGGCGCCGAGTAGGACTCCTCGGCGAAGTGGCGCGCCGACGATAGCCAGCGACGCCACTTGGCCAGACCCTCGTCGTGATCGCTCACGGCGCCTCCCCGCGCACCTCATGACGCAGCCGCTTGAGCGCCGAGGCGCACTCCATCGCCACCAGCACCGAGGCGATCAGCACCACGATATCGAGCGCCAGCAGGAAGTAATTGCCTGCGACGAAGAAGCTCTTGAGCTGGGCCAGCAGCGCCAGCACCGTGACGATCAGCAGGAACACCAGAGGAATCAGGGTGTAATAGACCGGGCGATGGTTGCGCATCAGCATCACCGTGACCACCAGCAGGGTCAGGCCGGCCAGCAGCTGGTTGGTGGTACCGAACAGCGGCCAGATGATCAGGCCACCGGAACCGTCTGCCCCGGCACCGAAGGCCAGCACCAGGCACGACAGCACCGCCAGCAGGGTCGCCACCGCCGGCTTCTTCATCCATGGCTGGTCGTAGATCTCACCCCACTCCTGGAAGATGTAGCGCTGCAGGCGCAGGCCGGTATCCATGGTGGTGCCGGCGAACAGTGCCGCCATCACCGTGAGCAGGGTCGCGGCGGTGGCCTGGGGCAGACCGATGCCGTTGTGGATGATGAAGGCACCGCCCTCGACGAAGGCGTTGACCCCGCCCTTGCCGAAGGCGTCGTACATGGCCTGCCAGTCGCCGAGGGTGGCGAAGCCTGCGGTGGCCGCCAGGATCGACCCCAGCGCCAGCATGCCCTCGCCCACCGCGCCGAAGTAGCCGACGAAGCGCACGTCGGTCTCGCGATCCAGCTGCTTGGAGGTGGTGCCGGACGACACCAGACCATGGAAACCGGAAATCGCGCCGCAGGCGATGGTCACGAACAACAGCGGGAACAGCGACGGCGTGCCCTCGGGTACATCGCTGTTGAAGCCAGGCGCAACAATGTCCGGGTTCAACAGCGCCAGGGCGCCGTAAAGGATGATCAGGCCGATGAACAGCTGCAGGCCGTTGATGTAGTCGCGCGGCTGCAGCAGCATCCACACCGGCAGCAGTGAGGCGATGGCGGCATAGCCGAACAGCAGGAGGATCCACACCGCCTGACCGGACAGCACGCCGACCTCGGTGGGCATCTGGATCGGCACCGCCGGCCCGATGCCGATCAGGGCGTAGAGCGCCACCACACCGATCACCGATACCAGGCCAAGGCCGATGATCCGGCGATAGATCAACTGACCGATGACCAGCGCCACCAGGATGGCGCCCCACACCGGGATGACCGCCGAGGGGAACTTCATCATCAGGCCGGCGATGACCACGGCAAAGACCGCGTTGACCATCAGCAGCAGCAGGAAGATCACGATCATGAAGATGCTGCGGGCACGGGTGCCGACCACTTCCCCGGTGAGCGCGCCCACCGACTTGGCCTTGTTGCGCACGCTGGCCCAGATCGCGCCGGCGTCATGGACCCCGGCGAAGAAGATGGTGCCGAAGATGACCCACAAGAAGGCCGGTACCCAGCCCCAGATGACCGCGATGGCCGGGCCGACGATGGGTGCCGCTCCGGCCACCGAGGTGAAGTGGTGGCCCCACAGCACGTAGCGGTTGGTCGGCACGAAGTCGACGCCATCTTCGAACTCGTGGGCGGGGGTGACGAAGTCCCTGGACAGCTTCAACACCTTCTCGGCGATGAACTTCGAGTAGATGAAGTACCCGAGGGCCATGGCGGCCAACCCCAGGACCAACACGATGACTGCACTCATGAGCGACTCCCTTGCGGCAGGTTATTGGTAACGGCCTTGCGTCGAGGGTCCCTTCCTGAAAGCACAGCACCCGTAGCCACCAGGCTCTCCTCGACGTCCTACCCCCTGCTTAACAGCTTTGTTTTTATTGGAAAAACAGCATCCTGGATATCCGCCAGAATGTGGACCGAGATCAACTATCGTTGCTGGATCTGGCGTTGCTGGACCTGGCCTGGGGTTCGCCCGGTCCAGGCCAGAAGAAGGGATTGTGGGCCACCTCCCAGAGGTGCCCGTCGGGGTCGGCAAAGTAGCCAGAGTAGCCGCCCCAGAAGGCCTTCTGCCCAGGCTTGAGCAGGTTCCCGCCCGCTCGCCGGGCCTGGAGCAGCACCGCGTCCACTTCTTCGGGGTCCTCGGCCATGTAGGCCAGGGTCACGCCGCGAAAGCCCTCGCCACCGGCGTTGACCATCAGGTCATCGGCCAGATCGTGCCAGCCGTACAAGGCAAGCCAGGTACCCTGCAGCGAAAAGAAGGCGATCCTGGGGGCGCTGTCTTCCAGGCGAGGCCAGCCAAGCCCCTGTTGATAGAAGTCGATGGCCCGTTCGAGCGAGTGAACACCGAGGGTGATCATTCCGATACGCGGCTTGGGCGCGCGGGGTTCGACCTTTGCCATCTGGCCCTCCTGACGCTTTGGCGTACGACAGCTATTGCTGAGAGCCTAGACGGGAAAACTCTGATGCTGGAGATACAAAAAACCCGCCGTGTCGAAACGACACAGCGGGTATCAAGGTGGTTAAGCTTTTTCGTCGGATGCGTAGGCGATCGTCAGGTGTCGCGATCCTGTGGGTCTGAGGCACGCGCGCACTGACCGGGGTCTAGTCTAGCCTGGCTAGAATTGACCTGGCCTCGCCTCGCACCCGCCGTCGACAATCGCAGGCACCTTTCAGACAAGCCTCGGGCTTTCTTCGGAAGGTCGGCGAGCACCGGCACTTTTCGCGCAAGCCTTCCGCTTTATCCTTGGCCTTCGACAACCAGCTTATAGTCCAGGGTCGGATTCAGCGGGCAGGAGTAGACGTATTCACCGGGTTCCAGGCTGACGGCGAAATCCCCGGTCTGACCGGTGCCGAGGCCACCGCCGGACACGCTGGGTAGCCGAGCGCGGTTGAGCAGGCCGTCGCCACGCAGCCAGAAACCCAGGTCATAGGGCACGCCCTCGTTCTTGACCCGGAACACATAGTCTCCGGCGGGCACTTTCAGCACCCTGGCCTCTGCCAGCCGCGCCTCACCGGTGTCGTCGTTGAAGGCCTCGCAGTCGGCCTTGCTCTGGGGGTGAATGCCGTGATCGGTGCCGTTCTCGCTTTCCAGGAACTGACAGCCGACCTGGGTCAACTCGATGACGGTTGCCTGACCGGAGGACGTGTCGGCTGCCTGGGCTTGCTGTGAATGGGCCGGCGCGACCCAGCCCAGTGCCCCCACCAGGCCGAAGGCCAGGGCCCAGCTCGCCCACCCCACCGTCTGGCCTTTCTCTCCATCCGCTTGCATGTTCGCCACCCTCCTTTGCATGATGATGCCTGGTCTGGTCATGGCGCCGACATTGCTGCGTTCACACCTGCATCTATCGCGACGTTCGAAGCAAGGTCGGGGCCTACTTGCCGTTGTCGCTATCGTTACGTCAAGCCTTACGACCAAATACAAGGACTGCAAAGCGTTGGCGTCGAACACAGAAGATCGACCGCCATGGATGCCACAGCGACTATGCTGAGAAAATCCCGTCACGCTGCATCACGACGTGAGTCCCGCCGTCCCCGACAAGGAGATTCAAGATGCTCGAGCAGATTCCCCACCCGGCCGAACACGTGGTCGCCATCCGCGCCGGCGGTACCGTGACCGCGCAGGAACTCCAGCAAGCCATCGATCTGATCGAAATGACCAAGAAGCGCTGCCCCAAGGTCAGCCTGGTGGCGGAACTCGACAACCTGCGCTGGATGACCCTGACCGCGCTGCTACGTGACCTGGGCTATGGCCTGACCCAGATCGGCGAGCTTGACCACTACCATCGCGCCGCGGTGATCACCGACAAGGAGTGGATCAAGCACATCGCCCATCTCGAGGACAAGCTGGTCAGGAAGATCGAGATCCGCACCTTCTCCCACAAGGAGCACAGCGCGGCCATGGAGTGGGTGGCCGAACTGCCCGAAGCAGCCACCGATGACGCCGATGAAGAGCCCGAGCAAAAGGGCTACCACGGGGCCTGACGCACATCAGGCGCGAGCGGCTCAGTCGGATGCCTTGTCGCCGGTCTCGACGCCTGCCCCGACACCCGTATCGGCGGCTGTCGTGGCACCCGCCGTCCCACCTTCCCTGCGGCGCAGCAGGTGGGGGCCGAGCTGGTCGATGGCGGTCACCCCGAGCAGCGCCATGTTGCGCTCGATCTCCTCGCTCATCAGACGAATGGCGTGGGCGACCCCTGCCCCTCCGGCGACGCTCGCCGCATAGTTGAAGGGCCGGCCGACGAACACGAAGTCGGCCCCCAGCGCCAGCGCCTTGAGCACCTGGCCGCCGCGGCGAAAGCCGCCATCGATCATCACCGGAACCTTGCCCTCCACCGCCTTCACCACCTCGGGCAGCATGGTCATAGGCGCCACCGTAGCGTCGAGCTGGCGACCGCCGTGGTTGGACACGATCAGACCGTCGGCGCCCGCCTGGCAGGCCCGGCGTGCGTCGTCGGGATGCAGGATCCCCTTGACCACCAGCTGGCCGGGAAAGCGCGAGCGCACGTGCTCGAGGGTCGACCAGTCAAGATGACGCCGGCCGGCGAAGTCGCGGGCGGCGTGCTTCGCCAGCACCGGCACCCCGCGCGTCGCCGCGTTGTTCTCGAAGTGGGGAACGCCATGACGCAACAGGGTGCGCAGGAAGGTGCCGGTGAGCCAGCGCGGACGTGTCAGACCATCCCAGGCCAGCCGCGCGCTCGGCTTCAAGGGGCTCGAAAAGCCCGAGCGACGATGGTTTTCCGGGTTGGGCGGCACCGGGTAGTCGACGGTGATGACCAGACGCTTGTAACCGGCCTGGATGACCCGCTCAAGCAAGGCGTCGATGCCCTCCAGGGTGCCGGGCAGGTAGGCCTGGAACCAGTCCGCACCGGTGGCTTCGGCGAGTTCCTCCATGGGTATCAACGAGGATGCGCTGACGATCATCGGGATCTCGGCACGCTGGGCCTGTTCGGCCAGCACCATGTCGCCCCGGTAGGCGGTCAGCGCGCTGATACCCATGGGGGCGATACCGAAGGGCTGCGAGAACCGTTGCCCCAACAGCTCCACCTCGGTGGAAATCGACGACACATTGACCAGCGCCCTGGGCAGCCAGTGCACCTCGTTGAAGGCCTCGCGACCGGCCCTTGCCGTCTCGCCCTCCTCGGCCACGCTGGCGACATAGCCGAACAGGGGCCGCGGCAGGTGGCGACGCGCCGCCCGCTCGAAGTCGTCCAGGCTCAGGATGCGCTCGAGACGTCGCTTCATGATGCCCTCCCTGCTCGCCAGGATGACTCGTTGACGGCGTTGACCGGGCCTTCGCCGACCAGCGCACCGATCAGGTTGTCCACCGCGCGCCGCGCCATGGCAGCACGGGTCTCGTGGGTGGCCGAACCGATATGCGGCAGCACCACCACGTTGCCCATGCGCGCGAGCGGCGAGTCGGCGTCCAGCGGCTCCCGGGTAAAGACGTCGAGCCCGGCGGCGCCGATGGTGCCCTGTTCCAGCGCCTCGATCAGTGCCGTCTCGTCGACGACCTTGCCCCGGGCGATGTTGATCAGCGCGGCGGAGGGCTTCATCCGGGCAAGGGCGTCGGCGTCGATCAGGTGATGGGTGTCATCGCTGTAGGGCACCGCCAGACAGACGATGTCGGCGCGCGCGAGCAGCTCGTCCAGGGAGCAGTGTTCGGCGCCGAGGTGTTGCTCGAGCTCAGGCTTCGGTGCCCGCGCGGTGTACAGCACCGACATGCCGAAGCCCAGCGCGCCGCGCCTGGCGATCGCCGCGCCGATACGCCCCGCGCCGACGATGCCCAGTGCCTTGCCGTGCACGTCGTGACCAAACTGGTCGGGACCGACATGGGACGTCCAGCGTCCTTCCCGCACCATGCAGGACAGCTCCACCAACCGCCGCTGAGTCGCCATGATCAGGGCAAAGGCGGTATCTGCGGTGGTCTCGGTAAGCACGTCCGGGGTATTGCACAGCAGGATGCCCCGACGATTCATCGCCTCGAGCGGCAGCTGGTCGTAGCCGACCGAGATGGTCGACACCACCTCGAGATTAGGAGAGCGCTCGAGCATCGCCTCATCGAGTTCGAGCTTGCCGCCGATCAGACCGTGGGCGCTGGCCATCGCTGCCTCGAAGGCCTCGCGATTGCCCTCGTTCAGATCCTCGAAATAGTCCACCTGCCCCACCTCGTTCAAGGCCGCGAGTTCCTCCTCGCCCAGCCGCCTCAGGGCGACGATACGAGGCGCCTGCCCACGATCGCGGGCAGCGGGTGCTTTATCCATGTTGTTCCTCCTTGAGTCCCGGCATGGCGAAGTCTCGCTCTTCCAGCGCCGCGATCAGCTCCTGGCGACGCCCTGCGGCCAGTTCAATCAAGGGCGGGCGTAGCGTCGCCCAGGACGCCTGTCCCGAAAAATGTGCGGTAGCCACCTTCATCGCCGGTATCAGCGGATAGCGCTCGAACAGATCGCGCATGGCGTTCAACCCTGCCTGGCTTTCATCGGCCTCGGCTGTCTGCCAGTCGGCGGCGAGCCCGGCGATGGCCGCCGGATTGACGTTGGCGGTGGCACTGATGCAGCCCGCTCCCCCGCCGCGCAGCGTATCCAGCAGAAAACGCTCGCTGCCGGCGTACACCGCAAAGCCGTCGGAGCCGAAGGCGTCGATCAGTGCCTGGGTGTTGGCGAAGTCGCCACCGCTGTCCTTGATCCCCGCGACCATCTCGGGGAAGGCCTCGCGCAGCCGTGCGATCAGCTCGATCGACAGCGGCACCTGGGCCACCGGCGGAATATGGTAGAGATACAGCCGTAGGCGCGCATCGCCTACCCGCTCGATGACCTCGGAATAGTAGCGATAGAGCCCCTCGTCGCTGACGCCCTTGTAGTAGAACGGCGGCAGCATCAGCACTCCGGCCGCGCCCATGTCTACCGCGTCGCGGGTCAGCACGACCGTATCGTCGATGGCACAGTGGCCGGTGCCCGGCATCAGCCGGGAGGGATCGATGCCCGCCTGCCCCAGCTGTGAGAGCAATTCGCGTTTCTCGCCAAGGGTCAGCGAGTTGGCCTCGGAGTTGGTGCCGAACACCGCGAGTCCGACCCCGTGGGAGTCAAGCCAGCGGCAGTGGGCAATAAAGCGCTCGGTATCGACGGCGAGATCCGACGTGAAGGGGGTGATCACCGGCGACCAGGCGTCGCTGGCATGGGCCAGGTTGGTGGCTGTCATGATGCGATTTCCTTAAATGGGGTGGAGCGCTCGATCGGGGTCGGGCGCCGCCCGACCAGCGGCCGATGACGACGGGTCACGACCAGGGCTCGCTGGCGTAGCGCTCCAGCGCCTCGCTGTCGAAGTTGAAGCCAAGGCCCGGGGCGCTCGGCAGCAGCAGGTTGCCGTCGGAGAACTGAAGCTGGGTGTCGATCAGCCGGCGGAAGTTGAGGACCTGGTCATCGGCGAAGAACTCCACCATGCGCGCGTTGGGCGCCGAGGCCACCAGGTGCACGTGCAGGTCATGGAACCAGTGGGGATAGACCTCGACCCCGTAGCTCGCCGCCGTGGCGGTGATGCGGCGAAACTCGGTGATGCCGCCGCACACGGCGGCGTCGGTCTGCAGGATCATCGCCGCCTCCTTGTCCAGCAGCTCCTTGAAGCGCCAGCGTCCGGCCTCGATCTCGCCGGTGGCGACCGGCACCGGGGTACGCTCGGCTAGACGGCGGTGGTTGTCGATGTCGTCGGGGCTGAACGGCTCTTCGATCCAGAACGGCGAGTACGCTTCGGCCATGCGCATGAACGCAAGCGCCGAAGGCAGGTCGCGCCAGGCGTTGTTGGCATCCATCATCACCGCCACGTGTGGGCCGACTGCTTCGCGCACCGCCGCCAGTCGCGCCTCTTCCCCGGCCAGGTCCTCGCGGCCCACCTTCAGCTTCACCGCCTTGAAGCCCTGCGCCACGTAGCCGGCCATTTCCTCGCCCAGCATCTCAGGCGTCTTGCCGTCGAGGTAGTAGCCGCCACTGGCGTAGGCCGGGACGCTGTCGCTGTCACTCGCCCCCAGGTACTTGTACAGCGGCAGCCCCGCCGCCCGGGCGTTGCGATCCCACAGGGCGGTGTCGAGAATACTGATGGCCCGCATCACCGAGCCACAGCGACCATGCAGCAGCGACTCCTGATACATGGCCTGCCACAGGCCTTCGGTGGCATGGGCGTCGGCCCCCAGCAGTACAGGCCTCAGCAGTTCGCGAACCGCCTGTGATACCAGCAGACCGGCATTGTTGCCGCCGTAGCAGAAGCCGATCCCGACCACGCCGTCGTCGCCTTCGACCTCCACCAGGGCGTAGTCGCGCTTGAACACCTGACGATTGGAGAAGCTGGTGGGATGGTCCAGCGGAACACTGATGGTGCGGGCACGGACGTCGCTGATACGCGTCATGGTGGGCTCCTTTCAAGATATTGTTGTGGTTGTCGCTAGCGTGGTTGCAGGCGTGGATGAAGCGCTGTCACCGCTATTGAAGCGGTGACAGCGCCTCGATCAGCCGGTGCGTGCCCCGCGCCGCAACGAGCTTCGCAGCCAGCGGAAGACCGGCGTGGCCTGGAGGATCGACAGCACCGCGATGCCGAGCAGCACCATGGCGATGGGGCTTTCGACGAAGATCATCGGGCTGTTCTGGCCGATCAGCATCGACTGCTGGAAGCTGGTTTCCATCACCGGCCCCAGGATCAGACCGATGACCATCGGCGCCGGTGAGATGCCGGCCTTGTTCATCCAGTAGCCGAACAGGCCGAAGCCGAGCATCAGCCCCACCTCGAACAGACTGTTGTTGATGGCGAAGGCGCCGATCACGCACAGGGTGATGATGGCGCAGGCGACGAAGCTGTCCGGCACCTTGGTCACCCCGACGCACAGCCGGGTGAACATCAGCCCCACCGCCAGCAGGCCGACATTGGCGAAGATCACCGCCCAGATCAGGGTGTAGGTGACATCGCCATAGTCGGTGAGCAGGTTGGGGCCTGGCAGGATGCCCTGGACCATCAGCGCCCCCAGCAGGATGGCGGTGGACGAACTGCCGGGGATACCGAGGGCGATGGTCGGAATCAGCGCGCCGCCGACCACCGCGTTGTTGGCGGCCTCGGGGGCGGCGACGCCGGCGATGTCGCCCTTGCCGAAGCGGCTCTTGTCCTTGGCAAAGCGCTTGGCTTCGTTGTAGGCAAACCAGCTCGCGGTGTCGCCGCCGGTGCCGGGGATCAGGCCGGTAACGATACCGATGCCGCCGGAGCGCAGGATGTTGGGCATCAGCGTGCGCAGCTCTTTCAGCCGCGGCACCAGCCGATCGGTGATCTTGCTGGCCACCTTGTCGCTGTCGTGGGCGTTTTCGATCAGGATCAACGCCTGGGGAATCGAGAACAGCCCGATCAGCGCCACCGTGAATTCGATGCCGGAAAACAGGTTGATGTTGCCGAAGGTCATGCGCGGTGTGCCGGTGATCAGGTCCATGCCCACGGTGCTGAGCAGCAGCCCCATGATGCCGGACAGCAATCCGCTGACGATGGAGCCCTGGGACAGCGAGCCGATGATGGTGATGCCCAGCACGGCGATGGCGAACAGCTCCACCGGGCCGAACTTCAACACCAGCACCCCCAGCAACGGTGCGGCGGTCAGCAGGGCGATACCGCTCATCAGGCCGCCAAAGAAGGAGGCGAACAGCGACACCCCCAGCGCCTTGCCCGCCTGCCCCTGCTGGGACAGCGGAAAGCCGTCGAGCACGGTGGCCGCCGCCGAGGGCGTGCCTGGGGTCCGCAGCAGAATGGCGGCGATGGAGCCGCCGTAGGAGGCGCCGACGTACAGCGAGGCCAGCATGCTGAGCCCCGTCGCCGGGTCCATGGTAAAGGTCAGCGGCAACAGCAACGCCAGCGCCATGGTGGCGGACAGCCCCGGCATGGCGCCGACGAACAGCCCCAGCAGGGTGCCGCCGAGGATCAGCGCAATATTGGTAAAGGTGAGCACGTTGCTCAGCCCCACCATCACAAGCGAGTCGTTCATAGGGTCAGGCTCCAGGTTCGCGCGGGTGCAATGACGACCTCAGCGAAGCCGATCGGTGTGGCGAAGCGCACGACAGGACTTAAAACAACGGTGGCAACAGCGGCACGGGCAGGCCCAGAAAGCCGATGAATACCAGGCAGACCACGGTGATCAGACCGGCGATGCCGATCAGACTGAAGCGCAGCGACACATGGCGCACCAGCCACAGCGACAGGCCCATGAAGGCCGCCGTGGCGACCACATAGCCGAGCCAGGAGATGCTGTAGATGTAGACGGCGGCGAACACGAACACCGCCATCGCCTTGAGCGGCCTGGCGGGCGGCGCGGGCGCGCCATCGCCTTCGGTGAGTTCGCCCTCGGCCAGCTGACTGCCCTCGAGGGTGGGCGCGGCGCTCGACGAGGCCTGAGTCCGCGCGCGGGAATGCGCGGTCAACTCCTGCACGATCATGGCAATGGCGAACAGTCCCACCACCACCGCGTAGATCAGCGGCATCCGCGCCGCGGCGTCGGGATAGCCCAGCGAGGTGACCCCGAACAGCGTGGCCACCCCCAGGGCGAAAAGGCCAAACAGCAGGCGACTGAGTTTCATCAGTATGACTCCCTCGGTCGCTTGCCGACGGGCCTGGCCCGTCGGCAAGCGCACCGATCAACCGTTGATCTCGTCCTTCACGCTGGCCCAGATCTCCTCGAACTGGCCTTCCATGTCCTCGATCATCTGGCGATAGTCGTCGCCGGTCTGGATATCGAGGTTCATGGCCCGCTCCTCGGCGACCTTCTTGAACTCCTCGTTGGTCTTGAGTGCCTCGAAGGCGTCGATCAGCTGCTGGCGCGCCTCCTCGGGGATTCCGGCCGGTGCGCTGTACCCACGTGAGGAACCGGCCACCACCTCGATGCCCTTCTCGCTCAGGGTCGGCACGTCGGGCAGCATCGACAGGCGCTCGCGGGCAAACACCGCCAGCGGCCTCAGGCTACCGGACTGAATGTGCCCGTAGACGTTGCCCAGGTTGTTGAAGCTGGCGTCGATCTGCCCGCCCATGGCGGCGGTGGCCGAAGGTCCGTCACCCTGGAACGGCACCTTCTGGAAGCTGATCCCCGAGGCCTGCTCGATCAGGATGGTGGAGAAGAAGTCATCACCGCCCACGCCGGAGTTGCCCACGGTGATGGTGCCCGGGTTCTCTTCGGCGGCGGCCAGGAACTCCTCCACCGTCTCGTAGGGGCTCTCCGCCGGTACCACGATGATGCCCGGGTCGGTCACCACATTGGCGATCGGGGTCAGCTCGTCCACCGAGTAGGTGATGGTGTCGTTCATGATGTAGTTGGTCATCAGCATCGGCGTATTGGTGATGCTGATGGTGGTGCCGTCGGCCTCGGTCTGCTTGGCCAGGCGGGTCCAGGCGATGGCACCGGTAGCCCCCGGCAGGTACTCGTTGACGAAGTCCACTCCCAGCGACTCGCGCAGGAACGGCTGGGTCAGCTGGGCCAGGGCGTCACTGCCCCCGCCGGCCTTGAATCCCTGCAGCACCTTGATCTCGTCGCCGGCGGAGTACTCCGCCATGGCGGCGCCGGGCAGAAGCAGGGTCGACAGAAGGATGGCGGCGTAAGCTCCACGATGTTTCATGGCTGCACCTCTTGTGCGGTTGTCGTTGTCTTTATCGTTGTCTTGCACTGGTACGTGCGACGGGCGCGGTCATCGCGCACCTGCTCAGGCGCTGTCTCCGAGCGCTGGGCCCTGTCTCAGGACGCTGGGGCGCTGTCTTGGGGCGCTGAGTCGGGGCGAAGGCGCCGGGCACGTCGTGACTGCCAGATTCAACGTAGACGGTCGCCAATAAAATTGTCAATAATCTTGTTAACCATCTTTTCTCGTCCTAACCTAGCTAGCGAACCACGACGCAACGCCCTCCTGCGAAGGGGCTGTTCGGCGCCAGCGATAAAGATACGAGGACCGATCGATGAGCCAGGACTCAGACAACAACCACAACAACGCCACCCGGGGCATGTCCAACCGCCTGACCAACTACGGTGACGCCGACTTTTCGCTGTTTCTGCGCAAGGCGTTCATCAAGGGCATGGGCTATACCGACGATGCGCTGTCGCGGCCGGTGATCGGCATCGCCAACACCTACAGCGGCTACAACGCCTGTCACGGCAACGTGCCGGGGCTGGTCGAGAGCGTGAAGCGAGGGGTGATGCTGGCCGGCGGGCTGCCGGTGGAGTTCCCCACCATCACGCTGCATGAGTCCTTCGCCCACCCCACCAGCATGTACCTGAGAAACCTGATGGCACTGGACACCGAGGAGATGATTCGTGCCCAGCCGATGGATGCCGTGGTGGTGATCGGCGGCTGTGACAAGACGGTGCCGGCCCAGCTGATGGCGGCGGCCAGCGCCGATATACCCACCGTCCAGCTGGTCACCGGGCCCATGCTGTCGGGCTCCCATCGCGGCACCCGGGTCGGCGCCTGTACCGACTGCCGTCGCTACTGGGCGGCCTACCGCGGCCAGGACATCGACGACGCCGAGATCAGCGAGGTCAACGACAAGCTGGTGCCTACCGTGGGTACCTGTTCGGTGATGGGCACCGCCAGCACCATGGCCTGCCTGGCCGAGACCCTGGGCATCATGCTGCCCAACAGCGCCACCGCGCCGGCGGTCTACGCCGACCGCCAGCGCATCGCCGAGCAGTCCGGGACCGAGGCGGTACGGCTGGCCCGTGACGGGGTCACGCCCTCCCAGATCCTGACCCCCAAGGCCTTCGAAAATGCCCTGCGGGTGCTGCTGTCACTGGGTGGGTCGACCAACGGTTTGATCCACCTGACCGCCATCGCCGGTCGGCTGGGCATCGACATCGACCTGGACGCCTTCGATCGCATGAGCCGCGAGACGCCGGTGCTGGTCGACCTCAAGCCCTCCGGCGAGGGCTATATGGAGGATCTGCATCGCGCCGGCGGCCTGCCGACGCTGCTGCGAGAGCTGAAGCCCCTGCTGCACCTGGACACCATGACGATCAATGGTCGCACCCTGGGCGAGAACATCGACGCGGCGGTGCATCTGGTCGAGCAGCCGGTGGTGCGCCCACGCTCCCGTCCTGTCTACGCACAAGGCGGTATCGCCGTGCTGCGCGGCAACCTGGCCCCGGCCGGCGCCATCATCAAGCAGTCGGCGGCGTCTGCGGAGCTGATGCAGCATCGCGGACGGGCGGTGGTCTTTCATTCGCTGGAGGATCTGGCGACGCGCATCGACGATCCGGACCTGGACGTCAACGCCGACGACGTCCTGGTGCTGGCCAACATCGGCCCCAAGGGCGCCCCGGGCATGCCCGAGGCCGGATACATTCCGATCCCGAAGAAGCTCGCCACCCAGGGCGTCAAGGACATGGTGCGCATCTCGGACGGACGCATGAGCGGCACCGCCGCCGGCACCATCGTGCTGCACGTATCGCCGGAGGCCGCCGAAGGAGGAACGCTGGGGCTGGTTCGCGACGGCGACATCATCGAACTCGACGTCTCTGCCAACCGTATTTCGCTGGAAGTGGACGAGCAGACCCTGGAGAGCCGCCGCCAGCAGACCACGGCCCCGCCGCGTGAGCAGCCACCGATGCTCGGCTATCGTCGGCTGTTCATGGAGCAGATCCTGCAGGCCGACCAGGGCTGTGACTTCAAGGTGTGCCGCCCCGAGCCCCACTGTCGCGTGCCGACCCAGGAGTGAGGAAAGTCATTCGAGCCGATGAAGGCGGTGAGCGCTATTGATAGACTGGAGTCGGCGACGGGACCGTCTCGTCGCCGCTTCACCATCGTGATCGCAGAGGATGCGAGATGAGCCAGGTCAGCGTGCAGGACCCTTCCAACAGCACCCGTCGTCCCAGCGCCACCAGCGTGGCGGAGGACATCGTCGGCAGTGTCGAGGAGGACATCGTGCTGGGGCGTCTGCACCCCAGGGAGCGACTGGTCGAGGAGGACCTGATCGAGCGCTTCGACTGCAAGCGCCACGTGGTGCGTCAGGCGCTGTTCCAGCTCGAGAGCATCGGCCTGGTCGAACGCATCAGAAACCGCGGCGCCTTCGTCAAGGCCTACACGCCCGAAGAGGTCGAGCAGCTCTACGCCATGCGTGAGATCCTCGAACTCGCCGGTGTCGACGCCCTGCCACTACCGGCGCCGGAGCAGTGGCTGAGCGAGCTCGAGGACATCCACCAGCGCTACAGCACCGCCGTGGACGCCCATGATCTGCGACGGGTATTCCACCTCAATATCGCCTTTCACCGCACCCTGTTCGCGGCGACCGGCAATCCCTACCTCTACGAGACCATCAACGAGTTCGCCCAGAAGGCCCACGGCATTCGTTTTATCGCCATCGCCGACAGCCACAGCCTGTCCCGGGCGCGCCACGAGCACCAGGCGATGATCGAGGCGATCCGCCAACAGGACCGCCACGCGCTGCGCGAGCTGTGCCGGCAGCACCTGCTGCCCTCCAAGAATCGCTACCTCGAGCTGCATCCTTCCAATCGCTAGGCTTTGACAGCCGTCGCAGGCGCCCTTGGCAACCTCCCAGGACTGGCAGGCAAAAGCCCCGCAAGCCGGTATGGCAAGTCGGGGGCGTCACCTCATCCTTGCTCGCAGGCGCCCTTGGCGACCTCCCAGGACTGACGGATATGATCTTCGAGAAGGTAGCGGGCATCGTGGATACGCCGGTCCAGCGCCAGCTCGACCAGCTCGCCGTGCTGGGCATCGAGGCGGTCACGAATCTCCGGGTTGCCCGGGGCCAGCCGGCGATAGCGATCGAACTGATCGTGCAACTGCTCGATGAAGCGTAACAGCCAGTGCGAACCACAGGGCGCCAACAGGGTGCGGTGAAAACGCTGGTGGGCCTGCTCCCACTGTTCGATCTCGCCCTGGGCCTTGTTGGCCCGCGACAGACGATGGCTGGCGGCCAGCAACTGCGACTCCCACTCGGCGTCACCCTCCTGGAAGGCCTGGGTCAGCGCCATGCACTCCAGCTGCATACGTAGCCGAGAGATATCCTCGAGTTCTTCCGCCGACAGCGGCGGCACCCGGAAGCCGCGCTGATTGTGCTGCTCCAGCAGGCCGTAGGCGGCCAACCGGTTGAGCGCCTCCCGCAGCGGGCTCAGCCCCACCTCGTAGCGCTCTTTCAGCGCGCTGATGGCGAGCTTCTCCCCCGCCGCGAAACGCCCACGGATCAGGTCCTGCTTCAGCGCACTGAACACCTGGCTCGCCGCCGTTTCGCCGCTCGCCGCCACCTCGGCTGGTTGGGAATTGATCATGACAACACTCGCAAATAACAGGCTTGCAGAGTACGTCGGCAATTGACGTTCGCCAAGCGCTGGGCCATAGTTTTTCCAAAATATCGATATTAAATATAGTAGACGATATTTCTTACAACGATCGAGATATTTCTTCCACAAGGGTCGATATCTCTGACAAAACAGGCCCTGGCACAGAATGCCCCGACACAGAAAACCCTGACCCAACAGGGCGGAGCCTGTCCCCTTCACCACAACAACAGCAACGGAACACGCCCATGTCCCAAGACGCTTCCCCTTCGACAGCGCCCGCTGTCTCGCTGTCTGGCCCTCGCCATCTGATTCTGCTCATCGCCGCCATCGGCAGTCTGCTGGTCGGCATCATGGGTCTTGGCATTCCCACCGCGGTGGCGCTGATCGTTGCCGGCGCCATCGCCATGACGCTATGCCTTGCCTGGGGGATCGCCTGGTCCCGCCTTGAAAGTGATCTGCTCAAGGGCATCCAGGCCATGCTGGTGCCCATTCTGATCCTGATGAGCGTCGGCATGATGGTGGGGGTATGGATGCTTTCCGGCACCATTCCTGCCATGGTCACCCTGGGCCTCGAGTCGCTGACGCCGGGGCTCTTTCTGGTCGTGGCCTGCCTGTCATGCTCGCTGATGTCGGTCATGGCCGGGACCTCCTGGGGCACCCTCAGCACCATCGGCGTGGCACTGATGGGGGTCGCGCTGGGACTCGGCATTCCCCCGGCCTACGCCGCCGGTGCCATCGTCACCGGCACCTTCTTCGGCGACAAGCTGTCGCCGCTGTCGGATACCACGGTGATGGCCTCGGCGGTATGCGAGGTCAATATCATCACCCACATCCGCCATATGCTGTATTCGACCCTGCCGGCCTACCTGATCGCCCTGGTGGTCTACGCCTGGCTCGGCAGCGACGTCGCCACCTCCGGGGCGACCCTCGCCGGTGACGGCATGTCGACCCAGACCCAGGCGATCATCGACACCCTGGCCGCCACCTTCAGCGACAACCTGCTGACCCTGTTGCCGCCCCTGGTGGTGTTCGGCTGCATCCTGGCCAAGAAGCCGGTGCTGCCCGCCTTCATGCTCGGCATCTTCAGCGCGGCGCTGATCGGGGTGGTGCTCCAGGGCGCGAGCCTTTCCGAGATCGGTTCCGCCATGAACGCAGGCTTCGTCGCCGATACCGGGGTCGCCATGGTCGACAAGATGCTGTCCCGGGGTGGCCTGCAGGGCATGATGTCCACCGTGGCGGTGCTGATCGCCGCCGCCGTATTGGGGGCCCCGTTCAAGAGTGCCGGCACCCTGGACGCCGCCATCGCCTACCTGGCCCGACGCCACGCCGGACGGCGCCAGGTGCTCGGTGGCTCCATGGCGCTGCATAGCCTCGCCTTTCTGCTGACCGGCAGCTACTACGTGACCTTCTCGCTGCTTGGCCCGCTGCTGCGCCCGCTGGTCGCCAGCAGTGGCAGCCCGACCAGGAACCTGTCACGTATCCTCGAGGACACCGGCACAACCCTGTCGCCGCTGGTGCCCTGGGGCGTCACCGGCGCCTTCACCGCCGCCACCCTGGGGGTCGCCACCGCCGACTTCTTCGTCTATGCCATCCTCTGCTACGGCGCCATCGCCTTCTCGTTGCTCTATGTACTCACCGGCCTGACCCTGGGTCATGGCAGCGACGAGCGCCAGCCGGCCGGCTCCGCCTCCGGGGCCTGATATTCCGCCAGGGCCTGCGTCACCGCTGGATCGCGTCCAAGATGAACATCAAACCCGCCATCATTCTCGGGGCCCGCCTTGCCGGGCCCCGAACCGTTGGATCGCTCTTCAGGGGATTGACGGCCTTTCGAGGGCGCGGCATAGTCGGGTCATAAAATCGATTTTTAACACCAATAACGATTGACCCGATCCAGCTTGGATCAGCGACCTCGAGTCAGCCACCTTGAAGAGAGACGCCATGTCTTCCCAGCGCGCGAACCCCAGCTCCCTGTCCACTCCCTACCCCGATGCCACGCCCTACCCGTCCCGGCGCAGCCCGACCTATTCTCGCGATGGCATGGTGGCGGCGTCCCAGCCCCAGGCCGCGCAGATCGGCCGCGATATGCTTGCCCGCGGCGGCAACGCGGTGGACGCCGCCATCGCCACCGCCGCCGCGCTGACGGTGGTCGAGCCCACCGGCTGCGGCATCGGCGGCGACGCCTTCGCGCTGGTGTGGATCGCCAACGACGATCAGGGCAACGGCGAGCTGCACGGGCTCAACGCCAGCGGCGTGGCGCCCCAGGCGCTGAACCGGGAAGCGCTGGTCGAGGCCGGCCACGACAAGGTCCCGCTCTACGGCTGGACCCCGGTGACGGTGCCCGGTACGCCATCCGCCTGGGCCGAACTGTCGCGCCGCTTCGGCAAGCTGGACTTCAAGACCCTGCTCGAACCCGCCATTCGCCTGGCCCGCGACGGTTTTCCGGTGTCTCCGGTCATCGCCAGCCTGTGGCAGCGCGACACCGCGACCTTCCACAAGCATCTCGAAGGCGAAGCCACCCAGCCCTGGTTCGACACCTTTACCTTCGATGGCCGCGCTCCCGACGCCGGTGAGTGGTTTCGCAACGAAGACCAGGCCAGGTCCCTGGAGGCCATCGCCGAGAGTCAGGCGGAGAGCTTCTACCGCGGCGAGCTGGCCGAGGCCATCGACGCCTTCTCGCGTCGCACCGGCGGCTATCTGCGCAAGGACGACCTGGCGGCCTATCAGCCTGAGTGGGTCACCCCGATCTCGGCCCGCTACCGAGACGTCGACGTCTGGGAAATCCCGCCCAATGGCCAGGGCCTGGTGGCGCTGATGGCGCTGCGCCTGCTCGATGGCTATCCGGCGTCCCACCGCGACGACCCGGAACTGCTGCATCGTCAGCTCGAGGCGATGAAGCTCGCCTACACCGACGGCAAGACCCATATCAGCGAGCCACAGGCCATGACCTACACGGTCGAGGAGCTGTTGTCCGACGCCTACACCGAGGCCCGTCGCGAGCTGATCCAGGACGCGGCCATCGACCCGCAGCCGGGCAAGCCCAGGGCCGGTGGCACCGTCTATCTGGCCACCGCCGACGCGGACGGCAACATGGTGTCCTTCATCCAGAGCAACTATCACGGCTTCGGTTCCGGCATCGTGGTGCCGGGAACCGGCATCGCCTTGCAGAACCGCGGCCACGACTTCAGCCTCGACGAGAGTCACGACAATGTGCTCAAGCCCGGCAAGAAGACCTTCCACACCATCATCCCGGGCTTCCTGACCCGAAACGGCAAGGCGTTGGGGCCCTTTGGCGTGATGGGTGGCTTCATGCAGCCCCAGGGCCACGTCCAGGTGGTGATGAACCTGGTCGACTTCGGCCTCAACCCCCAGTCGGCGCTGGACGCACCGCGCTGGCAGTGGATGGGCGGTCGCACCATCGGTATCGAGCACGGCTATCCGGCACCGCTGGTACGTGCCATGGCGGCCCGTGGTCATCGCATGCAGGTGGATACCGACAGCCGCAGCTACGGCCGTGGCCAGGTGATCCTGCGTGACCCCGAGACCGGCATCTACTGTGGCGGCACCGAGCCCCGCACCGACGCCACCATCGCGGTGCTCTGACCCATGAGCGTACAAGCTTCGCTATTTGCCGCCTTCTTTCGCATCGGCATCTTCGGCTTCGGCGGCGGTCCGTCGATGATTCCGCTGGTCCACCAGGAGGTGGTCAAGCGCCACGCCTGGATGGACGACGACGCCTTCGCCGATGTCCTGGCCATCGGCAATACCCTGCCGGGGCCCATCGCCACCAAGATGGCCGGCTACATCGGCTATCGGGTCGGCGGGGTGTTCGGCGCCATCAATGCGGTGGTGGCGGTGATCGTGCCGGTGATCTTCGCCATGATCGCGCTGCTCGGCCTTTACAGCCGCTACGGCGACCAACGCTGGGTGCAGGGCATGGGGCTGGGCGTGGTGCCGGTGGTGATGGTGATGATGGCCCAGCTGACCTTCGATTTCTTCCAGAAGTCCCGGGCCGGGCTCGGCGTGGTCGCCACCCTGGTCATGGGAGTGGCCGCCGGTGGCCTGATCTATGGTCTTGGCGTACACCCTGGGCTGATCATCGGCGCCATTCTGATCGCCGCTCTGCTCAGGCCCGAGAAGCCCCGCAACGCCCCTGAAGGAGGTCGCTCCTGATGATCTACTGGCAGCTGTTTCTGGCCTTTTTCATCCCCAATATCGTCGGCTACGGCGGTGGGCCCGCGATCATTCCGCTGATCGAGAACGAGGTGGTCGGCACCTATGGCTGGATGACCCATCAGGGCTTCGCCGAGACGCTGGCGCTGGGCAATGCCCTGCCGAGCCCCATCGCCACCAAGATGGCCGGCTACATCGGCTATGAGGTAGCCGGCGCCGGCGGTGCCATGGTGGCGGTACTGGCCACCGTCGGACCCTCGCTGCTGCTGATGCTGGCGGCCCTGGGCACCCTCTATCGCTACCGTGACTCGATCAAGGTCAAGTCCATGAGCCAGTGGGTCCGTCCTGTCGTCATGGTGCTGATGGCCTACCTGACCGTCAGCTTCCTCAAGGAGGGCATGGCGACCTCGGGCCTGGTGCACACCCTGATCATCGCCGCTGTGGCAGCACTGCTGCTGCTCAAGACCCGCGTACACCCGGCCCTGGTGGTGTGCTTCGGGCTCGGCTACGGCGCCCTGCTGCTGGGCTGAGAGACGACACGACACCACCGATCCATCCACAACAACACGCGTGACCTTCGATCCACCCATAACAATCAACCCGACCATCCATCCCAACAATCACAGACAAAAGCCCTCAACGCACAGGACAATCCCATGACCCTGCACCGTACCCCGTCAAAGACCGCTCTTTCCCGCCGCTCTTGCACCCGGACCGCGCTGGCCCTGGTGGTCTCTGCCTCCGCCCTGGCCGCCGCCAGTGTGGCCGTGGCCCAGGACGCCTACCCTGACAAGCCGGTGGAATTCATCGTGCCCTGGTCGCCGGGTGGCGGCAGCGACACCCTGATGCGCCTGGTCGCCAACCACGCCGAATCCCAGCTTGGTCAGCCGATCCCCGTGATCAACATGCCCGGGGTCAGCGGCACCACTGGCCTCAAGGAACTGTCCCGGCGTGACGCCGACGGCTACACCATCGGTCAGGTCCACGAAGGTCTGATGGTGGCCCACCACACCGGCCTGACTCCGCTCAACTACGATGACTTCGAACCGGTGGCCGGCGTCACCCAGTCGCCCCAGTACCTGACGGTTCCTGCCGGCGCGCCCTACACCACCTTCGAGGAGTTCGTCGAGTACGCCAAGGCCAATCCGGGTGAGGTCCGCTTCGGCGTGACCCTGGGCGGCGTGCCGCATATCCACGCCGCCATGATGGAAGAAGCCGAAGACCTGCAATTCCGCTACGTCGGCTTCGAGGGCACCGGCTCGCGCATCCGCGCCCTGGTCGGCGGCCACATCGACGCCGCCATCGGCGACATCTCCTCAAGCGGCGAGTTCGTCAAGAACGGTGACCTGCGATTCCTGGCGGTGGGCAGCGAGGAGCGCCAGCCCGAAGCGCCGGACGTACCGACCTTCACCGAGCTCGGCCATCCTGAGCTCAAGCTGAACATCATTCGCGGCATTCTGGCACCCAAGGGCACCCCGGAAGAACGCATCGACACCCTGGCCGAGGCCTTCGAGGCCATGAGCCAGGACGAGGCCTTCGCCCAGTCGGTACACAACGCCGGCGCCAGTGTGGTGTTCGAAGGCCCCGAGGCGTTCGCCGAGTACCTCGAGACCAGCAACGCCACCATCGAGCGTCTGTCAGGGAAGCTTGCACGATGAGCCAGAGCACCACCGACCGCTCCCCTTCCGGGGAGCGGCACGCCCCGGGCCGGGGTGGTCCCCTGGCCCATATGCTGTTGAACATCGCCCTGGCGGCGCTGTTCACCGCGCTCTTTGTCAGGGCCCAGGCGCTGCCATCGTCGATGTGGGAACCACTGGGTTCGGGCAGCTTCCCGCGGCTGGTACTGGCGGCGCTGGTGGCATTGAACCTGGCCATCGCCTTCAAGGAGGCGCGTGCCTTCCTGCGCCAGAGCGCCGGTGAGCGCGGCCAGGTCGGCGCCTGGATCTGGCGTCACCGGCTGGCCTTCGCTGTGCTGGCGCTGTTTGCGGTGTACATCATCGCCCTGCCCTGGCTGGGTTTCAGCCTGGCCTCGCTGGCCTTCCTGCTGGCGGGTCAATGGCTTCTGGGCGCGCGCTCGCTCAAGGCCCTGGCCATCGCTGTGGTGGTCGCCCTGGTGTTCTCGCTTGGGGTCGACACCCTTTTCCGCGACGTCTTCGTCATCAGCCTGCCCCGCGGCCTGTTCGGCTGAGGCGGCAACGACTCCTCGAGGAAATTGCTCATGATGGATGCGCTGCTGTCCGGCATGGACCAACTGTTTACGCTCTCGACCATGATCGCCATGCTGCTGGGTGTCATCGCCGGCGTCATCGCCTCGGCGATTCCTGGCTTCACCATCACCATGGCCATCGTGCTGACCCTGCCGCTGACCTTCACCATGGACCCGCTGCAGGGCGTGGCCACCATGCTGGCGGTCTATGTCGGCGGTTACACCGGCGGCCTGATCTCCGCCGCACTGCTCGGCATCCCCGGCACGCCGTCGTCGGTGGCGACCACCTTCGACGCCTTCCCGATGGCGCGCAAGGGCGAGCCTGGCCGCGCCCTGGCGCTGGGTATCTGGGCCTCCTTCTTCGGTGCGCTGGTCAGCGTGGTGGTGTTGATCATCGCCGCCCCACCGCTGGCGCTGATCGCCGTCAAACTGGGCGCCTGGGAATACTTCTCGCTGATCATCTTCGCCATGACGGTGGTCGCAAGCCTGGTCGGCAAGTCTATGCTCAAGGGCCTGATGACCGGCCTACTGGGACTGTTCATTGCCACCGTCGGCTCCGACCCGATGATGGGGGTGGCACGTTTCACCTTCGACTCGGACCTGCTCGCCAACGGCTTCCCCTTCCTGGTGGTGCTGATCGGCATCTTCGCCGTCAGCCAGCTGCTGTCCGAGGTGGAAGACGCCGAGGGCGTCAAGCACGGCAAGGCGCTGATGCCCGACGACGTCAACTTCAACCCCATGGCGGCGCTGAAGGAAACGCTCAGCTATCCGGTCAACCTGGTGCGCTCTTCCTTGGTCGGGGTGTTCATCGGTGCGGTGCCCGGCGCCGGCGGCAGCATCGCCAACCTGCTGGCCTATGACCAGGCCAAGCGCGCCTCGAAGACCCCGGAGGCCTTCGGCACCGGGACGCCGGAAGGGGTGATCGCCTCGGAGTCCGGCAACTCGGCCACCTCCGGTGGCGGCCTGATTCCGATGATCGCCCTCGGTATCCCCGGCAGCGCGGTGGACGCGGTGTTGATGGCCTCGCTGATGGTCCATGGCATCGGCGTCGGTCCGCGCCTGATCATGGATCACGGTGATCTGGTCTACGGCATGTTCATGGCTATGCTGGTGGCCGCCTTGATGGTACTGGTGGTGTGTCTGTTCAGCATGCGCTGGTTTCTGCGCGTCACCGAGGTGCCCAAGTCGATCATCGTGCCGGTGGTCCTGGTGTGCTGCGTGATCGGTGCCTTCGCGCTGAACAACCGGGTCACCGACATCTACCTGCTGCTCGGCGTCGGTGTGTTCGGCTATGTGCTCAGCAAGCTGGACTACCCGCTGGCACCGCTGGTACTGGGCGTGATTCTCGGCCCCATCGCCGAGACCAACCTGCGCCGCGCGCTGATGTCTGACGAGAACTGGACGCTGTTCTTCACCCGTCCGATATCGCTGGGCCTGCTGTTGCTGGCGGCACTGTCGATCGTGCTGGCGGTACGCCACCACCGTCGCGCCAAGCGCCTGCAGGCGGCCTGACGGCCTGGGTGCCAATCACCCGACAGACCCTCGACGGGGCCCTGCTGGCCCCGTCGACGGTCACCATAACGATAACCCCTCCCCCTTCTTCCCTGACGACAAGGTTCCCCATGCGCTCTTTCTCCCAGCGTCTGCTGTCCCCCCTGGCCATCGCCTGCGCGACGATGCTGACGATGCCCGCCGCCTTCGGCGACGAGGCTCGCCAGGTGCGTATCGCCGTCGATGTGCCTTATCCACCGTTCGAATACCGCGACGCCAACGGCGAACTCGCGGGCTTCGAGATCGATCTGGGCAACGAGTTGTGCAAACGCGCCGAACTGGACTGCGAGTGGATCGTCCAGGGCTGGGACGGCATCATCCCCGGCCTGCTGGCACGCAAGTACGACGCCATCCTGTCGTCGATGCGCATCACCGAAGCGCGTGAACGCCAGGTTCGCTTCAGCGAGCCCTACGCCATGTCGCCCAAGGTCTGGGTGGCCCGTCGCGGCGAGGCCGTCGACCCGGAAGACCTGGCAAGCCTCGAGGGCATGACCGTCGGCGTCCAGCGCGGTACCACCCAGGACACCTACATCACCGGGCGATATCGCGACACCCTCGATATCCGCCGCTACGCCACCGCCGACGAGGTCGCCCTCGACATGGAAAGCGGGCGTCTGGACCTGGCCTTCATCAACTACCCGGTGGCCATCGAGGCGCTGGATATCAAGGCCGAGGATGGCGACTTCACCCAGGTCGGCGAGCGTATCAATTCGCCAGAATCGATCTTCGGGCGCGGCAATGCCATCGCCGTGCGCCCCCGCGATGAAGCCCTGGCCGAGACCTTCAACCAGGCTCTGGACGAGGTCTACGCCGACGGCACCTTCCAGCGCCTGATGGAGCAGTACTTCGACTACGACCTGCGCCCCGCCAGTCGCCAGTAACCGGCATGGCAATCACAAGGGCCCGCCTGAGCATGGCGGGCCCTTGTCGTTTCCTTCGTGGTTTCCCTTGTAGCTTCCCTCGATGCTTCCCTCGATGCTTTCCACGTTGTTCTGACCGGCGTCGGCTCAGCTTTCCGCCTCACCCCGCTTTTCGCCGTCGCGTGGATTACCGCTTTCGTTGCTGTTTTCCGGGCCGCTGTCAGGGCCGGCCTCGTCTCCGTCGACACTAGCACCGCCGCCGTTGTCGTCACTCGCTCTGCGGGCATAGCGTGCCAGCAACCACCTGACGCCTCTCTCCCACGCCCAGGTGGGTAAAAGCCAGTGCAGGAAGATCAATATCCTGGCGTCCCGAGGCCGCGCGTAGCGTCGACGTGGGCGACTGGCGGTCAGGGCATGGACCACCGCCTCGGCGATCATCTCGGGGGTGCCGGCCCGGGAGTGATCGGCAAGGATGGCGGCCATGCCGCGCTTGATCCGCGCATAGGGCGCCTCGGGAGGGTTCTCGCACAAGGGCTTGCGGGCAATCGCCGCCCATTCGCTGCGAATCACCCCGGGCTGGATCAGGCTGACGGACAGGCCAAAGGGGCGCGTCTCGACCCTCAGGGCATCACTCAGCGCTTCCAACGCGTACTTGGTGGCGTGGTACCAGCCACCCACCGGAAACCAGATACGGCCGGCCATGGAGCCGATATTGACGATGCGACCGCGCCGTCGACGTCGCATGCCGGGCAAGACCTCCCGAGTCAACGCCATCAGCCCGAACACGTTGACCTCGAACTGACGCCTGGCCTCCTCGATCGGGACTTCCTCCAGCACGCCATAGCTGCCGTAGCCGGCGTTGTTGACCAACCCATCGAGCTCGACGCCGTCGCGCTCGATACGTGTCAGCACCGCGGCAATGCTGTCGGCGTCGGTGATATCCAGCGCCAGCACCCGGGCGCCCTTATCAGCCAGGTGGCTCATGCGCTCGACCCTACGCGCGCCTGCATAGACGATAAACCCCTGCTCGAGCAGCGCGGTGACGATCGCCTCGCCGATCCCTGACGACGCCCCTGTCACCAGCACGCACCTTTCAGTCCCTTGATGGTTCAACGGCCAAGCTCCCTATTTCATGGATTCGGTTACCACGCTAGCGCGTTTGAATTCGAAGATGGCACTCACCTTTCGAGGTAGGTGCTCGATCTTGTGCTCTTTTAGCCCCGACCATGGTGAAGAGGCACAGGCCTCGGAGAGAAGGCACAGACTCGAGCTTTCATCACGTTATGCTCAAACATGCTTGGACAATCCAGGGGGGCTTCTTATCGGGTAACGCTGATCTAGAGTATGAAGTGCCTTTGAAGCGACTGGCCTCGGCCCTCGGCCGGCCACCGTCTCCCATGTCAGCACCGCCGTTGACACTCGTGCCTGCGCCACCGCCATCACGACCGTGCTCATCGGCGCCAGCGCTATCGATAACCGTCCCAGGAGCCGCCATGCCCATCCGCACGATCAACGCCCTTGCCCTGTCGCTCGCCCTTGCCATCACACCACTTGCGGCCTTTGCCGACGAGATGCCCGGCCGTCAGTTTGCTGATGTAGGAGACTTTCGCGTCGCCTATCGCGAATGGGGCGAGCCTGGTGACCCGGCGGTCATGCTAATCCATGGCATTCCGCTCAACAGCGTGCTGTTCTCCCGGGTGGGCCCGCTGCTGGCGGAACAGGGCTATCACGTCTTCGCGCCCGGCCAACTCGGGCTCAGCTACACCGACGGCCCCATGGATGCCGACCACTCGCTCAAGGGCCAGGCCGAAATCATGACCGACTTCGCCAATCAGGTCATGCCCGGCCCCTACATCCTGTTCGGCCACGACCTGGGAGGCGGCATCGCCCAGATCATGGTGACCGATCCCGAGCTCAAGGAGCAGAACCAGGTCCGCAAGATCGTGATCGGCAACTCCGCCGTGCTCGACATGTGGCCGGTCCCTGAGGCCAACGCCGCCATCGCCAAGGCCAAGTCCGCCGAGGCCAGCCAGGTCTTCAGTGCCGACAACGTCCGCGAGATCGTCAAGAACTTCGCCTCGGCAGGTCTCATGCAGCCGGAGGAGACCCTGACCGACGAGATCCTCGAGGACCTCTACGGCAACTATGCCGAGAACGAGTCGACCCGCAACCATTTCATCGAGTACCTCAAGGCCATGGATAACCGCCTCACCCTTGAGGCCTCACCTCAGATGGTGATGTGGAACAAGCCTGCGATGCTGCTGTGGGGCGTGCATGACCCCTTCCAGCCGCCCTACGTCTCCGGCGTGGCGCTGGCCCGCATCATGCCCCACGCCACCTGGGAATATCTGGACGCCAGCCACTTCTATCCGCTGGAGCGCCCACAGGAGGTGGTCGACGCCTTCGTTGCGTGGGACCGGCAGTAGGAGGTTCCGCCCTTGCCAGCGCTGCTCGCCGGAAGACCCGACCTTGGGTCCTGAACGGCGACGGCGTTCACCATGCCGATCACGCGCCCGCTTGATGCGGGCGCGTGCTGTTTCGCCAGCCGCTTTAATTCCCCTGGCGGTAAGCGAGCCCTCGCTCTCTCGTGGCGGGCGCCAACCTGAGGCATAGTGGACGCTCGATAGATTTCTTTCGCATCCATCATCTGCCCCTGGTCGACTCGCCTGTACTGGCTACCCGGGGCCCTGCAACGGAGGTCAGACATGGCTCGCATCCACGACGACAATGCCCAGGCAATCGGCAACACCCCGCTGGTGCGGCTGAACCGGGTCAATGAAGGCGCCACGATCTGGGCCAAGATCGAGGGGCGCAATCCGGCCTACAGCGTCAAGTGCCGGATCGGTGCGGCGATGATCTGGGATGCCGAGGAACGCGGCGTGCTCAAGCCGGGCATGACCATCATCGAGCCCACCAGCGGCAATACGGGCATCGCCCTGGCCTTCGTTGCCGCCGCCAAGGGCTACCCGCTGACCCTGACCATGCCGGCCTCCATGAGCCTGGAGCGGCGCAAGGTACTGAAGGCCCTGGGCGCCGAACTGGTGCTGACCGAACCGGCCAAGGGCATGCCCGGCGCCATCGCCAAGGCCGAAGAGATGGCCAAGTCCGATCCGTCGACCTACTTCCTGCCCCAGCAGTTCTCCAACCCGGCCAACCCGCGCATCCACGAGACCACCACCGGTCCCGAGATCTGGAACGATACCGACGGCGAGGTCGATGTCTTAGTAGCTGGCGTCGGCACCGGGGGCACCCTGACCGGGGTCTCGCGCTACATCAAGAAGACCCAGGGTAAAGCGATCACCACCGTGGCGGTGGAGCCCACCGACTCCCCCATCCTGACCCAGGCCAGGGAAGGCAAGGAACTCAAGCCCGCTCCCCACAAAATCCAGGGCATCGGTGCCGGCTTCGTGCCGGACAATCTGGACATGGATCTGGTCGATCGCGTCGAGACGGTCACCAACGAGGACGCCATGGCCATGGCCCATCGACTGATGCGTGAGGAAGGCATCCTCTGCGGCATTTCCTGCGGGGCAGCGGTCGAGGCTGCGGTGCGTGTCAGCAAGCTGCCTGAGTTCGCCGGCAAGAATATCGTGGTGGTACTGCCAGACAGCGCTGAGCGCTATTTGAGCTCGGCGCTGTTCGCTGACCTGTTCACCGAGCAGGAACTCAACCAGTAACGTCGCCCAGACGGTCAACAGGCGAGCCGGCCCGTGCCGGCTCGCCTGTCATTTCGATCCCGCCTTTCATCGCTGCCGCTGGAGAGGCGAGTCGCGCAGCCTCCCGCGGCATCTCAGGTATTGAGCACCACGCCGCCATTGAGGTGCAGCGTCTGACCACTCATGTAAGACGACTCCTCGCTGGCCAGATAGACATAGGCGGGCCCCATCTCGCTGGGTTGGCCTGCCCGGTTCATCGGCACCTGACCACCGAACTCGGCGACCTTTTGTTCGTCGAAGCTCGCCGGGATCAACGGCGTCCATACCGGCCCCGGCGCCACTGCGTTGACGCGAATCTCGCGATCCATCAGGGTCGCCGCCAGCGAACGTACCAGTGCCTGCACCGCCCCCTTGGTCGCGGTGTAGTCGAGTAGGGTGTCATTGCCCTTGAAGGCATTGATCGAGGAGGTAGCGATGATGGTATCGCCGGCGTCGAGGTGGGGCACCGCCGCCTTGGACAGATAGAAGTGGCTGTAGACATTGGTGCGGAAGGTCCGCTCCAGCTGCGCATCATCCACCTCGGTAATATCGGACCAGTCATACTGTTCGGCGGCGTTGTTAACCAGGATATTGAGCCGTCCAAAGCGCTCGATGGTGCTGGCCACGGCCTGACGACAGAAGTCGGCATCGCCGACGTCCCCTTTGAGCACCAGGCACTCACCGCCTTCCTTCTCGACCATCTGGCGGGTGGTCTCGGCGTCCTGATCTTCTTCCAGATGCACGATGGCGCAGTGCGCGCCCTCACGGGCATAGTGCACCGCCACGGAGCGACCGATACCGCTGTCTCCGCCGCTGATCAGCGCCACCTTGCCGTCCAGCTTGCCGCTGCCACGGTAGCTGTCCCGGATCACCTCCGGCTCGGGCTGCATGGCCGACTCGCTGCCGGGCTGACGATGCTGTTGCTGAGGGGGTTGCTGTGTAGACATGGATCCACTCCTTCGGCTCATCGACATGGCGAACGTCATGGCCCCCGCCACCACGGGCATCCCTGGGGGCCGGCGGTACGCAACACGCGTCTGCGGCAGAAGCCCTTTTCTGCACGTGACGTGAAGGTTGTGTACCATTTTTGTACAGAGTGGGACAGTCAGCGACTGACTTCAAGTGGCAAGCAACGACTTTGCACCGTCAAGCATCTCGACCTCTCGCCGCCTTCATGTCGCTCACACTGGTCCATAGGCTCTGCGTGCCGACGTGCCCCCTATCCCCATGGCTTGAAAAGGAACACCCATGCCCCATCGCACTCCTCCCAGCGTCAGTCGCCAACGCAACAAGGTGGTCAGTGCCGAGGAGTCGGTACAGCTGATCCGTGACGGCGACAGCCTTGCCACCGGCGGCTTCGTCGGGGTGGCCTTTCCCGAGGCACTGGCGGTAGCGCTGGAGCAACGCTTCGTGGAGTCCGGCCATCCTCGTGACCTGACGCTGATCTACGCCGCTGGCCAGGGCGACGGCAAGGGCCGTGGCGTCGATCACTTCGGTCACCCGGGACTGCTCAAGCGCGTCATCGGAGGCCACTGGGGGCTAGTGCCCCGCTTGCAGAAGCTGGCCATCGACAACCAGATCGAGGCCTACAACCTGCCACAGGGCGTGATCTCCCATCTATTTCGCGACACCGCCGCCGGCAAGCCGGGCACCCTGACCAAGGTGGGGCTCGATACCTTTGTCGACCCACGCCAGGGGGGCGGCAAGATCAACGAGCGCACCACCGAAGATCGCGTGCGGCTGATGCCTATCGATGGCGAGGAGTACCTGTTCTACCAGGCTCAGCCGATTCAGGTCGCGCTATTGCGCGGGACCACCGCCGACGCCGACGGCAATGTGACGATGGAGCGTGAGGCGCTGTTTCTTGAGATGCAGGCCATTGCCATGGCGGTGCACAACTCCGGAGGCATCGTCATCGTCCAGGTCGAGAGTCTGGCCGAACGAGGCACCCTCAAGGCCAAGGACGTGAAGATCCCCGGCGTGCTGGTCGACGCCGTGGTGCTGGCACAGCCCGAGCATCACTGGCAGACCTTCGCCACCCAGTTCAGTCGTGCCTTCGCCGGCGAACTGAAGGCGCCGATGAATGACATCGCCAGCCTCTCGCTGACCGAGCGCAAGGTCATCGCTCGCCGCGCCGCCTTCGAGCTTCGTCCCAACAGCATCGTCAATCTGGGCATCGGCATGCCCGAGGGCATCGCCAACGTGGCCAATGAGGAAGGGCTGCTGGAGTACCTGACGCTGACCGCCGAGCCCGGCGTCATCGGCGGGCTGCCGGCGGGCGGGCTCGACTTCGGCGCCGCCATCAATACCCAGGCGATCATCGACCAGCCAAGCCAATTCGACTTCTACGATGGCGGCGGCCTGGACATCGCCTTTCTCGGTCTCGCCCAGGTCGACCAGGAGGGCAGCGTCAACGTCAGCCGTTTCGGCCCCAGGCTTGCCGGCGCCGGCGGCTTTATCAACATCAGCCAGAACGCCAAACGGCTGGTGTTCGTCGGCACCTTCACCGCCGGTGCCCAGCTGTCCATCGACTCGGGAAGACTAAAGATCGACGCCGACGGCAGCCAGCGCAAGTTTGTCGAGCGCGTCGAGCACCGCACCTTCAGCGGTCCCCTGGCGGCGAAGCGCGGCCAGCCGGTGCTCTACGTCACCGAGCGCTGCGTGTTCGAACTGCGTGCGCAAGGGCTGACGCTGATCGAAATCGCCCCGGGGGTGGAACTGGAGCGCGACATCCTGGCGCTGATGGACTTTCGGCCCCACATCGACGAGCCCCTTGCCACCATGGATCCCCGCCTGTTCGACAGCGCCTCCATGGACCTGCTCGAGACCCTGCTGGAGCGCCCGATCGCCGAGCGCTTGAGCGTCGATCTCGACACTTACCAGTTCTTCATCAATTTCGAGGGACTGGCGGTCAACGACGATGACACCATCGCCACCATCGAACGGGAGGTCGAACGCCTGCTTGAGCCCCTGGGCCGTCCCGTCTATGCCATCGTCAACTACGACAACTTCACCATCGCGCCGCACCTGGTCGAGCGCTACACCGAAATGATCTGCGGATTGTCCGAGCGCTTCTACGAGCGCGTCACTCGCTACACCACCAGTGCCTTCCTGCGCCTCAAGCTCGGCGACGCGCTGGAGCGCCGTGCCGATGCACCGCACATCTACGAGAACCGCAAGGACGCCCTGAGCCACCTGCTCGACGAGCAGCAAGACAGCTGACCATTCTGCGACCATATGGCTGTCTGATGGCTCTCCATGAAAAAGGCGCTGGAGTTTCCTCCAGCGCCTTTTGTGCAAGCGGCTTGAAAAACGTCTGCCTTCAGCCGGCTTCCCGATCCTGCATGTCCTGCAGATACTCTTCAGCGAGGTTGGCCTTGGTGGCATCGTCAAAGGCGCGTCCGGCGAGCTGAAACACCTCCTGCTCTTCCTCGTCGAGGTGGTGAGTGACCAGATGCTGCAGCTTCTTGGCGCTGGCAAGCCAGCCCGGTGAACTGTAGTCGGTCGTCTCGAGCGCCTCGATCAGCTCATCGATCTCGTGGTGCTCGGCCACGCTGTGCCGCGCCTTCTCCTGGGTCATGTCATGCTCCATCATCGGCATGTACAGGGCCCGCTCTTCTGCGCCAGCGTGGTTCTCGAGCTCCTCCTTGACGCGCTTGAACAGCTCATCGCGCCCGTCACTGTCGCCTTCGGTCTCCACCAGCAGTTCCAGCAGGCGGCGCTGCTTGTCGTGGCTCTCACGCAGGGCTTCAAAGATGGTCACGGATCTCTTCCTCCTTGTAGAAGCGGTGCCAGGATCGCGCCGTCGACGGCGTCTGTTCCATGGCGATGTCACGGCTCTTCCATATACCAAACTTATACAAGGATGGTTTTATTGTTCAAGATCCGCAACCCGAAGCCTACGATCGCCTAAGTCTACCGAGTCTTTTGCCCAATTCTTCTCCACTCCTGCTGGCCTTTACTCCCAGGCCAGACGGCTACGGGAAGAAAGCTTGCTCAGCGAACCCGCGGGAGCGCTTTGCGAACGCTTGAGGACGCTAGCCGGTCGGATTCGTCCGGGAGGCGCCAGGTAACGACCGCCAGCAATGGGACGAACGTCATTTTCGGGCGGACCCAATTGGCAAATTCTTGCTCGGTACGTGCCAAATCGTGCGGCTTCGGGAACACCTCGAGTCGCACCGACAGGTTGTCGGTTAGCATCCGACAGAGGCTGCGTCGACTGACTACAAACTCGGACGTCAGCCGCCCTGAGGCGGCAATCCCGGCTACAGTGTGTGGGCAGCAAGGAGCCGGGGGGATGGACGATGGTAGCTTGCCCAGCCACTCGGAAGCTGCGTTACTGTACATGGACACGCAATAGCGGGAGGACACCCTGCCTTGAGAGCCAGCATTCGACTTGCCGTCATGGCCTCATGCATCGTGCTTTCCGCCCGAGCCGCCGACTCCCCTCCTCTGACGTCAGGACAGACCCTCTACCAGCAGGGAAGTCACGGCGAGTCGCCTCATACCTCCTGTGCAAGCTGCCACGGTGTCGATGGCCTGGGGATCGATGGCACTGCACCTGCTGTCCATTGGACGGCATTGACCAGCGAAGACCACCAGCCTGGCTATGATCGAACGAGTCTGCTGAAGGCACTGAGTCAGGGCATCGCTCCCGATCAACGCCGACTGTCTGCGCAGATGCCACGTTACGTGCTGGACGACGACGTTCTGGACTCGCTGATCGACCACTTGCAACAGCTCTCGGCGGCGACGGACACCGGCATCGAACCCACACGTGTGCTGGTGGGCATCTCAGGCAATTCGGACCTGGATATCGGCTTCAGCGCGGCCATTGCTGCCTTCAATAGCCAGGGCGGCGCTTTTGGTCGACGTATCGAGGTGACGACGCGGCCTGACGTGTTGACGACCCTGGCCGAGATCGATGACCGGCTGGAAGAGCGCCTGCAGACCGCCTGCCTGGTGGCCGCCGTCGAGGAAGTGCGCAATACCAGCGCACAGCGCGTGGGCCTGCTCGGCCGCCATGGCGATGAATTTCGCTTTCGGCTGATGACCATGAGTCTTCCGCTCTCGGCGGCAGCCGATGTGACCCTGGTCGCCAGCGACAATATTGTCGACGAACTGGAAAATGGTGAACTGCTGGACACCCCCAGAACCCTGGTCGGTTGTCTGGATCATCTCGGCGAACACGCCGCTGCCCTGGCAGAAGCCGGCCATGAGGTTATCCTCGCCATACCGCACCAGGATGCCCTGAGCTGGGCCGCCCTCCACGATCAGGGGCCCGAAGCCCTGCGCGGCTACGCCCTTGGCGCCCTGCTCGGAGAAGCCCTGGCTGCAGCGGGGGCCGATCTGACACCGGAGCGATTGAACAAGGCACTCGAGAGCATTGCTCTGACGGCCCAGACTGTCTATCTGGAACCTCGCTTCACCCCGAGGTATCTGCTCAGCCCGCCGTGATCAGACGCGCCGTCAGATACATGCCCAGGGCAAAGACAATATGGCCCACCACGTTGTTCATGCGGGCGAGGCTCGGGTTGGGAGCGCCCGAGCAGGCAACCCCCACTCCCATGCCAGGCTGCAGGATGAACCAGCCCGCGCCTACCGTCACCAGGCCCACGATCAAGGCCGGGCCAAAGGTCGGTGCCAACGCCCAGCCATCTCCCCACACCAACAACAGCGCCAAGGCAAAGCTCACGCCCACGACGTAGTGCATGATCCAGCCGATGGCGAGCTCCCCGCCGATCGCAGGCGAGGAAGCGATCCCCTGCCGATGGACCAGTCTCCCCTTGGGCAAGCCCGAAAACCAGCGGCCGACCAGATGCCAGGGTGGCAGTGGTTGCCCTATCGACTTGTTCAACAGCCAATTCCACAGATCCAGCAGGGCAGTCCCCCCGACACCGATCACCAGGGCAAGACCAAGCGTATCGAACATCCCTTTCTCCTGACACTGGACTCCATCAACCGCCCTGGAGCCGAAGGCATAAGCGCCCGTCACACGATCGGCGTCACCACCGACGCGCGCAGGCCAAGTGGAAATACTATCCATCAAGCAGAGGCGCCATTCATGCCACCTGAGCCGACAACCGCCTGACCAACCTAGCGTGAAAGCAGACACTTCACCAGAAACGCATGCCCAAGCGCCTGCGCTCGCTAACGACGTCGATATCGAAGTCGCTATCGAAAGGGCAAGGCCCGAGGAACCATCACTGGATGATATCCACCGGACCCTATCGGCAAGCGCCCGCCGCAGAAATATTCATGGACTCCGCTCTCGGAGGCCGCTCTCAGCAGGCGTCACGGCGCTTAGAAGGCGTTGAGCGGGATCTTGAGGTAGCGACGACCGTTGGACTCTGCCTTGGGCAAACGCCCTCCCAGAATATTCACCTGGAGTGACGGCAGCATCAGCGCAGGCATCGGCAAGTCCTGGTCGCGTCCATTGCGCATGGCGATGTAACCGGCCTCGTGCTGACCCTGGAGATGGATGTTGTCACGGCGCTGCTCAGCCACCGTGCTCTCCCACCGGGGCTCCCGGCCTCCGGGGCGATAGTCGTGTCCGGTAAATATGCGGGTATCTTCCGGCAAGGCAAGCAGATCCTGTATCGACTGCCACAACGCCTGAGCGTCGCCACCGGGAAAGTCTGCCCGGGCCGTGCCGAAGTCGGGCTGAAACAGGGTGTCGTGGACGAAGGCAGCATCACCGACGCGGTAGGTCACCGACGCCAGGGTATGCCCGGGAGAGAACATCACCTCGACCTCGAGACTACCGATGGAGAAGCGATCCCCCTCGGCCCACAGCCTGTCCCACTGACTACCGTCGCAGGCGAGCTCCGGCCAATGATAGATATCCTTCCACAGCGCCTGTACCTCGGTAATCTTTTGCCCAATTGCCGTCGGCGCCCCCGTCTGCTGCTTGAGATACTGCGCCGCCGACAGATGATCGGCATGGGGATGGGTATCCAGCACCCACTCGACTTCGAGGCCGTGCTCCTTCACGTAGCCAAGCAGTTCATCCGCGCTGGCTGTGGACGTCGCACCGGAGGCCGCATCGAAATCAAGCACCGGATCGATGATGGCACACCGTCTGGTATCGGGGTCCGTGACCACGTACTGGACGCTCGATGTCGCGGTATCGAAGAACCCCGTCACCTGTGGCCGCCCCTCGGAATGACGAATTCGTTGCATCTGGCACCTCCTTCGCTCTGTGTACGATGAATATGCCATTTCGATCTTTCTTTAGCACCTTTGTTCCATCCAGAGCAGCATTCCGCATGGGAAGCAGAAACGAAAGAAGCCCAACTCCTCTCGGAATTGGGCTTCTTCTAAAGAAAATCCTGACGTCGGGGCGGCTCTCTCCGGGGCGGCCTTCCGCATACTCTCGCATACGAGGAAGGGTCATCGTACAGACATCCCCCCAACTCTTTCGGAGCTGGGTTTTTTGCTTATCTAAATGCCTGAGGATGACACTTAGACAACAAGGTCGCTCGCATGGGGGTGAGTCACCCCAGGGTTTGCAGCGAAGCTGCAAGGGGTGACGAACGACGCGAGCTTGCCCTTGAGAAGAGCCAGGCCGGACCGCGCCGAGGGGGTTATCGGCGCGGCCCCACATATAAAGAGAGGGGCTGAACTTGTAGAGAGACCATGCATGCGCTCTTTACAAAAAGAAGGCCCGACTATCTCTCGATAACCGAGCTTCTTCTGAATAAATGCCTGATGGACGGTCCCGCCTTCTGCTCTACAGCGCCCGTCCGTCCTGGCCGCCGCTCTTCCCTGAAGACTGCCGGATGACGCCACCAAGATAACAATGTTTCTCGCATGGGGGTGAGTCACCCCAGGGTTTTGCGGCAACGCCGCAAGGGGTGACGAACGACGCGAGCTTGCGAGCGGCCGGACCGCACGCAGTGCGGCCCCACATATAAAGAGAGGGGTCTTCCCCATGCATGCGAAAAAGCCCAACTCCTCTCGGAATTGGGCTTCTTCTGAATAAATGCCTGACGATGACCTACTCTCGCATGGGGAGACCCCACACTACCATCGGCGCTGAGCGGTTTCACTTCTGAGTTCGGCAAGGGATCAGGTGGTTCCCACTCGCTATGG